>NZ_QODK01000003.1:0-600000 GCF_003324485.1 Cohaesibacter intestini | reverse complement strand
GGCTGAAGGCGGATCGGCTGGCGGTATGCTGATGGGGGCGGTTGCCAATATGGCACCGGATCTTTTCTCTGGCATTCTGGCTTTGGTGCCGTTCGTCGATGTGCTCAACACGATGCTCGATGACACGCTGCCCCTCACTCCGCCAGAATGGCCAGAATGGGGCAATCCCATCGCTTCGGAAGAAGACTACCGCACGATCGCAGCCTACAGCCCCTATGACCAGGTCAGGGAACAGTCCTATCCGGCCATCCTGGCTGTTGGTGGATTGACCGATCCTCGGGTAACCTATTGGGAGCCTGCAAAATGGGTCGCCAAGCTGCGCGAAAAGCGACAGGACGACAATTTGCTGCTGCTGAAGATCAATATGGACAGCGGTCATGCGGGCGCGTCCGGGCGCTTTGATCGCCTGAAGGAAACGGCACTTGAATATGCCTTTGCTCTGAAGATCAGCGGCAAGCTCTGATGGCCCCCAAAAAACAAAAGCCGCCCCATGTTGGGCGGCTTTTTTATTTTGGCTTCAGCGATGGCGATCAACCAAAGCGTTGACTGGTCATGTTGACAACCTTCTTGGCAATGGTCTTGATCAGACCGCCCTGATTATAGGCTTGAAGCGCCAATGATCCCATCAGGCTTTCAGCCTGCGCCATATGCTTGAGCGGGGTTGGAGTTGCCCCAAAGCGTGCCTTGTAGGCTTCATCCCCGATGGTAAAGTCCGCACGACGGTCGCCTTGCTCGGCCCGAAATTCGAGCACATAGTCCATGGCCAGGATACCCGGCGACAATTTGGCATACCGCCCTTCCGTGATGCCTCCGAGAATGAAGTGGTAGCAATGGTTATGGATCAGGCCAAATTCCACTGCAACAACATCGCCCCCGGCACGCAGGATCGATGTTTGGGCCAGACCGATCCGGGCCCCTTCCTTGGCAACCTTCGAATAGAAGTCAAAGAAAGCATCCTGCTGGAACAGGTCGTCGTCATAGCGCGCGGATCGCTGCTCGCGCATCAGATCCATTGCCAGCTGAATTTCTATTGGGTCATCAAGCACTTCATAGGAAACTTCGCCGAACTCTTCCAACTTGCGTCGATTGCGCCGCAAGGTCTTACGAAAGCTTGAAGACATGATTGCCTTCTTCCAATCCTCATACGGGGCGAAAAGGTCGACGTCATGAGCGCAGCTTTCCATTACTCCAACGTCGCCTTCACCGAGCATCTGCTCTATGACCTCACAACTTTTCGAGACTTTCCGGAAAAAGATCAAATGAACCGGGCGCAGTTCATTGATAATCTTCTCTCGCAACCTGTCATCGGAAAGCAAATCGTCGCCAAGTTCCTTGACCGTGATCGCCGCATTATAGTCGCAAATCCCCAAATCTGCAGGCTCGATACAACTCAGTCCCACATAGGAACTGCGCACCAGCGGCAGCACAGATTTCAAGCTGCCATTGTTTGGGTCACGAACCGTTATGATGACGGGATCAACGCCGCATTTGGGAATGAGATTCTGATACATCAGATGCAGCCACAACGGATGCTGGAACACCGTTGCGTTGCTTGTCTCATACAAGGTCTGAAATTCTTCGCTCAGAAAATCAAATGCATCAAGATATTCTATTTTAAAACAATGCCTGTTGGGCACGACATATCTCCCCACGTCCGTCGCCTGAGCCACCATCTGGTGTCTGCCCAAAAGTTAGGCGAAAAACCTTCAGATTGTGTTTCCGAATGTTTCCCTCCTGCGGATCGCAAGAAAGAAAGGGCTTTAGGGTTAACGAAAGCCAAACGGCCTTGGGGAAAAGAGAATATGGCAGCTGATACTCCATACTGGCTTGTTCATGCTCGTGAGACGCCTGGGCACCACAGACTGTGTTGCAGCATTTGTGCAAACCTGCCATATCAGGCCATTGTCGGAACTTCAGTGTGATTCGCCTTCTGTGGGCGCGTTCTTCAGGTTGTTAGCGTTATGCATAAAGATGTCATGGCCAATGAACAGGCAGCCCACCGTCCGAGCCTACTGTTTTTTGCGCCGGACCGTGCGGACGCCGCTCTCGCCGAGGCGGCCTACATGCTGTATCTCGATGAGTTGCTGGACGCACAGCAGTTTGACATCACGATTATAGCTCCCAATGGCTCACGGTTGGCAGACAGGGCACGAGCCGAGGGGTTAACGTTGCATCCCCTGTCTGACTTTGCCCGCAAGCTGCTGATGCGCACGCCCCAATTGTGGCCGATCCTGACTGCTATGCGGCGCTGGCGCTATGATATAGCGCTGACTCATGAGGGCTATGCCTGTCGCGGTCTTGGGGTGATTGCCCGCAAGGTGGTCGGCATTTGCCACGATGATCAGGTTGAGCGCTTCAGCGCAGCCAACCAGATCATTGTCCTGAATTCCGGCATTGCCGACCTTGCGAAAGACCTGATCGAGGATGGTCCGCCGATTGAAGTTCTGCCCTATCCCTATGAATGCCGGTTTGATAGCGTCAAAACCTTGCCCGACGAGCAGACCCCGCTGCGCATCGGCACCTCCGCTCCTTTCCTTGAGGGGGACGGGCTTGGGGTTTTCATTCACATGGCGCAATTGCTCAAGCAGAGCCATCCGGAGATCCACTTTGTCGTTGCTGGCAATGGACCGACCGAGCATGACATGAAGGAACTGGCGGATCATATCGCCCCCTTCATCGAGTTTGTCGGAGTGGCATCGAGCTATGAGTTGGCCAACAGCATCGATCTTTTTTGTCTGACCTCAAGGGATACTGCCTACTCGCTTGACTTGTGCAGTATGATGGATGCGGGTCTTGCCTGTGTTGCCACCTGCACCAATGGTGCGATGGATATTCTCAAAGGTGGCATGGTGGCGCCTTTGGTGCCAATTGATGATGCTTTTATGTTGGCGGTACAACTTCAGGAGTTGCTTGACGATCGGGCGCATATCTACCGCATCAAGAAGGCATGCTATGAGAGAATCCGCGAAGAGGATTTTTCACGTGCTCATTTTTCCTATCGATTGCAGAATCTGCTGCTTTCGCGCTCTGGGCGATGAGTGCCTTGAAGGCACGACCGCAGCCATTTTGATGCCACATCTCAAAAGAGACGCAATAATTGCTCTATCTCTTTCTTTTCAATTGTGAATTTTTTAGCAGTTCGTCGAAGAATTGACCTTGCCCCCTTGTTCTCGGACCGCTTTGACCCTATTTTGACCTAAATCAAACAGCAAAACCTTCCCGGAGATGCTGGCTTTTCGACAAGGAGATATTCGATGGCTTTTGAACTTCCCGAACTTCCTTATTCCTATGACGCGCTCGGTGACTTCATGTCCGCTGAAACGCTCGAATTTCACCATGACAAGCATCACCTTGCCTATGTCACCAACGGCAACAACCTGCTGAAGGATTCCGGTCTGGAAGGCAAGAGCCTCGAAGAAGTCGTCAAGGAAAGCTACGGCAAAAATCCGGGCCTGTTCAACAATGCGGCTCAGCATTACAACCATATCCATTTTTGGAAATGGATGAAGCCGGTCGCCAAGGAAGCTGGTGTACCGGGCGCTCTGGCCGCAAAGATCGAATCTGATCTGGGTGGCATGGACAAGTTCCGCGCCGACTTCATCAATGCTGGTCTGACCCAGTTCGGTTCTGGCTGGTGCTGGTTAGCTCTGGTTGACGGCAAACTGGCTGTCACCAAGACCCCGAACGGCGAAAACCCGCTGGTGCATGGTGGCGTGCCGCTCTTGGGCTGTGACGTTTGGGAGCATTCCTATTACATCGACTACCGGAATGCGCGTCCGAAATATCTCGAAGCATGGTTCGACAATCTCATCAACTGGGACTATGTCGCCGAGCTTCTGGAAGCTGCTTCCTAAGGGAAAAAGCACCTGTCTCTGACTGACGACCTCAGAAACAGGAAAACCCCGTCTCTTCAAGAGGCGGGGTTTCTTTTTGTCTTGTTCTACTTCGCCTGCTGCACCTCAGCCAATTTCGCTCTCTCAGAGCCCGCGCCGGCAGGGTTTGATGGCGTGGAAGTCATAAAATTCGGTGCGCTTCCAATAAAGCCAATTCTCACAATCCTGACGGCTCTTGAAACAGCCGATTGCATTGAAATATTCCCGGCGCGGCCCCCAGTCAAACATCGTGTCTCGCTCGCGCGAGCCTACATGGCGCCCCCACCAGACCCGCGAGGCTCCGATTTGCTTGGCCAGCGCGAAGCACTTTTCCGGTTTGGGATTGGGGCGCTGGGCAGCGAGCGATGGCAAGGAGAGCATGACCATCGGTCCGGCTATGACCGAGAGCGTGATTGCCAATGAGAGAAACGCATAAAGACTCTTTCTCGCCAAAATCAAGCTCCTGAGATTAGAGATCCGGGGATGGACCTCTTCAATATTCTGTCTTCGTGATCCTGACTTGACCGACAGGCATGCCACAATGGGCGTGGTGCAGACTGCAAGGATCAGAAACCTGTCAAGAATGGCAGTCCATTCCTGACGCTCACTGGATATCTAGATCAGCAAAATGTCAAAAGCTGGGCAATAGCCCAACTGGATGTTAACGGATGCAATAACTCCAAGAACAAAAAAAGGAGAGCAATGCTCCCCTTTGTGAATGCCCAATTTTCACGCTCCATTGGCCCTCTATTTGTGGGCATAGTCCCAATAGAGCGCACGCGCACGTTCGGCGATGGGGCCGATACCAAGCTCACGATCACAGAATGTGTGGATCGGGGTGACCTTGGAATAGTTCCCCGTCGAGAACATTTCGTCAGCCTCAAGGCAATCCTGCGGCTTCAGGGTACATTCGACCACGGTTTCGCCGGCTTCCCGAAGCAGCTTGATGACACGCTGGCGGGTGATGCCATTGAGGAATGTCCCATTCGGGATCGGGGTCTTGACGATGCCGTCCTTGACGATGAAGACGTTGGCGGTGGCCAGTTCAGCCACATTGCCCAACATGTCGCAAACAAGCGCATTGTCAAATCCATTGGCAATGGCTTCGTTGAGACAGCGAGCATTGTTGGGATAGAGGCAGGCTGCCTTGGCGTTGACCGGCATGGTTTCAATTGTCGGGCGACGGAATGAGGTGGTGCCGACACTGATGCTGCCAGTCTTGTTCAGGGGGGCATCGAACAGCGTCAGGCAAAAGTCGATTTCATCAGGATGGGCGGCGATGACACCATTGCCCTGCCCAACGGCCCAATAGGTCGGGCGCACATAGATGGCAGAGCCTGCGTCGAATTTGGCCGCGCCTTCCTTGGTCAGCTCCATCATTTCACCAACCTGCATGGTCGGATTCATACCAAGAGCCGAGGCCGAATCGTTGGTGCGACCACAATGAAGGTCGAGATCAGGCATCACACCGTCAAACACGCGGGCGCCGTCAAAAACCGTCGAGCCAAGCCAGAAGGCGTGGGCCCGAGGGCCCATCAGTGGCGGATTGCCTTCATGCCATTCCCCTTTGTACCAGGTCCAGGTTTTTGAAAATTCCGTCATCGTCTTTCCCTCAGTTGTTGTCCCATGCCTTGTCTGGTTCGCGCATACAGGTACTTTCCCGGCCTTTGACCCTTCACGGGAGCCGGCCTGATCCTTTGCATTGCGATGTGTCCGGGGTGCCTTTCGGCAGGCATGGCAGGATATTTTTCAGATCTGAATGGAAACCAAACTGGGCGCAGAGGTCAAGACATTCCTGTCTATTGATGAAATAAGGTGCAAATCATTCTCTCTTCTGTTGAAAGAGCAAAGAAAGCGCAAGAAACCTTCTCAAACTACGCACTTTTACCCCACCATCTCGCCTATGGGGTGCCTACGACCCTTTGCCCCCTTGAAATATGGTCAACCATGGGCAACTCTGCCTTTCCGCTCCGGCCCTGTTATTTGCGGCGCCGAGGCAACAAGTCAAAATGGCTTTCGGCCTGAAGGCAAAGCCAACCTGAATAAAAAAAGAACCTGACGATAAAAAAGGGGGAGAGAGACATGGCGGGACAGGATCCATGCTCCATTTTCGTATTTGACGCCTATGGGACCTTGTTTGATGTTCATTCTGCCGTGCGCCGCCATGGCGATCGTCTCGGTCCAGACGCACAGGCATTTTCCGATCTGTGGCGACTAAAGCAACTGGAATATAGCTGGATCTATGCCCTGATGGAGCGTTATGTCGACTTTTGGGCTCTGACCGAGCGCGCACTCGACTTTACTTTTAGCAAATATCCCGAAGTTGACCGTGCTGTGCGCGGCGATTTGTTGGCGGCCTATGAGGAGCTGGATGCCTATGAAGAAGTGCGCACCATTCTTGAGCAGCTGAAGGGAAGCGGGAAAGAACTGGCGATTCTGTCCAATGGCTCACCCGCCATGCTGTCGTCGGCAGTGGAGCGCAATGGTCTTGGCGACCTGTTTGATCATGTCCTGTCGGTCGATGGCATTCGCACCTTCAAGACAAAGCCGGCGACCTACGATCTGGTGACCACTGCCTTTCGCTGTTTCCCCAGTGCGGTGTCTTTCCAGTCTTCAAACCGCTGGGACATTGCCGGGGCGAGCGCCTATGGCTTCCAGACGGTCTGGATCAACAGGACCGGCCAACCAGATGAGTATCGCGACTTCTCACCCTTGGCGCAGCTGAAGGATCTGACAGGGCTTCTGAATCTTTAAAGCGCCTTGCCCAACACCCAGAATTCCGAGCCGTTCTTGTCGAATGGCTCGATCTTCTGATAGCCGCTGGTCCGGTGCAGGTCCGGCTCTCCAGTGGCGATGAACAGCTCTTCGAAGCCATAGTCACGGGCGATGGCCTCGACCTTCTCGACCAGATCGAGGGCCAGAGACGAGCCTTTCAGATCAGGGGCAACCGAGATGCCTGAAATCCAAGGTCCAAGATCGTCAAAGGCTTCGGTATCGGTCTGGACCAGAGCCGCGAGCCCGACAATCTGCCCTTCCTTCTCCCCGTCTGCCCGGTAAGCGACAATCGCATCTTCCTGCTCACCATCAAGCGCCAGCTTGCGGAAGGCAGCCAAGCGCATTTCATAGCCCTCTATGCTGTCATCACCGCTCAAATCCGCATGAAAGGCGGCGCATGGTGCGGCAAGGTCTGGCAGTTCGGACAGGCGAATGAAGTCGAGAGTCTGGAGACCAGTCATCAGGTCAGGCTTTCCTTGGTGATCCATTTGCCGACATTCTGAGGGGCTTGATAGCCCTCCATGCGATCGAGCAATGCGGTCACCTGTTCCTCAACAATCAGCATATCGCGGTGGCCTTGCTTGACAAAGGCTTCGGCCACCATGTTGTCGAAGAACTTGATGAGATGGTCATAATATCCATCGACATTGAGCAACGCAGATGGCTTGCCGTGCCAACCGAGCATGCCCCATGTCCAGACCTCGAACATTTCGTCCATGGTCCCTGCCCCACCGGGGAGCGAGACAAAACCATCGGACAGTTCGACCATCATGGCTTTACGGGTATGCATACTGTCGACAATATGCAGCTCGGTGAGGCCTTTGTGGTCGACTTCCTTGCGCATCAAGGCATCGGGCAGGACCCCAATCACTTCGCCACCCGCTTCCAATGCGGCATCGGCGACGACGCCCATCAGACCAACCGAGGAGCCGCCATAAACGACGCGGTAACCTCTGCGCACGATTTCCTTCGATAGGGTGATGGCAGCTTGTTCAAATTCCTTCTTGCGGCCCCAACTGGCGCCGCAAAAAATGCAGATGCTCTTCATGGCAAGTCTCTTGTCTGTTCTGTTTGCGTGAGACTATTGCAGATTCGTTACTTGATGACGACAGCAGTACCAGAGGCTGCGACCATCAGCATCGAGCCACGCTCACCGACCGTTTCATAATCCACGTCAACGCCAATCACAGCATTGGCTCCGAGGCGCTGGGCATATTCGGTCATTTCGTCAAGGGCAATGTCCCGCGCCTTTTGCAACTCGCCTTCATAGGCTCCGGCCCGACCACCGACGATATCTCGGATTCCGGCAAAAAAGTCCTTGAAGACGTTGGCACCCAGAATGGCCTCGCCATTGACCATGCCTTTATAGTCAACGATCTGGTGGCCTTCGACATTATCGGTGGTGGTGATCAGCATGGATGTATCCCCCTATGGCTGCTGAATGCGGCTTGGATCATCCATAGGTGGGATCTGTGACAAGGGGATCAAGATGCCAGATAAAAAGAAAGCCGCCCCGTGGGGCGGCTTTCCTATCTCGTTCGAACGTTGGGCGACTTATTTGTAGCCGAGACGCTCGTTGAGTTTTTCGATCACGTCGATTGCGGAGTCTGCAATCACGGTGCCTGGAGCGTAGATCGCTGCAGCGCCAGCTTCGTAGAGAGCATCGTAATCCTGTGGAGGAATAACACCACCAGCAACGATCATGATGTCGCCACGACCTTCGTCTTCGAGCACTTTCTTCAGAGCAGGAACCAGGGTCAGGTGACCAGCTGCCAGAGAGGAAGCTGCTACGACGTGAACGTCGTTTTCAACTGCCTGACGGCCAGATTCTTCTGGGGTCTGGAAGAGAGGTCCGATATCAACGTCGAAGCCGAGGTCAGCAAAGCCGGATGCAACCACTTTCTGGCCGCGATCGTGGCCGTCCTGGCCCATTTTGGCGATGAGGATACGAGGACGACGACCGTCGTTTTTCTCGAAGTCAGCAACCAGTTTTTCGATCTTCTCGATTTTGTCGGACATCGCAGCAGCCTCTTTACGGTAGACACCGGAGATGGACTTGATCTCTGCTTTGTGACGGCCAACGACTTTCTCGATAGCGTCGGAGATCTCACCAACAGTTGCCTTAACGCGAGCAGCTTTCACGGAGAGGTCAAGCAAGTTGCCATCGCCAGCCGCACATGCGTTGGTCAGAGCGGTCAGAGCGGAGTCGACATCAGCCTGACTACGCTCGGCCCGCAGGCGCTCGAGTTTTTCAAGCTGCTGCTGACGAACAACCGTATTTTCCACTTTAAGAACTTCGATCTGCTCGTCAACTTCTGGAACATACTTGTTCACGCCAACAACGGTCTGGGAACCGGAGTCGATGCGAGCCTGAGTTTTCGCAGAAGCTTCTTCGATGCGAAGCTTAGGAACACCAGATTCGATGGCTTTTGCCATGCCGCCCAGTTCGTCGACTTCCTCGATATGCTTGAGTACTTTTTCTACCAGCTCGGCAGTCAGTTTCTCAACATAGTTGGAGCCACCCCATGGGTCGATCACTTTGGTGGTGCCGCTTTCCTGCTGCAGGAACAGCTGGGTGTTACGAGCAATACGAGCAGAGAAGTCAGTTGGCAGAGCCAGTGCTTCGTCAAGCGCGTTGGTGTGCAGGGACTGCGTGTGGCCCTGGGTCGCACCCATTGCTTCGATCGCGGTACGACCGATGTTGTTGTAAACGTCCTGAGCGGTCAAAGACCAACCAGAAGTCTGGGAGTGGGTACGCAGGGAGTAGGATTTAGGATTCTTCGGATTGAAGCGTTCCTTGACCAATTTCGCCCATACCAGACGACCAGCGCGCATTTTGGCAACTTCCATGAAGAAGTTCATGCCAATTGCCCAGAAGAAGGACAGGCGCGGTGCGAAGGCATCAACGTCGAGGCCGGTTTCTACACCAGACTTGATGTATTCCAGACCATCGGCGATGGTGTATGCCAGCTCGAGGTCAGCGGTCGCACCTGCTTCTTGCATGTGGTAACCGGAGATCGAGATCGAGTTGAATTTCGGCATGTTCTGCGAGGTGTACGCAAAGATGTCCGAAATGATGCGCATGGAAGGTGCTGGTGGATAGATGTAGGTGTTACGGACCATGAACTCTTTCAGAATGTCGTTCTGAATGGTACCGGCCAGCAACTTCTGGTCTACGCCCTGCTCTTCAGCTGCGGTGATGTACAGAGCCAGAACTGGAAGAACGGCGCCGTTCATGGTCATGGACACGGACATCTTGTCGAGCGGAATACCGTCGAACAGGGTGCGCATGTCGTAGATGCTGTCGATGGCCACACCAGCCATACCAACGTCACCGACCACGCGAGGGTGATCAGAGTCGTAACCGCGGTGGGTTGCAAGGTCAAACGCGATGGAGAGACCTTTCTGACCAGCGGCCAGGTTACGACGGTAGAATGCGTTGGATTCTTCAGCGGTGGAGAAACCGGCATACTGACGAACAGTCCAAGGACGCTGGGTATACATGGTCGGGTATGGGCCACGAGCGAACGGAGCCATACCTGGGTAGCTGTCCAGGAAGTCGTAGGATGCGATGTCAGCATCGGTGTAGGTGTTCTTCACTGCGATGCCCTCAGGGGTCATCCAGGAAGCGTCGGAGCCATTGGCCACTGGGCCTTCAGGCTTGAATGCGACGTCGGCAAAATTAGGGAGTTTGCTCATAATTCAAGTTCCTTAAGCCTTAAGCCTGCGCGATGCCCAAACGAGCGTGGATGTTCTGCAGTTCACCAAGAACGTCGCAGCCTTCGAAGCAGTAAGCTTCAACACCGGCAGCAGACAGTTTTTCCATGATGTCAGCAGGACGACCAGCCAGCCAGAGCATTTCAACGCCAGCTTCTTTGAGTTCCTTGGCAACTTCTTCGCCCATTTCTTCATAGCGAGCATCAGACGCTACGAGACAAGCGATTTTCGCACCGGAAGCCTTGAAGGCTGCGCCGATTTCGCCAGTTTCCAAGAAGTTCTGATCGGACAGAGACTTGATGCCACCGGCTTCGAAGAAGTTTTTCGCCCAGGTTGCACGTGCGGTGAATTCGGCAATTTTACCGATCTGTGCAAAGAAGACGGTTGGTTCACCGGCAGCTTTGGCAGCATCACGCAGCGCTTCGAAAGGCATGGAGTAGCGGAAGACTTTGAGAGGTTCGCAAGATTCGCCTGCTGGAGCAGCAGCCAATTCGGTGCGTTCAGCTTCGTCAACAGCGGTTTCGCCTTCCAGAATGTTCGGGAATGCGGAAGAACCGGTCAGCGCTTCTTTACGCTTGGCGATCAGTGCGTTACGGACTTCGCTCGACTTGGCGATAGCTTCCTGAACCAGACCGGATTTCAGAGCTGCGTCAATACCGCCGGCAGCAAAGATTTCCTGGAACAGAGCCCAAGCAGCGTTGCCATACTGGTCGGTCAGATCTTCAACATAGCCCGAACCAGCTGCAGGGTCAGTGACGCGATAGAGGTTGGATTCCTCGATCAGCATGATCTGCAGGTTACGAACGATACGACGACCCAGAGCATTTGGCAGGCCAAGTGCGATGGCATGTGGCAGGATGCAAACGCTGTTTGCACCACCAACACCAGCAGCGAAGCCAGCGGTGGATACGCGCAGGGTGTTTACCCATGGATCCAGGCGGGTGGTCATAGCGAAGGAGGTTTCAGCATGCAGGCTGAGCGCTTTGAACTCAACGCCAGCAGCATCCAGCAGGTTCGCCCACAGTTTACGCATGGCGCGCAGTTTGGACAGGGAACCGAACTGGTCAGCGCTTACGGACAGGGTGACATCGATGAGACCAAATGCCTCTGCGGTGTCAAAGCCGTTTTCTTCAAGCGCCTTCACATAGGTGATGATGGTTGCGACAACAGCGCCGAGTTCCTGAGAATCGGAAGCGCCAGCATCATGGTAAGGACGGCCATCAACAGTGATGAATGGGCCTTTGAAGCCTTTGTCCTGCAAGCCACGGATGGTTTCAGCCAGTTCAGCTGCCCAACCGGTAGCAACACCACCAGTGGAAGCGAAATTGCCCAGAGGATCAAAACCGAAGGACAGGCAGAGACCAGCTGGGGCAGCGCCCTTAGCTTCAACGAACTCTACGAAAGCAGCCTGGCCAGCGCCTTCGAGGCGGAGGCTAACGACGTCAAGCATGACACCGTCGAGTGCTTTGGCGATTGCGTCCTTGTCAGCGGCAATACCGTAGCCACGGGCGGCTGCGCTGCCTGCGAAAGGAACAACCAGCATGTTGGAGCCGTTTTTCAGGTCGTCCAGCGCTTGCTTGTTAGCTTTAGCGACATCTGGATTGTCGACGCGCTGAGCAACAGCCCAAGGGGTGTTGTCTGCACGCATGGCCAGAGGCTCTTTGCCTTTGGCACGGTGATACATTGGTTCCACTTCAAGACCATCAACGGTCTTGGTGGTCAGGCGGGAAACAGGTTTCCCTTTGAGGGCCTTTTCTACTGCCGCAACCCATTCATCACGGGAGAAGCCAGGAAAAGTGTCAGTTATCCTCAGAGCATCGCTCATCGTGTTCGCTCCAGTTAGTTAAAGATGAATACAGGAAACACGCCGCTCGCGCCCCTGCTCCAACCTCGGATTGAGTTTCCCAAACGCCGCCCCTCTCGCTCACTCAGCGGTTTGGCGCTTCCCTTGCGAAACATGCATCTGAACTGAATGATAGAGCACTGAACATCGACCGCTTTGTTATATCGCAAGTCCCTGTCCAAAGATGCGCTATTCTCCTCAGCTCTCATGATGTTCTTGTCGAATGCCGTGGACCCGAAATCGGAAGCCATTCTGGCCCAACGATTCAACGACGGATTGAAGGTGACCGAACTGGTCGGGATCCAACTATGGTTTAAGACCCACCCGTCCGTTCCGCAAGCTGGCCAAATGGTCCGGTTTGGGTTTGATATGTCTCAAATACATTTTCTCAGGCTGCGGAAACTGGCGAAATTCTCAGGGAAAATGCCTAACCCCTGCCTAGTCCAGACTGTTACGAATCATCGCACCGGTGATCTGGCATTTCCGCTTTGTCTTACAGGCATAGGTCGATTGTTTTTTTCGCAGACTTGACGAAACCATCGTCATTTTTGCCAAATCCAACGTTATAACCGCCGTTCACATCTGTTCAGAACCCCATATTTATGGTCGCGCTGTCACTCTTTTGGGTTGCCCTTTAGGGAACAATGGTTCAGGTATATCTACGGGTAAAAGTGGGGAAAGCGACTGTATTTCGATCCTGAATGTTCGGGATTGCGATTCATGTTGCCTTAAATAACAAATCAGGCGTCTCGATGGGGCGCTCAGATCGCAACACCAGAATTGCAGAAAAAGATAAATGTTCCATACCCAATGGTCTGCCAACGAGGCGATTCTGTCCGGACAGAATCGCGGTGGCACAAAAGGTTTATATCAGGAAATTGGGCAACGATTTCGCACTTATGGTGTGGAACGTGTTCTGATTTCGGGCATCCCCCTTCCTGGTCGTGACATGAGCAAGCTCGTGCTTCACCAAAATTGGGGCCAAGAGCCATTCACGCCGGTTCAATTGTCACAGATTCGCGGTAATGATGCGCTCGTGCGACGTCTTGCGGTGGCTTACAGGCCGGTCCGCTTGCTATCAAATGGCGCAGAAACCGAATGGCTGGCAAACGCTCCTCTATATGGTTTGCTTAAACGCAATAGCGGTGACCAGAATGGTTTCGACTCACTGATCGGCATGCATATTCCGCTCGAGCAGTTGCAGATACTGATCCTTCTGGCCGGCGCCAACGTTACCATTTCCGATGCTGACCTGTGCAATGCCATGAGCATGATCAGTCGCGATATGGAAGCGATGCACAGCGTCAAGCCATTGCTGCCGCCCCGTCCCGGCGAACTGTCTGTGCGCGAAAAGATGGTTCTGAGCAAGACGGCGGAAGGCAAGACTGCCAATGACATTGCCGTTGAGTTGGAAATTTCCCAGCGGACGGTGCATGCCCATCTGCAAAATGCTTCAGAGAAGATGCAAGCGGCCAACAAGACCCAGACGGTGGTTGAAGCTTTGCGTTACGCCCAGATCTCACTTGCCTGAGCAATAGGCTCTTCGATGATGACAGCAAGACCGATTCTCGGTCTGCCTTGCAAAGAATGCCGCTTCATCGCGGCATTTTTTGTGTTTTGTAACAAAGCTTGTCCGTCCGGAAACACGATACAGTGGGTTACCAAAAAACTGGGATCTCATTTGCCTGTTTGGCGCCAGAGCCACGTCAACCGCTCCTATTGTTGCTAAGATCTGAATATACAGACCAACTCGACACAGGAGACCATCATGAAAACTCTTCTCAGCGGAGCTCTGATTGCGGCAGTTGCTATGACCGGCGCAGCAATGGCCTTTGGCCCCGGTTATCAGACCAACCAGCAAATGACACAGAATAACGGTCAATTCCAAATGCAACGCCCCGGCATGAGGCAAGGAATGGGACCAGGCATGCGGCAGGGAATGGGCCGCAGAATGGACTTCAATCAGACTCAGACCAACGCCTTCCCCAACCGTGGTAAGCGCACCGGAGAACCGGTGTTCGTCGATAGCTGGGACAGTGATGAAGACGGCACCGTCAGCCTTGCAGAAGCCAACGAGCGTCGAGCCGAGTTTTTCAGCGTGCTGGATGACGATGAAGACGGCAAAATTGTCGCCAAGGAGTTCACGGCCTTCCTGACCAACCAGAGAATGCCGCCAGAGGAAGCCACCAATGGGCAGCGTGGCCTGTTTGGCATGGATCTCGCCTTCAATGATGCCAACAAGGATGGTTTCGTGACCAAGGAAGAATTCTTGGCTCAAACCCAGCGTTGGCTTGACGGTATGGATCGTTCGGGTGACGGCAAAGTGACAAGCGCGGACTTCGGGCCGCGCAACGGGCAGATGGCCAACAACAGCCAGTCCAACCAGACCTGGGGACCGGGCCGTGGTATGAAACAAGGCATGCAACGCGGTATGGGCCGTGGGATGAGACAGGGCATGGGCCGAGGAATGGGCCGCGGTATGGGCATGCGCTGGCAACAACAAGCCCAATAATCCCTACCGTTTCAGACCGGCCATTTGCAAAAAAAGAGCTGAGCCAATCATAGTTGGTTGGCCCAGCTCTTTTCCTTGTCACATCTGGCAAGCCTTTGACCGCGCGAACCGCGATGGCCAGCCGCTCGCACTCGCTTAGTAGGTCATCATTGGCGGCAGTTCTTTTGCCTGCGCCACCCACTGTTCAACATTGCTCTGGGCTGGTACCTGACGAACAAGCTTCCGCTTTTCGTTGGCTTCTTTCATGGCGACGGTCAGATTGGCTGCATTGCGGTTGCGCAATTCCTTGACCGTGTCGACGCCAGCGGCTTCGAGCAGTTCGGAATATTCCTCACCGACACCCTTGATCCGCATCAGGTCAGCCATATTGGCCCATTTCAGAATGCGGGCATGCTCAATCCCGGTCTCGGTTTCCAGCGCCTTGCGGCCAGCCGGATCCTTTGCACGCTCCAGATAAGCCTTGGTGTTGGAAATGCCTACGGCTTTGAGTTTTTCCGCATAGGTTGGACCGATACCCTCGATTTTCGCAATTGGATAGGACGACATTCTTCTCTCCTCTGTTCAAACGCTGTCCGTTGCAAACCAGCTTTTTGCTCATGATTAGACTGGACAGGCTCCCCATTTGATCCCCGCCGTGGTCGCCAACTGATCAAGTTCCGATCAGTTAACAACCGCGTCATAGCCAGAGTGGGCCAAAAAAAAGCGACCCGCAAGGGCCGCTTTCTGACTAGATGATTTGGCTCAGGCCGGGGACCGATGAAATCACTTCATCGACAATCGACTCGTCGACATGTTCCTTGGCAATGTCAATCATCTCGCCAGCAACGGACTTCACTTCGCCCATGCCGAGACCTGCACTGTTCAGCTCGCTCATAGCGGCCATAGCACCACCCATGCCGCCCATCAGGCCACCGAGCAGTCCGCCGCCCGAATTGCTCTCTGCCTCAAGCAATTCCTTGGCATTGAGCGCTCCGGCAATCTGCTCCACCTTGTCGGTGTCGGCTTCCTTAGCAAGGAAGTTGAGGATGATTTTCACCGCTGCCTGAGCCATCTCTTCAGAAATACCCGCGGCCGATGC
This sequence comes from Cohaesibacter intestini, assembly GCF_003324485.1. Lineage (NCBI taxonomy): Bacteria > Pseudomonadati > Pseudomonadota > Alphaproteobacteria > Hyphomicrobiales > Cohaesibacteraceae > Cohaesibacter > Cohaesibacter intestini. The sequence goes on along the minus strand of NZ_QODK01000003.1, from coordinate 584,203 downwards.
GATGCGCGAAATAATGACGTCTTGCATTCTAGTCTCCCTTGCAGCAGTCCCTTCCCCTTGGCTGGTGACTGCCTTCAACAAATTCGACGGTCGCTCCCCGCTCATCCAAAGCATTTGGGAAGGTGGTCCGTCTCCCGATTCAAACCTTACGTGTACGTTACCCTACACATGCTTGCATCAAAGGCAAGAGCATAGATGGTCCGTCTCAGACACAAGTCTTATCCATCTAAGCCCAGCGACACAATGCGAGAGCAATTTCCGAAAAGCCGGTTGCAGGCTTGTGACAAGCACCGTAAAAGAATCGGTGTGGGATTGATCTCTTCTGTCGCATTCAGCCTTATCGCACGCTGCCTGAACGCTGTATGAATAGATCATGGGAGTGGATGCAAAATCAGGATGCCCAATGGTCGCAGGACCAGGATGAGGAACGGGGAAAGCACATGCTGCAGGACGGCAAGGTCTATCTGGGAACTTCTTTTCTTACCAATGCAGACGGGAGCGAGACCAGTCAGGGAGAATATCTCAATCTGGCATTGGCCAATCGACACGGCCTGATTACCGGGGCAACGGGGACGGGCAAAACGGTGTCCCTCCAGATCCTGACGGAAGGCTTTTCCAATGCAGGGGTGCCGGTCTTCTGTGCCGACGTCAAGGGCGATCTGTCCGGCTTGGCAGCGGCGGGCGAACCGAAGGATTTCCTCGCCAAGCGGGCGGAGAAAATCGGTTTTGCAGACAAGTATGTGTTTGAAGCCATGCCAACCATTTTTTGGGATCTGTTCGGCGAACAGGGCCATCCGATCCGCACCACGATCACAGATATGGGCCCGTTGCTGCTGGCACGCCTTTTGGGGCTGAATGACACGCAGGAAGGGGTTTTGAACATCGCTTTCAAACTGGCCGATGACGAGGGTCTGTTGCTGCTTGATCTAAAGGATCTACGTGCCTTGCTGGTCAATATGGAAGAGCGACGCAAGGAACTGTCTGCCGCCTATGGCAATATTTCCACCGCCTCGATCGGCGCCATCCAGCGCGATCTGCTGGTGCTCGAACAACAGGGCGCAGAGCAGTTTTTTGGCGAGACTGCGCTGAATATCCTTGATCTGATGCGCACCACCCGTGACGGACGCGGGGTGGTCTCCGTGCTCGCAGCAGACAAGTTGATGCAATCGCCGCGTCTCTACGCGACCTTCCTGTTGTGGCTACTGTCTGAATTGTTTGAAGAGCTGCCAGAAGTCGGCGACCGGGACCGCCCTCGCCTCGTCTTCTTCTTCGATGAAGCCCATTTGCTGTTTGATGACGCGCCGAAGATTCTGGTCGAGAAAGTCGAACAAGTGGTCAAGCTGATCCGCTCCAAGGGCGTCGGTGTCTATTTCGTCACCCAGAACCCGCTCGATGTGCCCGATGGGGTTCTCTCCCAGCTTGGCAACCGGGTGCAACATGCGCTGCGTGCCTTCACACCCCGCGACCAGAAGGCCGTGAAGGTGGCCGCTGATACCTTCCGGCCCAATCCCGCGCTTGATACCCGCCAGGTGATCATGGAAATGGGCGTTGGTGAGGCTCTGGTGTCGACGCTGATGAAAAAGGGCGTGCCTTCCATGGTGCAACAAACCCTGATCCGCCCTCCTAGCTCACGTCTGGGGCCAATCACGTCGGCCGAGCGGCAAGCAGTGATCAATAACAGCCCGGTATTGGGGGTCTATGACACTGTCGTTGACCGTGAAAGCGCCTATGAGATCCTCAAGGAACAGGCGGCCGAAAAGGCCAAGCGCGAAGCGGCGCAGCGGGCCAAGGAAGACAAACAACGCGAAGAGCAAGGCCGCATGAAACGAGGCCGTACAGGCTTCTCATTGCCGGATTTCGGCCGCGACGACCGTCCAACACGGCAATCACGACGCAGGACGACCAGCCGCCGCTCCAACAGGCAATCGGTCGCTGAAGCGGCCATGAAGTCCGTTGCCCGTTCGGTCGCCACTTCGCTTGGCAAAGCTTTGGTGCGCGGCATTCTGGGCAGTCTGAAAAGCGGGCGATGACTGCGACTTTCGACCGCTATGATTAGTCAAAAGTAACTGTATCTGTTTACGAAATCCAAGGAATTCTAGCGGACACTAGACGAACCCTTTGCTGGCTTGCCTGTTCAGGGCGTCTAGTCATTGACCAACAATTTATCCTTTCGTGGCGCTTTGTCTTTGCTGCGGGAGGATTTGGCATAGATATCTCGAAGTGTGAGGCCATCTTGTCGCGTCGCTTAAAACCAATCAAAGATCTCTCGGTTCTCATTCTTGCACCACGCAAGCATGACCGGCAATTGTGGGCAGAACTGCTGAAGAATTGTGACATTCGCAATCCGATCTCCATGACCGACATCAAGCAGGCCACTATCACAATTGGGGCAGGCCAAGTTGATGTGGTGTTTGTTGATGAAGCCTATGGACCGCAGGACATTGCCAACATTCTCATTCCGGCACGCAATGTCGAGTTTGCGGGAGGGCGCGGGGTGTGCCTGATCCTGTGTTCCAAAAAAGCGACGACTCAGGATGTGCTCAATGCCAGAAAGCTGGGTTTTGCCTCGCTGGTGATCCTGCCGGCCTCCACTGGAACCGTGCAAAAGCATCTGGAGCTTGCCGCGCGCTATATCCCGATGAGCGATGAAGAGCTGGGCTGGTCAGCCCCGAAAATTCAGGAGCATCGGGAAACCAAAGCCATGCCAGCTCCAAAGGACGATCCGGCATTTGGTTCGATATCTTCGCCCTCTCCCATCCCATCAGGTCAGACTCATCAATCATCAGCGAAATCCGATGCGTTCCGAGAAAGCCAAGCTGCTTCTTTGCCTGCATCCCAGACCTTGGCTGTTGACGGCACTGAGGAAGAGCCCCCGTCCCAAAGCGATGTTCTGAACCTGTCACGGCGCGACATAAGCAGAGAACCCGAGCCATCGCCCGCCAGTCAGCCAAGCGAAAAACCGGCGTCTGATCCGGACCGCGAAGACGCCCTCGAGCGCCTGAAAGCGCCGGGCCGCAGTGGGTCTTCGGCAGAGGAAGAGGTAATTTTCCTGTGACCCCCTTCCCTTGCCTTCGCAAGACGCAAAAAACCGGGCCAAGAGCCCGGTTTTGTTTTTCTCAAGTCAGAGACTGCTCAGGCTTTGGTGTTGCTGAATAGCAGTCCCTGGAGCGTGTAGGCCACCATGACCGTACCAACCGCTCCGGCAATCCAGATCAAGGCGAGGATAATCAGATCGATCGGGCCGCCAATGTCTCCATAGCCTGAAGAGGTCATGGTCTGGACGAACCAGATGGCCGCAAAGCCACCAATGACGCCGACAATCTCGGAACGCAGGAAGCGCCCCGAAGCGAGTGTCCTTTCCCGGAACAGCACATAAAGAAAGGCGATCAGGCCGATGACTGCCAGTGCAACCAGCGCCCAGAAAAGGGCGGGGCCGAAAACTTCCTCGAAAACCGCCAGCAGGGTGGAAAGTGTCAGTTCTTTCATTGTTTCAACTCCTTTGCCGAGGGTTAGGCGCGGCCGCGCACCATGGCCAAATAAGTGGCTTTCAACGCAATTTCCTTCATCAACCAGGAAATCCAGAGTTCTTCGAGTGGTGCAATGACACCGGGGAAGCTGGGCACCAGATTGTTGTTGTAATCAAACTCGATCAGCATCGCCCGTCCGATCTTGGTAATCAGCGGACAAGAGGTATAGCCGTTATAGACTTCGTCGGACGTCTTGCCCTCGATGTCGGCAATTATGTGATCGACCGCCACCGGTACCTGCCATTTGACCGAGGCAGCGGTTTTGCCCTTTGGCACGCCTGCAACATCGCCAACCGCCCAGACATTTTTGAAGCGGTTGTGGCGCAGATTGTATTTGTCGACATCCACCCAGCCGCCTTTGGCCATATCGCCCGGATGGATCGGCAGTGGGCTGTTCAACACAGCGTCGGGTGCCCGCATGGGCGGGATGACGTTGGTGAAGTCATAAGGCATGTCCTTGTCACCGTCCGGTGTGGCAAAGGTGCAGATCTTCTTGCCCGGATCGATGGCTTTGAGCACATGATTGAAGACAGGCTTGACGCCGCGGTCGGCAAATAGCATGCGCAGCTTTTCATTGACGATCGGCACACCGAAAAAGCCATTATTGTGCGCGGCATAATGGACTTCGATCTTGCCGCGTGTTCCTTTGCGGCGGGCTCGATCATCGGTCAGGAAGGTATATTTGAGTGGCGCACCGGCACATTTCATACCGGTCGCTGGTCGGTAGAAAAGACCGACGCCGCCTGTATCTGTGAAGCGGTCCATTTCTCGCCATGTGGCTTCAGCTTCTTCCGGCCCCGCATAAACCGCCCCTATGCCGTCCTTGCCGATGAGGCTCTTTTCGAAGCCTTCGATGGCATCGAAATCCAACATCAAACCGGTTGTAACCAGCAGGTAGTCATAGGCAATGGCCTTGCCGCTCTGGGTGATGACCTTGTTGCCTTCCGGGTCAAACTCCGCAACGGCTTCCTCGATCAGTTCCGCCCCCGATGGCATCCATTCCCGGGTGGAGGAAACGGAATAGTTGGCCGGTTTGAGGCCTGCAGCAATCAGCGTGAAACCTGGTTGATAAAGATGACGTTTGCGACCATCAATCAGGGTGATTTTCACCCCATCCAGCCGCGCGGCCAGCCGGTTGGCCGCGGCAAGACCGGCAGCCCCAGCACCGGCGATAACGATATGAGCCTTGGTCTTGGTTTGCGCCTTGCTGTTGGATGCTGCGGCCGCTGCCGTCAGAAGAAGACCACTGCCTGCGGTAAATTTGAGCAGATCCCGGCGCGATGGGCGGGTGAGCGCTTTGAGCATTTGGGACATCTGGATCCTCCCGTGCTGAGCCTGTTGAGGGGTGACACCCGCTCCATGCGCGGTGCGCAGCGGAAGGATGAACGCCCCTGAGTTGCACTTTGATTATGCCATATTCACATCACTCTGTTTGGCAAAGCCCGGTCTTGCGACCACCAGCCGCACGTGTCGCACAGCTGCCCTGCGGAATAGCAGGGGCCACAAAACAGGCTTAACCCTCTGAAATACTGAGTTATTTAGGTAAATTCAGAGCAAAAATTCCATGACATAACGGTCAAATTCACTGACCTTTCGGTCTTTTATGGCGTCTTTATATTATAATTATCTTATTTGCGAAATATACTAACTTTAGAAAAAGACGCAAATTACATGCTACTTTTGACTACACCCAAGTCTCAATTTGGCTACCTCAGACTGGAAGTGATTCCCTTACGCCGGTGCATGAGATGGAAAAAGCACTCCCCGCTGTCTGGCAAGTGAGGCATCTTGCTGTTAGATTGACCTCTTCCCAATTGGGCTCTTTGCGCCCCTCCCCCCGACGAACTCACATAATCCAACAAGGATGTTCGATGTCTAAACTTGATGCCGTACTTGATCATATCGATGCTCATATCGATGAGTCCCTGTCCCGTCTTGAAGCGCTGGTGCGGTTCAAATCCATATCGACGGATCCAGCCTATAATGACGAGTGCAGAAAAGCCGCTGACTGGCTGGCGGGCGAGCTGAATGGCATCGGTTTCACGGCAGAAGTACGGGACACACCCGGCCACCCAATGGTCGTTGCCCATGATGCTGACCAAGCAGAAAAAGCCGGTCCCAGTGTGCTGTTTTATGGTCACTATGATGTGCAACCGGTCGATCCGGTCGACCTTTGGAACACCGATCCGTTCGAGCCAACCATCGTTGAGCGCAAAGGCGTAAAAATGATGATGGGCCGCGGCACATCGGACGACAAGGGACAGTTGCTGACCTTTGTTGAGGCCTGCCGTGCCTATAAGGCCGTTGCGGGCTCGCTGCCGCTGGCGGTATCCTTCCTGTTTGAGGGAGAAGAGGAAAGCGGCTCCCCTAGCCTGTTGCCGTTCCTGCATGCAAACAAGGACGAGCTGTCAAAAGATCTGGCTCTGGTCTGTGATACAGGCATGTTTGATGCGGATACACCAAGCATCACCACAATGTTGCGTGGCCTGGTTGGTGAGGAAATCATCATCACAGCGGCTGACCGCGATTTGCATTCGGGCATGTATGGTGGGCCTGCTGCCAATCCGATCCGCATCCTGAGCAAAATCCTTGCCGACTTGCATGACGAGAATGGCCGCGTTCAGATCCCGGACTTTTATGAAGGCGTGCAGGAGTTGACCCCAGAGGTCAAGGCACAATGGGATGCCCTGCCATTTGACGGCAAGAGCTTCCTTGGTGAAGTTGATCTGTCGATCCCGGCCGGTGAGACCGGTTACAGCGTCTATGAACAGATCAATGCGCGACCAACCTGCGAATTCAATGGCATTATGGGTGGCTATACCGGCGATGGCTTCAAGACGGTTATTGCTTCCAAGGCGTCAGCAAAAGTCTCCTGCCGTCTGGTGGGCCAGCAGGATCCAGACAAGATCCGCGACAATCTGCGAGCCTTTGTCGAGGCGCGCGTCCCGGCTGACTGTACGGTAACCTTCGAAGAGCATGGTGCTGGACCAGCGCACAGCCTGTCGCCGGACTTCCCGCCACTGGCCAAAGGGGCGCAAGCCCTGAAGGATGAATGGAACAAGGATGCCATTCTGATGGGCATGGGTGGCTCGATTCCAATCGTCGGTGAGTTCAAGACGATTTTGGGCATGGATTCGATGCTGATCGGATTTGCGCTTGACGAGGACAATATCCATTCGCCAAACGAGAAGTATAATCTCAAGAGCTACCACAAGGGCATTCGCTCCTGGGCACGGGTGATTGCATCGTTGGCTGATGCCTGATCGCCTTGATTGAAAGACAAAAAAGCCGGGCGTTGCCCGGCTTTTTTGTGTTCCTTTGTGGCAAAGCCATGCTTATTCTTCGATCATCGGGGCTGGCGCTCGCTGCCCCAGACGGTCATCCATATCCTGAAGATTCCACTCATCATCGCCCGCAGCCAGCGCCAATTTGTAATTGCGGCGGAAGGTATCCTCTTCCTCGACCTGCTCCTCAAGAAACCATTGCAGCATGGCCGTGGTGCCATATTCGCGAGCCTCTGCAGCGGCAGAGAAAATATCATGAATGGCGGCCGTTACATGCTTCTCATGTTCATACGCTGTTTTCCAGGCATCCGCAGGTGAGTCAAACTCCGCCTTGGGTGCGTCCAGCTTGCCGATGGTGATGCGCCCGCCTCTTTTTTCCATGAAGTTGAACAGTTTGCGGGCATGCTCATGCTCTTCAATCGAGTGGGCCTGAAACCATTTTGCCATGCCGGTCAGATCGAGCGAGGCGAAATAGGCCGCAATCGACATATAGAGGTGAGAGGCAAACAGCTCGCTATTGATTTGAGCATTGAGTTTTTCAGCAACAGTATCATTAAGCATGCGTGTCATTCCTTGTCTTGAGACTGCCACCGTTCCCGGGTAACAGAACGTGAAGGGCTTGGTATCGCGCCATTTTACGTGATTTGTTGAATGTAAGCCGCATATTAAGTCAAGATCAATCCAAATATGATGGTTAACCCCTTGCTTATCCCCATTGGACGGCCATGACTACTTTCACCCGGTGGGACTAGGTGTTAGGCTCTCGTTCTAACGGTCTTGAGCGAACCGTTGACCCGACGTTGTCAGGCCCGTCATTGGCCGGATATGGGCGTTTCTCAAGCGGCCATCAAAACAAAAGAAGAAAGCAGTCAGTTCAGTTCATGCGTGCATTCCTTACTAAAATTCTGCGCCCTGCGGCATTCGTGTTTGTCAGCGCAACGCTTGCAGCTTGCGGTGTTTCCATGGGGCCGATTGGCAATCAGGGTGCAGCACCGCCCCCCAAGGCAGTGTTGAGTGTGACCGATGCAGGCGTTGCGGGCCTAACATCTGAGACCAGCTATGGGCCGAAGGCTATTGGCGCGGCCATGCCGGGCTATCAGATCGAAACGATTCAGACCGCTGGTGAAACTGGAACGCAATGGACGTATGCGGCCTTTCTCAATGGCTTGCAGATGGCTCAGATTTTCAAAGGCACGGGCGGCAAGATCGGCGTTGTTCATGGCGTTGGCGATGCGGTGGCCGGACCGAATGGCGAGCGTCTTGGCATGTCCTTTGCGCAATCACGTCTGCCACGCAGTGCCTGCCGGGTGGGCACTGGTCTTTGGCGCGGCATGGGGATTTGCAAGGCGGCCAACACCGAAAAAGTCACGCTGATTTTCGCGATCTCCGGCTTCACCGGCCCATTTGACCGTTTGCCTCCTGCCAATCAGTTTGATCAGGCCACCCTGCAACGCATTCTTTGGACACCTTGATCCAATTTTCTCTCCCAATCCTCCTCCTTGCGGCCTAAAGTGTTTAAAAGGTGAGCAAAAGAGCGTCATTGGGCCTTGCCTCATTTATGTGCAGATGCATGTTTATAGTTAAAGTGTTTTTCTTTTCGGATCGGACCTTCTCCCAAATGCAAAATCCGCTTGCAGTGATCAATCAGGGCAAATGCATGGATGCGCATGGCACCAGCCGTGCCGCTCGCCTGTTTTTGTCCCTGACCTTGCTGGGCGGGTTGCTGCTCAACGGCACTGCATTGGCAGATGGACTGGCAGAACCGGTCAGCTTTATGGTGCAAGACACTCCCCAGGATTTGGGCATTGACCTGTTGCCTTCCACCCCGACGCTCAAGCCGTCGCCAGCCAAACTGGTTGAGAACAGGACTGAGGCTGCCCCGGCTCAGCAGAACGAGCTTTCAGGCCCGGATGCTACAAAGAGAAAATCGGAGACCGCATCGGATCCGGCAGTGCCAGTTGAGAGCATGCCACGGGCGCTGACCAGTCCTGTCCTTGAGAATGTGCCCACCACGCTCGACAAAAGCCAAATGCAGGACTCGGTCGGAGAGGCCCCCGACATGCCGGCGGCGGCAAGCCAGCTCAAACCATCAGACGCAACAGCCGAAGCCAAGGATACACAACAAGACAGCGCACCGAATATTGTGCCGCAAGGTCCCCGCTTACGGCAGCGCTTTTCAGTGCTTTTCACCGAGCAACGTCCTTTCCTTCTTTATGCGCAAGATACGTCGATTTCCTATCTGATGCCGAATGCTCTGGTAGAGCATCCTTGGATCAGCAGAATTCTGCGTGGAACACTGGAAAACAGAGCCCTTTCGCAATGGCAGGAGCTGCGCGCGCAGCAGAAAGCCAATCCGGGCAACACGAGCGGGACAGATCGACCGAAACGGGTTATTTCCGGTCGGGTGGAAGACCGCTTTTCGTCCTCGGAGCTCAGCTCGCTGTTTCTCAAGGAAACCATCACCGAGAGCGATGCACACAAGCATGTTCAGCTTCTGAGCTTCAACTTCGATCACCGCTCACAGAAGGCCTTTGGTTTGCGCGATTTGTTCGGAAGCCAGAATGATGACGCATTGAAGGCCACGATCAATCTGATTGCTGCCTATATGCGCGCCGATATCGTGCGCCAGAAGTCCATACGCCTTGGTACGACAATCAGCATCGAACAGGATTCATGGCTGAAGGATCTCAACCCGGATCTTGATCTGCTCAACACCTTCACGCTGGTGCCCTCAAAACTGTCCGGCAAGATTGCCGGACTGACCTTCCATTTCAATCCCGGTCTGCTCGGGGCCGAGGCTGATGGCCCCTATGCGGTCTATATTCCGACAGCGATCTTTGCCGCCTCCCTTGATGCCTCCTATGCTGATCTGTTTGAAGGCGATGCCATGTTGGTCTCGCGTCATACGGCAACCGGTTTTTCAACGGCCAGCGTCAATCTGGACGGGGTAAGGGAGAATGCCGAGCTGGGGGGCGACATGCTGATTGAAGGGGAGGTTCCGGGCAGTTGGTGTGATGGGTTCCACCTCACTCTTGTTGATAACAAGACCGGTCAAATCGTCACAGAAGCACTGATTGAGTTGTTGCCGTCACTACCACCTTATGGTCTGGCGGGTAACATGATGCGTTTCCGCGCTGAATTGCCGGTTTCTGGCAATGGCGGCCAGCAGGGCCAACTGATTTTTGAACCCTATGCGGTCGCAACCGAAGGGGATCGGGTCGTTATGCGTCCCCAAAGTGCCTGTGACGTGGACAGTGCAATGACCGTACCCGACCCGACACGCGATTCTATCGCTATTCCAGTTACTTATTGATTTTATCCACTCATCTCCTGAATTTTCCCCTGACACCCTTGAGGCACTTGGTCCATTTGGTCAGGCAGACAATCGTTCTTTTATACGTTAGACCAATAGGGAACATCCATTGGGAGGCGATTCAACGCCCTCGCTGGAAAGGGGTTCCCCGTAACCCGACCTTATCGATGTCCGAAACGAATGAAAGCTCGCTGCAGCGGGCCAAGGAAGCACTGCTATGGTACCTGATCGTCTGAATGCGGAGAAACTGACGGAGCAAATTCTGGAAGGCAACCGATCGGCTTTGGCGCGCGCCATCACGCTTGTCGAAAGCCGGAAGCCTGATCACAGAATGATTGCCCATGATCTTTTGACCCGACTGCTGCCCTATTCTGGGAAAGCGCACCGCGTTGGCATCACTGGTGTGCCCGGGGTTGGCAAATCGACGACGATCGACCAGTTGGGTTCGAACCTGACTGCAGCTGGCCACAAGGTTGCCGTTCTGGCGGTTGATCCGTCCTCGACCCGAACAGGTGGTTCGATTCTTGGCGACAAGACCCGCATGGAGCAGCTTTGCACTGACACCAACGCCTTTATCCGTCCCTCCCCATCTGCCGGCACACTGGGCGGTGTGGCAGCCCGGACGCGGGAATCGATGTTCCTGTGCGAGGCCGCCGGATATGACGTGATTCTTGTTGAGACCGTCGGCATCGGCCAATCAGAAACCACCGTTGCCGACATGGTGGACTTTTTCCTCGTTCTGATGCTGCCAGGAGCAGGCGACGAGCTTCAGGGCATCAAGAAGGGTGTGCTGGAAATTGCCGACATGATCGCCATCAACAAGGCAGATGGCGACGGATGGACGCGGGCACGCAAGGCTGCAGCCCAATATCGCACCGCTCTTCACATCATGAAGCCAACCAGCCCCAACTGGAGCCCTCCGGTGATGACCATTTCCGGTCTGGCCAATGAAAGCCTCGACAAAATGTGGAAGCAGGTCGAGTTGCATCAGGAGAAATTGTCGGAAACCGGCGAGTTCCAAACCAAGCGCAGCGAACAGCAAGTGCGCTGGATGTGGGCCATGCTGGAAGATCGCATGCGCGCCATGCTGCACGAGAATGACAGCGTTCAAGGGTTGCTGAAACAGGTTGAGCATGCCGTCGAGATTGGTGAACTGCCTGCGTCTGTCGCGGTAGAAAATGTCATCAACCAGCTATTGACAAGCTTACGAAGCGAACGGTCCTAATCTTATTTGGTACATTTTGCCCGCTGGGCGGACATTTTTTTCTTACAAGTTGACCAAAAAGACGTGTATCGTTTGAGAGGGGGACTAAGCTTAGACATCTGCAAGTCACCATAGGTTTGCATTCAACCTATATGTGTGACCCATGCAGAGAGGGTCAGGTTTCAATGGTGCGACAAAGCAAACGTGTTCTGGTCGCGGATCAATCCGCGACCAACCGAAACAAGCTGACACAGCTTGTCAGACAGTTGGACGTGACTGCTGACCTGACAGAAGTTACGACGTTTGAAGACTGTTTGGGCAAGTTTAAAAAAGCCCAAAAGCAGCCGTATGATCTTGCGTTGATCGGTAGCTTTGAAGAGGTTGATCAAACGAACTTGCCGATGCAATTGTACGACATCGGCGAGGAAACGGTGATTGCACTGATCGTCGATGCTCCGAACCCTGACCTGTTTGTCAATGCTGTTGAATCTTCCGTCTATGACTGCCTTGTCGCACCGGTTGATCTGCCCAGCCTCGAGCGCGTGATGAAACGGGCCAGTCTTTCCAGAGATCCCCTCCCAGCGTTGATCGTCGATGATACGCGCGTCATGCGCAAAGTCGTGATGAAGGTCCTTGGCGAGAGCCAGTTCGCGTTGGCGATCTCGGAGGCCGATTCCAGTGAAATGGCGGTGTCTCTTTGCCGCAAAATTCCCTATTACTGCGTTTTCCTTGACCTCAACATGCCTGTTCAGAACGGGTTGGAAACGGCAAAGCAAATTCTCAGATTGCAGCCCCAATGCCGCATCGTGCTGATGTCGACCAGCAACGTTGATATGGACGACAAGGTTGCCGAGAACGGTTTGGCCTGCTTCCTGCCAAAGCCCTTCTATCCAAAGGATATCAATCGACTGCTTCACGAGTTTCTCGGTTTGGAACAGCCCAATCTGGCAGACCCCGACTTTGTGGGTGATAAAGATGCAGCTGAACCGTCCAAGGACCCCGGGAAAGACGAGCGTGAATATATTCTGGTCTGAATGAACGAGGCGCTAGCCTTTGAAGTAGCGCAGGGACATGCAGGACAAGCCGCCATCCACGCGGGCCGCCTCACTGGTGTCGAGTTCGACAACACGCACATCAGGCGTGGTTTTGCGCAACAAGGTTGCAGTTTTGGGAAAGCCCTTTGACATCAGGATGGTGTCATTGACTCGAATAGCATTGGCTGCCACCTCTTCCCCCTGAGGTATCACGACGGTTTGGTAGCCTTCAAACAAGCCGCTTTCGGCCATGTCACGGGTGCACAGAACCGTTTCATTGCCCAGATATGAGCTGGCTGTCTTGAAGTGCAGAATGGTTTCTGGGGTCTTCATCATACGTGGCCTGTAACCCCACGCCTTGAGATGCTTGGCGAGTTCTTCAAATCCTTCTTCGTTGGTGCGGGCAGACAGACCAACAAGCACCTCACGATCAGTGACCATGATGTCTCCCCCATCAACATAGCCCGGCCCCTGCAATTGGATCACCGTTGGAAACTGCTCTTGCAGCACCGGCAGAATGGCTTCAGCTTCTCCGAGGCGTGTCTGCGCACCAGGCCTGAGCAGGATCGCACCTTCGGGGAAGCAAAGGGCAGGATCCTCAACAAAGACCGAATCCGGGAAGGCTTCAAGCGCAGGCAAACAGAGTGTCGTCACCCCGGCCTCGGCCAACGCATCGAGATAGGCTTGATGCTGGGCCAAAAACAAGGTTGGATCCGGGTCCGGTCCGCTGCCAGCCCTCAGTCCGTCAGCAATCGAGCTGCCCGGCGTGCGGCTGATGGTATGAGTGAAGCGATATCCGACCTCTGACAACATTAATCTTGCTTTCCTGTTTTTCTGCACGCTGTTTTTCAGCGTCGTACCCAACCGATCGTCCCCAATTGGCTAGGCGGTTTTTCTCTGCATGAGATGACTCAAGACACCTTCGGCCAGTTGAACATCACCGACATGGATTCCATTCCAGTTGATCATCTTGTCTCTACGCCAGCGATCTAGCGCTACGGCCTCGCCTTCGCTCATTGGCAGGAAGGCATCAATGACAGCGGCCATCATCACTTCTGCGGCTCGGAACGCCCCGTCCCAGCATTTGAGTGCAACGCCGATCCCCTGCTCTGGCAGAGTGGCGCAAAAGACGCCTTCAGCCCCAACCTTGACGAAAGCCCGTTCACCGAAAATATCCATCACGCCGGTGCAGAACCGATCATGCCCTGCAACCATGTAAGGCGCCTTTGCCACCGCTTGGCGGATATGGCTGGCTGCCTTGGCACGCTCTGGCGACAGATCCTGCCCGGTGCCAAACCGGGCAAAGGCATGTGCGAGGTTCTTAAGCGGCATGGCGTAGGTGGGGATCGAGCAACCATCCGTGCCGCACAGATCATGGACGCTATGCTCGTCCATCTGGAAGCTGGCCATGGATTCGACAACGGCCCGGATTTCCCGTTGGACCGGATGCTCGGCCTTGATGTAGCCGTGGTGATCGAGCCCCGCCTTCTGCGCAAAGCACAAGAAACCGGCATGCTTGCCGGAGCAATTGTTGTGAGCAGCGGTTGGTTCGATGCCTGCACGATGCAGGATCGCCTGATCAATCTCGTATTTCGGGCTGTGGGCACCGCATTCCATGGCGTCCAGCGTCAGACCGCACGCCGCTAGCATGCTATGGACAGTCTGCACGTGGCTTTCCTCGCCATTGTGAGAGGCACAGGCAATCGAGACGGCTTCAGTCGGCAGACCATAGGCATCAACGGCACCGGATTCGACAAATGGCAGCGCCTGCAAGCCTTTGATGGCCGAACGCGGGTAAACCGGGCTTTCGATGTCGCCGATAGAGGTCACGAGTTTTCCGGTGGTATCGACAACGGCAATCGCGCCCATATGCCAGCTTTCCACGCGTGCGCCACGTGTGACTTCAACCAGAACAGCCATAGAAGGGTCTCCTTGGTGAGGGATCATGGCAGCATTGCAGAGCTGCAGTCCGGGGAGACTAACGGTGACCGTATTCCAGAACAAGCGCGATTGAGACGGTTTGAACAAAAAGGCTCCGCAAGCAGGCAAGAAGCGGAGCTTTTGAGTCTTGGAGCTGCTGGCTTATTTCACACGCTCAAGGATCGAAACATAGTTGGCGACCGCAGCCCCGCCCATGTTGAAAATGCCACCAATGTTGGCGTCGGCAATTTGCATGTCGCCCGCCTTTCCGGTCAGCTGCATCGCCATCAGGGCATGCATGGAAACCCCGGTCGCTCCGATTGGGTGGCCTTTGGATTTGAGGCCGCCGGATGGATTGACCGGCAGCTTGCCATCCTTGAGCACAAGGCCTTCCTTGATGGCCCGTTCGCCCTCGCCTTCCGCCACAAGGCCCATGGCTTCATATTCGATCAGTTCGGCAATGGTGAAACAGTCATGAGTTTCCACCAAAGCCAAATCAGCTAGCGTCAATCCGCTTGTCTCAAAGGCACGGGCCCAAGCAGTGCGGCAGCCTTCAAATTTCAGAATGTCGCGTTTGGACATGGGCAGGAAGTCATTGACCTGAATGTTGGCGCGGAACTGAATGGCCTGATCATGGCTTCTGGCAGAGTCGTTGTCGGACAAAACCACGGCAGCGGCCCCATCAGACACCAGCGAGCAGTCAGTGCGTTTGAGTGGGCCGGCAACAATCGGATTTTTCTCGCTTTCGTCACGGCAGAATTCAAACGGGAATTCCTTGCGCATCTGGGCATAAGGATTGGACATGCCATTCTTGTGCGCCTTGGAAGCAATCATTGCCAAGGCTTCTGTCTTGTCGCCATAGCGCTCGAAATAGAGATGGGCAATCTTGCCAAAGACACCCGCGAAGCCCATCGGGGTGTCCCCATCCTCGGGTAGATAAGAGGCTTTGAGCAGATTCGCGCCGATTTCCGGGCCGGGGGTCGTGGTCATTTGCTCGACACCGACAACCAGCACCTTGCGGGCACGCCCTGCTTCAATCGCCTTGATGCCTTGAGAGATGGCTGCGGAGCCGGTGGCGCAGGCATTTTCAACGCGGGTCGCAGGTTTGAAGCGCAAGTCGGGGCTCGCCTGCAAAACCAGCGAAGAGGTGAAATCTTGATGCGAGAAACCGGCATTGAAATGCCCCAAATAGATTTCATCAACATCCGCAGGCGCAAGGCCCGCATGGGCCAGGGCTTCGGTTGCTGCGTCGACGATCAAAGATTCAACGGTCGCACCTTCGAGTTTTCCGAACTTGCTATGCGCCCAACCAACAATACTTGCTGACATAAGGTCCTCCCCGACCATTCCGGACTGCGCCGCCTCATCAAGGCCAAGGCCAGTCACACTTGATTTGTTTGACCGCCATACAATCGCGTTTTGACGTAAACGTCAAAGTAATTTTGTTCTTTCACGGCCCTCCGCAACAAAAGTTTCTGTGATCCGTCCCCAGAGAAATGTGTGGTGTCACTAATCGTGCGTTTTGTCTTACCTTGGCTTGCACGTCCCCGCCCAGTTGCCTAGGGTCGCCGCAAATGAAAGACAATTGAAGGCCGAAAGGGCAACAAGACGATGAGTGAACGCAACGCGGCAGATTTTGGTATCCGAATCGGAACAATGACCCCCGGCCCTTCCAACAGCATGGCCGACATTGCTGGATTGTCCTTTGGTCATGTCACTTTGTCAAACGGTGCGGTGCAAACCGGGGTGTCGGTGATCCACCCCCATGGAGGCTCACTGTTTGAGGAAAAGTGCGTTGCTGCTGCCCATGTGATCAATGGTTTTGGCAAAAGCGTCGGCCTGATGCAATTGACCGAGCTGGGTCAATTGGAGACACCGATTGTCCTCACCAACACGCTGTCTGTCGGCACCGCGTCAACGGCGCTGGTCCGGCATATGCTGGCCGACCATCCGGCCATTGGCGAGGCCACCGGAACGGTTAACCCACTGGTGATGGAGTGCAATGATGGTGCTTATCTGAATGATATTCGTGGCCTGCATGTCACGCAAGATCATGTCGCGGACGCCTTGGTGCAGCGCTTGAGCCACTGTCAGCATGGGGCAATTGGCGCGGGCACGGGCATGAGCGCCTATGAGCTGAAAGGCGGCATTGGCTCTGCTTCGCGCCTAGTGCCTGCTGGGCCTCATTCTTATCGCCTTGCGGCTCTGACCCTGTGCAATATGGGTTTGCTGTGTGATCTGGTGGTTGATGGCCAGCCGGTGGGGCGGACGCTTGAACGACAGCAGGGTGCTGATGAGGAAAAAGGCTCGATCATCATTATCCTTGCCACCGACGCTCCCCTCACCGCACGGCAATTGCAACGGCTTTGCGTCCGAGCCAGCGCCGGATTGGCACGGACCGGCACGCAGTTTGGCTCGGGCAGCGGGGATATCGTGCTGGCCTTCACGACGGCCAACCGCATCCCGCATGATATGCCGCAGGATCCGGTGGAAAGGGTTGAGCATTTGCACGAAAACGCGCTTGATCCCTTCTTCCGTGCGACGATTGAAGCCACCGAAGAGGCGATCCTAACGGCGATGTTTGCTGCCGAGCGGACGGAAGGCAAACACGGCCGCTGCCGCGAAAGCCTTGCGGACCTTTGGCCTTCTCTTCCTTTGAAGAAAGACTGACATCTAGCGGGTGGTCAGCAGGCTGCGGGTGATCAGGGCCAGCATCATGGCAGGGACGGCTTTCAGCAACGAGCCGAGCGGATCGGCCCAGAGATCAGGCACCAGAATAGTGGCCGCAATCAGATAGATGATGGTCATCAGCACCATTGCCAGACAGACCTGTCGGGCAAGATTTCGCACAAGGATCGCCACCCCCAACACGATGTCGATCATCGCGGCACTGGCCAACAGGAACTGTGATTGCAACAAAGTGGTGCCGGATTCAGCCAGAAGATTGGTGGCATCCTGCATCTGGATCAGGGTTATCACCCCGGTCAGCACCCAGAAAAGTGACAAGGTCAATACCAGCACCGGCAGCATCAGGGACAGTTTGGAAAACCAACGCTCCTGTGTGGTGCTTGGCAGAATGCCCAGCGTGTCCTGATAGGACCGGCAATAGCGACCTGAAATGGCGTGCCACAGAGTGGGATCACCAGCGACATGACCTTCCAGCACCTGCAGGGCGGTTGAGCGGAGCGGCGAGCGCCAGCCCAGATGTCCCAGCCCATTGGCAATGCTCGTGATCACTCCGGCCCATTTTTCCGACATGCGGATGGTGTAGCGCGCAGGCGAGAAGCCAAGCCAAGCGCGCATGCCACGCACCAGATCTTCGAAGGAATGGGTTTCCTCTTCCACCAGATCGATGTCCGCATGGGCCGGAATACGGCCTTCGATAGCCATCAAGGCGGCTTCGGTCAGCTCTTCAACATGGACGGTCTGCATGCGGCGATCTGCCATGACCAGCGGTTGCCAGTAGGGAAAAGCAACCAGCAGGCGCAACAAGGCCGTGCCACTATAAGCAGACGGGGCCAGCACCAGACCGGGGCGCAAGATCACCCAGTCAATCGACGAGTCCATGATGGCATCGTCACCGGCAGCCTTGGTGCGCATGAAAGGTGTCGGGGCATTTGGTTCGGCGCCCGTAGCAGAAATCTGCACAAAGCGGATGATGCCACGTTCGATACAGGCATCAAGGCAGGCCTTGACTGAATGGTGATGGACGGCTTCCAGATCAGCCAACAGTCCATCCTGCAGGGCGCTGGCAGCATTGATCACCGCATCAACGCCAATGAGCATGTGGTGCCACTCACCGGGATCCTGTAGGCGGCGCATGTCTCCGGTATGCCATTCCACCTGCGGCAACAGGCGAGAGGCATCTTTGGGCGTGCGAGACAGACTGACGACCTCATGCCCGGCCTTGAGCAGAGTTCGGCAGATTTCCGATCCGATAAGACCAAAGCCACCAAGCACCAGAACTCGCATGGGTCGCCTACTGCTCCTATATTCAGATTTCGGGCGAAAAAGCCCGATTGTTCAAATGGTTGTATTCATGACGGGCAACTCGCCCGGACGTGCCAAAAATGGAAATCAAGTCGTGTGGACTTTAATCGGGGCTGACGCGCGGGTCACCACCTCAATTAGCATTAGACAATTGCCCCTATGCTGGTCTTTTGACCGGTTGCGACCAATTTACGCAACCGATTGTGGACAGGCAAGGGGCAGGTTTCACCCCTTGATCCATTTTGACAACCGGGCGATGGCTTCATCAAGAACAGGGATCTGCTTGGAGAAGCAAAAGCGGACAAATTGGCTGGGGATATCACTTTGCTGTCCGGGCCGATAAAAAGCCGAGACGGGAACAGCGGTCACCCCCGCTTGCTCGGTCATGGCCTGACAGAAGGCGACATCATCGATTGGCAACTGCTTGTGACGGCACAGGGCGGCGATGTCGGCAGTGAGAAAATAGGTTCCGGCGCAGGGAATCATTTCAAAGCCGATTGCGGCAAGGCCGGCATTCAAATGATCGCGCTTGGTTTGCAGCTCACGGGCCAGCGACCGATAATAGGTATCCTCCTTGGCGAGACCGAAAGCAACAGCCGCCTGTAGAGCCGGAGGCGTGGTGAAGGTGGTGAATTGATGGGCCTTGGCGACAGGGTCAAGCAACTGTGCCGGTCCGGAAATGTAGCCGACCTTCCAACCCGTCAGCGAAAAGGTCTTGCCAGCAGACCCAATCCGCAGGCAACGCTGATCCATGCCATCGAGGGTCATCAGCGGGATGTGGGTCCGGTCGTCAAACAGGATATGCTCATAGACTTCGTCGCAAATGGCATAGGCATCATGCTTTGTGACCAGCTCTGCAATCAGTTCGAGTTCGGCGCGGTCAAAGACCTTGCCCGCCGGATTGTGCGGATTGTTGAGCAGAATCGCTTTGGTCTTGTCGCTGAAGGCGGCTTCAAGCTCGGCGCGGTCCAGCTTCCAGCCCGGAGGGACAAGACGCACGCTTTTCACGTGCGCACCTGCCCGCTCGGCCAGTGGCAGATAGCAATCATAAAGCGGCTCGATCAGAATGACTTCATCCCCCGGCTCGATCAACGCGTTGAGGCAATCGGACAAAGCCTCGGTTGCACCAGAGGTGACCAGAATATTGGTGGCCGGATCCATATCCAACTGATAGAAACGGCGGTTCGCCTCTGCCACGGCTTCTCTGAGCGCTGGCAGACCGAGCATTGGGGGATATTGGTTTGGCCCATCGATCAGCAGTTCAGCGGCCATTTGCCGGATGTCGAGCGGGCCATCTTCATCCGGGAAGCCCTGCCCCAGATTGATCGCGCCATGCTGGATGGCCAGTCTGGACATGGTTTCAAAAATCGTGGTCGGCAAACCTGTATAAATGGAATTGGTCGGTTTCATGAAATCCTCCAGCGATCGCCCTGCCTCAAACAGACCAGCCCTTGACCGAAGCATCTTGACGGGCCGACCATGAGGCCTACATGATTTCAGCCCGGATGGAAAGCCGGTGACCAAAATGGCTGTGCTGAGACCAGTGGGAGATTACGATGGTGCGGTTCGAAGATATTGAAGATGGTTATAGCCTTGAGGAGCGAATTGCCTTTTTCGAGGCGGTCTATCAGCGTGCGGCAGGCAACCAAGCCGAGATACCATGGACCAGTGAAGATGCCAAACCGGAGGTGCTGGAGTGGCTGGCAGCCAACCCGGCAACCACTGGCGCAAGGGCCGTTGATGTCGCCTGTGGACTGGGAGAAAATGCCGAAGCATTGGCCAAGGCTGGCTATCAGACCCTCGCCTTTGATGTCAGCAAGGATGCAATTGAATGGGCGCAAAAGCGTTATCCAGACAGCAAGGTAGAGTACCATGTCGCCGACATGTTCGATCTGCCAGCCGATTTTGGCCGTTTCGATTTGGTGCATGAATGCTATACGTTGCAGTCCCTGCCTGATGCCCTGCGGGAACCTGCCTTTGCAGCGATTGCCGATTTGGTAAAACCCGGAGGAACCCTGCTGGTTTATGCCCGTGTGCGGCCCGATGGTTCAGCATGGGAAACGGTGCCATGGCCTGTGATGCTGGGAGAGTTCAAGGCTTTTGAGGCGGCAGGACTGAGTATGGTCAGTGAAGTGCATTTTGATGCGCCGGGCCGCAGCGGCATGATTCCACATGCCTTTCTGGTCTATCGCAGGGAGGTTTAACCCCTCCCCGCGGCAAGACACGATCATGCGTCCAGCATGAAGTAACGGCCAATGCCATAGATATAGAGCAAGCTGAAAACGATATTGATGTATTTGAGCTGCCGTTCTGTATGCAACCAGGCGCAATAGATCCAGATCATGCAGAAGGGCAGATTGATGAACATCGTATAGGGATACCAGTCCTGCACGATACCAATCGTGCTGACCACGCCCAACATGAGGGCGAACCATTTGAGATGCTGTTCATAGTTGGACAAACGAAGTCTTGTCATCGGTCACCTATTCAATTGACGTCTATCCCGCAGACACGACAACAAGCCGGGTCTGAAGACACGTCCATTCAGCGCACAGCAGACCCAGTCAGATCGGGCTGAAGCGCAATTGTTGGTTTTTTGAAAAGGCGGCGCGCAATCCGTTTCCATGACGGATCGGCTAGGCCAAGGCCCAGAGTGGGACAGCGCCATCATAGCGATCTGGGCTCAAAATGCAAACCACTCAATGATTTACTGGCAAGTGGCGCGAAACCGAAGGCTTCAGATCATGTGACGATAGATCTTTGCCAAAGCGTCGATGGTCTTGCGGACCGCCGGTTCCCGTAGCAAATCCCGATTGACAATCACATGCTCCGGCCCGGTCATCTCGTCCAAAGTGCCGGACAGGTTGATCAGTGCGTCGTCAGCCTCCCCAACGAAGCGCGGCAGAATGGCCAGCCCGACCCCCGCTTTTGTTCCCGCCAGACAATCGGCAATGCAGTTGTAACGCAGGCGCACGGGCGCTGTGACATGCGCCTCCATCCAGAGATGCTCCTGCGGATACCATTTGGTATCGGCACAAAAACCGATCCATGGCGTGTCGGCGAGATGCTCGGCCATGCTGCGTTCGGGCAATTTGGCGAGCCAGTCCCTTTGACCATAGACCGCATAGGATTGCTCTGCGAGTTTGCGCATGATCACCGTGTCAGTGTCTGGCAGGCAGGTGCGAATCTGCAAATCGCTGGTTCGGTCGACCAGATTGAGATGCTGGTGAGTGGAGAAGAACTCCAACTCGACATCCCCCACCGCGTCCACCAGTTCGGTCAAATGCCGGTTGATGAACTGGATTCGCATGTCGTCGACGGAGAGACGGATCTTTCGCAAACCTCTGGTCGACAGGTTGGGCGTCACGCGGGAGACCGCGTCGGCCGCTTTGCGCATATCTTCGGCGTGGGGCAACAGGGTTTCTCCGGCCCGAGTCAGTTTGAGGCCTTGCGGCGTCCGGTCGAACAAACGCGCACCAATGCCATCTTCCAGTTGGCGCAGGCGGCGGGACAATTGCGGTTGCGACAGATTCAGGCGACGGGTGGCCCCGGTCATTGAACCAGCCACCGCTGCGGCATGAAAAAGCTGCATATCATCCCAGTTCATATTCATTTCCGCATTCTCACTATTTTCTGCATGCATTTACGCATGCCCATAATGCCAAAATGGCGGCTGCATTTCCATCGCTAAATCGGTCATTGTCCGCGCTATTCAAAACGGATACGGATGTTAAAAAGAGCGTGGCGGGATGGCAGGCATGGACAGAGATGTAGTGAAGGCAATCGCCTATTCATTGGTCGGGACGGCCTGCTTCACACCGATCTTTGCCGCGGGCAAGCTGATGGGGGCAGAGGTGCCGATCCTGCTGATCGTTTTCATGCGCTTTCTTGGTGGCTTTGTCTCGATTGCCAGTCTTGCTCTGATCACGCGAACACCGCTCAGTGGTCTCAAAGCGTCCAATCCTTCAACCCATCTGATGCGGGCCATGCTGGCACTCAGCGGCGTGGGTGTAACCATCTTTGCTGCGGCCAATATGCGGCTTGCCGATGCAACGGCGATTGGTTTGCTCGAAGGCTTGATCGTTATAGGTCTGGCGGCTTTGCTGCTGGGGGAACGTGTGCGGCGCGCCCATTGGGTGGCCGGTTTCCTTTGTGCCATCGGGGCCTATATCGTGCTGTTCGGAGACAGTGGGTTTTCCCTTGCCCTCACCGCGCAAGAATGGATGGGCGCAACGGCGGCACTGGCCGGGGCAGTGATTTTGGGTCTTGAGGTGTTGGTTCTCAAGGTTGTCGCCCGTCGGGACACGGCCTACAGCGTCATTTTGCATGTCACCGGCATCAGCAGCCTTCTGATATTGGTTCCTGCCGGGTATGTTTTCATGACCTCGTCCCTGACCTTTGCCGATCTAGCCCCCCTGCTCTGGATCGGCCCTTTGGCAACCATCGGCCAGCTGTTCAACATCAAGGCTTTCCGTCTGGCGGATGCAGCGATCCTCGGGCCAGTCAATTACAGCTGGATTCTGTTTGCCACATTGATGGGCTGGATGGTCTTTGAGGAAGTGCCGGGCCCGTTCACTTTGCTCGGTGCTTTGCTGATCCTGTTTGGTGGTGCCAAACTTGCCCGGATTGTACCAATGCCTGCGGATCCATCCCGGTCTTTGCTGCGTTACCTGCCGGCACGTCTGCGCAAGGTGGCATGACGCCCGGCATGCATGCTCAGTTGCAGGCGGGCTGGTGAATGTCCGACAAAGCTCCGATCTGATCGCTCAACCCCAAAAGCGGCTTGAGGCAGTCCGGGTGGCTGACAAGGTCTGCCAATGTGTGGGCGTCGAGCACCTTCAGGAAAGCGGCCAAGGCATCCATCAACAACAAGCGGAATTTGCATTCGCTGATCAACGGGCAGGTATTGCTTTCCTCTGAAAAGCACTCGACGATCACCAGATTCTCTTCGGTCTGGCGGAGGATTTCGCCGATATTGATGTCCTTGGGATCCTTGGCTAGACGAATTCCACCATTGCGTCCGCGGATTGCCTGAATCGCGCCGATATGGGTCAATCTCTGGGCTATCTTGTTGATATGATGTCCAGAAATATCGTAAGCATCGGCAATTTCAGCCAAACGGACCGGTTGGTCTGGCTTCAGGGCACAATACATCAGCAGCCGCATGGCATAATTGGAATGCTGTGTCAGTCGCATGAAACCTCCCAGGTGCGTGTGTGCACGCTTCTCATTTTATTCGTTGTTTTACGGATCATCTCACACAGTAAAAAGCATCTCGTCAACCAGCCTGCGAAGCTGCTTCTTCAAATTTCACCGACATAATCCGATTGTCTGTTGTCAAGTAAAGTGCACTGCCACCCAAGCCAGCTAGAGACCGGGGTGACAAGCCCGGATGGCAGTGCCATCGTCTCTCCTCGTCGGAAAGCGATGATGGGTCGAAGTATGTTTATACTTTCGAATATATTTGACTTTTTCCCGTGATCAACGTGATCATTTGTTGCATATCTTTTAGCACTTAATATAACAAGCATCAAGTTTACTTGTTTAAACACTGTACGCCCACGGAGAGGCACAATGACGCAGATGGTCACCAGTGAATTGCCCAAACAGGTCGAGGCAGCAAAACCGGAACCGGCGGACACATCAAGATTAGCGCACTTTCCCAATGCCTTCTTTGCCATGGTGATGGGACTGGCGGGGCTCACTCTGGCCGCCGAACGACTTGAGAAAAGCCTAGGGGTGGCGCATGGAGCCAGTTTGGGGCTGTTGATCGGCACTGTGGCGGTACTGGTGGCCCTGCTGGCACTCTATGGGCTGAAGGCTGTGCGCTATCCCGAGCAGGTTGTCTGGGAATGGAATCATCCTGTGCGGATCTGCTTCTTTCCAGCCGCCTCGATCGGCATCATTCTTGTGGGTACGGCGATGGAACCCTTCTCCCATGGGCTGGCTGTAGGCGTGTGGGCGCTGGGGGCCGGGCTGCATCTGTTGGGTACGTTGGCGGTGTTAACAGCCTGGATCGGCCACCGGACATTTGAAACCCTGACCCTCAACCCGGCCTGGTTCATTCCGGTGGTTGGCAACATCATCGTGCCAATCGCTGCGAGCCGCTTTGGCCTGATCGAGCTGGGTTGGTTCTATTTCTCGGTCGGGATCGTCTTCTGGATCGTACTGCTGACACTGGTCTTCAACCGGCTGGTCTTTCACAATCCCCTGCCCGAGCGGCTGCTGCCGACCCTGATGATCCTGATCGCCCCGCCTGCGGTGGGCTTTGTGGCTTATGTCAGCCTGACCGGAGGGCTCGATCCCTTTGCGCGGATTCTCTACAATACCGGCATTGTCTTCTTCCTGATCATTCTCACCCAATTGCCAAAACTGTCGCGGATTCCCTTTGCCATGTCGTGGTGGGCTTACAGCTTCCCCTTGGCTGCCCTGACCATCGCAACATTATTGTTTGCGGAAAAAGCGCAATCAGACCTTCATCTCATTGCAGGCATTGGTCTATTTGGTCTACTAATTCCAGTTATTGTCGGTCTGCTGCTCAGAACGGCAAAGGCCATAGCAAATCGACAGATCTGCAAGCCCGAATGATTCCGGCGTCTGCTACCCTAGGGATACGATCCTCGGGACCGATCAATGGCAGACCCTGACAGATTGAGGACCATCAATTTGTCGGATTTTTTACCGGATTCGGGCCATGCAATCTGTCAAGGGAAGGATTGCATATCGCTTTATGACCAAGGATCTGGCAGCTAACGACAAGACGTTCAAGGACCGAGCGCCAAAGCAGGAAAGAGCCAAGAGACGGAAGGAAAAGCGACCAGCAGATCAATGGCTGGCCGCCGTGCTGTTACCGCACGCCTCCACTCTGTCCCGCAAGGCCTGGCTTGACGTGGCATCGGGCCTGATGGCCATTCCCATAGCCTTCTCTTTGGCCTTCGGCATTGATGCCCTTGTCGCCGACAAAAGCGGCCTTTCGGGTCTGTTCCCCTATGCCTTGGCTCTGTTTGCATCCATCGGCCTGCGCGCGCTGTTGGCGTATCTGGCGGGGCGCCTCGGCCATCATGTGTCCAGTGCGGTGCGTCGGGATCTGCGCGGTTTATTGGCTTTGCGATTGGCCAACCACCCCCCGCTCGACAAGGAGCGCAAAGCGGCAGGAGAAGTGGCTGCGCTCGGATCGGATGTGATCGAGGCACTCAATGATTATACGGCACGCTATCTGTCCTTGAAGCGGCAACTGATTGTCATTCCGCTGATGATCCTCATCGCGTCCGCCTCCATATCATGGGCGGCGGCCTTGATCCTCATGGTCTGTGGTCCCTTGGTGCCCGTGTTCATGGCCATTGTCGGCATCCGCGCCAAGAAAGCCTCGGACGACCAGATCTCTGCCCTGTCAGACATGAGCAGCCTCTTTCTGGACCGCCTGTCAGGCATGACGACGCTGAAACTGTTCCGCGCCGTAGGCCGCACCCGAGAGGAGTTTGACATTCTGGCCACGGACTATCGCAAGGCAACAATGCGGGTTCTGCGCATTGCCTTTCTGTCCTCTGCGGCGCTTGAATTGTTCGCCGCGCTTGGCATTGCCCTTACCGCCATTTTCGCCGCCTATCACTATTTGGGCAGTATCGACTATGGCACCTATGGTGCCCCGATCACGCTGGGCACCGGCTTGTTTTTATTGTTGCTGGCACCGGAATTCTTTTCTCCCTTGCGGGAGTTCGCCGTCGCCTATCATGACAAGGCAACGGCACAAGCGGCCGCCGACCGCCTGATGCAGGTGTTGCCGATAGACTGGATCACGGCCCAAAGATCTGAGATGGAGACCGCTTTGGTGCCGTCCTCCACGGCATCTGAACCGATCACAATCGATAGCGTTGTGTTCAAGTCTGCAAACCTTGGCTATTTGGAAGACGCACCCGCTGTCTTGAAAGACGTTTCCTTTCGTTTCGAGAAGGGTGAAAAGATCGCCATTCTCGGGGCGTCCGGTTCGGGTAAATCAACCGTTCTAGGAGCCCTGTGCGGTTTTCTGTCCCCTCTTGCCGGCAATCTTGAGATCAATCAACAGGCGCTTGATGCAGAACAGTGGGCCGCGCTGCGCCCAACGATTGGCTGGATTGGCCAGAGGCCACACATATTCCATGGCTCGGTTTTGATGAATGTCCGCTTGGCTGCACCGAAGGCAGATCGCGATGCGGTGCGCAAAGCACTTGAGCACGCCCACGGGGATCACTTCGTCACCCAGCTGCCGCGCGATCTGCTGACCATACTCGGGGAAACCGGCTTTGGCATTTCCGGGGGACAGGTGCGGCGGCTGGCGATTGCACGGGCGATGCTGAGCGACGCCAGTCTTATTCTATGCGACGAACCGACCGCGGATCTCGATGCCGAGACTGCGTCTCTGGTCACCGACAGCCTGATGCAGATTGCTGAAGGACGGTTGCTGGTGGTTGCCACCCATGACCGCTCGGTTGCCGAATGCTGCGACCGAATCCTGTATGTGCATGACGGTCGCGTGCAAGCCATCTCACATGCAGAGCTGGCTGCCCTTGATGAAGCAGCGCTTGCTGAGCGAACGGCCGACAGCCCCCTCCACACAAAGGAGGACGCATCATGAAGACCTTGATGTCTGTGCTCTCGCTTTACTGGCGGCATTATCCCAACTGGTTCCTGTGGGGGCTGCTGATCGGATTGATGGCAGCGCTGGCCAGCATCGCGCTGATGGCAACAGCGGGCTGGTATCTTGGCGCCACAGCCATTTCAGGGCTCAGTGGTGCCAGTGTGGCGCTGGCCTTCAACACACTGTATCCCGGCTTTCTCATTCGCACGGCGGCTTTGGCCCGTACTTTCGGGCGCTATGGGGAGCGGGTGATCACTCATGACGCCACCTTCCGTTTCATTGCTCGATTGCGGCTTTATGTATTTGACGGCATCTCTCAGTTGACCTTCCGGCGGCTACGCGACTTCCGCTCCGGGGAACTGCTCGCCCGTTTGACTGCGGATATCGACGCGCTTGATGGCATCTATCTCAAGGTGGTCCTGCCTCTGGCAAGTGCCATTCTGTCGACCCTCGTGGTTCTGGTCGCCTTGCATACCATCAATGTCCCGATGGCGCTGGCTGTTGGCGGTATTTTGCTGCTGGCGCTGATCCTGCTGCCGCTGCAAGCGGGGCGGGTTGGTGTCGGTCTGGGACGCAGGTTGGCCTTTTCGTCCGAAGCCCTGCGGCTGCGTTATATCGATTTACTGCGCGGTCAGGTCGAATTGATCATGGCAGGGCGCTTGACCGATCAGGTGGATGCGATTCAGCGTGCTGCTGATCGCATTCACATCTTGCAGGACCGGTTGGCCAAACATGATCTGGTTGGTCGGGCTCTGATCAGTCTCGCTGGCGGAGCGGCTCTGGTGGCGGTGCTGCTGGCCGGGGCATATGCCTATGAACAAGAGGCGATATCCGGGTCTGTTTTGTTGATGGCGGTACTGGCAACATTGGCACTCACCGAATTGATGGCTCCCATCCGCCGCGGCTTGCTGGAAATCGGCAAAGCGATTTATGCAGGGCAGCGAATCCTGCCTTTGGTGGCTGATCCTCTTGAGGACGAAAGCACGGATTTGAGCGACCATGGCCCCATCCTGCTGGAGGTGAGCCGCGTGGACTTTGCCTATTCCGACAAGGCGGCTTTAATCTTTTCCGACTTTTCCCTGTCGCTGCGCTCAGGCGAGGCCATCGGCATTGTGGGCGCATCCGGAGCGGGCAAATCGACCCTGCTCGGGCTTGTTTCGGGATTGCTGGATCCACAATGCGGGCGCATCCGACTGGATTACGAAGATGGGCGGGCCGCCCATTTGCAGCCTCGCATCGGACTATTGACCCAGCGCACGGAATTGTTCCGCGAGTCGCTGGCCTTCAATTTGCGCATTGCCGATGCTTCAGGCAGCGACACACTGCTGAGGCAAACGTTGCAAAAAGCCCAGTTGGCCAAGGTGCTGGAACGCTCGAATGCCGGGCTTGAGCAGACGCTCGGGGATGATGGCCTTGGCCTGTCTGGTGGCGAAAGCCGACGACTCGCCCTGTCACGGCTGCTGCTGTTCAAGCCCGATCTGTGGCTGCTGGATGAAACCACGGAAGGTCTCGACAGTGAGACGGCGGCTGCGATCCTGTCAGTTTTGCGTTCTGAGACCGCCAACAAGGCCTTGTTGTTCGTCACCCACAAACAGGCCGAAGCCGAACTGGCCGACCGCCTGCTGATCATGCATGAGGACCAACCGCCCAACTTGATCAGCCGCGCTGATTCTGATCAATGGCAGGCAGCGGTAAATGGCTTGCGCTAGGATCCATATTTGACGCCCGGTCTCGCAGCATGGCGGACAGGCAGAGGCTGCTGCCCAACTAGCCTGTTTTGTTACCAGACAGAGCACATCGTCGAGCTCAGGCAAAGCACCGCCTGAGATCGACTCGTGGATCGCCACATTGATTCAGCCCAAATTGCTGAAAAAATCGCCAGATTTTCCTCAAAAACATTGGCCTTTCGGACGCCTTCGACCCGCATTTTTCTCTTTTGGTCCGATAGGGAAACCCAAAACCCGGTGTTATACTTTCGATTGAAGGTCGACCTTCGATCCGTTTCAGGGAAGAGGAACCGGGTATGTCCACATTTGAAGCGCAATATCAGGCCAAATTGACCACTCCAGCCAAGGCAGCCGAAGCCATCAAAGACCATATGAACCTGATTATGGGATCGGGTGCCGGGCAACCTTTGGCCTTGATGAAGGCAGTTGGAGACCGCGCTCGTGATGGTGCCTATGCCCGCCTCAATGTCTATTATCTGCACGGTCATGATGAACATCTGAACACGATCTTCACCCCGGACACGATTCCCTTCATCAAGCCACATCCGCTCTTTATGTCCCGCGCCGACCGCGAACTGGCGCGCAGAGGCCATGAAAAGGGTGAAGAATGGGTGCATTTCGTCCCTTGCATGTTCCATCAGGCCGGGCGCCTGTTGACCGAACATGTGCGCCCGGACGTGCATATTGTGACCGTTTCTCCGATGGACAAATCGGGCCACTTCTCCCTTGGCACCAACCCTGATGTTTCGGTGAGTGTTATCCGCAAGGCCAAGCATGTGATTGTGGAAGTCAATCCGCAAATGCCGCGGACATTTGGTGAATGTTTGGTCCATGTCAATGACGTCGACCAAGTGGTCGAATATGACCACCCCCTCATGGAGTACGAGGTGGAAAGCGGCTCCGAGGTGGATGAAGCCATCGGCAAACTGATTGCAGAACAAATTCAGGATGGCGCGACAATCCAAATGGGGATTGGCGCGGTTCCGGACGCCGTGATGCGGTTCTTGGGTGACAAGAACGATCTTGGCCTTCATTCGGAACTCTTCTCGCCCGCGATGGCTAAGCTGATCCAGCAAGGTGTCATCAATGGCCGCAAGAAGACCTTCCTGCCCTACAAACATGTCTACACGCTGGCATTGGGCAATCGCGAAATGTTCGACTTCATGGACGATAACCCATCCGTTGTCGGCTATCCGGCGTCGTTCACGAACAGCCCGAAAAACATTCGCCTGAACAAAGGCATGATTTCGGTCAATGCGGCCATCGAGATGGATCTGGGCGGTCAGATCAACTCGGAAATGGTGGGTGGACTGCAGTTTTCGGGCACAGGTGGACAGCTCGACTTTGTCCGCGGTGCCTATGCGTCGGAAGGGGGCAAATCGTTCCTTGCCCTGCATTCGACCGCCAAGAATGATACGGTTTCGCGGATCGTGCCAAGACTGGAAAACTGCGCAGTGACGGGTCCGCGCATGGAAGTGATGAATGTGGTGACGGAATATGGTGTCGCCGAAATGAAGGGCAAATGCATGCAGCAGCGGGCCGCCGCTCTGATTGAGATTGCCCATCCAAAATTCCGCGAAGGCCTCCGTGTGGCGGCTCGGAAGTCAAACCTTTTGTAGGATCAACGAGAGTTTCAATCGGTGACGCAAACTGCCAAAGCGCAACTGGCTATGATCAAACAAGGCCTTGGGGGCCAATCCAGAGGCCTCAGCCTGTGCTGTGGCCGGGATGTGATCGAACGCACCGACCCATCAATCGGGGCAGCTTCTTGCAAGGCTGCCCCTGCCCTATCCAATTCGAACGCAAGAACCACTGCACAAGAGACCAGACTTTCACTTCAATTATTCAAAACTGATTTGGTGACTTTCCTCTGCTCGATCACGCATATCGGGAACCAAGCACGGGAAATGACCCTTGAATTCGTTGCTCGCAACAGAGCAACAGCTTAACAGGAGAAAAAGAAGAATGGGTACGTATGGAACACTGGAAGAACGCGTCCGCTGTCCGTTCCTGATGAACAAAGTTAAAACCGTCGAAGAAGTCCTTCCGATGTTCAAAGACGGTATGAACCTTGGCTGGTCAGGTTTTACCCCTGCCGGTTACCCTAAAGCGGTTCCGATCGCTCTTGCCGATTATGTTGAAGAGAACAATCTTCAGGGCAAAATGCGCTTCAACCTGTTCATCGGTGCTTCTGTTGGTGCAGAAACCGAAGACCGTTGGGCAAGCCTCGACATGATCGACCGTCGCTGGCCTTACCAGACCGGTAAAAACATCGCCAAGGCCATTAACGAAGGCCGCATCCGCATGGGTGACAAGCACTTGTCCCTGTTTGCTCAGGATCTGGCCTATGGTTACTACACCAAAGACACCCAGTCCGGTAAACTCGATCTGGCGATCATCGAAGTGTCTGGCATCACCGAAGATGGTGGCCTTATTCCTTCCGCTTCCGTTGGTGTGATCCCTGAAATCGTTCAGACCTGCGAAAACATCATCATCGAAGTCAACACCGCCATGCCTTCCTTCGAAGGAATGCATGACGTGATGGTTCTGCATGCGCCTCCGCATCGTGAAATCATCGGTGTCACCAAAGCTGACAGCCGCATTGGCTCCACTTATGTGCCTTGCGATCCTTCCAAGATCGTCGCAATCGTCGAATCCGAGCATACCGATAAAGGCCGTTCTTTGGCCGGTGCTGATGAAGATTCCATCGCTATCGCCAACCATTTGCTCGACTTCTTCGGCGCTGAAGTAAAAGCTGGCCGTCTGCCGGGCAACCTGCTGCCACTGCAGTCCGGTGTGGGCTCCATCGCCAACGCTGTTGTGTCTGGTCTGGCCAACGGTCCTTTCTACGATCTGTCGGTTTACACCGAAGTTCTTCAGGACGGTATGCTTGACCTGTTCGACTCCGGTCGTCTGAAACGTGCATCTGCCTGCTCGCTTTCCCTGTCGGAAAATGAAGGCATGCCACGCTTCATTAAAAACCGCGAGCTGTATCAGGACAAAATCGTCCTGCGTCCTCTGTCGATCTCCAACAACCCTGAGGTTGCCCGTCGTCTCGGCGTTATCGCCATGAACACGCCGGTTGAAATCGACATGTATGGCCATGCAAACTCGACCTTGATCAACGGTACCCGTATCGTCAACGGTATCGGTGGGTCGGGCGACTTCCTGCGCTCCGGCTTCCTGAAGATCATGCATACCCCATCCAGCCGTCCAACCAAAACCGATCCAACCGGTATCAGCTGCATCGTGCCGCACGCACAGCATATTGACCATACCGAACATGATCTGGACATCGTCGTAACCGAACAGGGTCTGGCTGACCTTCGTGGTCTGTCTCCTCGTGACCGTGCACATGCCATCATCAACAATTGTGCGCATCCGGACTACAAAGACATCCTGAACGCCTATTTCGACAAGGCTGAAAAAGACTGCCTGGCTCGCGGCGTTGGCCACGAACCACAGCTTTGGGATTGCGTCTTCAAGATGCAGTTGAACAATGCCCAGAACGGCACCATGAAGATCAAAAACTGGGACGTTAAACTCGACCTTCTTTAATCGAGAATTTTCCCGGTGATGGGCGTCAAGCGGCTCATCAATTCAGCATATATCAAGGGCGGGTCCTTCGGGGTCCGCCCTTTTTGTCTGTCCTATCGAACCATGTAGCCAAGATCTCACTTTAAGCAAATTCCACTTTAAGTAGACTGGAAGCGAGAGTCATTTCAGAGGCTTGCTGGGGATTGCGAAGAGACAGATTCATCTGGCTGAGAAAATGATTCCGTTGCCTCACAGAGTGATTCAAGTTGTTCGAACATTGATTCACCGTCTTGCCCGTGATGCTGTTGTATTGCAGGGCTCTTCCTCATTCGCTAGGCCGTTCTTTTCCGGAGCCATCATGGTGAACAAAGTCTTGCGCGAAAGACGTAAATGCGGCGTCTGGCTTTAGGCCGTTTTAAGGCTGATCGATAGATGTGGTTGAAAGTGCTCATTTCTTTTCCACCTTCTGACGAATGGCAAGTCCTTCTGACGAATGGCAAGTCGGGGTGTCTTTCTCGATCATGCCTAACAAAGTCTTTCGGGAATTGATCAGCAAATCGGATTTTGTCAATCCAGCAGAGATTTGCCAATCCGTGGCAAAAATTCGATCTCGCAAGGCCCTTTCGCCGACCCGTTTTTTTCGCTGTCATGATTAAGCATCTGTGAATTAACGATCTTAAATCTCCAATAGTTTCAAAGCGCATATTTAAAAGCGAAGCCTAGCCTCGGTCCCGAAATCTATGGAGGGCCGATCTTGTTTCGACTTCGTTCATATCGAAATCAATCCCGCATTTTGCAGGCAGCCACCCTTGTCGCTGGCCTGTTGGTTGGTGCAAGCCATGCTGCAGCGACCGGCGCGACAGATGTGTCCCTGTCGGGTCTTGGGATGCGCGTGGTTGAGCGGACCAGCCCACCAGCCGGTCATGTCCACTATTGCGCCCGGGAACCCGACGCCTGTGCCCGCTATGGTCAGGGAGCGGTCATTCTGACTCAGACCAGTTGGCAACAGCTGGTCACGATCAACAGCGTGATCAACAAGAGCATTGCCCCGAAAGCCGATGGCCGTGTCGACCAATGGTCTGTTTATGTGTCTGCGGGGGACTGCGAAGATTACGCCCTGACGAAACAGCGCGAGCTGTTGAGCCGGGGCTGGCCTTCAGATGCACTGCTGGTCACCACCGCCTATCTGCCCGACGGCACCTATCATGCGGTGTTGGTGGTGCGCACGGATCGCGGCGAATTTGTGCTCGACAATCTCGATCCGCTGATCCTGCCTTGGCAGAAGGTCAAATATCGCTGGAACAAACGTCAGGCGGTCGGCAATCCGCACATCTGGCAGACGATCGTGGGTGCTCCGAAAGCACGTGACGGCCAGTCGGTTGCGCGTCTGAGGCCCGCGCTTGAGCCCTAAATGAACCGGGACCGGCGCACTGGTCCGCAAGAATAGATCTGTGATGCGATGCATCACGACCTCCCACTCCCGGAGGTATAAGACAAGCCGTGCGGGGCACGGTGTCTGGAATATGGACCCTTGGCACACCAAGCGGAGGAGCGAAGCGAGTCCGGGCCATATTCAGGGAGACCAATCCAACTTGAGCCGGACGGTTTTACTCACATGCTGTCCCAACGGCCTCCGAAGCCCCCACTTCGGAGGCTTTTCTTTTCACTTCGCATTTGCAAGCAGCGCTTCAAGGCTTATGAAGAAGCAGTTTCGCAGATTGGAATCAAGAATGGATATGAGGCAATGACGGCGCATCGCAAAAAACAAGTGGCCATTATCGGGGCCGGTGCAGCTGGCCTCATGGCGGCAGACCGGCTGTCGAGCGAACGGCCTGATCTGGCCATCACGCTCTATGATGCCATGCCGAGCCCTGCTCGCAAAATCCTGATGGCAGGCAAGAGCGGTTTGAATATATCCCATCAGAGCGGAATCGATGCTCCCGAGCGCTTTCTGGCTCGCTATGGAAAGGCAGCAGGTTTCATGGCACCCATGCTGGATCGCTTTGGGACGGCCGAACTGATCACATGGATGGAAGGGCTTGGACAAACTCTCTTTGTTGGCTCGTCAGGTCGGCTCTTTCCCAGCACCATGAAAGCTTCAACGTTGCTGCGTTCCCTTCTGACCCGGCTTGACGGACGCGGTGTCGCACTACGCGCACGGCATCGCTGGAGCGGCTGGGACAACGATGGAGCGCTGCTCTTTGCCACCCCACAGGGACAACAGGCCGTTCGTGCTGACGCAACGTTGTTGTCTTTGGGTGGGCCAAGCTGGCCACGGCTCGGGACCGATGGCGACTTTGTGGACGTCCTTCAAGCACGTGGTCTTGCGATGCGCGCCTTTCGCCCGGCCAATTGCGGCTTTGATGCCAACTGGCCTGAGGCCTTTGCCGAGCAGTGGGCGGGTCAACCGGTCAAATCGGTGCGCCTGTCCTTTGGCGACAATGAAGTGGCGGGCGACTTCATCATCACACGCCATGGCATCGAGGGAGGGCCTGTCTATGGTCTCAGCGCTTCATTACGCGATGCGATCGAGCAAGATGGCCAAGCCACTCTATTGATCGATTTGCGGCCCAATCAAAGTGATGACCAGCTTGCTGCCAAGATGTCTCGCCCAAGGGGCAAACAGTCATTGTCGAACCATTTGCGCAAAACGATCCATCTGCAAGGGCTGCAAGCGGCATTGGTGAAAGCCTTGGTAGATCGCGAGACTATGCAGGATCCACAGAAGCTGGCCAGAAGCCTGAAGGCTCTTCCCTTGCCTTTGGTTCGAACGCGGCCGATGGCGGAGGCGATCAGCACCGCAGGCGGCGTTGCGCTGGATGCGCTGGATGCGTCTCTCATGGTGCGGTCTCAGCCTGGTCTGTTTGTTGCCGGGGAAATGCTCGACTGGGAAGCGCCAACGGGTGGCTATTTGCTGACCGCCTGTCTGTCTCAGGGGCGATGGGCCGCAGACGGCATCGCCAGTTATCTTGCCTGATAAAAACCCCGCGCCACAGACATATGGCACGGGGTTCAACTATTCCACATTAGTCGCTTGAGACTAACTCAGGCTGTCGCGAGCAAAGGCCACATACAGCGCACGCAGGCGGGTGCTGACCGGTCCCGGCTGGCCATCGCCAACGGGCTCGCCGTCAAACTTGGTCACTGGCATGACGAACATCGAAGCAGAGGTGATGAAGGCCTCAGACGCTTCACCCACTTCCTCGGGCGTGAAGCTGCGCTCTTCAACCGTGATGCCGGTTTCTTCAGCCAAGGCCAGTACAGCCTTGCGGGTGATGCCGTGCAGAATCTTGTTGGACAAGGCCCGGGTTACCAGCACGCCATCCTTGGTGACGATGTGGGCATTGTTGGACGAGCCTTCGGTAACATAGCCACCTTCAACCATCCATGCGTCGTCGGCCCCAGCCTTCAGCGCAGCTTGTTTGGCCATCGAAGCGGGCAGCAGGCCAACGGCCTTGATATCGCGGCGCTGCCAGCGAATATCCGGCACCGTAACAACGCTAATCCCGGTCTTGGCGGCAGGATTGTCGATCACAGCTTTGGCCTGAGTGAACATGACCAACGAGGATTTTGCTTCTTTGGGAAAAGCAAAATCACGATCGGCCGCACCACGGGTGACCTGCAGATAAAGTCCGCCTTCCTTGACATCGTTGCGACGCAGCAGCTCATGCTGGGCGGCTTCCAGCTCTTCCATCGTGCACGGCTGATCCATCTCCAGCTCTTTCATCGAGCGTTCCAGACGGGCGAGATGGGCACCATTGTCGACCAGTTTGCCATCGATAATGGTCGAGACTTCATAAACGCCATCTGCAAACAGGAAACCACGATCAAAGACCGAAATCTTGGCGTCTTCTTCTGGCAGAAATTCGCCATTCACATACACGATACGGGACATCGAAAAGCCTTTCTTCAAACGGGGAACATGGAATCGCGCCGGGACAATGCCGCGCGTGGGTCTGGGAAGCTTGAGGCGGGGGCTCAGCCTGAACAGCTGGCTTTGTTGCGGGCAGTGTAGGTGGTGCGATGCAGACTGACAATCATCGCTCCGGGATTGGAGGGCGCTTCGCCCACTTATACACGGCTTTGGACTGGGTGATCTGTCGGGGTGGGATTCCTGTCTCTGATATGCAAGAAGAAGGCGATCACCCCTTCGCTTCCCCTCTTATAATTTGTCCGATCATGCCCTTTTCCCCTTCAAAACTGACCGCCATGCATCTTGCCATTGGCTCCATCTTCATTTCGCTCGTTGTTCTGGCAATGAAATATGCAGCCTATCTGCTGACCCATTCTGTCGGTCTGTATTCGGATGCGCTGGAGACGGTGGTCAATCTGACGGCGGCGATTGGGGTCGTGATTGCTGTCTGGCTCAGCGCAAAACCTGCCGATGACAACCATCCGTTTGGCCATCACAAGGCCGAATATCTCTCGGCAGTGGCTGAAGGGGTGTTCATTGTGCTGGCGGCCCTGTCGATTTTCCGTGAAGCCTATGCGGGATTTATGAATCCCCGATTGCTCGATATTCATTGGCTCGGCCTGTCACTCAATGCCGGGGCCGGTGTGGTCAATGGCATCTGGGCAGCTGTGCTCGTGCGTCAGGGAACGCGCATGCGGTCCCCTGCCCTGATTGCCGATGGCAAGCATCTGTTCACTGACATTGTTTCTTCGGTCGGTGTGCTGGCCGGCGTTGGTATTGCAGCCCTGACGGGTCTGCACTGGCTTGATCCTCTGCTCGCCTTTGCGGTGGGGGTCAGCATTCTGTGGACCGGCTGGGGTTTGCTCAAAGGCTCGATGAGCGGCCTGATGGACGAAGCGATCGATGAAGAAGAGCAAGAACAGATCCGCACCATCATCATGGCCAATGCCGATGGGGCGATCGAGGCGCATGACCTGAAAACCCGCCATTCGGGGCGGGTCATCTTTGTCGAGTTCCATCTGGTCGTGCCCAGTGCCATGTCGGTCGATACCGCCCATGCCATTTGCGACCGGATCGAGCATGCGCTGATGGACAATATGCCACATGCCGACGTGATCATTCACATCGAGCCGGAAGACATGGCGCATGAACCCCATTCCGAGGGCAGCATGGTCTTCTGACCCTCCCGCCTGACTGTGTTTGACCGTCGGTCAGGTGGACAAGTGCTCTCCGCCTTTCGAAGTCATTTACAGAGGCTCGAACATTCGCTAACCTCACCTTAACGTAATGTGCCAAACATTCTCCAAGGGGGACTCCCATGAGCCTGCCAGCTCTTTTCGACACACTCACCCTGCCCGCTGTGGCGTCGCCAATGTTCATCATTTCCAATCCGGAGATGGTTATCGCCCAATGCAAGGCCGGGATTGTGGGATCCTTTCCCGCCCTGAATGCTCGACCGCAAGAAAAGCTGGATCAGTGGCTGACCCAGATTGAGGAAGAATTGGACCGCCACAATCAGGCACACCCGGATCATCCGGCTGCCCCTTATGCCGTCAACCAGATTGTGCATCGATCCAATGATCGGCTGATGGCGGATATGGAAACCTGTGTCAAACACAAAGTCCCGATCGTCATCACATCGCTTGGTGCCGTGGAAGAGGTCAATCAGGCAGTGCATTCCTACGGAGGGCTGATCCTGCATGACATCATCAACAATCGTCATGCCAAGAAGGCGGTTGAAAAGGGAGCCGATGGGCTGATTGCAGTGGCAGCTGGTGCCGGTGGGCATGCGGGGACCTTGTCGCCGATGGCGCTGATCGGCGAGATCCGGCAATGGTTTGATGGCCCCTTGTTGCTCTCGGGGTCGATTTCGACCGGTGCCTCCATTCTGGCAGCCCAGGCCATGGGGGCTGATCTTGCCTATATCGGTTCGGCCTTCATCGCGTCACGCGAGGCCAATGCAGAGGAAGCCTACAAGCAGATGATCGTTGATTGCGGTGCCGATGACATCATCTATACCGACCGCTTTACCGGCGTGCATGGCAATTATCTCAAGCCCTCGCTGGTCGCATCAGGCATCAATCCCAAAGAACTGATGAAGGAAGAACGGAACAAAATGGACTTTGCCAAGGCCACCAATGAAGGCGCCAAGGCCTGGAAGAATATCTGGGGCTCGGGGCAAGGCATTGGTACTGTGGATCGTGTCGAACCGGTTCAGGCGATTGTCGACCGACTGAAGGTCGAATATGCGGCCACCAGACAACGGTTGCTTGCTCGGGAATAGAGAGAAAGTTCAGGCAAATTCAGGCAAATTCAGGGAAGCATGAAGAGTGCTTCCCTTTTGTAATTTTTCAACCTTGCCTTGTTTGCAGAAACAGGCACTCTTATTTCCAACATAGACACATTCTGTTTTTTCCATCACGAAAGATCAATCCATGACTGTAGCACTTTATGCGTCCCTCATTGCTTTTCTATTCCTTGCCTTATCCGTCAACGTCGTTCGCAATCGCCTCAAATTGAGAGTCGCTTTGGGAGATGGCGGCAAAGAAGCCATGCGGCAAGCGGTTCGGGCACACGGCAATCTGGCGGAATATGCACCGATCTTTCTGTTGCTTCTGGGGCTGGCAGAATATCAGGGCCTACCGGCTTGGGGGGTGCATCTGCTAGGCGCGACATTCTTGCTGGGTCGCCTGTCCCATGCCTACGGGGTGGCCTTCCGCGAACGCTATTCCCTGACTGGGGTCGAGAATCTTGCCTACCGAACCAGAGGCATGATCGTGACCTTTGTCTGCACCGTCAGCGCAGCCATATTCGTGCTGATCCAGTATATTCTCACACTGCTCAGCTGAGCAGTGAAAAGACTGGCTTTTCAGCAGCATACTTCAAATTTTCGGGGAAGTACCATGGTCGGAGCGAGAGGATTCGAACCTCCGACCCCCTGATCCCAAATCAGGTGCGCTACCAGGCTGCGCTACGCTCCGTACCGTTGGTGGGCGGCTTATAGCCTTCCTAATCGGTGATGGCAAGGGTCTCTCAAGGCAATTGTGCGAAACTTTTGAAGATTTCCACGCTCATTGTTCGACAGGCAGCAAAACCTATTCGAAAGTTCAGCGTATGTGTCAGCAACATCGCTTTCTGCCTTGAAACCAGCCCCGTGCCAGACCGTTCTTTTGCTGCGCTTTGTTTGTGAAAAAAGCAGGAAGGGCATTGCACCGCTGATATCGCTTCTGTATAGAAAGCCTACTTCGCGTCGCAGCCAAGCGCTTCGACCTGCTGGGGTGTAGCCAAGTGGTAAGGCAACGGTTTTTGGTATCGTGTACCGTAGGTTCGAATCCTACCACCCCAGCCATTCATTCTCCCTGATCCAATCAGTCTCCCTCTTTTCGTGATTCCAAGCTGTCTCCTCTGGCATGGTCTGCGCCTGGTTCGACGTTCGATCGTTGGCGTAACGGGTGCGATTTGCTCGATCAAAACTGCCTATTTTTGCGCCATTGTTTGAGAAAATACGCTGTTTGTTTGCGCTTTTCCGCGCTGCAGCAATATGCAAAAGTGCGGACATGTCACCATCGGATCTCAAAATTCTAGTCGCAGACGAAAACCGCACGCGCGCTTCCATCATCAAGTTGGGGCTGATCGAAAGCGGCTATCTGAATGTCGAGATCGTTGACAGCTTCTCAGGTCTGGCGCTGCTGGTACAGACCAGCCAGCCTGATGTCATCATTGTAGATTTGGAAAACCCGCAACGCGACACGCTTGAGGCCTTTTTTGCCCTGTCGCGCGCCATCAAAAGGCCGATTGCGATGTTTGTCGATCAATCGGACCTCTCCGCCATGGAAGAAGCAATTGATGCAGGGGTGTCGGCCTATGTGGTGGACGGGCTGAAGAAGGATCGCATTCGTCCAATCATGGAGATGGCCATTGCCCGCTTCCGGGCCTTCTCGAGAATGGAGGATGAGCTTTTCGAGGCCAAATCCCAGCTCAAGGACCAGTCGGTGGTCACCAAGGCCAAAGAAATCCT
This sequence comes from Cohaesibacter intestini, assembly GCF_003324485.1. Lineage (NCBI taxonomy): Bacteria > Pseudomonadati > Pseudomonadota > Alphaproteobacteria > Hyphomicrobiales > Cohaesibacteraceae > Cohaesibacter > Cohaesibacter intestini. Next base: position 544,122 of record NZ_QODK01000003.1, on the reverse strand, counting down.
GATGGATCGCAAGGGTCTGAGCGAAAGCGAGGCGCACAGACAAATCCGCACCACCGCCATGAACAAACAAAAAAAAATGTCAGAGATTGCCAGCAGCATCGTCCTAGCTGCGGAAGCAATGGATTTGTAGGAGCAATCATGACCAGTAAAGCAACCCATATTCAGGCAGGTTACATTGCGCTCAATGATGCAGCTCCCTTGATCATCGCGCGGGAGTGCGGCTTTGCGGAGGCCGAAGGCATTGATCTGCATCTGCACAAGGAAACCTCGTGGGCAACCTTGCGGGACAAACTGGCGATTGGCCTGTTCGATGTTGCCCATTTGTTGGCTCCCATTTCGGTTGCCGCCAGTTGCAAACTGTTTCCCCTGCCGCTGGATATCGTTGTGCCCATGGCTCTGGGGCTGGGCGGCAATATGGTCACGATGGCACGGTCGATATGGGATGGCCATGCTCCGGCCTCCGGGCCGGTTTCCTTCGATGCCGGGGCGGCAGGGGCGCGGCTCAAAGCAATGATCGAGGATCGCCGCGCACGTGGAAATCCCAAGTTGCGCCTTGGGGCCGTGCATCCCTATTCAGCCCATAATTATGAGTTGCGCTATTGGCTCGCAGGCTGTGGCATAGATCCGGATCAGGATACCGACATTGTCTTTCTGCCCCCTTCCACCATGCCTGATGCGTTGCGGTCCGGTGCGTTGGATGCCTTTTGTGTCGGAGAGCCATGGAACAGCGCAGCCATTCTGGATGGCGATGGCGTCCTGCTGACCACCAAGGGTCATATCTGGCAAAACAGTCCAGACAAGGTGCTTGGCGTGCGGCGGTCCTTTGCCCTTGATCAGCAGGAAGCACACTATGCGCTCCTGCGTGCCTTGTATAAAGCCGCAGAATGGATCGAATCCCCGGCCAACAAAGAGGAGCTTTGCCGCATTCTCAGCGCACCCGGCTATATCGGGCTGAGTGAAACACGCCTCAAGCCGGGCTTTAACGGAGCCATCGAGACGGGACTTGCAGATCCCGAGCGCCTGAACATGCCGGACTTCTATTTGCCACTGTCTCGTGCTGCGCTCTTTCCGAAAGAAAGCCATGCCTTGTGGTTCTATTCCCAAATGGTGCGCTGGGGGCATGTGGAACTGAGTGACGACCATATTGCCCGTGTGCGGGCATCCTGTCATCCCGAGATGCTCAGAGCGGCGTTGGCTCCTCTGGACATCGCCCTTCCCGACACTCAGCAAGACATCCTGAGTGCCCAGGATATCCAGTCCCCAATCGCATCCGATCAGGGATTGGGGTCGCTGGGACCTGATGTCTTTTTTGATCGGATTCCGTTCGATCCTGATGCATTGGCCGCCTATGTCGCCGGGCAAAGAGTGGGCAAAAATTAAGCATTTGCACGTATTGATGACATTTTAGGCATCAAATGAATTAGCATCCCAAAGCATCTCAAAATCATTTTCGTGACAATTATTCCCTATATTTCAATGCCTTAATTATCAACCCCTGAAACTGGCACGCTGATTGCAGTGAAGGTTTCACATGCCGCGGCGATGCGGCTGGCCCAATGATGGGTCATGAAAAGGCAAAGCAGCCATATTGGTCTGGACATTCTCCTCCTCCCGGAATGTCCCCACCGGTATGGCTTTTTTTATGGACCAAACAGGAGGCATTTATGCCAGCAGCACGCAAGATCAAAACATCTCTTCTCATGACCGCAACCGCCCTCGCGGTGACCTTTGCGTCATCGTCCTACGCGGAAATGCTTGATGTCGAGAAGGATGAGTTGAAGTTCGGCTTCATCAAGCTGACTGATATGGCACCGTTGGCGATTGCTTATGAAAAGGGATATTTCGAGGATGAGGGCCTGTTTGTCACCCTCGAAGCACAGGCCAACTGGAAGGTTCTTCTTGATCGCACCATTACCGGTGAGCTGGATGGCTCCCATATGCTGGCCGGTCAGCCGCTGGCCGCCACCATCGGCTTTGGCACCAAAGCCCATATCGTCACTCCCTTTTCGATGGACCTGAATGGCAACGGCATCACCGTGTCCAATGAAATCTGGGAAATGATGAAGAAAAACATTCCCGTCGGCGACGATGGCAAGGTGGTGCACCCAATCAAGGCCGATGCCCTGAAGCCTGTTGTCGAGCAATTCAAGGCCGAAGGAAAGCCGTTCAATATGGGGATGGTCTTCCCGGTTTCCACCCACAATTACGAGCTTCGCTACTGGCTGGCGTCGGGCGGCATTCATCCCGGTTTCTATTCCCCGACCGACGTTTCGGGCCAGATCAAGGCTGACGCCCTGCTGTCTGTGACCCCTCCACCGCAAATGCCTGCCACACTGGAAGCAGGTACCATCTATGGCTATTGCGTCGGTGAGCCATGGAACCAGCAGGCGGTGTTCAAGGGTATCGGCGTACCGGTGATTACCGACTTTGAAATCTGGAAGAACAATCCCGAGAAGGTCTTTGGCATGACCAAAGAGTTCACCGAGGAAAACCCGAATACCACCCTCGCCATCACCAAGGCGCTGATCCGAGCGGCCAAGTGGCTCGACGAAAACGACAATGCCAACCGCATGGAAGCCGTGGAGATCCTGTCGCGGTCCGAATATGTCGGCGCGGATGCGGAAGTCATCGCCAACTCGATGACCGGTACGTTCGAGTATGAAAAAGGCGACAAACGCGACGTGCCGGACTTCAACGTCTTTTACCGCTACTTCGCCACCTATCCCTACTATTCGGATGCGGTCTGGTATCTCTCGCAAATGCGCCGCTGGGGCCAGATCCCGGAAGCCAAGTCTGACAGCTGGTATGACGAGGTTGCCAAGTCTGTCTATCGTCCGGACATCTATCTGAAAGCCGCCAAGATGCTGGTCGAAGAAGGCCATGTTGCCGAAGCGGATTTCCCATGGGAGAGCGATGGCTATCGCGCACCGACACCAGCCGCCGACATCATCGATGGCGTGGCTTATGACGGCAAGAAGCCCAATGCCTATCTCGACGCTCTGACCATCGGCCTGAAGACCGGAGAAATGGTCGAAGGCAGCGACATCATCAAAAAGTGAGGCCACGCAACGGATCGTCCGCCAATGATGGGCGGGCGGTCCAGCGACACTGTCAGGCAACCAGCCAGACGACCAATCTGACTGTCAGATAAGGGACCGAACCAATGACCGACATAACTTCCAACCCCGTGGCCCCGTCCGGCCCCAGTCCGCGTCAACAGCGCCTATTTGCGGCAATCAACAAGGCCAGCGGCTGGCTTGATGCGCTTGGCCTGTCCTGGTTGACGCCCTTGCTGAAACTGGCCGCAGGTGACAATGTCAAAGAGCAATTGTCTGAACTGAAACGGGTTCTGATCATCCCCTTGATGGGTATCATGCTTTTTCTTCTGCTGTGGGCAGGCCTTGCACCGCAGGTCAAGACCTCTCTCGGCGCCATTCCCGGCCCGGTTCAGGTGTGGGAACAAGCAGGCAATCTGTGGGACGATCATATCCGCGAACGAGAGAAAGCCGCTGCATTTTATGAACGGCAGGACAAGCGCAACGCCAAGCTCGAAGCTGCCGGCAAGACCGACAAGGTCAAGTGGCGCTCTTACACTGGCAAACCAACCTATCTAGACCAGATTGTTACCTCATTGGTGACCGTTGGTGTTGGCTTTCTGATTGGCACCCTGATCGCCGTGCCGCTCGGCATCGCCTCTGGCCTGTCAAAGACGGTCAATGGCGCGATCAATCCGCTGATCCAGATCTTCAAGCCGGTCTCGCCGCTCGCATGGCTGCCACTGGTGACAATGATTGTCTCTGCCCTTTATGTCGACACCTTCGATTGGTTGCCAAAATCCCTGCTGATATCCGCGATCACGGTGACGCTCTGCTCGCTTTGGCCCACCCTGATCAACACAGCGCTTGGTGTGGCGTCGGTTGACAAGGACCTGATGAATGTGGGGCGCGTGCTGCAACTGCCAACCAGCAAGACCATCACCAAGCTGGTGCTGCCGTCTGCCTTGCCGCTGATTTTTACCGGTCTGCGTCTGTCGCTGGGTGTGGGCTGGATGGTGCTGATCGCCGCTGAAATGCTGGCGCAGAATCCGGGTCTGGGCAAGTTCGTCTGGGATGAGTTCCAGAATGGCTCTTCCCAATCGCTGGCCAAGATCATGGTCGCTGTTCTGACCATTGGCCTCGTTGGCTTCATGCTCGACCGGGTGATGTATGCCCTGCAGCGCGCCTTCACCTTCAGCGCCAATCGATAGGGAGCCGATCTCATGTCCTTTTTGGAAATTTCCGCCCTATCGAAGCATTTTGGCGAAGGGGCCAGCCGCAACGATGTCCTCAGCGACATCAACCTGAAGGTAGAAGAAGGGGAATTCATTGCGATTGTCGGCTTCTCCGGCTCTGGCAAGACCACTCTGATTTCCCTGCTGGCCGGATTGATCGCTCCGGATCAGGGGGGCGTGATCTTCAAGAGCAAGGAAATTGCAGGCCCAAGCCCGGAGCGCGGACTGGTGTTCCAGTCCTACTCGCTGATGCCGTGGCTGTCGGTCTATGGCAATATCGAGCTGGCCGTCTCCAGCGTCCACAAACGCAAATCGAAAGCGGACCGGGCAGCGATCATCGACAAATATATCGAGATGGTCGGCCTGTCCCATGCCCGCGACCGCAAGCCGGCTGAATTGTCCGGCGGCATGCGGCAACGTGTGGCCGTGGCACGCGTGCTCGCCATGCAGCCAGAAGTGTTGCTGATGGACGAGCCTCTGTCTGCCCTTGACGCCTTGACCCGCGCCAAGTTGCAGGACGAATTCGCTGCCATTTCCGAGCAGGAAAAGAAAACCATCATTCTCATTACCAATGATGTGGATGAGGCGATTTTGCTGGCAGACCGGATCATTCCGCTGACCCCGGGACCAAAGGCAACCTTGGGACCGGAATTCAAGGTCGATCTGTCACGGCCGCGGGAGCGCGGAGAAATGAACCATGACGATGATTTCATCGCCCTTCGTGCCGCCATCACCGATTATCTGATGAATGTGGGCAGCGAACGCCATCACAGTGATGCGGACAATCTGATCGAACTGCCCAATATCTTGCCCTCGAGCCGGTCAAAGCCGTTGCCGCAGGCCTATCAGGAGGCGGCCCAGTCGCCACGCAGCGAGAAATATCTGCAATTCTCGCAGCTGACCAAGGTTTATCCGACCCCCAAAGGGCCACTCACCGTGGTCGACGGCTTTGAGCTCAATCTCAACAAGGGCGAGTTCATCACCCTGATCGGCCATTCCGGCTGCGGCAAATCCACGGTTCTGTCGATGGCCGCGGGCCTCAATCCGATCACGGGCGGAGGCATCATTTTGGATGGCAAGCAGGTGACCGGAGCCGGACCAGAGCGTGCGGTGGTGTTTCAGGCCCCTTCCCTGATGCCCTGGATGACCGCTCGGGAGAATGTCGCCCTCGGCGTTGATCAGGTCTATCCCAAGGCCAGCAAGGCGGAACGGGCAGATATCGTTGATTATTATCTCTCCAAAGTGGGTCTCGGTGACAGTCTCGACCGCTATGCGTCTGACCTCTCCAACGGCATGAAACAGCGTGTCGGGATTGCCCGGGCCTTCGCCCTTTCGCCCAAGCTGCTGCTGCTTGACGAGCCCTTTGGCATGCTCGACAGCCTCACCCGCTGGGAGTTGCAGGATGTGTTGATGGAGGTCTGGGACCGGACCAACGTGACAACCATCTGCGTCACACATGATGTCGATGAGGCCATTTTGCTCGCTGACCGGGTGGTGATGATGTCAAACGGCCCCAATGCCCGGATTGGCAACATCATGGAAGTGGATTTGCCACGGCCACGCTCGCGCAAGGAGCTGCTGGCCCACCCTGACTATTACGCCTATCGCGAAGAACTGCTCGACTTCCTTGAAGCCTATGAGGGTGGCGCAGACCCATCAGCAGATCAACTTCAATCAATCCAGCAAAAAAGGGCGTCCCGATTGGCACGCCAGCGCGGCTCGCAACCGACTTTTGCAGCGGAGTAAGACCTATGAAAAAGAAACTAGTCGTAATTGGCAACGGCATGGCACCGGGACGGATGCTGGAGCATCTGTTCGACAAGGCTCCTGATGCCTTTGACGTGACCATCTTCAATGCCGAACCACGGGTCAATTATAACCGCCTGATGCTGTCCCCGGTCCTGTCCGGCGAGAAGACCTATGAAGACATCATCACCCATGATGATACCTGGTATGAGACCCATGGCGTGACCCTGCACAAGGGTGCAAAGGTGACCGAGATTGACCGCGACGCCAAGATTGTGACGTCGGAAAACGGCATCAGCGCCTCCTATGACCAATTGGTGGTCGCTACGGGTTCCTCTCCCTTCATCATCCCCCTGCCCGGCCATGATCTGGATGGCGTGCTGACCTATCGCGATCTCGATGATGTGGAACGCATGCTTGAGGTTGCCAAGCAGGGCGGCAGAGCCGTGGTGATTGGCGGCGGTCTGTTGGGGCTGGAAGCCGCCGCTGGCCTCAAAGAACAAGGCATGGATGTCACCGTGCTGCATTTGATGCCAACCCTGATGGAGCGCCAGCTTGACCCGACTGCAGGTTACTTGCTGGAAAAAGCCTTCACGGATCGTGGCATTGACGTGATGACCGAGGCCAACAGCAAGGAGATCCTCGGATCCAACGGCAAGGTGACAGGCATTCGGCTTGAGGACGGCACCAAAATCGATGCCAAGATCATCGTCATGGCAGTGGGCATTCGCCCTTCCACGGCTCTGGCCAAAGAGGCCGGTCTGGAGGTCAATCGTGGTGTTGTAGTCTCGGACGACATGCGCACCTCCGACCCGGATATTTTCTCCCTTGGGGAATGTGTTGAGCATCGTCAGCAGTGTTATGGCCTTGTGGCCCCGCTTTATGACATGGCCGGGGTCATTGCCAACAATCTGATCGGCGGTGCGTCGGAATATCATGGCTCGGTGACGGCCACCAAGCTGAAGGTAACAGGGATCGACCTCTATTCCGCCGGTGACTTTGCGGAAGGAGAAGACCGCGAAGAGATCGTCCTCAGGGATGGTTCCAAAGGGGTCTATAAGCGGCTGGTGCTGGAAGGGGACAAGATCATTGGCGCGGTGCTGTATGGCGAAACCGCCGATGGACCTTGGTTCTTCGACATGTTGAAAAAGGCGACCAATGTTTCCGAGATGCGCGAGACGCTGATCTTTGGTCAGGCCTATCAGGGAGGGTCGCCGCTGGACCCTATGGCAGCCGTTGCAGCATTGCCCGATGACGCAGAAATCTGCGGCTGCAACGGCGTTTGTAAGGGCAAGATCGTTGGCGCGATCAATGACAAGGGCCTGACCAGCCTTGATGATGTCCGCGCCCACACCAAGGCCTCGGCCTCGTGCGGCACCTGTACCGGGCTGGTCGAGCAATTGATGGCTGCCACCCTCGGCGATGCCTACAATCCCAATGCGGTTGCCGCCATGTGCCCTTGCACCGATCTGGGGCATGGCGATGTGCGCCGCCTGATCAAGGCAAAGGAACTGAAAACCATCCCTGAAGTGATGCAAGCTCTGGAATGGAAGACCTCGTGCGGCTGCGCCAAATGCCGCCCGGCGCTCAATTACTATCTGGTGGCCGATTGGCCCGAAGAGTATGCGGATGACTATCAGTCCCGCTTCATCAATGAGCGGGTGCATGCCAACATCCAGAAAGACGGCACCTATAGCGTCGTGCCACGGATGTGGGGCGGTATGACCTCCTCGACCGAATTGCGGGCGATTGCCGATGTGGTCGACAAGTTCGACATTCCGTCGGTCAAGGTGACCGGTGGTCAGCGCATCGATTTGCTGGGCATCAAGAAGGAAGACCTGACCGCTGTCTGGGCGGATCTGGGCAAGGTCGGCTTTGTCTCCGGTCATGCCTATGCCAAGGGGCTGCGCACGGTGAAGACCTGTGTCGGCTCGGACTGGTGCCGCTTTGGCACGCAGGATTCCACCGGGCTTGGCATCAAGCTTGAAAAATTCATGTGGGGGTCTTGGACCCCCGCCAAGGTGAAACTGGCAGTCTCTGGCTGCCCGCGCAACTGCGCCGAGGCGACCTGCAAGGATATCGGCATCATTTGCGTCGATTCCGGCTATGAGATTCATTTTGCCGGGGCGGCTGGCCTTGAAATCAAGGGCACAGAAATCCTCTGCAATGTCTCTAGCGAAGCGGAAGCAATGGAATATTGCGTCGCCCTCCTGCAAATGTATCGCGAGCAAGGCTTCTATCTGGAGCGCATTTATAAATGGGCCAAGCGGATTGGTCTTGACGAGGTCCGGACCCAGATTGTCGACGATGCCGAGCGCCGCAAAGACTATTATGACCGTTTCGTTTTCAGTCAGAAATTTGCTCAGGTCGACCCATGGTCCGAACGGGTTTCGGGCAAGGACAAGCATGAATTCAATCCACTGGTGCTGATGGAGGCCGCAGAATGAACGCGCTTGGCAACAATTGGGTGCGTGTTGGCACCCTTGACGACATCCCGGTTCGCGGGTCCCGCAAGCTGACGGTGGGGGAGACAACCATCGCCCTGTTCCGCACCAGCGCCGATCAGGTCTTTGCACTGGAAGATGCTTGCCCGCACAAGAAAGGGCCGCTCAGCGAAGGCATCGTTCATGACGGCTGTGTCACCTGCCCATTGCACAATTGGGTCATTTCCCTTGAAAGCGGTCAGGCGCAGGGTGCCGATGAAGGCGCCACCAAAAGCTTCCCGGTGAAGCTGTCCGATCAGGACATTCTGATCGATCTGACGGGATTGAGTGCATGACAAAAATGGTGGCGACAGCAGAGGAGACAACCACCCGGTCCACCTGCCCCTATTGCGGGGTGGGCTGTGGTGTTCTGATCCGGCAAGGCAAGGATGGCAGCGTCAAGGTCAAGGGCGACCCTGATCATCCGGCCAATTATGGGCGGCTCTGTTCCAAGGGAACAGCGCTGGCGGACACGATCGGATTGGAAGAGCGCCTTCTGTCGCCAGAAATGAATGGCAAACAGGTCACATGGGACAAGGCCCTTGACCATATTGCGAACCGTTTCAACCAGATCATCACGGACTATGGCCCGGACGCCATCGCCTTTTATGTTTCGGGCCAGATCCTGACTGAAGATTATTATGCCGCCAACAAATTGATGAAGGGGGTGATTGGGTCGGCCAATATCGACACCAATTCCCGCCTTTGCATGGCGTCATCAGTCGCCGGACACAAACGGGCCTTTGGGGCCGATACGGTGCCGGGTTGTTACGAGGATCTGGAACAGGCAGATCTGATCGTGCTCACGGGCACCAATCTGGCCTGGTGCCACCCGGTGCTTTATCAGCGGATCTTTGCTGCCAAACAAAAGAATCCGGACTTGACGGTGGTGCTGATCGACCCGCGTCGCACCCGCACTGCCGATCTAGCCGACCTGCATCTGGCCATCCGGCCAGACGGGGACGTTGCGCTGTTCCTTGGTCTTCTTCAAAGGCTAGCTGCGTCCCCGGCCTATCATGCCACCTATGTTGCCGATCATGTCAATGGAATGGAAACAGCACTTGCGGCAGCCAATGCGCTGACCCCTGAGGCAATCAGACAAGCCACTGGCCTCAGCGAGCGCGACCTTGAAGCCTTTTACAGCCTGTTCGTGAAAACCGAAAAGGTGGTGACGGTTTACAGTCAGGGGGTCAACCAATCAAGCTGTGGCACGGACAAGGTCAATGCCATCATCAATTGCCATTTGGCAACAGGGCGAATTGGCCGTCCCGGCATGGGGCCTTTTTCGGTCACCGGCCAGCCCAACGCCATGGGGGGCCGTGAAGTGGGCGGCCTTGCCAATATGCTGGCCTGCCATATGGATATCGAAAATGACAGCCATCGGGCCTTGGTGGGTGACTTCTGGCAAACGGATCGCCTGCCGCACAAGCCGGGCCTGAAGGCGATTGACCTGTTTCAAGCGGTCGGCGACGGTAAAATCAAGGCCCTCTGGATCATGGCGACCAACCCGGTCGACAGCATGCCGGACGCCGATGCGGTGCGTGCTGCGATCAAGGCCTGCCCGCTGGTGATTGTCTCAGATGTGCAGGACCGCACCGATACACTCGATCTGGCCGACATCAAGCTGCCGTCTTTGGCATGGGGCGAGAAGGCGGGCAGTGTAACCAATTCCGAACGGTGCATTTCCCGCCAACGAAGCTTCCTGCCCGCACCCGGTGCGGCAAAGGCCGATTGGTGGCAAATGGCCGAAGTGGGCCGCAGGATGGGTCACGGGGCCTTGTTCCCATGGCAGAATGCAGCGGATATTTTCAGCGAATATGCGGCACTCAGCCAGCAGGACAATGATGGCAGCCGTGATTTTGACATTGGCGCATGGGCGGGACGCGATGCCGCCGACTATGACGCCATGCAACCCTTTTACTGGCCTCAAACCGAAGAGAAACCCTCATCTTCCAAGGCCACTCGTTTCTTTTCCAATGGTAACTTCTTCACCCCGGATCGACGGGCGCGAGCAATTGACGTTGCATTGCCAAAACAGCTCAAAGCCGTTGGCAAGGCCGGGATCGAGCCGCTCATTCTCAATACTGGCCGGGTTCGGGATCACTGGCACACCATGACCCGCACCGCCCGTAGCGCCCGGTTGTCGGCGCATCTGGCCGAACCTTTTTGCGAGCTCTCCCCTGAGGACGCCAAGGCGCGCGGCATTACTGATGCGTCTCTCGTTTCGGTCAGCAACGACCGAGGCGAGATTGTTGTCCGTGCCCTGATCACCGACCGTGTCAGGCCGGGGGAGGTTTTCGTTCCGATCCACTGGACCGATCAGGTAAGCGCCAAGGCCCGCGTTGATGTCTTGATACCGCCGGTCACAGACCCTTTTTCAGGTCAGCCAGCATCCAAGTCGGCACGGGTCACCCTCACCCCGGCCCCCATCCAGAGCTATGGCTTTGCGATCCTGAGAGACAAGCCGGTCGCCTTGGCGCTGCCTTACTGGGCAATCGCCAAGTGCAAGGATGGTTGGCGGGTGGAGTTTGCCCTGTCTGAGCGACCTGCTGCTATTGCGCCGCATCAGATGGCCGGCCTGTTTGACCTTCCGTCAGACGCCTCCCCTCTCGTCTTTCTGGACCAGCGCAAGGAGCGGATGCGATTGGCCCAGTTTGAAGGAGATCAGTTGGTCGCTGCCATCTTTCTCGCGGCAGAGCCTGTATCGGTGTCGCGTGATTTTGCCGCCGGGTTGCTCGACGGGCATCGGCGCACTTTCTCTGAACGGGCACAAGTGCTTGCCAGCGCGCCCAGCGCCGCCCTGCCCGACAAAGGCAAGATCGTCTGTGCCTGCATGCAGGTGGGGCAGAATGAAATCGCGGCCGCAATCGCTGCAGGTTGCCAATCCACCGATGCGGTCGGCGCCATGACACGGGCAGGAACCAATTGTGGCTCCTGCAAACCGGAAATCGCGGAGATGCTCCATGACATTGCTGCTGAATGAAGCCGGACGACGCAAAAGACGCACACGCCGTGAGCGGGTTGGCTGCCTTGCGACCTTGCCCGTTTTCTTCAACCTCAAGGGTGCGAAAGTGGTTGTAGCAGGCGACGGAGATGGGGCTGCGTGGAAGGCCGAACTGCTGGCAGCCAGCGGTGCCGAGGTTCATGTCCATGCCCCTGCACCGGAAGAAGACATGCTCGACCTTCTGACCAACGGCAAGTGTCATTCAGGCCAGTTGATCTGGCATCGAAAGCAATGGGATGAGACAAGCTTTGACGGGGCTGTGATGGCGATTGGCGATCTTGAAACCACTCATGAGTGCGTGCGCTTCAGACTTCAGGCCAACGCGGCGGGAGCGGTGGTCAATATCATCGACAAACCGGCCTATTGCCAGTTTCAGTTTGGCTCCATTGTCAATCGCTCACCTGTGGTGATCGGGATATCAACTGATGGAGCTGCGCCCATTCTGGGACAAGCCATTCGCCGACGGATTGAAAGCTTGTTATCGTCCACAATGGCCGATTGGGCTGATCTGGCGCGACGGGTTCGCCCTGCCGTTCTCAGGCACCTGACGGCTGGTGCGCCACGCCGTCGCTTTTGGGAGCGGTTCGTTGATTTGGCCTTTTCGGGTCGCAAGGTTCCGGATGTTTCTCACTTCGACGGCTTCATCGCGGAAGTGGCTCGACTCAAAGGAAAGCCGGGAACAGTCACATTCATTGATGCCAGTCATGGAGAAAGCGATCTGCTGCCAATGCGGGCAATCCGTGCACTGCAAGGCGCTGATGTGATCTTGCATGGCCCTGCAACCAACCTTGACATTCTGGAGTTGGCACGACGCGAAGCCAAGCGACAGACGATCGATGAAGCACAGAGCTTCGCGGACGGCGAGTTTGTCAGCACCGTGGACCGAATGGTGGCATTGAGCCAATCCGGCAAACATGTGGTCCGCCTTTTGGCGACCGATCCGCGCGATAGCCAGCAGATGCAATGCGAGTTGCAGTCCCTCACTGACCGACATATCCCGACCGCAGCCATTCCACCCTTGGCAAGGGAGGAGCAGTTTCGGCACGGCTTCGACGCGGTTGCGGCTGAATGAAGCGCTGTGCTGATAGCGATATGTCTGAATGAATGGTGCAGCGTTCTTATCGACAGGCTGTGGCGGATTGATGTCGCTTTTTGCCAGTCCGGTCAGATCGAAATGAGTGACTTTGTCCTCATCCTTCCTGTTTCGGCATAGGCTGCCGGGCAAGACAAATGATCAAGCTGCAGCGATCAGTTTGCAGTGCCTTCGTTCGGGATCAGATCAGCGCCAACACGCGCTGCAAGCCCAAACGGACTTTGAGGCCATTGGCCTCAAAGATCGATGCCGCGCAGAAGTTTCAAGGCTTCCTGTTCGCGCTCATTCAGTTCATAGCGTTTTTTGGTGATGCTCAGACCAGGCAGTTTGCCGAAGGCACCGAAGAGAGATTTTGCGTTCAGTTCGTCGAACATTTTGATAACTCCGTTAGAGTGTGGCTTACAACCAACGTATATAAGGGAAATTGCTTTTCCTTGAAGCGCTGGTTTGTCAGGCCACCTCATACATTTTTGCATAGCTCAAAAAATACCTATACCAATAGCTTAGTCCATGCATATTTTATCATCTAATTCAATAACTTAACTTACAAACAAACAGACGATATTTTCGAACATTTCGACAGCTCGCCATAAAGTGAACTTGTGCCAAACAGACCAATTCATACGCGGTCTATGCATAGCTCGGCGCAAATAGCTTCGTCTTTGCTGTTTCAAAACCCTAGGAAGCAGACCGCAGTCAGCCCGAATGCAGGCTTTTTTAGATTGTTTGAAGATCGAATTTATTCGCGTCTGAATTTGGGATCAGAGTATATTTTCCTCGCCGAAAACTCATCCATTCGTCGGGAGTGACATCTTGTCTTCGCCATATTTTAACAAGTAATGTCAGTAGGTTAAACTAATATATTAGCAGACAATCGACAGCCAAGCCTGATGGCTTCCCTTGACGCATAAATACCTGCGAAGATATAGTTAGAAATCATACTAGTTTAAAAGATGACGTGGTTTTGAAGGTGGGGCGGTGTGATGACTGAAGAACTGGGGCGGCTCGACAAGAGCCTGATGGCTTTCATGCGCTATGTTCCGAGCCATGTCGCGCCCATCCTTTATCGAGCGACCTACAACGATCGGCAGTTGCTTGAAAGCGAATTGATGGCACTGATGACACTGACCCACCGCGGCCCCCTGTCACCGACCAGCATCAGTCGGCTGCTGAATATGCAGAAAGGGAGCCTGACGTCGGTATTGAAGCGACTTGAAAAGCTCGGTCTGATTGCACGTCGGGCCCACCCTGCGGATGATCGCAGCCATGTTGTTGAATTGTCGTCGGAAGGCGTCGCTCTGGCGCACCGACTGAAGCAAAGGATGGAACGCGACCTCAAAGCGCTGTTCGAGACCATGGCGCTTGCGGATAGACAGGCTGCTGCCACTGGACTTGATCTGATGGCCCAGCATTTTCGGAAACTGGAGGAGGAGAAGATGGCCCAAGCTCGAACTGCTTATGCAAAGTCTCTGAACTGGTATCACGCTGCCAGCCCGGAAGATCGCAAGGAATATGATGCCTTTGGCCCATGGCTGACGGAGGTCAAATCCGAGGCCGACATGCCGCGGCGCTTCCGCTCTCTCTACTCGGAGTATCGCGACGCAACCTATTTGATCAAGGTGCCAAGAAATGCCGACCGGCGCAATTTGCGGCCCGGGATGGATCTTTATGAGGCGGTCATTGCAGTGGACGAGGCGGGTGTTTCTCTTGCCCGTCTGGAAGAAACAAGCATATGGACCCTTAAGGCCACATGGGACGATATTGCTGCCATCTGCAGCTTTGGCGACCGATTGCAGGGTATATGGACGCTGTATCTCAAGGATGGCAATCGACCCAGCATTTCCTTCAATCGCGTATCAAGCGATTTGATCGAAGTGGTCACAGACTTTGTCCGCAGCCATTTGACGGACAAGGCCAAAGCCTCCAATACAGATACGGATGAGTTTGAGTTTTCCGACGAGGATCTGTTTTTCGGCTCAACCCTGCTCGAACTGCGTCGCCGGGAAGGGGGACCATTCACGCCCCTGCATTTCGAGCCGCAAGGACAGCCTTGCCTTGATGCGCAAGGCAATGAAGCAATCTCGACAGGTGTGCTAATGCTTGACGGTGGTGGGGAGTTGGTGATCATCAATCGCGGTGATCCGTGCCACCCGAGCGGGGAAGCCTGGTTTGCTGGCAATGATCTCTTCATTCCCTACAACCGGATCACATCCTGCACGGTCGTCGGGACTCCAGCACCCGGTTCAGGACAGTTCTACACTCTTGTGATTCAACTCGACCAACAAACAATCGAGCAGCCATGCCTTGAGGATCCAAAAACGGTTGTGGCTACCATTTGGTCACGCAGTCTGCCCAAGTCATAACGGCCGCACGCCAAAGCCACACGGCTCGGTTCAGGCTCTAAAACAGTCCGAACCGAACTGCGTTGCAGCATTTTGCAACCATCTAAAATGCCCGAATCACAAAGGATTGTGGCTGGATGGCCATGTATAAAAATGAAATAGATTTGCAAGGGGTTGCAAAAGAATTTCTGCTGCTATTCTATGAAGGAACAACACGCACAAAACCCCGATAAACAAGGCCTGATATCACGGGCCTGATCTAGTGGGTTTGGGAGGCCCAGTCAGCATGGCTGTTACATTGAAGGACGTCGCCGCAAAAGCAGGCGTCAGCCGGTCCGCCGTTTCTCGCACCTTTACCGATGGCGCCTCGGTCTCCGACAAGATGCGCAAGAAAGTCGAGAAAGCCGCCAATGAGCTGGGCTATAGCCCCAATGCGCTCGCCTCTTCGTTGACCACGGGCCGCACCAAGCTGGTGGGCCTTGTCTCTGACAACTTCCGCAACCCCCTGTTTCTCGATGTCTTTGACCGCTTCACTCGCGGATTGCAGGAAAAAGGACTGCGCCCCTTGCTGGTTAACTTGTCAGAGGAAACTGATCCGCAGCATTCTGTTCGGATGATGCGGCAATATTCGGTGGACGGCGTTGTGGTCGCCTCCTCTACCCTGCTGCCGGAATTTGCGCAGGCCTTTCGCGATGCTGGCATTCCGGTGGTCCATTCCTTTGGTCGCCCGTCAAGCAATGCGCGGGTGCACGTGGTCGGGATCGACAATATCGAATGCGGCCGCATGGCGGCCAGAACCCTTGTCGCCAGAGGCTATGACAATATCGGCTTTCTTGGTGGCCCCGAAAGTGCAACCTCAACGCAGGATCGCTATACCGGCTTCATGAGTGAAATGTCGGCCAATCCCGAGGTTAAATGCAGCTACTCTTTCGCACGCACTTACAGCTTTGCTGCCGGTCGCGAAGAGATGATGCGCCTTCTGGACAATGCACCGGCACAAGCCTATTTCTGCGGCGATGATGTCTTGTCCATTGGTGCCTTGTCGGCAATCAAAGATCGTGGCATGTCGGTGCCGGATGATATCGGTCTGATTGGTCTCAACGACATGGAAATGGCAGGCTGGCAGAATATCGATTTGACGACCATCCATCAGCCGATTTCTCAGATCGTCAACAGCTCGATCGAACTGATGGCAGCGATGCTGGCCGATCCGGACCGTTATCCCGAAACCCGCATTTTCCCATGCTCGATTACTGAGCGCAGCACCTTGAGACCGCTGCCGTAGGGGCTCCCGCCTTGTGAGAAATGAAAAGCCTGCCAGCATGATGTCTGGCAGGCTTTTTTGTTTGGGCCTTCGGTCACGCGCCTTTGAGGGCGTGCAAGGCTTCTCTGGCGGCTTCCATCACCGGATCATGGGTCTGCTTCAAGATTTGCACTCGATCAAAGCAGTCCGGATCGCCATTAACGGCCTCTCGCAACGCGGTGCCAAAGGCAAGGCGCAGCTCGGTGCCGATGTTGAATTTGCAGATCTTCGACTGTCTGGCGAGACGGGTTCGCTGTTCCAGCGGCACGCCGGAGCCGCCATGGATGACCAAGGGTATATCGGTCACGGCTTCGATGGCCCGGATCCGGGCTTCATCCAGCCCCCCTGCTCGGTCCGTCTGCAAATGCACATTGCCGACCGAGATGGCCATGGCATCCACCCCTGTTTCGCGGGCGAACCGCGCCGCGTCTTCCGGGTCGGTGCCTGCGGAGCTTTCACCACCGGAATAACCAACAAAGCCGATTTCACCTTCGCAGGAGACGTTGGCCGCATGGGCCAAGGCGGCGATCTGGGCGGTTTCGGCGATATTCTGCTCCAGTGGCTTGCGGGAGCCATCAAACATCACAGAGGTGAAACCGCAATCAATCGCCTGCTTGCACTCCTCCAGCGTGTAGCCATGATCGAGATGAGCAACGACCGGCACGTTTGCCCCTTCAGCCAGATGCCGGAACATCTTGCCCAAGATTGGTAGTGGCGTATGGGCGCGGCAAGAAGGCCCGGCCTGCAAAATGACCGGGCAATTCTCCGCTTCAGCTGCGGCCACATAGGCGCGCATATCCTCCCAGCCCAGCGTCACAAGGCCAGCCACCGCATGGCCCTGCTGCATTGCTGGCTGAAGGACGTCCTTCAGCGTGACGAGGCTCATTTGAACTTGGCCACCATATCCATGATCCCGGGGATCGTGTGCAGTTGCTCGGCATGGGTCGGCTGGAAATATTGCTTCAGCGATCGCTGGGACAAACCACCAAGGATCGTGAAATAATACATCTGATAGCCGGGCAGAACGCAGCAAGGGTGATAGCCCTTGTCGATCAGCACTGTCGAGCCATCCATGATGTGATAGGCCTCGCCCGGTTCATTGTCGACCCGCTGGAGCATTTGCAGACCAGAGCCATAATTGGGCTTGAAGCGGAAATTATAGGTCTCGTCATGGCGGCTTTCGTCGGGCAGACGATCCGTATCATGCTTGTGGCTGGGGAAGCCGGACCAGCCGCCCTCACCCACAGTAAAAAGCTCGCTGACCAACAGGCGGCCTACCTTGTCATGATAATTGGCCCCAAGGATATGCTTGATCTTGCGGTGGGTCTTGGTCTCGTCAGAGCCATATTGGACAATGTCGAGATCGGCGACGCGGACGTCAAACGGCTCGAGCATCTTGTCAAATTTGGCCCCGGCAATGAAGCATTCGGTTGCGTCACTGAGGCAAGTGATGCGGGCCTTGGCACCGACCGGGACATAGACCCCTTCCGGGTCACCATCCCAGACATCGACGGTCCGGTTGCCGAGTTGATCAAAGGCCGCCCCCTCAACATCCACATGCACGGTGCCCGTGGCTGGCACGATGCAGGTTTCATAGCCGGGAACGGCATAGTCAAAGGTCTCGCCCTTGTTAAGCTTGACGATATTGAAGTAATTCAATGGCACCAGATCATGGCCAGCATCCACGATGGGCATGTTCTGGTTATCATGGGGAGCGATATGCATGGCTCCTCCTTCCTCAGGCGTCTGTTGGGCCGGGATGATCGGCAATGAAGGCGTCGAGTTGTGGCACGGTCGGCATGGCGGGCGCACAACCGGGCTGACTAACCACCATGGAAGCGCAGGCAGAACCGCGCAACACAGCCTCTTTCAACGAGAAGCCATTGGCCAGTGAGGCCAGCAGACCCGCCATGAAGCTGTCGCCAGCGCCATTGGGCTTGATCGCGGTGACCGGATAAATGCCGGTGCGGATTTCCTCGCCCTCAAACAGGGTGAGCGCCCCTTCTTGCCCCATCTTGTAGATAACCAGACGACCGGGCTTTTGCGCGAGCTCACGGGCTTTATCAAGGCCCTTTTCGATGCCGCCTGCCATGAAGCCGAATTCTTCGTCATTGCCGACGATCATATCGCTTTCCTCGCCTGCGCGCGAGAGGACATCTGCGGCCACCTGAGGCGACGGCCAGCTGTAGGGGCGATAATCGATGTCGAAGATGACCGGGATGCCGGCCTTGCGGGCATTCTCGAAAGCGCGGAAGGTGGCGCTGCGCGATGGCTCGCTCGCAAAGACCGTACCCGCCGTGATCAGCGCCCCGAAGCTGGCATAATCGACCTTGTCCATATCCTCTTCGGTGACCTGAAAATCAACGGCCCCGTTGCGATAGATGACATTCTGGAAATCTTCCAGCACGCTTTCATAGACGGCCAGCGAAATGCGATGCTCTCCGCCGACAATGCGGATATTGCCGGTATCGACGCCATAATGTTTCAGCCGATTGACGCAAAAGCGGCCAATGGCATCGTCCGAGACCGAGGTGACCAAGGTCGACCAGCTGCCCAATTTGCAGAGGCCGGCGCAGATGTTGGCGGACGAGCCGCCAAGATCTGCCTTGAATGTGTCCGCATGCTCGCTTTTGACCCCGATCGGGTCGGCATACATGTCCATGCCTGCCCGGCCAAACACGCCGAACCGGTTGGTTTTGATCGCATCAAGAAGGGCTGTCATTGTTACACACCCTTGCGCTGTTTGGGGCGCGCCGATTCCCAGTCTTCATGGGCGGCGCGGACTTTCTCGCTGTCGGAGACTTCCGGCGTACCGCATTCCCACCATGCATGGCCCTGCGCGGTCCAGGCATCATAGGCAGCGACCTTCATGTAAATCACATAGGTCTTGTCCGACGCCTTGGCACGCTTGAAGGCATCGCCCAACTCGGACGCATCCGCCACGGTTTCGACATTGGCCCCCATCGAGGCGGCATGGGCTGCATAGTCCACATCGAACGGGTTGGGGATGGTCGGGGTGTCTTCATATAGGCAGTTGAAGCTTTCCGAGCCGACATTATTTTGCAGCTTGTTGATGACAGCCCAGCCGCCATTGTCGAGCAGCAGCACGATCATTTTCTTTTGGGTCAGGACCGAGGAATAGATGTCGGAATTCATCAGCATGTAAGCGCCGTCGCCGACAAAGACGATGGTGTCCTTATCCGGCTCACGCTCGGCCTGAGCGATACGGGCACCCCAGCCACCGGCAATTTCATAGCCCATGCAGGAATAACCAAATTCCACATCAACCGTGCCGATATCCAGCGTCCGCCAGTTGGCCGTGACTTCGGCAGGCAAGCCGCCGGATGCGGTTAGCACGCGGTCGCGCGGATCGCAAAGCTCGTTGACCACACCAATGGCCTGCGCATAGGAATTCGGTTTGTTGCCGCCATAGGAAACATTCTTGGCGACATACGCATCCCATGTCTTGCGCTCGGCCTGAGCGAAGGAGACCCAGTCGTTTGGCGCTTGATAGTCCCCCAGAGCTTCGGTCAAAGCGAGGAGCGACAGTTTGGCGTCACCGACCACGGGAGCGGCCATATGTTTGCCAGCATCAAAGCGGGCGACATTGACGCCGATCAGCTTGGCTTCGTGGGCAAAGGCAGTCCAAGAGCCGGTGGTAAAATCCTGCAGACGGGTGCCGACGCAAAGAATGACATCCGCTTTCTCGCCGATAATGTTGGCCGAATCCGAGCCCGTCACACCGATCGGGCCGATATTGAGTGCATGCTCATTGAGCAGGTTGGCACGGCCAGCGATGGTTTCAACAACCGGGATCTGGTGAGCTTCGGCAAAGTCGGTCAGTTCCTTGACCGCGCCGCTATATTGCACACCGCCACCGGCGATGATCATCGGGCGTTCGGACGCCTTCAGCAAAGCAACCGCATCGGCAATTTCATAGGCATCAGGGGCCTGACGGCGGATGCGATGGACTTTCTTCTCAAAGAAGATTTCCGGATAATCATAGGCCCAGCCCTGCACATCCTGCGGCAGACCGAGGAAAGCCGGACCACAATCAGCCGGATCAAGCATGGTCGCCAGAGCATTTGGCAGAGACTGGATGATCTGGGCGGGATGAACGATGCGATCCCAGAAACGGGTGACCGGCTTGAAGGCATCATTAACGCCGAGGGTCGGATCGTAAAAATTTTCCATCTGCTGGAGAACCGGATCCGGCAGGCGGGTGACATAGGCGTCACCGCAGAGCATCAGCATCGGCAGACGGTTGGCATGGGCCAAGGCCGCAGAGGTGACGAGGTTCGAAGTGCCCGGCCCAGCAGAGGCGGTGCAAAACATAAAGCGCTGGCGCAGCCATTGCTTGGCATAGCCTGCAGCAGCAAAGCCCATGCTTTGCTCATTCTGACCACGATAAAGCGGCAATTCTTCCTGATAGTTGTATAGAGCTTCGCCGAGGCACGTCACGTTGCCATGACCAAAGATACCGAAACCGCCTCCACAGAGCCGATATTCCTGCCCGTCAATCTCAATATACTGATTTACCAGCCATTTTACGATGGCTTGAGCCGTCGTAAGGCGGCATGTCCCTTGTGCCTCTGTCATTTAGGCGCCTCCCTTGGGAAATGCGCGCATCCTTATCGAATGCCGCTTGCGAAAGATTGAGGCTCATGATACAGATCTTGAAACCGATTGCAAATAGTATTTCATTTTGGGAGGGGATGCTGTGACAGAGATCGGAATTGGTATGATTGGTGGTGGCTATATGGGCAAAGCGCACTCTGCTGCCTTTGCAGCCGTCGGCACTATTTTTGAAACCAGCCTCAAGCCGCGCCTTGAAATGATTTGCTCTGCCTCCGCTGCAAAAGCGGAAGGCTATCGGCGTGCTTATGGCTATCGCCGCAGCACAGGGGACTGGCGTGATCTGGTTAATGACCCCTCGGTCGATGCGGTGGTGATTGCCGCGCCTCAAAGCCATCACCGCGCCATTGCGGAAGCCGCCTTTGCCGCAGGCAAGCATGTCATGTGCGAAAAACCCCTTGGCGCTTCCATTGACGATGCTTTGGCCATGGTCAAAGCCGCAGAATCCAGCGGTTTAGTTCACCAAACGGCCTTTTGCTATGTGCGCTCGCCTGCGACCCAGTTTGCCCGCAAGTTGCTTTCGGAAAACGCCATCGGGGATATTACGTGGTTTCGCGCCGAACATACGGAAGATTTTTTGGCCGACGCCAATGATCCATGGGAATGGCGCTGCACGGGCGCGGCCAATGGCACGCTGGGTGATCTGGCGGTGCATTTGTTCAATGGGGCCTTGGCACTGATGGGGCCGATCGACAGCCTGATTGCCGAGACAGAAACCATTCATAAAGAACGCCCGGGTGGGATCGTTGATAATGACGATCAGGTCCATCTGATGTGCCGCTTTCAGAGCGGCGTGATGGGGCATCTTCATTCGTCTCGCGTTGCAACCGGTCGCAAAATGGGTTACGCCTACGAAATCCACGGCACAAAGGGGGCGATCCGCTTTGATCAGGAAGATCAGAACGCCCTGTGGCTCTATCGCATGGAAGGGCCAGAGGCAGAACGCGGCTTTCGCAAGATCCTGACCGGCCCGGCGCACCCGGACTATAAGGCTTTCTGCCTCGGACCCGGCCATGGCACGGGCTATAATGACCTGATTGTCATTGAGGCCAAGGATTTCCTGGAAGCGATCCATGAAGGCCAACCCCGTTTCCCAACCTTCAGGGACGGCCTTGCCGCCGCTCGCGTCGTTGAAGCGGTGACTAAGTCCAATACATCGCGAAGGTGGCAAAGCGTCATTCAGGACTAAGTTGGCGGACAGCAACCCGCACCCAAGAACCAATTTCCAACAAAATCAGAGAGCCAAGTCCCAGGGAGGAGTATGCCTGTCACTGGGCTCTTTCTTGCAAGGAGAGGACCATTATCATGGCGATCAAAATAGGCAATGCCCCCTGCTCATGGGGTGTAGAATTTGCGCAGGATCCGCGCAATCCAACATGGCAGAGCGTCCTGAAAGACTGTGCGGATGCGGGCTATAAAGGCATTGAGCTGGGGCCGATTGGCTTCATGCCTGAGGATCCGGCGATCCTCAAGGCTGAATTGGACAAGACTGGTCTGGAGCTGATAGGCGGGGTGATTTTCCGCCCCTTCCATGACGCCAACAAATGGGACGAAGTGGTTGATGCGTCCAAACGCACCTGCGAAGCCTTGGTGGCCCATGGGGCCAAGCATCTGGTTTTGATCGATTCCATTGCGGAAGCCCGCGCCCCGACCGCCGGTCGTCCATTGGAAGCGGTGCAGATGTCAGACACGGAATGGGAAGGGTTCAAAAGCCGGATCGAAGAGATCGCCAAAATGGGGCTCGATCATGGTCTGATTCCGGAATTGCACCCCCATGCGGGCGGCTTCATGGACTTTGAGCCGGAAGTGGAGCGCATCTTGGCGGAAGTGGATGCGGATCTGCTCAAGCTTTGTATCGACACTGGCCATTGCACCTATGCGGGCTTTGATCCGGTCGCCTTTATGAAGCGGCATATGGATCGCATCACCTATGTCCATTTCAAATCGACCGACGCCAAGGTGAAAGCGTACGCGATTGCCAACCGCACGGGCTTTTATGATGCCTGTGGTCAGGGCATTTTCTGCAATTTGAGCGAAGGGGAAGTCGACTTCCCAGCCGTGCGCGACCTGTTAATCGAGGCAGGCTTTGAAGGCTGGTGCACCATCGAGCAGGATTGCGACCCCAATCTCGACCCGGATCCGGTCGGCGACGCACGCAAGAACCGCGAATATCTCGAATCCATCGGCTTTCAATAAGCCATCCGATTGCCCAAGCGACGGGAGTGTTTGGGCCAACTTGATCGATTGGGGCACGTCCCCATTCCTGGAGGAAATCACATGGCAAAACTCAAATGGGGCATGATTGGTGGCGGCGAAGGCAGCCAGATTGGCCCGGCCCACCGGCTCGGCGCTTTGGCCGACGGGCATTTTGACCTGACCGCCGGTGCGCTTGATCATCGCCCGGAAGAAGGCCGCGCCTATGCGCAACGGCTCGGCATTGCCGCCGACCGAGCCTATGGCGACTGGAAGGAAATGCTTGCAGGGGAGCGCAATCGCGAAGACCGGATTGATCTGGTGACGATTGCCACACCGAACTCGACCCATTTTGAAATCACCAAGGCCTTTCTCGAAGCAGGCTTTCATGTACTGTGCGAAAAACCCATGACGGTGAGCGTGGAAGAAGGTGAAGAGATCGTTCGCCTGGCTGAGAAGAGCGGCAAGATTTGCGCCGTCAATTATTGCTACACCGCCTATCCAATGGTCCGACAGGCCCGCGCCATGGTGGCCAATGGTGAAATCGGCAAGGTGCGTCTGGTGGTCACCGAGTTCAGCCACGGCCATCATGGCGACGCAACGGACGCCGACAATCCGCGGGTACGTTGGCGGTATGATCCGGCTCTGGCAGGCGTGTCGGGGCAGTTTGCCGATTGCGGCATTCATGCGCTGAATATGGCCAGCTTCATTTGCAATGATGAGGTTGAAAAGCTCTCTGCTGATTTTGCCTCCTGCATCGAAAGCCGCGAGCTGGAAGATGATGCGATGATCAATTTCCGGATGAGCAAAGGAACCGTTGGCCGCCTCTGGACTTCGTCGGTGGCGATTGGCCGTCAACATGGCTTCACCATCCAGATTTTCGGTGAAACCGGTGGCCTGAAATGGTTCTCTGAGCAGCCAAACCAGCTGCTTTACACCAAGATTGGCGGTCGCACCGAAATCATCGAGAAGGGCGAAGGCGGTCTGCATGATGAGGCGACTCGCCTGTCGCGTGTGGCAATCGCCCATCCGGAAGGATTCCCTCTGGCCGTTGCCAACATCTATTGCGACATCGCCGATGCCATTCGGGGCGAAGTAAGACCGTCCCTACCAACCGCTGAAGCAGGCGCCCGCTCGATGGCAGCGGTGCATTATGCGGTGCAGTCAGCCAAAGAGGGGGGCACATGGCTTGATGCTCGCCCGCCTATGTTCCGAAAATAAACAGGGATTAACCCCTGCCCTCGCATTAATTTGCGAGGGCAATTTTCGTACAATCAGGCATGAGCCAAGACGCAGTTTTAATTGAAATCGGTTTTCACTTTTTCTTCCATAATTTGTCAAAAGGAACCATGATAGGACCAATAAGTCCTTATCTTTGCACCTTAATAACGCAGCCTTATTGGCCGACAGACTGGCCCTTTTTTCCGTCATTGAAGGTCATTGAAAACAGGCTTCCAGCACCTTCTGTCCTAAAAAAGTCAATTCAATCAATAGAATATAAATTTCATCGATTTTTATTTCCGAATATTTTTGCCACGCAGTAGCCCCACCCATCAATCGGATCAATTGGTAAAGTAAAGTCGTGCCTTTCAGCACAGAACTCCTTAGCTATTTTCCTTAGATGTTATTGATTAGATGCAACAAAATAGAACCATCACCAACAAAGACAAATTCCGAGTGTGTTGACAATTTATCTTGACAGCAAAAGACCTTGAACCGCTCAAGCTGAATTTTTCCCATGCTTAAAAAATGCCTTGGCCTGATGGAATGACAATCAACAGCAATATATGGGTTCCAACCTCCAACGGGTCCAAACCATGGACCTTTCTGATTCTAAAGGCGCTTTTCGAACTTTCAAGAAGCCGGAATTTGGTCAGCAATCTGTCAAATGAATTTTTTTGAAAATTTGTGTTGCAACCGATTGCAATATTGGTACAGTTGCAGCACGGTGCTAGTCAAAAGAGGAGCTATTGACCAGTCACCGATCAGGCATCTTGGGAGGGCCTGCCGCACGCATCAATGCACCTGGCCACCGGTTTGGTCTGGGTTGAAATTGAATTTGGCGAGCGCTGCATTCTCTTCTCCTTTGCCGGACACCATCATTTCGCCGCGCCGCAGTTTTGGCTGTTTTGGGGCGGCATGCAAAAGCAGGAATTCTTGCATTTCGGCTTTTTCAAACGGAGGAAATTGAGATGAAAAAGTTTGTTATGGCAGCAGTTGTTGGCACGTTGTTGTCCTCGTCTGCGATGGCCGAAAATATCGGCGTCACCATGGCTGCATTCGATGATAACTTCTTGACTGTTCTGCGCAACGCCATGATCGCCAAAGGCGAGGAAATGGGTGCAGATCTTCAGCTCGAAGACGCGCAGAACGAAGTTGGCAAACAGCTCAACCAGATTCAGAACTTTGTGGCTTCCGGCGTGGATGCGATCATCGTCAACCCGGTTGACACCGACGCCACTATCCCGATGTCCAAACTGGCTGCAGATGCTGGCATTCCGCTGATCTACGTCAACCGCGAGCCTGTCAACCTCAAAAAACTGCCAGAGAAACAGGCCTATGTCGGTTCTCTTGAAATTCAGGCAGGCAACCTGCAGGGTCAGCATGCTTGTGACCTGTTCAAGAAAATGGGCAAAACCGAAGCGCAGGTCGTGGTTCTGATGGGTGATCTGTCCAACCAGGCTGCGCGTCTGCGCACCAAAGGTGTGGAAGATGTATTCGCCAAAGACGATTGCAACTTCATCAAGGTGGTCGAGAAACAGACCGGCATGTGGCAGCGTACCCTTGGTACCGACCTTGTCACCAACTGGCTGTCCGCTGGCTTGAAAATTGATGGCGTGATGTCCAACAACGACGAAATGGCCGTTGGTGCAGCTCAGGCTCTCAAAAATGCTGGCGCTGACTTCGACAAAGTCGTGATTGCTGGCGTGGACGGCACGATCGATGCCAAAGCCATGATCGAAACGGGTGAAATCGACCACACTGTTTTCCAGAATGCCAAAGGTCAGGGCGCTGGTGCTGTTGAAGCTGCTCTGAAGTTCGCACGTGGCGAAAAAGCTGAAGCAGTCAACTATATTCCATTCGAATTGATCACGCCGGAAAATCTGGCCGAATTCGCCAAGACCAACTGATCATTCTGATCTGATCACTGCGAGGGCGGCACCCTGCCCTCGCAAGCAATGTTGCCTTTCAGCGCAAGCAAGGGAGGAAAACCATGCTTGATGAAAGCGCGGGTTCAGCGCGCAATACCTATACCGGCGAATACATTCTCGAAGTCGACAATGTGCGCAAGGAATTTCCAGGGGTCGTAGCCCTTGATGATGTCCAACTCAGGATCCGCCCCGGTTCCGTACACGCATTGATGGGCGAAAATGGAGCCGGTAAATCGACCCTCATGAAGATCATCGCCGGGATCTACAATCCAGACAAAGGCGAAGTCCGGTTTGCCGGCAAGCAGCTGGATATCAAGACCCCGATCGACGCCCTCAATTCCGGCATCGCAATGATTCACCAGGAACTCAACCTGATGAACACGATGACGGTGGCAGAAAATGTCTGGATCCGACGCGAACCGAAAAACGCGCTGGGCCTGATCGATCATGATCAGATGAACAAGCAGACACAGGCCCTGTTTGATGAGCTCAATCTCAATCTCGACCCGAAAGCCATGGTCGGAGACCTGACGGTCGCCCAGAAGCAGATGATCGAGATTTCCAAAGCCGTGTCCTACAAATCAGACGTTCTGATCATGGACGAGCCAACATCCGCCATCACGGAAAGCGAAGTGGAGCGCCTCTTCACGATCATTCGCGACCTGAGGGCGAAGGGGGTTGGTATCGTCTATATCACCCACAAGATGGACGAGCTGTTTGAAATTGCAGACGAGCTGACGGTCTTCCGCGACGGCCAATATGTCGGCACAGAGCCCGCCTCCAACGTCACCAAAGATGACGTCATTCGCATGATGGTTGGGCGCGAAATCACCGACATGTTCCCGAAAATCGAGTGCGAGATTGGCGACGTTGCGCTGGAAGTCAAGCACCTAAGCAACGGCCGTCACTTCAAGGATGTCAGCTTCCAGCTGCGTCGCGGCGAGATTTTGGGTGTTGCCGGGCTGGTTGGCTCGGGTCGCTCCGAGGTTGCCGAAGCGATCTTCGGGGTGAAGCCGGCCGCTTCAGGTGACATTCTGATCAATGACGAAAAGGTCACCATCACCAAGCCATCGGATGCCACGGCGCATGGTCTGGCCTTTCTGACCGAAGACCGCAAGGAAAGCGGCTGCTTTCTGATCCTTGACTGTCTGGAGAATATCCAGATGGCTCTGATCACGCAGGGCATGGTCAACAAGACCGGCTTTGTCGAGCAGGGCAAGGTCACCCAGATGGTCGAGGAATATGTCGAGAAGCTGCGGATCAAGACGCCTAGTCTGGCGGAGACCGTCGAGAATCTATCAGGCGGCAACCAGCAGAAACTGCTGATCGCCCGCTGGCTTCTGACCAATCCGAAAATCCTCATTCTCGATGAGCCGACACGCGGTATCGATGTCGGGGCGAAATCCGAAATTCACCGCCTGATCACCCAGCTTGCGGGTCAGGGGGTGGCCATCTTGATGATCTCTTCGGAACTGCCTGAAGTTCTGGGCATGTCCGACCGCATCATGGTCATGCATGAAGGCTGCGTGAGTGGCTTCCTCGATCGGTCCGAGGCCGATCAGGTGAGCGTCATGCAACTGGCAGCGAAGTAAGACCGGGAGAAAATTCACAATGTCTAACGCAGATGTCACAGCGGCAGAGGCCGCACCCAAAGGCCGCAAACTCGCTCCAGAGGTCAATATTCTTCTGGTTCTGTTCGGTATCGCCATTCTGTTCGAAGTGCTTGGCTGGATGTTTCAGGGCCAATCCTTCCTTGGCAATGTCGCGCGCCTGAAAATCATGATCCTGCAGGTGTCGGTGATCGGCATCATCTCGGTCGGCGTGACCCAGATCATCATCACCGGCGGGATTGACCTGTCGTCCGGCTCGCTGGTGGGCGCCGTGGCGATGGTGTCCATGTCCTTTGCCCAGACCGCCGATTATGGTCTGGATCGGGTTCTCTTCCCAGCTCTGGTTGACCTGCCGGTTTTGGTGCCGGTCGCAGTCGGGTTGTTTGTGGGGGCCTGTGCGGGCTTCATCAATGGCTGGCTGATTGCCTATACCAAAATCCCGCCCTTCATTGCCACGCTCGGCATGATGGTGGCAGCCCGCGGCTTTGCCAAATGGTTCACCAAAGGCGCGCCGATTTCCTTCCCGACCGACTCCTTTGCCTTCATTGGCTCGGGCATGATGCCAGTGGTGATCTTCGTGATCGTCGCCCTCATCTTCCACGTGCTGATGAAATATACCCGCTATGGCAAGTTCACCTATGCCATCGGGGCAAACGAGACCGCAGCCCGCGTCTCCGGTATCGATGTGGAGCGCCAGAAGGTCAAGATCTACATGATCGCTGGCACCCTGTCCGCTCTGGCAGCCATCGTGGTGGCCGCTCGTGGACAGACCGCCCAGCCGGGCATGGGCTTGATGTATGAGCTGGATGCCATCGCCATGGCGGTGATCGGCGGCACCTCACTGACGGGTGGTCGCGGGTCGATCATTGGCACGGCCATCGGCATGGTCATCTTCGGTGTCATCATTTCAGGCTTCACCTTCCTCCGTCTTGACGCCTATTACCAAGAAATGATGAAGGGTGTGATCATTGTCGGTGCCGTTGTCATCGATACCTACCGCCAGAAAAAGGGCAAGACTGCCAAGTAGGTCGCCCAAGTCTCCCAAGACAGACCACAACACTATCAAGGGGCTTCGGCCCCTTGTTTTTTATCCGCAACAATGTTCAGACTAACGCCAGACAAAGCCCGCGTCAGACCCGGCTGGCGTGCGATGCAAAGGAATACCCATGTTCGATTTTGACATCCCCTTCTTCCGCCCGCTCTGGGTCCGCTTGATCGTCGTCACAATCTGCATTGGCTGGGGCCTGTTCGAGCTGATGGGCAACTCCGTTGGCTTCGCCATGATCTTCCTATCCGCCGGATTTTACGCGGCCTATCGGTTGTTCGTGACATTTGACCCGGAGAAGGCTAAGGAGGAGTGAATGGGCGAAGAAAACCTCGTCACTTTGTGACGCAATAATGGGAAACTGGGAACCACGAACCACGACAGCAAACTCCGCGCCCACTTTCCTTCAACTTTTCGAGAAGCATTAGAACCGCAGACGGTCCCACGCTTCGCGAAAATCAGGTTGATCATAGTTTTTGGCCTCGAGCCAATATGCTCGGTTCCTACCGTTGTCACGCGAAGCAAGTGATTTTACTTCGTCAAGGGTTAGTATGAAGCAAACAGGGCGATCATCGTTCGCTCGTAGGGTTATGATCCACCATTTCGACCGAAGTCGGCTTAAATCTGTCCCAAGAGGAACCGCCGCACGTTTTGAAAGCGCTTTTGATTGATTGAATAGGTATTACCGCATCTTCGTTGTCAATCGGAGCTGCATATAAATCAGCGCCTCTTGCATTGCGCACTGTTGGCATCACAATCCAACCGCGCCGCGTTAGTTCCCAAGCGATATGGAACAAGCCTGCATTCCCGGTCATCTGATGCTTCATTGCAATGCTCCAAAGTCATTTGCTTTGACGGTGCGTCGCACGGCGCTAGGCAAGCAATTACCCGACTTCTCGCGAGTTGGGTCCGACCTGTGGCAAGCGAGTGCCTGTTCGTTTGTCAAAAGGTAGAACGTGGGTGACAAAGATGTGATGTTTAGCGCAACAAATAAAAACAAATCAGCATCCCCCTTTGTTGCCATCAAGACCGGCCAGCGGGTAATTTCACTCTCTCGATCAATATATTGTCGCGTTTTCACCTCAACAGACAAAGCCTTTCCATCCACAACGACCATAAGATCGTGTCCTGGCGCTCCTGCAGGACTAGCGTAGGCTGCAAAACCAAGACTGTTAAGTTTAGCTAGGGCTAGAGCTTCACCCAGTTCTCCGGCTTGTTGGTGGGCAAGTTTTTTCATCGCACGGCCCTAACCTTGCGGGAGATCGGGAACAAATATCTGTTTAAGGGGTATGATGGCTCGATACCGGGGAACTAATTTCCCATAGTGCTCGAAGATCAGTTCGACCAATTGCTCACCGTTAATCAATCTCAGTTTTGCTCTGTTTCGCTCAAGTTCAACAGCGCCCCGCGCATACGAGCCAAGATTAATAAACAGCCCATACTCACCATCGCCGAGAGTTCCAAGCAATTGATCAACATCTGGTCGAGGCGTCTGGTTGGTTGTCCTTTTACATTGCACTTTGACGATTGGGGGCTGGAATCCCAGTGGATCCATATGCGCGATGACATCGACGCCTCCATCACCGGATTTTGGCGTCACGCGGGCCGTATACCCCATACATTCCAAGAGATGGGCCACAAATTCCTCAAATTGGTGGCCAGATAGCTCGGTCATCAAACGCTTTATGACAAAATCATCTGCACTGGCTTCCGCCTGCATTGTAGCAGAAAGCGTAGCTCTATCGTCGTCTGTTATTTCGTCCTGATTTTCAGATGGAGCCTGCTTCGGTAGCAGAGACACCGGAGCGCCACCAAGAGAAGCCTTGGTCAAGAACTCTTCAGCGTGTTTTCTGACGCGAAAAACCGTGATGAATGATCCAATTTCATGCAACGCACTCTGACTAAACTCATCTCTGGGGAAATGCCCAAGCCATTCCACTTTCTGACGGGTTGGGTAATCATCCTCATTGTCTTCGATGTAAGACAATTCTCCCATGAACCGCCCAAGATTTACCATTCGATCCGTTTTGGACGGATAGATCACGATATCACCAGATTTGATTTCATGCAGGAATTTGAACATTGTGCCTGCATCGACTGGAATCGCACCAGCTTTCCGATCTGGGTAGGTTTTGGCAACAGCATCTTTAAACGCTTCACGGTTGGGAGCAATTTTCCGCAAATCGCCCATTTCCTTCCAACCGATGGCAACATAGCCTCCCTCGATTGGGCGGTCAGCAACATGAGCTCCCATGTGGATACCCCAAACCGTTAGATCGCTTGTCATTTTGCTTGGCCTTCTATTAGTTATCTTGTGGGATTAGTAGCACTCGAATAAATAAAAACCTAGGATTATATTCGACGTTTGTGAGGACGCAAACGAATGCTTTTTCTTTCAGAGTGTCGGCTTTGAACGCGTGGCGAATGACAGCTCTGCCATTCTCGCTCAATCCCCCACCCACAAAAAAGCCGGAAGCACTTGGCTCCCGGCTTTTCTGTCTCACAATTTGACGCTCAATCAGAGCTGCTTCAGTTGGCCGTCTCTCACGGAGGCGTCGGCGGCGTCGGCGAGCAACTGCGCGCGCAGGCCGTCATAGCCGAGTGGGACGGCGACATCCTTGCCTTCGCACAGATCGACGAAGCTGTTCAGTTCGTTGACGAAAGCCTGACCATAGCGTTCGAGGAAGAAGTCGAGGGCCGGGTCGACCTGATAGCCGTCGGCGTTGGCATAGGTCACGGTGGTGGCGCGGCAGTTGCCGGCGCTCAGCATGCCTTTGGAGCCATGCACTTCGATGCGCTGGTCATAGCCATAGGTGGCGCGGCGGGAGTTGGAGATCTGGCAGATTTTGCCGCTGGCGGTTTCGAGCACGGCCACGGCGGTGTCAACATCGCCGACCTTGCCAATTTCTTCATCCACCTGACAGGAACCACGGGCGAACAGGGACACAGGCTCCTCCCCCAGCAGGAAGCGGGCCATGTCGAGATCGTGGATCATCATGTCGCGGAACAGGCCGCCGGAGCGTTTGACATAGTCAATCGGCGGGGCGGACGGGTCGCGGGAGGTGATCTGAACCAGCTCGACTTCGCCGATTTCACCGGCTTCGATGCGGGCGCGAACGCTGGCAAAGTTGGGGTCGAAGCGGCGGTTGAAGCCGATCATCAGTTGCTTGCCGGTTTTTTCGACGGTGTCGAGGCAGGCGCGAATGCGGTCGGTGGAGGCGTCGACGGGCTTTTCGCAAAAGACATGCTTGCCAGCCAGCGCAGCCTGCTCCGTGAAGTCGGCATGGGTGTCGGTGGAGGAGCAAACAAAGACGGCGTCGACAGACGGGTCTGCCAGCATGGCTTCGACAGTGATAGCCGGGATGCCATAGTCTGCGGCCAATGCGTCAGCGGCGGCCGGAATGGCGTCGGCGACGCAGGCAAGTTTGGCTTTGGCAGACGCCGCGATGTTGGCTGCATGCAGTTTTCCGATGCGTCCGGCACCGATCAGTCCGATGGAGATCATGATCAATTTCCCTATCTTAACAAAATGAGGCCCCGAGGGGTGGGTTCCCTGCAATTATGGGGCAAAAGAGGTGTCATTTGCGGCTGTTGATGCAACCGGTCACGACAGATAAGCAAAGCCGACTGCCCTGGCTTAAATAAACGTGAAAAGCGGATTTCCTCCCCACTATTCCCTTAGTCTTTTCCATTTTTAGGATAGCCTATCTCGTTGGGATTTTTAATCACCAGATCACGCCGCACGGCGGCATGAGGTCAGTTTTCCTCATATTTTTGAAACCGATTGCAATTGGCCTTGCAAAATATCCCGACGGGGCCGTGATCCCCCGCCGGGATAGTGCTCCGAACTGGTTTGGGAGCAGATTTAGAGCGCTGCTTTGATATAATCCATCGACTGGTTCAGCAGCGGGGCAACATCGTCGAGCTGGTGAATTTCGGCGGCAAATGGCTCAAACGAGACCGGGCCGTCATAGCCGGTTGCGAGCAGCAGTTTCAGCTGGCCAATATTGTCGAGGCGGTCCGCTTCACCGACCAGAATGCGATGATCGTCGAGCATGTCGGCAACAGCAATGGCCGGATCTTCGACACCGGAAATGTGAATAAGGCCGGTCATATCGGCAAAGAAGCTCTGCTCACCGGCGAGGTGATGGTGAAAGGTGTCATGCACGAGGCGGAAGACGCCCTCACCTGCCACGTCACGGATGGCGGCGACGGCTTTTTCTTTCAGCCGCAGGGAGCATTGCGGGAAGCCGAGCGGCTCGACCAGACCGATGATGCCCGCCTCTTCATACATTGGCTTTAAAGCGGTCAGGGACTGGCGCAGAGTGTCGTCGAGTTCCTGTTCGCTCTTGCCATAATCATGGTCATTGACCGGGCACATGACCAGCCCTTTGGCCCCGCATTGGGCCGCATAATCGATCAATGCTTTGGCTTCAGTCGCGCGGGTATCATTCCATTCATTGAAGCGCTGCAGGGCGTTGATGGTGCAGATTTCCACGCCATTTTGGGCCGCCAAATCCTTCACTTCTGCCGGATCAAGTCCCAAAGCCATCGGGTCATTGGCGATGTCGTTGCGGATTTCGACCAGTCCCACATTCTGGGCTTTGACAAAGGCGAAAAAGTCGGCAAGTGGCATGTTGGGCGCGATCATGTGATTGATCGAAAAGCGAATGCTCATCAGGGAAGTCCTCCAATAGAAGATGTCAGAATTTGATGGAACTGCCATCAACATCTTTCCTTGTTCTGCACTCTAGTTTCGCAGATCTTCACCTGTCAACGCAGGCATCAACCCAATTTCGGAAGCAAAGAATATTCTACAACCTGTTGTTTTTAATTGTCTTTGTTTATCACCGGATGAGCCATCTTCTGCCCAATGATGCATTGCGCTAGAAACTTGATTGAATTACCATCATACTTGATATCAAATGAAGCTATTCACAAGGAAGTTCGATCAAGAAAAGAAAGAGCATGAGACGCGCAAGCAAACTGGCTCCCTCGATCGCGGATATTGCACGACAGGCGGGCGTATCGACGGCGACCGTTGATCGGGTGTTGAATGATCGTGGCGGGGTGTCTGCCGCCAAGGCGCTGCGGGTAAATGAGGCCCTGAAGGCGCTGGATGCTTCGAGAAGCGGAGATCGGGAGACAGGGCACCAGCTGACCATCGGCATGCTGATCGATTCTGGTTCATCCTTCACCGGCACACTGAAGGCTCTGGCGCATCAGAGCAATCAGACGGACAAAAGCATCTGCTTCCAACTTCACTCCACTCTGACCAACCAGTTCGATGCCGGGGCCTTTTCCGACAAGGTGCTGGATTGGGGTGAGGCGCTGGATGGCATTATCATTGTCAGCCGGGAGCATCCGGCGATCTCCCGCGCCATTGAGGCCCTTGCCGAGCAAGGCAAAGGCGTGGTTTGCCTGACGACCGATCAGCAGAATACTCGCCGCATCAGCTATGCGGGCATGGATCAGGTGGCGTCGGGCCTGTGTGCCGCCCATCTGATCGGTCGCTATGGCAGGCAGCCTCAGGGCGACGTTCTGATGCTGGTCAGCGCACCCTATCGCTGTCAGGAAGAGCGAGAGCTGGGATTTCGCCGTCTGTTGCGCAGTGCCTATCCGGACCTGTCAGTGGTCGAGCTTTTGAATGCGACGGACAATTCCGAAAGCTCCTATCATCTGTTGCGAGAGGCTTTGAGACGGGATGATCCGCCAATCGCTGTCTATAATATGGCGGGCGGCAATGCAGGCATTGCCCGCGCCTTGCACGAAGCGGGCTTGCGCGAGGAGGTGTTGTTTGTCGGCCATGAGTTGAATGACACATCGCGCCAACTGCTCGAAAGCAACGCGATGGATTTTGTCATCACCCATAATCTGGAGGCCGAGCTGCTGCGTGCAAAGTGTCGCTTGAAGACACATCATGCGCATGAAGAGGCTCAGACACCAGACAGGACACCCAGCCACCAACTGCTCAAGCCCGTCATCAAGTGCAAGTTCAACATTTGACCTTGCCGGATCATTGCAGAGAAAACAGCCATCTTTTCAGGGGCAGTCAATGGCCGTTTCCCCTTATCAAACAATGGGGATTAGCGTGCCAACCAGCCGCCATCCACCGCGATGGTGTAGCCATTGATATA
Organism: Cohaesibacter intestini; assembly: GCF_003324485.1. Lineage (NCBI taxonomy): Bacteria > Pseudomonadati > Pseudomonadota > Alphaproteobacteria > Hyphomicrobiales > Cohaesibacteraceae > Cohaesibacter > Cohaesibacter intestini. Next base: position 509,109 of record NZ_QODK01000003.1, on the reverse strand, counting down.
GCTGGACGCATCGGAGCTTAGAAAGACAACTGGGCCTTCAAGATCACTCGGCAAGCCCCAGCGACCTGCGGGGATGCGACCAAGGATTTCCGCGTTGCGCGCTTCGTCTGCCCGCAAGGCCGCAGTGTTGTTGGTCGCCATATAGCCCGGTGCGATGGCATTGACATTGATGCCATGCTTTGCCCATTCGTTGGCCAACAGACGGGTGACGCCCATAACGGCGCTTTTGGATGCGGTGTATGAAGGCACCCGGATTCCGCCCTGGAAAGACAGCATGGAGGCAATGTTGACGATTTTGCCACCTTCATTCTGCGCAACAAATTGCTTTGCGACAGCCTGACTGAGGAAGAAGACCGACTTGATGTTGATGTTCATCACATCATCCCAGTCTGCCTCGGAGAAATTGATCGCATCCTCACGGCGAATGATCCCGGCATTGTTGACCAGAATGTCGATACGACCATATTCCGACACCGTCTTCTCAACGATGGATGGAATGTCATCCGTCTTCATCAGGTTGGCGCGGATATCAAGGAACTTGCGCCCCAAGCCCTCGATCATGTCCTTTGTTTCAGATGGTTCAACGATGTTCACTCCGGCAATGTCACAGCCGGCTTTTGCCAGACCAACGGCCATGCCTTGGCCAAGACCCGTGTCACAACCAGTTACAATGGCAATTTTACCGGATAGATCCATAAAGTTCTGCATGCATTTGGCTCCTGTTTAGGCGGAAGGGTTGGAGGTCGACCAAGCGTCCAGACGGTCGAGCGTAAAGGGATGATTGGTCAAGAAGGCATGGGCCTCGGTGACCATGGCGACGAGATCGTCGGATGCGAGGCTTTCGCCCCAGAAGCTTTCCTCTGTCAGATAAGCGCGGATCATCGCCTTGCGACCATCCTGTTCGCCAATTTGCTTGAAGACATCAAAGTGATCGATGACCTCTAGATCATCGCGTGGTGGCAGGGTTTCGCTGCCAGCAAAGTCGCCCTGATAGAAAACCAGCCACGCGGCGAGCGACAGGCTCATCAGGCGTGATGGCGCGCCTGTCGCCTGCCAGCAGGCCTTAAAGCGGGGCAGATTGCGGGTATGGAATTTGGCAATGCCATTGAGCGAAATATCGTGCCAGCGATGCAGGATGAAGGGATTTTCAAAGCGCCGCAAAACTTCGGCGCTAAAGGCTTCCAGTTCTTCGCGCGGCAGCGAGAGATAGGGCAGGATTTCCCGCTCCAACATAGCGCGCAAAAAGGCCTTGGCCGGGGCACTTTGCATGGTTTCACGCACGGCGAGGCTGTTGCCAAGCAACGCGAGCGGACACAGGCCGGTATGAGCCCCGTTGAGGATCGCCACCTTGCGCTCTTTATAGCCATCGGCATTGGGCACAATGATGGTGCCTTCGTCGGCTTCTGCTATCGGGATTTTGAGGTCCGGCTGGCCTTCGCGCTGTTCGATGACGAGAAAATGGAATAATTCCGCCGTCACCAACAGTGGATCATGATAACCGAGGCTTTGTTCGATTTCGTTGATTTCATCGCGGGGGAAGCCCGGCACGATGCGGTCGACCAACGTGTTGTAAAAGGCGTTGGCATTATGGACCCAGTCGATAAAATCCGCCCCAAGCTGCCATTGATCGGCATAGGCCAGCACGCAGCGTTTCAATTCATCGGCATTGTGGTCGATCAACTCGCATGGCAGAAACTGAAAGCCCGGCGCTTCGCTGCCGCCTAGGCTCTCGAAGCGTTCCATTAGCAGGCGCGTCACCTTGGCCGGAAAGGTCGCTGGCGGTGCATCGTCGCGCTGGCAATCGGGGCTGTAGGTGATGCCTGCTTCGGTGGTGTTGGAAATGACCACAGAGATATCAGGATTGTGGGCCAAGGCCAGCACGTCGTTCCAGTCGGCGACCGCTGACATTTCGCGCCGAACTGCGGCAATGGCGCGACTTTCGCTGACCGCTTTGCCATCGCTTCCGACCCCGCGAGACAGAACCGTATAGACTCCATCGCTGTCATTGAGGCTGTGTGGGATGCCGCCATCGATGGGGCGCACCACAACAATGCCAAAGTCGCTGCCCGTGGCTTCGTTCATCCGGTCAATTTTCCAGTCCATGAAGGCACGCAGAAAGTTGCCTTCGCCAAACTGGATCACCCGTTCGCTCGGGCGGGGTCTGCCTTCTAGCTGGCTTTGATTGATGCGTTGCATGGCATTGGGCCTCTTACAGTTCGTTCAGAAGTTGGGTCGAGAGAGAGGGGGCGGATCACATCACCGCGCCGACCTGCCAAGGGATGAATTCATGGTCCCCCAGCCCCAGCAATTCGGATTTGGTTGGCTCGCCCGAGGCCACCGCGAGGATCAGATCGAGGATCTCCGCACCCTTGGCGTCGAGCGAGATGCCCGCGCTTAGGATGTCACCGCAATTGATGTCCATATCGTCGGGCATGGCTTCGAACAGACGGTCATTGGTGGCGACTTTGATGGTTGGCGCCGGTTTGGAGCCAAAGGCCGAGCCACGCCCGGTGGTGAAGACCACCATATGGGCCCCGCCCGCAATCTGGCCTGTGGCGCAGACCGGGTCATAGCCGGGCGTGTCCATATAGACAAAGCCCGGTTCGGTGACCTGCTCGCCATAATCATAGACCGCAGTCAGGGGTGTTGAGCCGGACTTGGCAGTTGCACCAAGGGATTTTTCCAAAATAGTGGTCAGGCCACCGGCCTTGTTACCGGGGCTTGGATTGTTGTCTAGGCTGCCATTGTTGATCTCGACATAATGCTCCCACCATTTGATCTGGGCGATCAGCTTGTCGGCCACTTCTTGGCTGGCGGCCCGGCGCAGCAACAGCTGTTCAGCGCCGTAAATCTCCGGCGTCTCGGACAGAATGGCCGTCGCCCCAAGACCGGCCAGCAGATCGGCGGTCTTGCCCAGAGCCGGATTGGCGGTGATGCCGGAAAAGCCATCTGAGCCGCCGCATTGCAAAGCGATTTTGAGGGCCGAAGCCGGGCATGGTTCGCGCCGTGCCTTGTTCACCTCGGGCAGCAGGTCCAGCACCTTGGCCTTGATGGCCTCGATGGTCTTGCGGGTGCCGCCGACTTCCTGAATGGCCAGACTGTGAAAATGATCAAGATTGGTCTTCTGTCCTTCGGCCTGAAAGATCTCTTTCATCCGGGCGACCTGCATCATTTCGCAGCCCAAGCCGACAAAAATGGTCGCGCCGACATTGGGATGGGTGGCATAGCCCCAGAGCACGCGCTCGAGGAGGCCAAAGTCTCGCATGCCGCTCATTCCGCAGCCGGTACTGTGGGTCAGGCCCACCACCCCATCGACATGGGCATATTGCTCCAAAATACCCGACGCATTGAGTTCAGCGGCGGCCTGACGGATGACGGTGGCTGAGCAATTGACCGTGGCGCAAAGGGCAATGAAGTTGCGTGTCCCCACCTGCCCGTTGCGGCGCTTGTAACCCATAAAACTGCGCGGGCTGACTTTGGGGACTGCCGCCCGCGCAGTATCCAGATCGCACCCGATCTGGTAAGATTGGTCATGGTCGGAAAAGGCGCAATTGTGCGAATGGACATGGGCACCGGGGGTGATGTCTTCAGTTGCCACGCCGATTTTCTCGCCAAATTTCAAGATCGCGTCCCCTGACTTATGAGCCACGCGGGCGATCTTGTGACCGGGCATGATATTGACGGCCAATGGCGCGCCGAGCTGCAACGGATCGTCACCCGCACGCGCCCCGCTTGGCAGGATGGCGATGGTGTCAGACGGATTGAGGATGATCGGGGTTGCTTTGGTCATCAGTTGGTCCTGCTGAAATGGATGCCAGCCATCAGTCCGCGCAGTTCTGCCAGACCGCGCAGGCGACCCACCAGCGGATAACCGGGATGGGTCTGCTTTGCAGCATCATCGAGCAATTCATGGCCATGGTCAGGGCGGAACACGATGTCGGCATCAGCACGCCCCTCAGCCTGTCGCCGCTCCTGCTCGGCCAACAGCACGGTCACGAGCGCGGCCATATTGGTGTCGCCTTCCAGATGGGCGGCTTCTTCAAAAGACCCGTCGGCAAATTTGCGGACATTGCGCAAATGGACGAAATGGATCTTGTCGGCAAAAGCTTTGGCGATGGCTGGCACATCATTGTCCGGATGGGCACCAAGCGAGCCAGAGCACAGCGTCAGACCATTGGCCGGGCTGTCATGGGCCGCGAGCACCCATTCGATGTCGGCTGCGGTCGAAACAATCCGCGGCAGGCCCAAAATATCGCGCGGCGGATCATCGGGATGGACCGCAAAGGACAAGCCCAACTCTTCTGCTGCCGGGATGACTTCATCCAAAAACCGCTTGTAATTGGTCCGCAGATCGTCTCGAGAAATGCCATCATAGAGCGCCAGTCCAGCACGCAAGCCTTCAATGTCATAGCGATCATAGGCGCCGGGCAAACCGGCCATGACCGACTGCATCAGCTCTTCCCTGTCGGCTTCACTGGCGGCTTGGAACCAGACCTTGGCTTTGTCCTGCGCCTCTTGGCAATAGTCAGCTTCAGCACCTTCGCGCTTTAACATGTGAATTTCGAGAGCAGCCATCTTCTCGGCGGAGAAGCGCAGGCAAGAGCCTCCACGGGCCACGGGGGCTTTAAGGTCGGTGCGGGTCCAGTCGAGCAACGGCATGAAATTGTAGCAAATGACCTTGACGCCTTCGGCTGCCAGATTGGCCATAGACTGGCGATAGTTGGCAAAAAGCGTGGTCAGATCACCCTCACCACGTTTGATCCGCTCATGGATTGGCAGGCTTTCAACCACCGGCCAGTTGAAGCCAGCCTGTTCTATGGTGCTGCGAATTTCAGCGATCCGCGCCTGTGGCCATACCTCGCCATAGGGCACCTCATGCAGGGCAGTGATGATTTCCCGCGCCCCGGTTTGGGCAATCTCAGGCAGAGAAATACGATCATAGGGTCCGTACCAGCGCCAGCCTTCTAACATGATGGTCCTCCCGATTGGCTTCATCTCTTGGGGTTGTTAAAGCCGCAGGCCAAAGGCGCAGTGCGCCTCCGGCCCCTTTAGCCTGACGCTTTAGCGCAGGTCTTCCATGGCAATGAAATCCATGTCTGTATAGTCGACATTGTCGCCAGCCATCGCCCAAATGAAGGTGTAGCTGCCGGTGCCCGCGCCGCAATGGATCGACCATGGCGGGGAGAAGATGGCTTCTTCATTCTTCACCACAAGGTGGCGGGTCTGGTCTGGCTCGCCCATGAAATGGAAGACACGGGTCTTCTCGTCCATGTCGAAATAGCAATAGGCTTCCATGCGGCGATCGTGCCGATGGGCTGGCATGGTGTTCCAGACCGAGCCACCGTGGAATTTGGTGTAGCCCAGAACCAACTGACAGCTTTCCATAACGGTTGGATGGACAAACTGGTAAATGGTGCGCTCGTTCGCAGTCTCTGCGGCACCCATATTGACGCTTGCAGCTTCTTCGAGCTTGATCAGGCGCGCCGGGAAGACCTTATGCGCTGGTGCGGAGGCAATGTAAAAGCGGCCCATGCCGGAGAATGTGATTGCGCCGAGGCCTTTGGAGAGATAGAGCACATCGCCGTGATCCATAGCATATGTTTCGCCGCCGCAAGCCACGCTGCCCGCATCCCCGATATTGACCACAGCCATTTCGCGGCGATCAAGGACCGACTTGGTGCCACATTCCTTGACTTCATCAAGCAGCAGATCGCCGCCATTGGGCACGGCCGCGCCGACAAGCATCCGGTCATAGTGCGTATAAGTCAGGCGGATCTCGCCTTCCTTGAACATGCCTTCGGCCAGGAAACGATCTCTGAGCTTCTCGGTGTCATAAGCCTTGGCGGCTTCTGGGTCCACTGCGTGGACGGTTCTTACAGTCAGCATCATATGCTCCTCAGCGTTGAAGAATTAAAGGAAGTCGGCCCGTCGCGGCGTGAAACTGTCGATGAGCGTGCCCGGCTCAAGACAAACGCAGCCATGTTCCGCGAGGGAGGGAATGACGAAACTATCTCCCGGACCGACTTCAAGAACGTCCCCGTCGATTGTGAAACGGAAACGACCCGCCTCGACAAAGGTCGATTGGACATGGGGATGGGAATGCAGCGCCCCTTCGGCTCCGACTTCCTTGAAGCGGAAGACCACCACCATCAATTCCGGGCTGTCTGCCAGCACCTGACGACTGACGGGCTTGTCTGCATCAACCTCGGGAAAGGACTGGATATGCATGGAATACTCCGGGTTCATTTTGCGTAAGAGTGCCGAACCGGGCGAATGGTTGACCGCCCGGTGGCTGGGATTTCGGGTCCAAGATCCGCGGCACCAAGGCCGCGGACGAGTTTAGTGGAACATGCTTGGCAACCAGAGCGACAGAGCCGGAATATAGGTGACCATCATCAGAACCGCGAAGGCCGCGAAGTAGAAGGGCCAAATGGTTCTGATGACTTCCCAGACCGGAATCTTGCCGACGGCACATCCGACAAACAGCACGGTGCCAACAGGCGGTGTGCACAGGCCGATGCCAAGATTGAGAATGAGGATCACACCGAAATGCACCGGATCAACGCCGAAGGCCGTGGCCACTGGCAGGAAGATCGGCGTGGTGATGACGATCAGCGGCGACATATCCATAAAGGTGCCGAGCATCAGAAGCAGCAGGTTGATCAGCAGCAGGATGACCAGCGGATTGTCCGACAGGGTGCGCAGGGTTTCAACCAGCTGAGCCGGAATGCGCAGGAAGGCCAACAGCCAGCCGAAGGCGGCGGCACAGCCGATCACCAGCAACACCATCGCCGTGGTCCGCACCGCTGCATTGGTGGCCGCGACGAACTCATTCCACTTCATGGTGCGATAGGCCAGCGTGGTGACGAGAACCGCATAAACCGCTGCAATGCAGGAGCTTTCAGAGGCGGTGAAGATACCGGACCGGACACCGCCAAAGATGATGACGATCAACATGATGCCAGGGAAGGCATTGATGAACATCCAGCCAAGGGCCTTCCAACCAGCAAAAGGCTCGGTGGGATAATTGCGCTTTCTGGCAACCCAGTAGGCGGTGACCATCAGGGCCAGAGCCAGCAACAGACCGGGCAAAATGCCAGCGGTGAAAAGGTCGGCGATGGAGATCTTGCCGCCTGCAGAAATGGAATAGATGATCAGGTTGTGGGATGGGGGCAGCATCAGGGCGATAAGCGCCGCAAGCACGGTAACATTGACACCGTAATTGACATCATAGCCGCGCTCTTTCATCTGCGGGATCATGATGCCGCCGATGGCGGTGGCGTCGGCCGCAGCAGAACCGGAAATGCCACCAAACATGACGGATGCCATGATGTTGACCTGACCAAGACCACCCTTTAAGTGGCCAACCATACCGCCAGCCAGTCCGACCAGCCTTCGGGCAATATCACCCCGAACCATGATTTCACCGGCAAAGATGAAGAAGGGAATGGCCATCAGCGCGAACACGGACACGCCGGAATTGAGCCGTTGGAACACCACCACCGGCGGAATGCCGAGATAGAGGATGGTGGCAAATGAGGCGACCCCGAGGCAGAAGGCAACAGGGGTACCGATGAGAAGCAGCACACAGAATGTGCCAAAAAGAACCCAGACTTCCATTGCATCAATCCTCGATACTGGTTTCGCCGAAACGGGCGGTCGGCAATCCGGCGGCTCTACGGGCCAGACGCTCAATGGAGAAAATCACCATCAATATTCCGCCACCGACCAGTGGCATGAAATTGACAGAATCGCTGAAGCCCAGAGACGGGATCTTGATGTGCCAACCCGCAATCATCAATTGTGCCCCATACCAGGCCATGCCGAACCCGAAGGCCACGACAACCAGATCGGACAGACTGTAGAAAATGAGCTTGGCTTTCTCGGGAATGAACATCACCAGCACGTCAAAGCTGAGGTGATTGCCTTCGCGGATGCCGACAGCGGCGCCAAGGAAAATGAACCAGCCCATCAGAATGACGGCTGCAGGCTCGCTCCAAACGATGGAGTCATTGAGGACGTAGCGGACAAACACCTGAGCGGCGACAAAAACAGTCATCAGGATCAACCCGGCACCGGCCAGCCAAAGCGAGAGTTGAGAGAGTGGCCTCATCACCTTCGCGACGGATTTCATGAAATCTTGCACGTTTCACTCCGAACCCATGGGAAACAGCACCGGATGCGGGGACACCGGCACCGACAAAGAAGTGGCTTTTCGGGGTCTCGCCAAATCAGCAAGCGGCCGCTTCACATCAATGATGGCGGCAATGCCCGCGATGCAGAATCGCGGACATTGCACTTGATGAAAGGATCAGTCGGTTGCACGAATGCGCTTGACCAGATCTTTCAGGTTATCGGAGGTAACGTGTTTTTCGTAAACCGAATCCATGGCAGACATAAATGGTGCCTTGTCAATGTCGGTAACGACTTTTACGCCAGCAGCCATAACTTTTTCTTCGGATGCTTTTTCGCGAGCGGCCCACAATTCACGCATTTTCGGAGTGGAATCCTTGGCAGCCTGACGAACGACAGCCTGATCTTCAGCGGACAGTTTGTCCCAGGAGATTTTCGACATAACGAGAATTTCCGGCACGATCAGGTGCTGATCAAGGGTGTAGTAGCCAGCAACATCAAAGTGACCGGAAGACTCGTAGGATGGCCAGTTATTTTCAGCACCATCAATAACGCCGGTCTGGATGGAGGAATATACCTCACCATATGGCATTGGGGTGGCGTTGGCGCCAAGAGCGGTCATCATGTCAACGAAGATGTCTGACTGCATGACGCGGATTTTCATGCCTTTGAGGTCATCCATGGATTTGATTGGCTTGACGCTGTTGTAGAAACTGCGTGCGCCACCATCATAGAAGGTCAAACCAACATAGCCGTGTGGCTCAAAGGCTGCGAGGATCTGATCACCGATTTCGCCGTCAACAACGCGGTGCATGTGATCCACGCCCTTGAAGATATATGGCAAAGAGACAACCTTGGATTCTTCAACGATGTTGTTGAATGGGCCAAAGGAGACGCGGTTCAGATCAATCACACCGAATTTGGTCTGTTCGATGGTGTCTTTTTCTTCACCCAACTGAGCGGAATGGAAGACTTCGACGCAGATACGGCCGTCGGTGCGTTCCTTGAGCAACTCACCCATATATTTCACGGCTTCAACCGTTGGGTAGCCATCAGGATGGGTGTCGGAAGACTTCAGCGTGATTTCGCATGCGGATGCTGTGGCAACCATGGCGACGCTGGCGACGAGTGCGGCAGACAGAGACTTGAGCATAATATTGGTTCCTCCAAGAAAGTGGCCCGTCAGAGCCGGTAAGCTTGCTTTGCAAGCCGATAAGCAAGGTCGTGTGCGACCTCGAAAGCCTCATCCTCATCTAGCCGTCCCGTAGCGACCAATGTGGCGAGGAATGCACTATCCACCCGGCGCGCAACGTCATGGCGCGCAGGAATGGAGCAGAAAGCCCGTGTGTCATCATTGAAACCGACCGTATTGTAGAAGCCGGCGGTTTCTGTCGTCATTTCGCGATAGCGCCGCATCCCTTCGGCGCTGTCATGGAACCACCAAGCAGGCCCCAGCCGCAAGGCTGGATACACACCGGCAAGCGGCGCCAGCTCACGCGCATAAACGCTCTCATCAAGGGTGAAAAGAATGATGGTAAGGGCCTTTTCCATCCCGACCGCATCAAGCAAAGGCTTCAGTGCCCGAACATAGTCGGTGCGGGTGGGAATATCGAACCCCTTGTCGAGCCCGAATTTTTCAAAAACCGGATTGCTGTGATTGCGATAGCTGCCAGGATGAATCTGCAATACCAGCCCATCATCAAGGCTCATACGGGCCATCTCGGTCAGCATGGCGCCCCGGAAAATGTCAGCCTCCTCCGCTGAACATTCCCCTTTGAGTGCTTTCTGGAACAGAGCTTCGGCTTCTGCCGTGGTGAGGTCTTCGGTGCGTGCCGTCAAATGTCCATGATCGGACGATGTTGCACCGAACTCCTTGAAATAGGCACGGCGGACCCGATGGGCCTTGAGATAGCCCTGCCATGTGGTGGTGTCTTCGCCGGTCAACTGCCCGAAGGTTTCGACATTCTCAACGAAGCCCTTGAAGTGGGGATCAACCACCGGATCGGGTCGATAGGCAGTCACCACCCTGCCCTGCCAGCCACTGTCACGCATGGCACGGTGCCATTTGAGGTCATCAAGTGGAGACTCTGTTGTCGACAGCACTTCGATATTGAAACGCTCGAACAGGGCGCGTGGACGGAATTCCGGTTTTTCCAGACAGGCGGCGATATGATCATAGGCCGCATCTGCATTGTCTTCGTTGATCCAGTTGGTCCAGCCAAAGACATTTTCGAAGGCGTGGCTCAACCATAGTTTCGATGGCGTTGCCCGCAGTAAATAAGCGTGCTTGGCAAAGAGGCGCCAAATCTTGCGTCCGTCCGTTTCGGTCCAGCCACCATCTATACGCGGCACGCCCAGATCTTCCATCGAGACCCCCTGCGAGCCAAGCATGCGGAAGACATAGTGATCAGGCGTTATGAACAGTTGAGCAGGGTTGGGGAAAGCTTCGTTTTCGGCAAACCAACGCGGGTCCGTGTGACCATGCGGACTGATGATCGGCAGGGACTTGACGCTGCTATAGAGCGCCCGAGCCATCGATCTGGTCTCTTTGTCCAATGGAAACAAACGATCATTGTTGAGCTTGCGCATCGCTTCCTCCGGGTTGTCCTCATAGAAGATAGCAGCTTCAGACAGGCCATGCTACCAAAATCTGGGATCCTAGTATTCTATTGCTAGGATCCTAATATCCCAGTTATACTTGTTTGTAAAGTCCGCTGACACTAGTATGGCTTCAAATGGAGTGTGAAATGCCGAACGATCCCCTGCAAGCCGCGCCAATCTCTCTCAACCGTACCGCGATTGCGGACCGGGTGTTTGATGAATTGCAGCGCCAGATCCTGTCGCTTGACCTCAAGCCGGGCACCAAGATGTCCGAGGCGGATGTCGCGAAAGCCTTTGGAATCTCAAGACAACCGGTTCGACAGGTCTTTTTCAGACTGTCTCGAATGGGATTTCTGGATGTTCGTCCTCAGGTTGCATCGCGGATTTCCTTCATATCGGAAAATGCCGTTCTGCAAGCGCGTTTCATTCGCTGCGCGCTCGAATCAAAAGCCATCAAGGTGGCCTGCGAGAAGTTGAGTGAAGAGGACTTGGACTACTTCTCCGATCATATCGAAACGCAGCGCAAGGCTGTGCAAGATCATGATTCCGACCTTTTTCACACTCTTGATGAAGACTTTCACAAAGAAATTTACAACCGCTCCGGTGTTGGATTTGCGTGGGACCTGATCAAGGAACACAAGGCGCACATGGATCGGGTGCGCTATCGGTCCTTGCCGCTCAATCTCGACAATGCCTTTCAGGCCCATGTTCGCATACTCGAAGCGCTGAAGAATCGTGACAAGTCGGAGGCTTCGCGGCAGATGGACCAGCATCTGTCGGAAATCTTCGAGCTGCTGAAGAATGTGCGGGAGGAATTTCCGGATTTCTTTGTCGAATAGGTTTGACGAATGGCCCTTCAGGGCAGATGCTTCCGGTTGAGCTTAGAGACCGTGCACCTAGCCCGAATGGAGATCAAGATGTCACCCATCCCCTCTCTCACAATGAATGATGGCCACCCTATCCCGCAGCTCGGTTTCGGTGTTTGGAATGTCCCCAAGGAGGACACGGCTGATGTCGTGGCGAGTGCTCTGAAGGTCGGCTACCGGCTGATAGACGGTGCCTATATCTATGGCAATGAGGCAGGTCTGGGCGCAGGTGTTCGCCAATCGGGACTGTCCCGAGACAGTGTTTTTATCACCACCAAGGTGTGGAACAGTGATCAGGGCAAGGACAAGACCCGAATGTCGGTCGAACGCAGCCTCAAGGCGATCGGCGTAGACCAGCTCGACCTGGTGTTGATCCATTGGCCTGCACCAAAGCAGGATTTGTATGTCGAGACCTGGAAAGCGTTGATCGGTCTGCGCGAAGAAGGACTGATCCGCTCGATCGGCGTGTCCAACTTCAATGCTGACCATCTGGACCGACTGATTGCCGAGACCGATGTCGTGCCAGTGGTCAATCAGATCGAGGTCAATCCGAAGCTTCAACAAGCCGCGCTTTGCGCTGCCAATGAGGCGCGCTCCATCATTTCGCAGGCCTGGACCCCGTTGGGAAATGGCGCTTCCTTTGATGAGGATCCGATCCGGACAATTGCCGAACGCGTGGGCAAAAGCCCCGCACAGGTCATTCTGCGTTGGCACCTGCAATCGGGCCGTGTTGTCATTCCGCGCTCGTCCAATGCTCAGCGTCAGGCGCAAAATGTCGATCTGTTCGACTTCGAACTGACAGATGCAGAGATGCAGGCGTTCAAGGCACTGGAAGCAGGGATGCGTACCGGTCCCGATCCTTTGCAGTTCGAATAGTCCCAACCATCGATCAAACGGTTAAAAGGGGCCATCAAGGCCCCTTTTCATTTTGAGAAGCGGGCCCGTATCACTCACCAAGGGCGACGCCTTCGCGACGTGGATCTGCTGCCCCGATCAGTTTGCCATCCTTGATCTGAATGGCATGCAGACCAGAATTGAGATCGGTGATGTTGATCTCATGCCCCTTGGCCTCCAAAGCAGTACCGAGCGTGGTCGCAGACGTATCCTTCTCCAAATCGGTCTTGCCATTGCGGTTGACGATATGCGGCATGTTGATTGCGTCCTGCGGATCCATGCCATGGTCGAGAATGGCGATGATCGGGCGGGCAACATAATTGATGATGCGCGAGCCGCCCGGCGAGCCAATGGCCAGCACTGGCGCCCCGTGTTTCAGAACAATGGTCGGTGCCATTGACGAACGCGGTCGCTTGCCCCCTTCCACCCGGTTGGCGATGGGCTTGCCGTCCTTTTCTGGTGTCCGGGAAAAATCTGTCAGCTCATTGTTGAGCAGGAATCCACCCACCATGACGCGTGAGCCAAAACCGGTTTCGATGGTGGTGGTCAGGGAGACCACATTGCCATAAGAATCGACAATCGAGACATGGCTGGTGCCGGGGCGTTCGAGCTGAGTGTCCGGCGACAGGCGTGTAGCCTCTTTCCAGGGCGGCGTGCCTGCCTGTGCCTTCCCCATGCTTTTCGCCGGATCGATCAGCGCTGAACGATCCCGCAAATAGTCTTTGTCGAGCAAGCCCTCGGGCATTTTGACAAAGTCACTGTCTGCCATATAAAGGCCGCGATCTGCATAGGCCAGCTTGGCCGCTTCAAGGAAAAGATGTTCGCCTGCAATGCCGGCTTCTGCCGTGAAGTTGGACAGAATTCCCAAAATCTGACCAACGGTCAGCGCGCCGGAAGATGGTGGCCCCATGCCGCAAACATCAAAACCACGATAATCTATGCAGACCGGGTCTCGCTCAACGACCTGATAGGCTTTCAAGTCGTCCAGTGTCAAAATACCCGCATTGATGTCGGTTTTGACCGCAGCGACAAGCTGCTCAGCCAGCGGCCCCTGATAGAGATGGTCCGATCGCTGGGACTGGATTTCGGCCAAAGTGGCTGCGAAGGCCGGATTCTTGAGCAGATGTCCCTGTTTGAGGGGCGCGCCATCCTTATCAAAGAAATAGGCCTTGGCTGCATCGAACCGGTCAAGCTGGCGCTTGCCCATCGAGGCCTTGATCAAACCGGCGAGCCGCTGGGAAACCTGAAAGCCCCCGTCTGCCAGCTTGCGGGTCGGCTCAATCAGGCTGGCCCAGTCAAGTTTGCCATAGCGCTGATGAGTGACATCGAGAAGTTTCAACGTCCCCGGTACACCAACCGAGCGACCGCCCACAACGGCCTCAAACCAGCCCACCGGCTTGCCATCCGCACCGAACCAATAGCGTGGCGTGGCAGCCATTGGCGCTTTTTCCCGACCATCAAAGGTCGTCAGTTTCTTCTCTTTGGCATCCCAGTAAACAAGAAATGCCCCACCGCCGATACCGGAACTCTGCGGCTCGACCAAATTCAGAGCGAGTTGAACCGCCACCATGGCATCGATGGCCGTGCCACCTTTGGCCAGAATGTCAGCACCAATCCGGCTGGCGATCGGATTGGCAGCGGAGACCATATAGCGCTCGGCAGTGACCGATTTCCTCTCGGCAATGGCTATGGTGCTTTCAGGCTGCATCGCTTCCTGCGCGACGGCTGCGCTGGTCCCCCCCAGCAGACCTGACACGATCAGAGGGATTATTGTTCGTTTTCCGATCATAGTATTTTCCTTTCTCCCCTTGGTTGAAAAGAAACCTTGCTATGCTTGGTGCCAAATGGAAAGACTTGACAGCAGCGAATCCTGCGGGCGGAATGCAGCTATCCCGTCAGACCGGTCCTGCACATTTCCGGTGGCGGGTGACAAACTCCACCGCCATGGCTACGTCCTTCCCCCAAGCCCTTGAAAATCAAAGAATTGAATTGCAGTGCGCGGTGCCGTTTTCCATTGGTTGCAGTTGTTAACACCGGTTTATTGGTAACAGGAGAAATTGATCCTTAAGCTGCTACAGCTTGTCGCAAAGCCGGTTCTATTAGGCTTTTGTATACCTCCGACTCAGATGATGACCGCAACAAATGTGACGTTGATTTTCACATTTCAGCTGACAATCGGACGCCAACCAAAACTGGCAAAGGAGCTCGGTGGTGTTTAGACGCTCCCTTAACATTTTGATCGCAATGCCCGACAGGGCCGTGGAGTCGATGCTTGAGGCAGTGCCTTCGCACGATCGTTTCTCCCATGCCTTCACGACACAGGCCTCTGCCCTGGATGCCGGACTGTCACGCTTTTCCATCATCATCCTTGATCTGAGTTATCAATCTCCCGCCAACCTCCGTCTGATTGACCAGCAACGAGACCCGTCCACGCTGATGGTGGCCTGTTGTTCGGGAAGCGACTTCAATTCCTTTGCTCCTCACTTGCACCGCTTTGATGCCATTTGGCCCAAGCCTCTTGATGCGGAGCAGATACAGGAAAGCTTTGCCAGTCTTCTGCAACGGATCAAGCAGCGCGAAGAGGCTCAACTGAACAAGACCTATCTTGATACGCTGATCGACAGTCTGCCAGAACTGATCTGGTTCAAGGATGCTCGCGGAGCTCATCTCAAGGTCAATGAGAGCTTTTGCCGGACTGTTGGCAAAAGCAAGGCGCAGATCGAGGGGCGTGGCCACTATTATATCTGGGACATCGAACCGGATGAATATGCTGATGGCGAGTATATCTGTCTTGAGTCAGAAGAAATCGTGCTCGAGAAAAAGGAAACCTGCCTGTTCGACGAAACCGTCAAATGCAGCGGTGAGATGCGCAAGTTCAAGACCTACAAGTCACCTGTCTTTGACACCGATGGATCCGTCATCGGGACGGTGGGATTTGCCCATGACGCTACCGATCTGCAAAATCTGATGGTGGAACTGAACATTCTGCTCGAAGGCCTACCCTTCGCGGTCATGGTGACCGACAAACATCGGGTCATCACCAACGTCAACCAGAAATTTGTCGATATCTTCGCTCATAATCGCGATGACATGATCGGCAGTTCGGTGATCGATCTCTTCGAAATTACAAAAAACAATGACGGTCAGCGGGAATGGACGTTGAACGAAGAAGACGGCCAGATCCTGCTGCAGGCAAAAGACAAGATTTTCAAGCTGCATGACGAAAAACTGATGGATGTGTTTGGCAATTGCACAGGACAAATCTATCTGTTCCTCGACATCACCCACGAACATCGGGAGCGGACACGGCTGCAGGTCGATGCCAACACCGATTTCCTGACCAAGCTGAACAATAGGCGTTGCTTGCAGACCTATCTACAGGAAAAGCCCATCGCATCGGATACGGCCCTGATATTGGTGGATCTGGACAATTTCAAGGAAGTGAATGACCGCTTCGGTCATGATGAAGGGGACAGGGTGCTGATCGCCTTTGCCCGCTTGCTGAAGCAAATGTATCCCTCAGAGCATATCTTCCGGCTTGGTGGCGATGAGTTCGCCATTTTGCTGCCCAGTATCAGCGATCCAAATGCTCTTAATGCCTGTGTTGCCCAACTGCTCGCTGCCTTTGATCGGCATATTGCCCAGAATTTTGTTCATACCAATATTGCAGCCAGCGTCGGTGTTGGAACAGCTGCCCTGTCTGCACACACTTTCGCGGACCTGTTCAAGAAGGCCGACAGTTCCCTTTATCAGGTGAAGAGATCCAAAAAGGCAGCCTGACCCCGCATCAGGCTTTCTATGCCCTGTTCCCACCCTTCATTGTAACTCTGATGGCTGGGGTCAACCACGTATCCTGCTCTTGTGGCGCGTGTGTAACTTGCGCGCGGGCCGGAAGGCACTGGAACCGTATCGCGCAGCGACTATCTCCGCCCCAAGGCAGGCTTCGTTCAAATGATGGTCTTGTCCCCTTGGTCTCATCCCAAAAATGCAGCCCTGACTTGCATTTTTCGCACGCAAACCCACCTCATATTTGAGGCAAAGCATGGTTTCCGCGTGGGAATCATGCCTTAATGACACCAGCAGCAGATGCATGTCAGGGCTATCGTATCACCCTGTCTATTGCCAAGACGCCTCGCTACCCGGACCAAGAGATCAAACCGGATCGAGCAAGGACTATCGGGTTTGAATGGCTCCCGTCCGATCATGGTCTGCCAATGCACGGAGATGAGAGATGCTTGAGAATATCTATTGGATCGCATTCGGAGCGACCATTGCAGCCGGTGGTCTTTGGCTTTTCCTGAAATGGGTCAAGGAACCACGAGAAGGCCGTGACCGGCCCAATCGGTAATTGTTGGTTTTAAAACGCAACAAGGCCGCTCTAACGAGCGGCCTTGTTTTTTTGGATTGCCGGTCAGTCGTCCCGGTTGCGGGCTATGTCAGGCGGCGGACTCGCGCTTGACACTGGACAGGAAGTTGTTGACCTGATCTCTCAGATGGGCTGCCTGATCCTTCAGCTCTTCAGAGGAGTGATTGACGCTGGTTGCCGTTTCACCGGTATTGCGGGCTGCTTCGGTCACCTGCACAATATTGGCAGACACTTCCTGTGTCCCCAATGAAGCCTGGGTGACATTGTTGGCGATTTCCTGCGTCGCAAGCCGCTGCTGATCGACGGCAGTGGCGATCTGACTGGAAATACCCGACAGGGACTGGATGGTTTCGGCAATGCTGGCAATGGCGGACACTGCATCATTGGTATCCGTCTGGATCTGGGAAATCTGCTTGTCGATCTCTTCGGTTGCCCGTGAGGTCTGACTGGCGAGTTCCTTCACCTCGGAGGCCACGACTGCAAAGCCCTTGCCTGCTTCCCCTGCCCGTGCGGCCTCAATGGTGGCGTTCAGTGCCAGCAGGTTGGTTTGTTCGGCGATGGCCTGAATAAGCGAGATGACCTCACTGATCTGTTTGGCCGATTGGGCCAGACGCCCGACCCGTTCGTTGGTCGATGCTGCCTCGTCCGATGCCTTCAATGCAATATCGTTGGAGGTTTCCACCTGACGGGCCACTTCGGCGACCGAGGCGGCCAGTTCTTCAGCGGCAGAGGCTACCGCCTCCACATTGGCTGAGGCTTCCTCGGAGGCAGCAGCCACTTGAACCGACTGGGACGAAGTGGTCTGAGCCGTCCGGTTCATGGCTTCGGATGCGGACTGCAGGCTCTGGGCAGAACCGGTCACGGTGGACAGCATACTGGATACGGTCTGGTCAAAATCCTGACAGAGTCGCTGCACACTTTCGCCGCGTCGCAAGGCATCATCCTGTCGTGCCTGCTGCTCGATCATCATCGACTTGCGCGCATTTTCATTGCTGACAAAGACTTCCATGGCGCGGGCCATGTCACCGACTTCGTCGCCGCGATCTCCGCCTTCAATACGGATGTCACTGTTGCCATCAGCCAGCTCACCCATATTGGTGACCAGTTTGGCAATTGGCCGGTTGATTGAGCGAATGATGACAAAGGAAGTGGCGGCTGCCAGCCCAAGACCAACAAGGCTGAGGATCAAGATGAAGCTGGCCTGCTTCCAGAAAGCGGTTTGCAGATCGTCGACATAAACCCCTGTGCCAATCATCCATTGCCAAGCTGGCAGGCCTTCGGCCCAACTGCTCTTGGCAAACAGGCCATCCTCGCCCGGCTTTGGCCAGATATAATCCAGAGAGCCGCCGCCATTCTTGGCCTGTTCGATCAGGCCGGCAACGATCTGAACACCGTTGTCATCTTTCAGACCGATCAGATTCTTGCCTTCAAGCGACTTGTTGGTGGGCAGTACAACGCAAGTACCATCCCAGTCATAAACAAAGACATAGCCCGTTCCACCGTCAAAGCGAATGGCGCTAATGGCTGCTTTGGCCCCAGCCTGTGCCTTTTCGCGGGTTAGTTCGCCCTTTTGCTCTTTTTCATAATAGCTCACAGCAATCGCTTTGGCAGAACTGCTGATATGCTTGAGGCTCGCAAGGCGTTCCTTCTCCATGCTGGAATGGAGTTCGGACAGGCTAACTGTCGCAATAACGGCGCTGAGCAGAAAAACCACCAAAGTAGGAAGCGCGATTTTCCAGCTCAAGGAGAGTTGAGAGAGTTTCATGTCGGTTGGTCCGTTTCTTGAAACATTATTGTCTTGTAACCAAGAGACATGAATAGAAATAAATTTTGGTTAATAATCTACACATTTACTCGCTTTTAGGTGAGCTTTCCCTTCATTGTATGTAAGCTTTCTAAGCTTTTAAACTGATATATTAGAGACCTCAAATAAACGATTGTACCTAGCAATAAAACCTTAAATACAACTACATCCCTCAACTCCACCTTTGCGAGCAATCAAGCAATGACGAGAAGAGTTGCATCACCAGCATCAGATCCAGACGCTCCCCAAACACTGAAGACACGGCATTGCCGCTCGGGCAGCATGGGGTCACAATAATAAGCCTTCCTGTCCCCCAGCGGTCATCCGAACCTCTGCTATCGGATCAGGCCTTTCTTGCGCAAAAGCTTTTCAACTTCGGCAACGGAATAGCGATGTTTCTTCCAGCGCAGCAGGCGGGCCTTGGACGTTTCATTTTCCGGCACCGCCCATGCGAGCGGCATACCGGCGGGCCAATGGTCAGGATTGCTTTCGAGGCGCGAGAGCTTGGTGATCACAGGTTGCTGCTTGGTGTCTGTTTCATGCATCGTCCGGGCCTTGGCCTCGGTTGCAGGTTTATCTTGCGGCGTTGGCAGGTCGATGGACGAGCGGAGCGCACCCAATTGCTTGCTGAACGGTTTCGCGTTAGCGGCCTCTTGCCCAGAGCCGGTGACCTCGGGCTGAGACTCCACCATGGCGACATTTGGTGCCACAGGCGCCAAACTGGCGAGCCGCAGGGTCGGTGCAAGCTTCACCTTGGCAATCATCCGCGTCGGTGCCCGGCCACCACACGTAGCGACCGCTTGGCGATATTGTTGGTTGCTGGCAAGATGCTGCTCGCTATAGTTTGAGCATAGCTGTGCGGTATAAGGATGCTTCCGCGCGGCCTTGGTGCAATGCAGTCCGGACCCATCATCCTGAGCCATGAAGCGAACCCCTTGGGAGCCCGTTTTGGGCTGGTCCAGTTGAGCAGCCAACCCGTTGAGAATTGCAATGCGACGTGCGCCACGCACCCCGTCGATGCGCTCTGGCTGCATGTGGGTTGACTGGATAGGCAAGGCCTCCACAGCGGCCAGAACCGGCTTTTTACCGCTTTCCCGGACGAAATGGGCGCGCACCATCAGCGAGTAATTATGGCACCCATTTTTGCCATTCATGTTGGCGGTTCCCTGATGGTTGAAGTTGCCAAGGCCGTATACCATCAGCGTGCCGTTGCGGATTTCGATACCCCGGCTGACATGAGCATGATGGCCAATCATCACATCGGCATCGGTCTGGGCAACAAGGCTGCGCAACATTGCGACTTCATAACCGGACGGGCGGATCACCCTTTCCGGGCCGTGATGAACCGACAAGAGCCGCAAATCGGCGCCAGACCGGGAGAAGCTATCTGCAAGAAACTGCTGATCCTGTTTCAGGTATAGGCTCAATTGTCCGGGACGATTGTCGGTTGCACGGGGCAGTCCACCACCATTGGCGCCGATACCGATGGCACCAAAAGCCACCTTGATGCCCTTTTTCTCAAAGACTGGTGTTTTGCCCGCTGCAGCGCGATTCAACCCGATCCCCGCGTGGGCGAGCAAGCCCCTTCCCTCGAATGGTTTCAAGTGACGCAAGGATTCCCGCACGCCCAATGCGCCATAATCAAAGGCGTGGTTATTGGCCATCGAGAGAAGATTGAACCCCGCCTTGACCAAATGCTTGATGCCGTTGGGATGGGTGACGAAATTGTATTTCTTGGAACGCGGCACCAGATTAGCCCGGTCCGAAATCACGGTTTCAATGTTGGCAAAATTGATATCGCCATTGATGTCTGCCTTGATCTTCTCTGTCGTCTCGGCAAAGGACAGCTTGCGACCATATTTATACACCCGATCCGGCAGGGGCTTGGCACGACTGGGAGCAAAGCCCGTATCCCCAACCATCAGTAAGGAGAGATGCTCAACCATAGCACGCGGCGCTGTCTGCAAGTTCACGGGGGCCACAGGTTCCAGTTTTGCAAGTTGAAGGCCGGACGGGTTCAAATCGGCCGGTTGGTTATCTGCTGCAACCACACCAGTCGCAGCGGGAATGAGAGCAACGGCGATCAACAAGGACCGACGCCGACTGCAACCAACGAAAAAACTCTGTCGGGATGACAATAGAACCATAACAAATTCCCCACACGCGACACACAATACTTAAATACCCAAGTGGATACTGGCGGTAAGAAATAAATATTTTGCTACAACCCATACAGAAAATCCGCTAGCGAACACCCAAAGGTGGATCAAATTGCGAAATGACAGGCAACAAGAGACGAAAAACCCCACTATCCTGCGGATATTTGGCTCTTGCTTGCGCAGCAAGATCAGCAACCATGCCCTTCGCATCCGGGTTCTTCTTGGAAGAAGGCTCATAGTTCAGTCACAATGATCAAGTAAAGACACCGATAGAGAGATAGGCTACACTGTTGGCAGGTTATAGAGAGCTGCCTTCTACTACGCTCACCTTTCTTTGTCCTTTCAATCACTTAACACCTAAACTGAGGCGCATAGCTTGATCAGGCAGGGGTATGACATCAGAAAAATGGACAGAGCTCCGGGCAATATTTAGGGAAAATTAAGCATAAACAGTCACTTTTGATTTACTTTCAGTATTTGCACGCGTTCTAGCCCGGTCGGGTTTTCGGGTTCAGTTTGCCCATATGTGCAGCCAGCGTAGAGATCAGAGCTTATGTCTCAGACCCAGTTCAAACAGATGGCACCCGTCGATCCCGCTCACCCGGCCATGGCCGAACGAGCGCAGCAGCATCCACAGGGCCCGACAACTGGACAACATTCCGCAGGCAATCATCCTTTCCCTCAGGGACAACAGGGTCACGGCCAGCAGGGACCTGCTCCCTCGGCGCAAATCCATCACCTGCCCGGTGCTCAACGCCAACTTCAGGGCCAGCCTCAGGGCCACCCCCGGGCACACCAGCAAGCAGCGATGCCAAGTGCGCACGGCCATCCGCCTATTCAGGGCCATGCCTATGCACCCAATCCGGGTGCACCGGTCGAACATGCCCGTCATGGCTATCGCCCTGTTGAGCATCAGCCACAGATGCGGCCCCAAACGCGTCCTCAGGCCCAGCATCACGCCCCTCACCCACAGCAACAGCGTCTGCAGCGTTCGCAGCAGCCTCGGGCGACCGCGGCCGTGCGCCCGCCGCACCGATCAGCCCCTGCGCCGCAGGAGCGTGGTCTGACAGCAATGCTGATGACAGGGCTGCTCTCGCTTAGCGTGCTGGCAGGCGTGTCGATCACGGGCTTGTACATGCTCAATAATGGGCAGGAAATTCCAGGCCTCACCGCCCCGACCAAACAGAGCAGTCAGGAATTTGCACCGCTATCGGATCGCGCGCCTCTCGATGCTCTGCGTCAGAGTGCCCAAAAGATCTCGAAGCTGGAAGCGCTCAATCATTCGATGATGCTGGAACTGCAACATTTGCGGCAAAAGAACCGCGACATGTCGCAGTCCATTGCGGATCTGAAAAGCCTCTATTCACAAGCACGGATCGGCAATAGCTGGACCTTGGCGCAACTGGACATGAAGCAGGCCGAGCCGATCTATCCGGCGGGTTTGGCGGTAGATCCCTCTCTTTATCTCAGCGTGCCACTTGAAACCGGCTCGATTGTGATCGCAAGCAATCTGCCAGCCATTGGCGTGACACCAGAGTCCGAACTGGCATTTCGTGAAAAAGTCGAAACGTTGGCCCCGAGCCTGAAACCGGATGCACCAAAGCTTGCCTTGACGGATGCGCTTCCTGGCGCCCAAACCCAGACACCAGCGACTGTTGACGTTCGCAAGGTCGATGCCCGTGAGGCGGATGCCTCCGAAGCAAATGCGTCTGAGGCTTTGAAGCCAACCAAGGTTGAAACCGTGCCGATCAAGGTCGCAGCGCTGGCGCCTTCCGATCCGATTGCGGTACAGGTTGAAGAAAACAAGCAGACGCTTTTACACGAACTGCCAAAGGCGCGGCCGGCCAATCTGAGCGAAGCTGTCGATAACAAGGTCGCCTCGATTGCGCCTCCTGCTGGCTTTGAAGCAGACCCGCAACCGCAGCCAGTTGGGCCGATCTCTGGCAATAGCAACCGGTTCCTGGCAAAGATGCGTGCTTTAAAAGCAGGCAGCCTGAACCAACCGATCACCATTTTGCATGTTGGAGACAGTCACATTGCGTCGGATAGTTTCACCCGAGGCATTCGCCGTCGCCTGCAGGCGATGTATGGCGATGCCGGTCGCGGGGCGGTGATTCCGGCCAAGGCTTACAAATGGGCGCATGCGGATGGCTTGAAACTCAGCGCCGGACGCGGCTGGTCGTCGGCCAACTCCCTTAAAACCAAGAGCGGCCCCTATGGCCTTTCCGGGGTGCGGGTCAGTTCCTCGTCTCCGGGGGCGAAGATGACTCTGACCTCCCAAAAGGGCGCGTTCGATTGGGCAACCGTTACCCTTTATGTCGGACCGGGTCAGGGCAGCGCCACCATTCGGACCGATGGTGGTTCGAAGAAGGTTTCGGCACGAGCCTCCAAGCCGGGCTCAAAACTTGTCCGCATTGATGGTCGCTCCTCGAGCTTGAGCGTCACCCATAATGGCGGGGGCAAGACCACCATTCTGAACTGGGCCACTGGCAAGGACAAGCCCGGCATTCAATATGTGAATTTCGGCATTGCCGGGGCGACCGTGGCCGTCACCAACCGCTGGTCGGATGGGCTGTTGGCCAACGACATCAAACGTCTTGATCCAGATCTGATCATCTATGGCTATGGCACCAATGAAGGCTATAACGACAATCTAAACATGGCTTCCTATCGCAGGATGGCTGGCGGTCTGGTCGACAAGATGCAGGATGCCGCGCCAAATGCAGCAATGATGTTCATTGGCCCTGCCGATGGTGCACGCCGCCGGTCCAGCAAACTGTCTTGCGGCGGTGGCTGGTACACCCCCAACAAACTGCCCGCAGTACGCAACACGCTCAAAGACATGGCAAAAGACTATTCCGGCTTCTATTGGGATTGGTCCTCGGCAATGGGCGGGCGCTGTGGCGTGACCCGCTGGGCTGGGCAGAAACTGGCCGCCAAGGACCGGGTTCACCTGACCGGCAAAGGCTATGATCGCAGTGCTGCGGCCTTTGTTGACTATCTGGAACGGACCATCAAAAACAGCTTGAAAATCGCTTCGAATTAATCCTCTATGGTTGCAACGAAGCGCCAGAATCTCGCCGCTTCCGACACGATTTCGGCCCTGTCCCGTCTGATTATATTTGTTCAATGACGGGACGGGTCTCCTGTTTATTTCTGCGATAGTCAAGATCATTCATGCTGTTTCCAACCGTCGATTTCGGCCTTTTCTTTCTTGTCGTCTTTTCCCTTTCGTGGCTGATGCGCGGACAGGCGTCCATGCGCAAGCTGTTTTTACTGGTGGCCAGCTATTTCTTCTATGGCTATTGGGACTGGTCCTTCTGTCTGCTGCTGCTGTTCAATGCGGTGATCAGTTATATCGGCGGCCTGTTGATCGACAGCAGCGACAATGATCGCCACCGCAAACGGGTCCTTGCGGCAGTGGTCGTGATCGATCTGGGCTTGCTGGGCTATTTCAAATATGCCGGTTTCTTCATGGACAGCCTCAGGGAGCTGTTTGTGATGATCGGCCTTGAGCGGGATTTGCCGTTCCTTGAAATCATCTTGCCGGTGGGGATTTCCTTCTTCACCTTCCAGAGCATCTCTTACGTTGTCGACATTTACCGCAAGCAGATCCATGCAACGCGTTCCTTTGTTGATCTGGCGCTCTACATCTCTTTCTTCCCACAGCTGGTCGCAGGCCCGATTGTGCGCGCGGCCCACTTCATGCCACAGCTGGACACCAAGCCGGTTCTGACACGATTGATGATGGGCAAGGGCTTTTTCCTGATCTTGATCGGCCTGTTCAAGAAGATGGTTTTGGCCAACTATCTCGCCACTCTCTATGTCGACGAGGTGTTTCTGGCCCCTGAACAGGCGTCGAGCCTAGAGCTGGTGATGGGGGTCTATGCCTATGCGGGGCAGATCTATTGCGACTTTTCCGGCTATAGCGACATAGCCATCGGTATTGCGGCCCTGCTTGGCTATCACTTCAAGCGCAATTTCAACCAGCCCTATCGGTCTGCGAGTTTGCAGGAATTCTGGACCCGCTGGCACATCTCGCTGTCGCAATGGCTGCGTGACTATCTCTATATTCCGCTCGGAGGCAATCGCGGCGGCGTGGTGGGGACCTATCGCAATCTGTTCCTGACCATGCTGCTGGGCGGCATTTGGCACGGGGCCGCGATGACCTTTGTTATCTGGGGCATCATCCATGGTTCGGCCTTGATCGTAGAGCGTCTGACAGGTCTGTCTCGCCTCACCCGACGGGGCGTGGGGCGGATTGTTGGCGTGCTGTTCACCTTTCATGTCGTCTGCTTTGCCTGGATCTTCTTTCGCGCACCAAACCTTCAGCTGGCGACGGATTATCTGGCGCTGATCCTGCAAGGCACCACTGACATTTCCATGCTGACGCCCTTCATTGTCGGGTTGATCCTGACCTGCGCCATTGGCCAGTTTGTCCCGGCCCGTACTTATGAGCGCAGCTATGTGATGCTGTCGCGACTGGGAACCGTCGGCATGGCCTTGGCTTTTGCCGCAGGATTGCTGGTGATCCAATGGATCGCACCATCGGGCACAGCCCCCTTCATCTATTTCCAGTTCTAGGAGCAGACCTATGGCCAAGTCCCATCCCGACCACACCATGCTCCGTGTCCGCAGCGCGTTGATCGCTCTGGTGTTCGCCACGTTGGCGCTGGCTCTGTTCCAGTCAAACGGGTTGGTGAGCTGGTCCTATGATTTGCCGATCTCTCCCCTCAGCGAGCAAATTGTTGTGGCCTGTGAGACTTGGAATGGCTGGATGGAAGCGCTGGGCACCACGACAATTAGCGAGACCGTACAGGATTGGGTCCAGTCGCTGAAGGATCATGAATTCTGAGGCAATGAGCCACGGAATCCTTGATGCAAAAGGCTTTTTCACAACGACAGGCCAAGATCAGACCCAGCTGACCAGACAGGTTTGATACCGGATCTGAAATGAACCTGATGCAGGATTAACACTATCTAAAATATTCGCTTCGGACCGCTTGCACGCTGCATCAATCGGACATAGGCTGCTGCACCATGTTTAGCATATTGTTAACCGGGATTGCGACATGAGCGACTTGAAGAATGGCATGTTTCTGCGCCCTTTGGCGCGGATTGTCATCACCCTGCTGACCCTCGTCACCATGAGCCTTGGCGTGGCAGCAGAGAAGACCAGTGATACTTCGGCTGAAGACAAGAACCCACCCAAAGTGGTGTCGATAGCGGTGCTCGGAGATTCCCTTGCAGACGGACTATATGCTGGTCTGGTGCAACTTTCTCGCCATGATAAATCGGTCAATCTGAAAGTGACCAAGTATAGCCGCGTCAATACCGGACTTGTCCGTTATGACCGCTATGACTGGTCGAGTGCTGCCAAAAAGATCAGCAAAAAAGACAAGTCTACGATCTATATCCTGATGTTCGGTGCCAACGATCTTCAGACAATACGCAGCAGCAAGAAACGCCACCATTATCAATCCGAAGGATGGTTGAAAGCCTATAAGGAGCGGATCGACACGGTGCTGCAATCGGTCAAGCAGCCGGGGCGCAAGGTCTATTGGGTCGGCCTGCCGATTGTTGGAAAATCCAACTTCGCCAAAGGCTATCAATATCTCAATGGTATTTTCGCCGAACGGGCAAAGGCCAATGGGGTGACCTATATTGAAAGCTGGTCCTGGTTCGCCTCCAAGAATGGCAAGTTCCAGATGAGCGGTCCGGGCGCGGATGGCAAGAAACGGTTGCTGCGCGCCAAGGACAAAGTGCATTTCACTGCGGCTGGCTATCGCGATCTCAGTCACTTTGTAGCGCGCGAGATCGAACTGACCAAGTGAACCTGCCAAACAGACGATCAGGGGGCTCAGGCCCCCTTTTTCAATCTGGTCTGGTTTTCAGAAAAACCCGCCGGACCATGTCGATGAGACGGCAGGCAAAAAGCCATTCATCGGGATGTCCTGTTCCTTCCTTTTGAAGATAGATTTCAAATCCGACATAGACCGGTTGTTCGGCACGCCAGATCGCTTCAGGCAATTCAGGCTTGGAGAAGAGCTGTGAACGCAGGGCCTCCATGCTGAGTTCATCCAAGTCCGCATCCGAAACCATGCGGATCGGCCGCAGATATTTGCCCGTCATGAGCGGATCTTCTTCATGGGCTTTCAGACAATGGTCCAAAAAGGCGGCATCGGCAGCAAACAGATCCGCATCGGCACGATCTTTCTGGCGACAATGCAGGTCGATCATCAGCTGACAGTTGTCGCTAATATCCTCCGCAATGCGACGATAAAGCCGGTCGTGACCATCGAGATAGGCTTGCAACTGATCGGGTCGGGGCCGCCGCGCAGACAGCCCATGACCTACCCGCAGGATATCGATATTCTTCCCTTGCAGCAGCTTGGCAACCTCTTCACCAAATGCCGCTTCTTCCCGATGCACACCGATGACAACAAGCGTATCCTTGGCTCCAGGTTCGTTGGATATCCTCTTTTTTGAACGGAAGAACGGAAGGCGCATGCGGGAACAGCTCCTGACTTCAAAGCGCAATTGCAGTCGAGTGGCAGTGTGGGAGAAAAGTGGCCCACATGCAACCGCGCAAAGCCATTGCCAAGAAGACAAAACAACCCGGCAGCCTGTTTGCCGGGTTGCATCGCCTTTTCAGTAGACAATGGTGCTCATGGTCAGCCGATCCCACATTTCGCGCACCGTCTGGTGGATGTCGCGCCTGCGATCTGAATAGTGGGTATGGAGCAAGGCATGGGCCTTGTCCGAGTTGGGCGCTTCAAGAAAATCGCGATAGAGCGACTGAACCTGAAGATTCTTGTGCGACTGGCGAACAAGCTGCTTCCGATCCACGTTGTAGATCGTCGCACGGCGCGCCATGGCCTTGTCGAGATAGGCTTTCTTGGACCGCAGGGATCCGCCACCATCGACGCAGCCACCGGGACAGGCCATGATTTCGATAAAGTCAAAATCTACCTCTCCCTTGCGGATTGCCTCGACCAATGCCCGCGTTTCCCCCAAGCCATGACACATGGCGACCTTGACCTTGCCGAATGGGCCGCCGAGATCGACGTTGGCTGAGCGAACTCCATCGAAGCCGCGCAATTGTTCCAGCTCGATTTGGTCCAGTTCCTTGTCATTGATCACCGCATAAAGCGTGCGGACAGCCGCTTCCATGACGCCACCAGTGGTGCCGAAAATGGCCCCGGCACCGGAATATTCGCTCATATAGGGATTATCAAAATTTGAGGGTTTGATGGTCTTGAGATCGATCCCCTCGCGCCGCAGCAGGCGTGCAAACTCGCGGGTTGTCAGAACCACATCGGTGTCGGGCATACCATTGGTCGCCAGTTGCGGCCGCGCCGCCTCTTCTTTCTTGGCCGTGCAGGGCATGATCGAAATGACGCGGATCTTGTCAGCAGGCACGCCGACCTTGTCAGGCAGGTAGGTCTTGGACAGGGTAGAGAGAACCTGTTGCGGTGATTTGGTCGAGGATAGCATTGGCAGGATGTCGGGATAATGCATCTCGGCGAAATTGATCCATGCGGGACAGCAGGAGGTGAAAGTGGGCTTCTTGCCTTCCTTCAGGCGGTTCAAAAGCTCGATCCCCTCCTCCATGATCACCACATCGGCTGCAAAGTTGGTGTCGAGTACAATGTCGATACCGATCTTGCGGCAAGCGGCGATGATCTGGCCTTCCACATTGGTACCGGCGGGCAGACCAAATTCCTCACCAAAGGCGACGCGGACGGCTGGTGCAAACTGGACCACCGTTGTCAGCTCGGGGTCGCAAATAAAGTCCAATGCCCGATCGGTTTCATCCCGCTCGCCCAAAGCTCCGGTCGGGCAGACCAGCACGCATTGACCGCAAGAGACACAAATGGAATTGGCGGCATCCACCCCATCGCGCATCTGGACCAGCCGGTTGACCCCGACCCCCGCCATGACGAGAGCATCGACTTGCTGGTGCTGGCGGCAGACCGCGACGCATCGCTGGCATCGCACACAGCGGCGCATGTCACGCACCAAGGCAGGTGATGAGCGATCAACCTCGCGGGCCTCGACCTTGGCGCGATCAAAGAAACGGTTTTCCTTCAAACCGACAAACTGCGCCAGATCCTGCAACTCGCAGTCCCCATGCCGGTTGCAGGTGGCACAATCCTGCAAATGGTCAGCCATCAGCAACTCGACCTGCAGCTTTTGCATGTCGCGGACCCGTTGGGTCCGGGTCTGGACATCGAGTCCCTCGCGCACGGGGGTGTCACAGGCGGTGACAATTTTTGTCTTGTCCTTACCAGCCTGTGTGATCTCGACAACACAGACACGACAGGTGCCCGGTGTATGGTCGATATCATCCAGCTCGCAAAGGGTCGGGATGTAAATGTCATGACGCCGTGCGCAGGCAAGGATCGTCTCGTCCGGGAACGCCTTGCACTGGCTTTTGTTGATGGTCAGCGAGATGGTCGCCTCATCGGGGTCGCGGTGGGCATGGTGCGTCAGATCGCGTGTACACATGGCTCAGTCCGCTCCTTCGGGGATGGAATGTTTGGTCACAACAGAATAGACCCGATAGCAACGCATGCAGCGCTGGGCCTCGGCATAGGCATCCTGACTGGAGATAGTGCCTTCTACTTCTCCAAACATATGCTTGCGCAAGTCGGGGTCGAGTTCCGGATTATGCACCCGATAGGCCGCGCGAACCGGCGTCTGAACCACATCATCGGCAAGGAATTTGTTGTCCGAGAGGAGATGGCGCATCCGGGAGCGTTTGAAAAAGCGGATGGTGCCGAGCTGGATCCAATCGTTGATGTTGCGGGCCGCCGTCAGGCCAGCCGCCATGGCATAGATCAGGGTTGATGGTCCGGTAACGCAATCACCGCCCGCAAAGACGCCGGGCCGTGAGGTGGCCATCGATTTGGCCGCTTCGATGCAGTTCCAGCGATCCAGATTGATCCCCCCCTGCTCGATGATTGCCCCATCTTCGACCTGCTGGCCGATGGCGGCAATCACCGTGTCGCAAGGCATGGTGAATTCCGTCCCCGGAACCGGGCGGACGCTGCGCCGCCCGCTCTCGTCCGGCTCGGTTTCCTCCATTCGGATCAGCTCTATGCCAACCACCTTGCCATGTTCGGTCAGAATGCGGGTTGGATTGCACAAAGTGTGGAAGTGGATGTCTTCCTCGTCGGCGGCATCCACCTCCTCGGTGTCGGCAGGCATCGCCCCACGGGTGCGGCGGTAGATCAAATGGACGTCGTCAGCGCCCAACCGGATGGCCGAGCGGACGCAATCCATCGCCACATTACCGCCTCCGACAACAACGACATTGCCCTTGAGGCGCAGATCCTCTGTCTCGTTGACATGATCGTGGACCTTGAGCAAAAACTCGATGCCGCTAAAATAGCCTTTCGCCTTGGTGTCCTCGCCCTTGACGCCAAGGGTCGTGCCTTTTTGGCAACCCAGCCCAAGAAAGACCGCCTTGTAACCACGCGCAAACAGATCATCGATGGT
This sequence comes from Cohaesibacter intestini, assembly GCF_003324485.1. NCBI lineage: Bacteria > Pseudomonadati > Pseudomonadota > Alphaproteobacteria > Hyphomicrobiales > Cohaesibacteraceae > Cohaesibacter > Cohaesibacter intestini. The sequence goes on along the minus strand of NZ_QODK01000003.1, from coordinate 478,782 downwards.
GAAATCTCGGCCCAATTGCTGGCCAAACAGGAAGCGGCCGCCGAGATCGACGATAATGTCGGTTTCCATTGCCAGCGTGTCCTTGGGCAATCGGTAGCTGGGGATACCGATCTGGGCCATGCCACCGGCCTGTTCAAGCTTTTCAAACACGTCGACCTTGTAGCCATGCAGCAACAGGTGGTAAGCGCAGGAAATCCCGGCAGGCCCCGCGCCGATAACGGCCACCTTCATGCTGTCATCAAGGGGTTTCTTGATCATGTCGCGGCTGAATTTCAGGGCTGCGGGTCCCTTTTGCTGGTCTGCGACATAGCGTTTGAGCAATTTGATGCCGACTGCCTCATCAACAAACTTGCGGCGGCAAGCCTGCTCGCAATAGCGCACACAAACCCGGCCACAGGTCGCGGCCATCGGGTATTTTTGAAGCACGACCGCCAGTGAGCTTTTCGGGCGTCCATCGCGGATATAGTCGATATAGCGGGGTACATTGACCTTGGAGGGACAGGCCTCGATGCAAGGAGCGGTCATGTAAACCATGCCATGCTGGGCGCGGATCGGCATGTGGCTGGCGACTTCGGCCTCGAGCTTGTCGCGGAAATGATGCAGGACGTCAAGCAAGGCGACCGAGCAGGTCTGACCAAGACCACAAAGCGAGGTTTCGGTCATTTGTTCGGCCAGCATCTCGATATCGTCAAAGGTCAGTGCCGAGTCGAGGCCCCGTCGCATATTGTCGAGCGCATCACGCACCAGCACCGTGCCCATCCGGCAGGGGGTACAGGCACCGCAGGACTGTGTCGCTGCCTTGTCCATATAACGATAAAGGGAGTCGATCAGACTGACTGTCTCATCAAAGACGAAAAAGCCCCTGTCCGCAAAGAAGGCGCGGATGTCGTTGCCATCGTCAAACTCATTGAAATTCTTCAGTTGCGAGAGAGGAGTTTCCTCAGCGATCGCGCCATTGCGCGCATCATGGACCACTCCATCCCAGACGCCATACACAACCTGTGCCATTGCGACCTTGATCCTTGTGTCGGTTGTCGATGCGCAACCCACTCCCAAAATCGCCTTTCAGATCGCCAAGGTCTGCTTTCGGCCTCAACAATCAGGTCCTCCGACGCCCTTTGAACGCGAGTCTACACATGCTCAACTTTAGTTTCACAAGGCGCAAGAATCCATGCATTAGGTCAAAGACCTTTCCGTAAGGTAAGTCATGTATACACAGCGTAGAAATCCGTATTTTGTTGAGTGAATTCTATTTCATAATAAATTTATACTTTTAAATAAATAACATCCGAAACCGGCCTGTTGGGTATCAGCAACAGCTAATAGGCGAAAAACCGGATTAAGATCAGACAGATAGCAGTTAATTTATGGGCAATTGGACTTATTTACATCGTTCTAACCCGCAAAAATTGCGACCAATTCGTGGATTTTGCCGAGCCTGAGTCCCGGCATTCCTGCCGAGGCAGCGGGCTGCGACAAAAACGCACTCTTACTTTTGTCAGCAAGTAAAAAGGGCGGAAACCGCTTTTGGTTCCCGCCCTTGATGTCTTTCTCAATCCCTTTTGGCCGTCAGCCGGCCTGACTTGGCAACCAAAGCACAATGGCCGGGAAAGCAACCAGCAAAGCGATGGTGGCTGCATCAGCGATGAAGAAGGGGGTAACGCCCTTGAACACATCCTGCACAGACAGATCATCCCGAACCCCGGCCACAACGAAGCAGTTGAGGCCAATGGGCGGGGTGATCAGGCAAAATTCGGCCATTTTGACCACTAGAATACCGAACCAGATGGCACACATCGGGCCTGACATCCCGAAGGTGCTGTCAGCGGCGGAGACGAACTCGCCACCATTCAAAGCCATGACTGCCGGATAGACGACGGGCAAGGTGAGCAGCAGCATGCCGATGGCATCCATGAACATGCCAAGCACCGCATAGGCCAGCAGGATGCAGATCAGGATCAGCATCGGCGACATGGTCAGCGAGGTGATCCAATCGGCAAAGGCTCCCGGCAGGTTGGCAAAACCAAGGAAGCGGACATAGATCAGCACACCCCAAATGATGGTGAAGATCATCACGCTGAGCTTAGCGGTTTCAAGAAGAGCGTCCTTGAATTCTGACCAGCGCATGCCATGCTTGAGGGCCATCAAGAAGACCACAAAGGCCCCAATCGCCCCTCCCTCGGTTGGCGTTCCAAAGGCATCGCCGCCAAAGGGGTTATAGACGAAGAAGATGATGGTGAAGACCACAAACAAGATCGGCAGAGCCGGTGGCAAAGCGGCAAAGCGTTCTTTCCAAGTGAAGCCTGACACAGGAGGACCAAAGCCCTTGATGGTCATGGCCATGCCAATGATCAGCAGCCCATAAATGACCGCAGAAAAAGCACCGGGAATGAAGCCAGCCAAGAGCAGCTTGCCGACATCTTGTTCCACGATGATGGCATAGATCACCAGGATCGCTGAGGGTGGGATGAGCGACGCCAAGGTGCCACCAGCGGCCACAACACCGGCGGCAAAGCGCTTGTCATAGCCAATTTTGAGCATCTCGGGGATGGCGATGCGGGCAAAGACCGCCGAGGTCGCAACAGAAGCCCCGGACACAGCGGCAAAGCCAGCGGTGGCAAAGACGGTGGAGACGGCCAAGCCCCCCGGCACCCAAGCGAACCAGCGCTTGGCAGCCTCGAACAAAGCGCGGGTCAGGCCGGCATAATAGGCCAGATAGCCAATCAGGATGAAGGTCGGAATGAGGCTGAGAGCCTGCGATGAGACCTTCGAATGGGGCACCTGCCCGGCGGTTTTGACGGCCACGGTAACGGCCTTCATAAAACGATCCGGGTTGTAGCCGAATTTCGCCCAGAAGATCCAGATCAGGCCGACCATCCCCGCAGCACCGGCCGCGAACGCAACACGCATGCCCAACAGGACCATGACGAGCATACCGCCCGAGACGGCCAGACCAATATCAATCGGTTCCATATGGGGCTCTCCTATTGGTCATGGCCGGAAACATGTCCGGCTTCTTCTGCGGCCAATTGAGCCGCATCGGCAACAAGCGGCACAGCAATCGGGGACGTATCATTGCGGATAAAGGCACGCAGATAGGCCCAAACCTGCACAACAAGCCGCACACAGAGCAGCGAGAAGGCAACCGGAGCCAACAGCTTGGCCGGCCATATCGGCAAGGCGATGTCCATCGAGCTGTCACGGCTCCACATCGGCATGGCAAAGTCGAAGCTGCGTTCGAAATGGGACCATGTGCCCCAGACAAGCAGCAGCATCAAGCCCAGAATGAACAGTGTGGTGAGCAGTTCCACCAGATAGAGCGGGCGGCCACCCAGGGTACTGACCACCATATCCATGCGGATATGCCCGCCAGAACGCTGGACATAGGCGATGCCCATGAAGGCGATCAGCGGCATGGCCTGCTCGATCCAGTCGACATAGCCCGGCAAGGGTTGATTCAGGATATTGCGCCCTCCTACGGAGAGCACAGCCAGCACCATCAGAACAAATACGGTGAGACCGCTCAGCAATGCGAAGAAGGCTTCGATTTTCTCGAGAAAACGGTCGGTGCGGCCAAGGGCGCTGTCATCAGACAACAGCAAAGAGGAACCTGCCATCGCAGACCTCCTTCATCTTTAAAGCCAGAAAAAAGAAGCAGCGCCCGTCGCGAACGGACAGGCGCTGCCTCTGGAGGGTTATTTTGTCTCGGCAATCATGCCGGTGATCATGTCATACAGCTCCTGAGCCGGCAGCCCGCGAGCGGTATTTTCCGTGACCCAAGCCTCTGCTGCCGGGGCAGCCGCAGCTTTCTTGAAGGCGGCAATCTGGTCATCGGAGAAGGTCACCTGTTTAATGCCACGCTCTTCAAGTGCAGGGCCCCAGGCCTTCATGGTCTTGTTGTTGTAGAAGTCGATGTAATAGGCCAGAGACTCTTCAACAGAACCAAGCAGGGCGTCACGATGCGCATCGGACAGATCATTCAGCGCGTCGGTGTTGACCACGACCGGGCAGTTCACGGTGCCTGGATTGAGGTTGGTGGTCCACCAGTTGGCTTTCTCGATGGTGCCAAAGGACATGTGGGCATGCGGTGCAAAGCTGGCAGCCTTGATCACACCGCTATCCATGGCCTGACGGACTTCGGTTGCGGACATGGAGGTCGGGACAGCGCCAACGGTTTCCATCGCCTTGCCAATGCCACCGGTGGCACGCACGGACAGACCTTCAAAGTCGGAAAGCTTGGAAGGTGCGTCGCCCACACCGACAATATTATATTGCGGCAGTGGCGATGGCATCAGAAGCGTTGCGTTCCAGCGGGCCAGATCCTTGACAACAGCAGGATGCTTGTAGAGTGCCATCGACAGCTCGGTTTCCTGCTTGAGCGTGGAAACGCCAAGGAAAGGCAACTCAAGAACGGTGATGGATGGGTTTTTGTCGCGGTGATAGCCAGCGCAGAACTGAGCCATTTCAAACGCACCGATGGAAATACCATCGAGATTCTCACGGTTCTTGGACAGACCGCCATAGCTGATATTGAGGGTAAACTCGCCATTGGTTTTGGCACTGACCAGCTCAGCCAATTTCTCGACATGCTCGGTGAAAGCACGGCGTTTACCCCAGAGGGATACGTTCCACTCCGTGGCATAGGCTTCGGAAACAAAGGTGACAGAAAGGGCGACCAGAGCCGCCTGGCCTAGGAATTTGCGCATGGTAATCCTCCCGATTTGCATGCTGTCTCACTTTTTATGTGGAGCTAGCATCCCGGATTGGTTTGGATTTGGCTATGAGTCTTTTCGCGCGATCTGTGGGACAAGCCCTGCGGAAACCCGCAGGGCAGAAGAATATGCCCAAATTCAGAGCAAAGCGTCCTTGTTGAGGCCAAGTTTCACGATCTTCTCGTTCAAGGTGCGTCGGCCAATGCCCAAAGATTCGGCAGCGGCATCCATCCGGCCCTCATGCTCGCGAATGGCTTTGCCGATCAACTCGCGCTCAAAGGCGGCGACGGCCTCGCGCAGGGTGCTTGGGACGCCTGCGATCAACTGGTCGCTTTCGATGATCTGCATCATCGATGTTCGACCTCGACGCGCCCCCAGCACGCGCCGCTCGGCCACAGAACGCAATTCGCGCACATTGCCCGGCCAGTCGTGGCTCATCAATGCAGCAAGATCCTCCGATCCCAGCGCGAAGCCCATTTCTGCCCCCTGCTCTACATCCTTGTCTGGCCTTTGCTCAGATCCCTTCTGTGGCCAATCGGCACCATAGACACGGGCATATTCCCCCATAAAGTGGGTCATCAGAAGGGCAATGTCGTCACGCCGCTGGCGCAACGGCGGCACGGTCATCACAAAGGTGTTGATGCGAAACAGGAAGTCCTGCCGCAAGAGGCCATCGGAGACGGCCTTGGACATATCCTCCTTGCTGGCAGACACCACGCGGAAACTGACCGGGATTGGCGTGGAGGCTCCGACCGGCATAATGCGCTTATTCTCGATTACCCGCAGCAACTGCGCTTGCACCGGCACCGGGCAGGAGCAGACCTCATCGAGAAACAATGTCCCGCCAGAGGCGGCCAGCAGGCGTCCATCCTTGCCACCGGATGTGCCGAACATTTCGCTCTCAAAGGTATCGGGCGAAAGCACAGCGCAATTGATCGCCAGAAAAGGTCCGTCGGCATTGGGGCCCAGATCATGCAGCGCGCGGGCGACCAGTTCCTTGCCGGTGCCGGTTTCTCCCTTGATCAACACAGCGGCAGGGACATCCGCAAGGTCGACAATATCGCGGCGCAGCGCCTCGATTTCCTCGCTTTGCCCCAGCAGCATCCGGTCGAGACCGGACAGGCGCCTCAGTCGGGCTTTCAAGCGGGCATTGTTGAGGGTGATGCGATATTGATTGGCGGCATTGCGCAGGATGGTCAACAGGCGGCGCGGCTCACAGGGCTTTTCAACGAAGCTGTAGGCGCCGTCCTGAATGGCCTGCACGGCCATCGGAATGTCACCATGGGCGGAAATCAGCACCAAGGGCGGCGACATGCTCTTGTCGAGACTGGCCAGAAGATCAAGACCTGACATGCCGGGCATGCGAACATCGGACAGGATGGCGTCGGGCTGGAACTCGGCCAGCCGGTCCGGCACCAGATTGGCGCGGGCCACCGCTTCGACGCGCCAACCAGCAGCTTCCATCAGGTCGGTCAGCGATTGGCGCATGGCCTTGTCGTCATCGACGATCAAGACACTGATTTGCTGGTCTTCCTTCATGCGTCCCTGTCTTCTCCCACTTCGTCTGACGGGTGTTCTTGCAAGGCTCCAACCGCCCGGTCGTCCTTGATCGGCCAAGCGGTCTCGAGCGCATGCAGTTCCACCCGGAACACCGCCCCACCCTCAGGTCGATCCCAAGCGGACATCTGGCCATCATGATCATTGACGATGCCTGCGGAAATGGCCAGCCCCAAACCCATACCGCGTCCACTTTCGCGCGTTGTAACGAAAGGCTCCTGCAATTCCTTAAGGCTTGTGCCGCCAAGCCCGTGGCCATTGTCGATGATTTCGAACCAGACCGTGTGCCGCGTTCGGCCCATTGCAATTGTCATTGTTGGATCATCAACCTCCTCGCACGCATCAATCGCGTTGCGCAGAAGGTTGGTCATGGTCTGCTCAAGGCGAAACCGACTGCCGCGCACAAGGATCGGCTCAACCGGTGGTGAGAAGTGCACCAGAACGCCGCTTTCCTTGAGGTTGGGTTCCACCAGACCAAGGGAAATCTGCATTGCGTCACGCAAATCGACATCCTCGAAATTCTCTTCATCCGTCCGGGCAAAGAACTTCAATTGCCGCGTGATATCCTCCATCCGGTCGACCAAACCGCCAATCCGTGTCGACAGGGTGGAAGACAGATTGGAGGTTCCACTGATTTCTGCGGCGGCAACATAATTGCGCATGGCTGCGATGGGTTGCCCCAACTCGTGGGTCACGAGCGCGGCGAGCCGCCCCAACGCCGCCAGACGGCTGGCCCGCTCCAGCTCGTCCTGCGTCTTTTGCAAGGCCTGCTCTGCTGTGCGCCGTTCGCTGATCTCGACAGCCAGTCGTTCATTGGCCTGACGCAGCAGGGCTTCTTCCTCTTCGGACCGTTTCAGCGCTGCGCCAATACGTCGGGTCCGTTGCAACTGGAACAGGATCAGAATTGCCGCCGCGATCATGATTCCGAACCCGGTGACAAGCATGGACCGGGCGACGGCCCGATCATCGGATGCGAAATAGTGCAGGCTCCAGTCATGGGGCAGATCGCTGCTGAACAAATAAAGGCTGGACATGCCATCAATGGTGGCCCGGCTCGGCTCAGGATGCAGGTGTTGTTGCCAATTCAGTGGCTCAAGGTCTTGACCGGGGAATTGCCGTGACAGGCGAATGCGTTCCTTTTGCTTGTCGGTCAACGGGTCGAGCACACGAAACCGCCAATCTGGTTCAGAGGCCAACAAAACCACGCCGGAACGGTTGGTCAGCAAGATTTTCTCGCCCGCATCGCGCCACCGCTCCTGCACCTTGGAGAGGACAATCTTAATGGCCAGAACGCCAAGGATGGTTCCATCTTCGTCCTTGACCGCATCGGCAAGGAAATATCCAGGTTGGCCGGTGGTTGCGCCAATGCCATAAAAGTGGCCCTGTTCGCCCTTCATGGCAGAGAGAAAGTAGGGCCGGAAGGAATAGACCTGTCCGACGAAGCTCGTCGGTGTGCCCGCATTGGACGCGGCGATGGTCACCCCGTCGGCATTCATCAGATAGATGGAATCCAGCCCCGTCGCAGCAACAAAATCCTTGAAACGATTGTTAAGAAAACCGGTATCGCCGCCTGCGCTGATCTCCACCACATAAGGGTCGCGGGCGAGAATGTGTGTCAGATGGGAGAAGCGCTGCAACTCGGCAATCAGCGACGAGCGATAAAGCGACAGACGTCCTTCGGCCTTGCTCTGTTCTTCGGACTGGAAATAGCCAAAAGACCCCCAGAAAATGCCGGTGGCGATGGCAAAGACGGCAAACAGGGCGGAGATTTGGGGCAGCCAGCGCATTTAGATTGTTTCAGCCAAGATGTTGGAGAGTGTTGGAGGGACTATATATCTTGGCTTTTTTCGAAACAAGCAAAGGCTGCCCGACGGGTAGCGGGCAGTTTCAGGCATCAACAAAACGCGGTGGCTTGTCGATGCTGAGCGGCGGCAACGGCTTGTCCCAGCTTTCGACAAAGACCAGCGTGGTATGGGCAATGTTGCCCTGTGCCAAACCGGACGTGCCCTTGTCGATGGTCAGCACATTGGGGTTGCCATGCACTTCCAAGGCTTCACCATCGACCTGAGCAATGTCGAGCCATGCTCCAGTGGGCAGGGAAATGCAATCCCGGCGCATGCCATCTGTCACAGAAATGGCAGCGAGCGTCGCGCCTCGCTCATTGAAAATGCGGACGAAACCACCGTCCTTTATGCCGCGTTCCTTCGCCGTTTCGGGATGCAGGAAGCAGATTTCACGCCCCTCGCGTTTGCTGCCAACCGACTCTGCGCCGCGATCATTCTGGCTGTGAAGCCGTGTCCATGGCTGGGCAGAAATCAGATGCAAGGCACCGTCTGGCGCGTTGGTCAGATTTTCGATCGGCTGGATCCAGCTCGGATGGCCCGGACAATCTGACAGGCGATACCCGGCAATGGTTTCATTGAACAGGGTCAGCTTGCCACTTTCCGTGCCAAGTTGATGGGCGTCCGGGTCTTTGACAAAGTCGGCCAAGGCCACCCGATCCTCATCGCCATGGTCGGGCAACTCGAAGCGGCCCATAGCCTTGAAGCTTTCAAAATCCGGCACTTCGAAGTCGTTTTTATCAAAGCGCTTCTGGACCTTTTCCCATAGAATGCGAAGCCAGCCTTCGGCGTCTTGGCCCTCAGAGAAGGCTTGTTCATAGCCCATTTCGGCAGACAGCAACCGCATGATGTCGAAGTCATCCTTGGCGTCCCCCAGCGGTTCAAACATCGGCGACATATAAATGACGGACGGATCCGTCTTTTGCATCATGATGTCGGTGCGCTCCAGTGGGCTCGTAGCCGGCAGCACAATATCGGCGCGCCGGGCGGTGGCCGTCCAGCTGTGATCACAAACGACAACGGTGTCAGGTTTCTGCCAGCCCTTCTGAAGGCGATGCAGATCCTGATGATGATGGAACGGGTTGCCGCCGGACCAGAAGATCAGCTTGATGTCGGGATATTGGTATGGATGGCCCTTGTAGAAATATTCGCCGCCCGGATTGAGCAGCATGTCGGTGATGCGGGCAACAGGAATCGTCCGCTTGACCGCATTCTTGCCTTGCGACAGGGACGGCCAGCGGGTGATTTTGGTTGGACGGCCGATGGTGCCGACACCGGAATAGCCAAAACCGAAGCCACCGCCCGGCTGGCCGATCTGGCCGATCATTGCCGCCAGCGCCCATCCTGCCCAAAGGGCCTGTTCCCCATGGTCCGAGCGCTGCAGCGAGAAGGAGACATTGATCATGGTGCGGTTGGTAGCCATGTCCTTGGCGAGCGCGATGATCTGTTCTGTGGGAATGTCACAAATCGGAGCGGCCCAATCCGCACTTTTGGCCTGACCGTCACCTTCCCCCAACAGGTAGGCGCGGAAGGTCGGCCAGCCACTGGTGCAGCGCTCAAGGAACCCCTCGTCATGCCACTCGTTGATCAGCAGGGTATGGCACAGAGCCAGCATCAGGGCGACATCGGTGCCCGGGCGGATCGACAGCCATTCGCCACTTGTCATATCGCTTTGCTGCGGCGAGATGTTGATCTTTCGACCCTTGAGCGCGGCCATCCAGCTTTCGGTTTCGTGACGCGACAGGCCAGAGGAGCTGACCTGACCGGTGCGGCCGGAAATGCCTCCAAAACCGACCAGCAGGGTGCAATGCTCGATCAGGTTCAGCCAGCTGGTGGTCTGTTCCTGAAACTGGGCCTGTGTCAGCCCGGTGATGTAGGGAAACAGCACTTCGGCTGCAGCGTGGGAATAGGTTTCGGTCGAGGTGATTGAGCCACCTGCGAGATTGAGGAACCGGCGCAGCTGGCTTTGGGAATGATGAAAGCGCCCTGCACTGGCCCAGCCATAGGAGCCACCGAAAATGGCCTCATTGCCGTGATCAGTGACCACGCGGCGGACTTCGCCCGCGACCAACTTGGCGGCCTGCTCCCATGAGACTTCAACATAGACGTCATCACAGCGTTTGGTGCCCTTGTCACCCTCCAGCCAACCCTTGCGAATGGCCGGACGCAGGATGCGGCTGTTTGTGTCACGCGCTGCACTGACCCAGCCCTTGCCGATACGAGAGGGTTCCGGGTCATCCTTGACAGGATGCAACTGGTCGCCCTTGATCTCATATGTACCCCAATGCGCTGCGGTCAATTTCATGTCGGCCTCATTTCTGGAAGTCAGGATCAGCAAGCGGATCCGAAGAAAAGAAGTCAAATGGCTAGCATTGTCCCCTTGCCTTGGCAATCCGCTTTTGCCTTTCCCTGCCAAACAGCCACCGTCCGTTGGTCATTTTGATTGGCGCGGGTGACATAAGGCTCTATCCTGCCCATATAAGAAGTAACCCTTAGCAGCCGAGAAAAAGCCGTTCCCGATGGATGAAATGACCCCCTCTTCCCTGTCCTTTCCGTTTGACAACAGCTATGCGCGTGAGCTCGAAGGCTTTTATGCGCCTTGGCAAGGGGAGGAATTTGTCCATCCGCAGCTTGAGATTTTCAACAGCAGTCTGGCCACCCAGCTGGGTCTGTCTCTGGATGCCGAGGATGAGCGGTTGGCGGCCTATTTCTCGGGCTCCGACATGCCCGACGGTGCCGCGCCACTGGCACAGGCCTATGCGGGGCATCAGTTTGGTGGTTTTTCTCCGCAATTGGGGGATGGTCGTGCGCTGCTGATGGGCGAAGTCGTCACGCCGGGGGGCAAACGGTTTGACATTCATCTCAAAGGCTCCGGGCCGACCCCTTTTTCGCGCGGGGGCGACGGCAAGGCAGCATTGGGACCGGTTTTGCGCGAATATCTGATGGGCGAGGCGATGCATGCCCTTGGCGTTCCCACCACCCGCGCCCTTGCAGCGGTGACCACAGGCGAACGCATCCTGCGCAAAAGACTGAAGCCGGGAGCGGTTCTTGCCCGGGTGGCGTCAAGCCATTTGCGGGTCGGCACCTTCCAGTTTTTCGCAGCCCGAAGCGAATGGGACAAGGTGCGGCAGCTGGCCGACTATGCCATTGCCCGTCATTTTCCCAACCTTGCGGGCCGGGATGACAAGTATCTCGCCTTTCTGGCGGCGGTCAGCAAACGACAGGCGGAGCTGATTGCCCGCTGGATGCAAGTCGGCTTCATCCATGGGGTGATGAACACGGACAACATGACCGTTTCCGGCGAAACCATCGATTATGGTCCCTGTGCCTTCATGGATATCTTCGATCTGAATACCGTTTTCAGTTCCATCGATCATCACGGGCGCTATGCCTATGGCAACCAACCGATAATGGGGCGCTGGAACCTGACCAGACTGGCCGAAACCCTTGTGCCCCTGATAGACCCTGACAATGAGGACAAAGCCATCAATCAGGCCACCGACGTGCTGGCGGATTTTGTCCGTGATCACAAACAGGCCTGGCTGAACGGCATGGGACAGAAGATCGGCCTGTTGCGCATCGAAGAGGGCGACGATGCCCTGGTCAAGCATCTGTTTGATGCAATGGCAGCGGGCCGTGTCGATTTCACCAGTTGCTTCCGGGCGCTGGCCGATGCCTTACGCGGCAATGACGCACCGCTCACCGGTCTGTTCAATGATCAGCAAAGGCTCGCCGATTGGCTCGAACGCTGGCAAAAGCGGCTGGCGACGGAGACCGATGATACTCAAGCCGTGGCAGCGGCAATGGATCGCGTCAATCCTCTTTACATTCCGCGTAACCATCTGGTCGAAGCGGTTCTGGAGAAAGCAGAAGAAGAGATGGATCTGGGCGACTTCAAAGCCTTGTTGGCGGTGGTGACCGACCCGTTTCTCAAGCGTGACGGACAGGAGGCCTATGAAGGCCCGGCGCCGGACACATTTGGCCCGCATGTCACCTATTGCGGCACCTAATTCCACAAATCATGATCTAAAACTCATTAGAACGATCAATTTTATGGCGTTGAATTCATGCATTAAGAAATTACCTTAGAGACAACGAACCAAGCGTCAGCGGATTCCGAACAAAGGGGCAGCTGTGCGCTATCATTCATAAACGGCAAGCCGAGACGGCGCACCGACCGTATTCTTGCTGTACAGAGGATGGAGAGAGACCATGTCTATCAGACCCGTTGTTTCCACGTCACAAGCTGTTCCGACGATGGAAGGTGCAGGCGTCAAACTGCATCGCGCTTTCGGCTTTCACAATCCGGAAATGGCAGACCCCTATTTGCTGTTTGATGATTTCCGCAATGAACGGCCCGAAGATTATATTCAAGGCTTCCCGTGGCACCCACATCGGGGGATCGAGACGATCACCTATGTGCTGAACGGCACCGTGGAGCATGGGGACAGTCTGGGCAACCATGGCACCCTCGGGGCAGGTGATGTGCAATGGATGACCGCAGGCTCGGGCATCATGCATCAGGAAATGCCCAAGGGCAACGCCAAGGGCCAGATGCATGGCTTCCAGCTCTGGGCCAATCTTCCTGCCAGCCTGAAAATGACCGCACCACGCTATCAGGATGTGGAATCGAGAGAAATTCCGCAGGTGATCGATGACGATGGCACCAGCGTGAAAATCGTTATTGGCGAATTCTGGGGCAAGCGCGGTCCCGTGGACGGCATTGCGGCGGATCCGCTCTATCTTGATATTTTCGTGCCTGCAGGGGTGCGCAAGCGCTTCAAGATCGACACCTATCGCAATGCTTTTGCCTATGTGTTCGAGGGCGCAGGCCTGTTCGACAATTCTTCCAAACCACGGGGCATCTTGCTGGAGAAGGAAATTCGCGGCGAAGAAGTCAATATCCGCGACATGTCCGGCGACCGCACCCTTGTGCATTTTGGCACTGGCGACGAAGTGGAAGTGCTGGCTGGTCCGAAAGGGGTCCGCTTCCTGCTGATCTCTGGCGCGCCTTTGCAGGAGCCGGTGGCCTGGCATGGTCCGATCGTGATGAATACCAAAGAAGAGATTCATCAGGCGATCCGGGAATTGCGCAATGGCACCTTCATCAAGCCAGCTCACTAGAGCGATCAACAGACACCAATCGCAGCGCGGGAGTGATGAGGCACCTTTTCTTTCCTCGCCTCGTCCTCCCTGACGCGCACAGAAAGGACACTTCCAATGGGACTTCTCATTGACGGCCAATGGCATGACCAATGGTATGACACAAAATCAAGCGGTGGGCGGTTTGTCCGCAAGGATGCCGCTTTTCGCAACTGGGTGACGGCAGATGGCTCCGCAGGCCCGACCGGAACCGGCGGTTTCAAGGCAGAGGCCGGGCGCTATCATCTTTATGTTTCCTATGCCTGTCCATGGGCCCACCGGACCCTGATCTTCCGCGCCCTCAAGGGCCTTGAGGAAATGATTTCCGTCTCGGTGGTCAACAGCTACATGGTGGAACATGGCTGGACCTTTGATCCGCAGGATGGAATGATCCCCGACCCGATCCACAATGCAGACTATATGCATCAGGTCTATACTGCTGCGGACCCGACCTATACCGGTCGCGTAACCGTGCCTGTGCTCTGGGACAAGAAAACCGGCACCATCGTCAGCAACGAGTCATCCGAGATCATCCGGATGTTCAACTCCGCCTTTGACGGCCTCGGAGCCAAGTCGGGGGACTATTATCCGCAGGATCTGCGTAGCGAGATCGACACCATCAACGAGACGGTCTATCACAAGGTCAATAACGGGGTATATAAGGCAGGCTTTGCCACCGAACAGGCCGCTTATGAAGAGGCCGTTGTTCCCCTGTTCGAAACCCTTGATTGGCTTGAGGACCGGCTCTCGCGCATGCGCTATTTGAACGGACCCAAGCCAACAGAAGCCGACTGGCGATTGTTCACCACCTTGTTGCGGTTTGATCCAGTCTATGTCGGGCACTTCAAATGCAATCTCAGAACCATTGGTTCCTATCCAAACCTGTCCAACTATGTCCGGGATCTGTATCAGGTGCCGGGGGTCGCAGAGACGGTTCGGATGGACCATATCAAGCACCACTATTATGCGAGCCACGACATGATCAATCCGACGCGCGTGGTGCCAATGGGGCCAGAGATCGACTTTTCTGCCCCGCATGATCGGGCGCGTTTCAAGGATGCCGCCTGACCGCTCGCCCCGGACCAAGCCATTTATGAATTCTGCTCATGACTGCTATCCCCAAACTTTGACCCGCCCTGATTGTCAGGGCGGGTCTGTTTGTTTATTGACGTGATTTCACTTATCCATCAAACTGATATCCAATCGCAAGCGGGGAGTTTTTCGATGAGAACCAAAGCAGCAGTGGCGTTGGCAGCGGGTGAACCGTTGACCATCATGGACGTGGAGCTGGACGGCCCCAAGGCGGGCGAAGTGTTGGTGGAAATCAAGGCGACGGGCCTTTGTCACACGGACGAGTTCACCCGGTCGGGTGCTGACCCGGAAGGCCTGTTTCCCTCGATCCTCGGCCATGAGGGTGCGGGCATTGTGCTCGAAGTCGGCGAAGGGGTGACAACGCTCAAACCCGGCGACCATGTGATTCCGCTCTATACGCCAGAATGCAGGGAATGCCCGTCTTGCCTGAGCGGCAAGACCAATCTGTGCACGGCCATTCGCAATACACAGGGTCAGGGCCTGATGCCAGATGGCACGACCCGTTTCAAGATGCTCGATGGCACCCCTATCTATCATTATATGGGCTGCTCGACCTTTGCCAATCACACCGTGATGCCAGAGATCGCGTTGGCCAAGGTGCGGGACGACGCCCCGTTTGACAAGATTTGCTATATCGGCTGTGGCGTGACCACGGGCATTGGTGCTGTGATCAACACGGCAGGTGTTGAAATCGGCTCTACCGCCGCAGTCTTCGGACTTGGTGGTATCGGGCTTAATGTCATTCAGGGTCTGCGGATGGCCGGGGCTGACATGATCATCGGTGTTGACCTCAATGACAGCAAAGCCGAGATGGCAAAGAAATTCGGCATGACCCACTTCGTCAATCCGTCCAAGATCGAAGGCTCGGTGGTCGAGGAAATCGTCAAACTCACCAAACGGGGCGCTGACCAGATCGGCGGCGTAGACTATTCCTTTGACGCCACCGGCAATGTCAAGGTGATGCGCGACGCACTCGAATGCTCGCATCGTGGCTGGGGTGTCTCGGTGATTATCGGCGTGGCACCGGCGGGTGCTGAAATCTCGACCCGTCCGTTCCAGCTGGTCACCGGTCGCGTCTGGAAAGGCACGGCCTTTGGCGGCGCCAAGGGACGGACCGATGTGCCGAAATTTGTCGACTGGTACATGGATGGCAAGATCGAGATTGATCCGATGATCACCCATAAACTGACGCTAGACGAAATCAATCACGGCTTCGATCTGATGCATGAGGGCAAATCGATCCGCGCTGTGATCGAGTTCTGATCGCTCTGCATTTCGAGACACAATCAAAGCCAGCGCCTGAAAGGGGGCTGGCTTTTCTGTTCACAGCTCGGGGTGAAGCTGTTGCAAGGCTTTTCTGGGATCCCAGTTTGTGAAAGACTGGAACTCCTATCCTTGTGGTCGCCACTGACCATATCGGGCACACACGCCCTTCTCTATCCAAAGGCTTTTCATCATGGTTCCGTCCAACCGAGCGCATCGTGCCGGCATAGTGTTTGCCATCCTTGCCACCGTTATCTTTGCCTGCGGTGATGCAGCCTCGAAAACGCTGGTGGTGGATCACTCGGTCTGGTTCATCATGATGGCCCGCTACTGGTTTCATCTGACGGTCGCCCTGATCTGGGCAGCCTCCCGACCGGGCGGCATCAAGGGCGCTTTGCGCTCCAATCACCGGGCCATTCAGGTCTTGCGGGGCGTGTTGCTGTTTACCGAAGTGGCGCTGATCATCATGACCTTTGCGCGCCTCGGTCTGGCAGAGACCACCACCCTGATCATGGTGCACCCGCTGATGGTGACGGCGCTGGCCGCGCTCTTCCTTGGGGAACAGGTTGGCTGGCGACGGATTACAGCCCTGCTGGTCGGCATGACCGGTTTGCTGATCATCATGCAACCAACGGGCAACATATGGGGCGTTGGCGGGCTGATCGGCCTTGCGGCGACATCTGCCTTTGCGGTCTACCAGCTGTTTACCCGCCTAGTCAGTCGCCATGATGATGCCATGACGTCCTTTCTTTATGCGGGCATCGTGGGCGTGGTGATGAGCACGATTTTGGGTCTGCCCAATATTCCCGACTGGGAGGTGATCAATTGGCCTCTGTTGGCCGGTGTGTGCATGAGCAGCACATTGGCCCATTTCTTCGTTATCAAGGCCCTGACGCTGGTCGAGGCCAGCGCGATCCAGCCCTATACCTATTTGCAGATTGTCTGGTCGATTCCGATCGGCTTTGTCATTTTCGGCACGTTACCGATCTGGTCGACCCTGTTGGGGGCCGCGCTGATTGTCGCCGCCGGTCTTTATTCGCTGCATCGCGGCCGGGTACAGAACCAAGCGCCAGACGCAACGCAGGGCTGAGGAAAACGCACCAGCAAAACCCAAGGCAGCAAGGTGTTTTCCTGCGACAGAATCAACCAACTTCCCTTGGGTCAATCTGTAAGCAATTGTGCGTACTAATAAAATTCCAAATTCACACATCTTTTTGAGAAGATTTGAACGCAGAGATAATTTGTGAGCTATGCGTTTGATGCAAACCGCGCATTCGTCACGTCAACCAATTGAAATATAATTGTTTTTCGAAGTGACCTATAATGGGTATAATTTGCTTCCGGCCATAACCTTCTTATATACTAACGTCGAAAGGCAATGCTGGAGTATGAGCGAAGCCATCGAAAGTCTGAACACCATATTCCGCGCCCGGTAACCCCAGGCAACATGAAGAGAAACGCAATCGAGTGGTCCCCCGCTGCTCGAAACGGTGAAGCTGTGCCTGATGCGCCGTGAAGCCATGCTTGAGACATTGGAACCGCGTTCCAATCGTGACATGAGGAAGCCAAAATGAATTTTATGAGTGACAAGCCAGTCGTCGTCGATCCTTGGGCGGGCTTTTCGGATGGTGAGTGGCGCAGCAAAGTCGATGTGCGCGGCTTCATCCAGGAAAACTATACCCCCTATGAAGGCGATGATGCCTTTTTGGCAGATGCCACCGAGCGGACCAAGAAACTCTGGGACGAACTTGGCGAGCTGCTGAAAGAAGAGCGCAAGGTTGGCGTTCTCGATGTGTCGCCTGTGCCTTCCTCCATCACGGCCCATGACGCTGGCTATATCAACAAGCAGCTGGAACTGATTGTCGGTCTGCAGACCGATGCACCTTTGAAGCGCGCCATCATGCCAAATGGCGGCCTGCGCATGGTGGAAGGTGGCATGGAAGCCTTTGGCTTCAAGCCAGACCCACAGGTGCATGAGATCTGGACCAAATATCGCAAGGATCACAATCAGGCGGTGTTTGATGCTTACAGCCCGGACATTATGGCCGCCCGTAAATCGGGCGTTGTCACAGGCCTGCCAGATGCTTATGGCCGCGGCCGCATCATTGGTGACTATCGCCGTGTGGCTCTTTATGGCATCGACTTCCTCAAAGAGCAGAAGCTGGCCGAGAAAACCGAGCTGGATGATGCCGTGTTCGACATGAACACCATTCGCACCCGTGAAGAGCTGAGCGAGCAATATCGCGCGCTGGACGAGTTGCGCGAGATGGGCCTGAAATATGGCATCGACATGAGCCAGCCGGCCACCAATGCGCGCGAAGCGATCCAGTTCACCTATCTGGCCTATCTGGCTGCCGTGAAAGAACAGAATGGCGCTGCCATGTCGTTCGGCCGCACGGCGACCTTCATTGACATCTATATCGAACGTGACTTTGCTGCCGGTCTGCTGACTGAAGAAGAAGCGCAGGAAATGATCGACGATATGGTCATCAAGCTTCGCATTATTCGCTTCCTGCGTACCCCTGAATATGATGAGCTGTTTTCTGGCGACCCAACCTGGGTGACCGAAGTGCTCGGCGGCATGGGTCTGGATGGCCGGACTTTGGTCACCAAAAACTCCATGCGCTTCCTCAACACGCTCTACAATCTGGGCCCTGCGCCAGAGCCAAACCTGACGGTTCTGTGGAGCTCCAAGCTGCCACGCGGCTTTAAGGATTTCTGCGCCAAGGTTTCCAAGGACACCAGCGCCATTCAATATGAGAATGACGACCTGATGCGTACGAAATGGGGCGACGACTATGGCATTGCCTGCTGTGTCTCCGCCATGGCTATCGGTAAACAGATGCAGTTCTTCGGTGCGCGTGCCAACCTTGCCAAGGGTCTGCTCTATGCGATCAATGGCGGCATCGACGAGAAGAGCGGCCAGAAAGTGGCTGAAGGGCTCGAACCCATCACCGCTGATGTGCTTGACTATGACGAGGTCGTTGCGAAATTCGACAAGTCGATGGACTGGCTCGCCAAGACCTACGTCAAGGCGCTGAATGCGATCCATTATATGCATGACAAATATGCCTATGAGCGGATCGAAATGGCTTTGCATGACCGCGACATCCTGCGCACCATGGCCTGCGGCATTGCTGGCCTGTCCATTGCAGCCGACAGCCTTGCAGCGATCAAATATGCCAAGGTCAGCGTCATTCGCAACGAACAGGGCATTGCGGTCGATTACAAAATCGAAGGCAACTATCCAGCCTTTGGCAACAATGATGACCGGGTTGACAGCATCGCCAGCTGGTTGACCGAAGTCTTCATGAAGAAAGTGGCTGCCCAGCCATATTTCTACCGCGATGCAACCCCGACCCAGTCGGTACTAACCATCACGTCAAACGTGGTTTATGGTAAGAAAACCGGCTCGACCCCTTGTGGTCGTCAGGGTGGCGAGCCCTTCGCGCCGGGTGCCAACCCGATGAATGGCCGCGACAAGAAAGGCTTCATTGCTGCGGGCGCTTCGGTTGCCAAATTGCCTTATGAGTTTGCTCAGGACGGCATCAGCTGGACCGCTTCGGCAACGCCAGACTCGATGGGCCACAATGACAATGAGCAGATCCGCAACCTTGCCAACTGCCTTGACGGCTTCACCGATGCCGGTGGCTTCCATGTCAATGTCAACATGCTGACCCGCGAAACGCTGGAAGATGCCATGGAGCATCCGGAGAAATATCCGCAGCTGACGGTTCGCGTGTCCGGTTATGCGGTGAACTTCGTCAAGCTGACCCGCGAACAGCAGCTCGATATTCTGAGCCGCACCTTCCATGCTGGCATGTAAGGGTCCGACTGCTCAGACCAATTGAAGTGATATGGAGAGCCGGAAAGCCCTTGCTTTTCGGCTCTCTTTATACCCATCTATAGGCATAAGCCCTTATCATCTTTCGGGAGCATCGGATTGACTGTCAGCATTCATGAAACCCACCTGCAAGAGGTGCATGCCCATGCAACGCACGGCTATCTGCATTCGATTGAATCCGGCGCTGCGGTGGATGGCCCGGGGATGCGGTTTGTGTTTTTCATGGCTGGCTGCCTGTTTCGCTGCCTTTACTGCCACAATCCCGATACCTGGAAGTTGCACAATGGCCAGAAAGTCACCGTCAAGGATCTGGTTCGCGAAGTGCATGGCTATGCAGGGTTTCTGAAGAATTCCGGTGGCGTGACCTTTTCCGGTGGCGAACCAATGATGCAAGCGGAATTTGTCGGCAAGACAGCTCATGCGATCAAGAAGCGCTTCGGACTGCATATTGCGCTCGATACCCAAGGCTATTTGCATGGCAATGTGCCCGATGAATGGTTTGATGATTTCGATCTGATCATGCTCGACATCAAGCATATCGATCCGGATCGCTACAAGGCATTGACAGCGCAACCGTTGCAGCCAACCCTCGACTTTGCCGAACGGCTGGCGCGTCTGGGCAAGACAATGCGGGTGCGCTATGTGCTGGTGCCCGGTTGGAGCGACGCCCCGGACGAGGTAGCAGGCATGGCCGATTATGTCGCCCATCTCAGGGATGATCTGGGGGCCGACATCGAAATGATCGAGCTTTTGCCCTTTCACCAGCTTGGGGTATCCAAGTGGGACCAGCTGGGGATGACTTATCAGTTGCGTGACCTGCGCACGCCGACACCAGCGGAGACTGAAGCAGCCCGCGACATTTTTCGCAGTCGAGGTTTCACCGTCACTTGATCCATGTCCTGTTCAGGCGGTCAGGCATGGGTAAGCTTGTGGGTCTCAAAGCCCATCGTTGACGCATCTTTTTTGCGCTATCTTTTTGGGCCTCATTAAGTTCTGGAACAAGACCCATGCGTATCCCTCCCCCCGTCGTCACCCTGACCCTCAACCCAGCCATTGACCAGTCCGCCCGGGTCAAGGACTTTCAGGCCGGCGCGGTCAATCGCGTCCAATCGGTGCAGATCGATGCTGGTGGTAAGGGGGTCAATGTCGCGTCCTTTCTGGCCCATTTCGACCATCGGGTCACGGCCACCGGTTTGATGGGACAGGACAATGCAGTGATTTTCGAGCGGCTTTTTGCGGAAAAGAGCATTGAGGATCGCTTCATTCGCATTCCCGGCCGGGTGCGGGTCAATGTGAAACTGGTCGATGCCGTGCGTGATCAGGTGACGGATATCAATTATCCAGGTGCTGCCGCTCCGGCTTCGGGCTACAATGCCGTCAAGGACATGATCGTCAGGCTGAGCGATGAAGGCATGGAACATTTCGTGCTGGCAGGCAGCATGCCGCAAGATGGACCGGATCATCTGTTTCATGACCTGATCGACCTTTTGAAAGCCAAGGGGGCTTGCGTCTATCTCGATACAAGCGGCGAAGCCTTGCATTGGGGGCTGAAGGCAACGCCGGATGTCATCAAGCCCAATCTGGCTGAATTGCGTGCTGTAACCGGCAAACCGCTCACCAGTCATCACGAAATCATCGACGAAGTGCATAAACTGAGCGACGGCGGAATCGGGCTCGCGGCAGTGTCGATGGGGTCAGAGGGAGCCCTGTTTATCACGGAGACGCGTTGCGTGCTGGCCAAGGCCCCCGAGACCAAGGTCGTCAGTTCAGTCGGGGCTGGCGATGCCATGGTGGCGGGCATCATCCACGGGCGGCTTTCAGGCTTGCCGCTTCACACGATCGCGCGCCAATCGACCGCCTTTGCCGTGGCGGCTCTCGGTGAGATCGGGCCGCGTCTGCCTCACAAGGAGGTCGTTTTGTCGATCGCCGATCAGGTCGAGGTTGAGGATCTTGTCTAAGTCTCTTGCGGTGTGGTTGCAGTATCGTCGGTCACGATGCTGGCGATGAAATGATCCATCAGGGCGCTGTGATATTTCTGGCGGTGCCAAACAAGCTTTAGCGTGCGCGTGAAGCATTGATCGACTGCAAGGATTGCCAACGTCTTTTGCTGCAAGCGCGACTCAACCGCGAGACGGGAGACCAGCGTCACGCCGAGGCCCTGCTCAACCGCGAGAATAAGAGCCTCAATGGAATTCAGTTCCAGCACTTTTCCCATTGATACCAGATGCGGGGCGATGGCACGATCAAACTGGGCGCGCGACCCCGATTTCGGTTCGCGCAGTATCCAGTCGCACCCGGACAGATCAGCAAGCGCCACCCCTTGCCGCCCCGCCAAGGGGTGATCGGGTCTGGCGACCAGCAGCATTTCATCTCTGCGCCAGATACGGGTCTCCAGATCCGGATCATCGGTACGCCCCTCGATCAGGGCCAGATCCAGCTCGAAGCGGATAAGCCTTTCACACAGTTGCTGGCTGTTTGCAATACTGACCTTGGCGTCAAGGCCGGATATATCGGCCAGCAAGCGGGGCAAAAGATAGTTGCCGATGGTTTGGCTGGCACCGATCCGCAAGGTGCCGACCGGAGAGCCGCCGTGATCGAACATGTGCCGCACATCCTCGACACGATCAAGAATATCCTCTGCCAGAACCTGCAACTGGCGCCCCTGATCATTGAGCCGCAATCGGGGGTGAACCCGATCGAACAGGCGTGTTCCCAGACGCAGTTCCAACTCGGCCAGAGCCTGTGAAACAGCCCCCTTGCTCAGATGAATGCTGTTGGCTGCATCCCCGAGATTTCCATTGCGGGCAATGGCGACAAAGGCATTGAGTTGTTTCAATGTAGGCATTTAGTTTTTCCAAACGTTATGTTTAATTCATTTAGATATCACGAATACCTAAACAAGTTTATGGTGCCTTCATTGCGCAAAAGGCTTCTTTTGCAGCAAATTGTTCTTTCCTACAGCGCTCACCTGAAAATCCAAGACTTGCTTCCGAAACGAGTTCCCCATGACCAACATCCGTTTTTACGACATTCCCACCCCCCTTGCCGGTCTGGCACTCGGGATAGCCAGTCTGGGGAATTGCTGGGAGATGACAGGGCTGTTTTCAGGGGGGGCGCGCAGCCTTTCAGCAGGTCTTGCTTTTGCGTTGCTGTTGCTGATCGCCGTCAAGTTCTTGCTCCATCCGGCAGCTCTTAAGCAGGATCTTGAGCACCCGGTGGTCGGCAGCGTGGTGCCGACATTTGCGATGGCGTTAATGATTGTTTCGATGGGGCTTGAACCCGGTCTGCGACTGACCATGTGGTTGGTGGCGGTTGGCTTGCATCTGGGCTTTCTGGTGATGTTCCTGCAGGCGCGCCTACCGGGTTTTACCCTTGGCCAGATGGTGCCCAGTTGGTTCGTGCCTCCGGTGGGGTTGATCGTGGCCAATGTCAGCGCACCGCCTGCGGCTATCACCGGTAGTGTGCTTGGCCTCTTCCTTGATGGGCTGTTCTGGTTCGCCCTTGCATGCTATGCGGTCATGCTGCCTGTCATGCTGTATCGCCTGATCTTTTTGGAGGATATCCCGGACGCGGCAAAGCCGACCATTGCTATTCTGGCAGCCCCGGCAAGCCTGTCTCTGACTGGCTACCTCTCCATGACGCCCAATCCTTCGATGCTGCTGGTGATGTTGCTGCTTGGCATCGCTTTGTTGATGACAACATTGATCTATGTGGCCTTTTTCCGGCTGATGCGGCTGCCCTTCAGTCCGGCCTATGCGGCATTCACTTTCCCGATGGTGATCGGGGCCACCGCCTTGTTCAAGGTTGCTCCCCTGTTGGCAACATGGGGCATGGACACCGCCTCGCTCAGCATCCTGCTCGGACTGGCGCAGCTCGAGTTGGCCATAGCAACGCTGGTGGTTGGCTATGTTGCGGTTCACTATGGCCTGTTTTTCGTCAATAGTGGTGCAGCAACCCACACCGGACCTGTGCGGTCTTCGCAAGACTGACACGCTCGGGGAAAAGGGATCTAGATCTCGGGCAAATCAACCCGTTGGCCATCCCGATTGCCTGAGCGGGTCATGGCGTCGATCAGGCGATGAACCTCCAGCGCCTGACGGCCAGAGGCCAGCAAGTCAGCTTTTCCCTCCAGATAATCGGCAAAATTCTCGATAATGGCGCGGTGCCAGTCGCATGGAAAGTCCATCGGATCAGCACCGCCACCCGACTGGCTTTCTTCACCGAATGCCTCGATCCGGCCATCACGCCAATGGAGGGTCAGCTCTCCAGCTTCCAGCTTGGCGCTGCCCAGTGTGCCATCAATGCAGATGCTTTCCACATCCCCCGGAAAGGACGCGGTGGTGGCGACAACCGAGCCGACAGCCCCATTCTCGTAGATCAAGCCAGCAGTGGCGAAATCCTCGGCCTCCATCCTGTGCAGGCGCGAGGTGGTCAGCATGGCCTGCACGGCTTGAACGGGGCCGCACAGAGACAACATGAGATCAAGCACATGGATGGCTTGGGTGATCAGCACACCGCCGCCATCCTGCGCAAAGGAGCCACGCCCCGGCTGGTCATAATAATCCTGCCCGCGCCACCAAGGCACATTGGTGCGGACCATGGCGATTTCGCCCAAAGCACCATCCCTGAGCATTTGCGCCAGCCGCAGAGAGCCTTGCCGCGCGCGATGCTGGAAGACGATGCCGAGTTTGACATTGGCATTTTCCGTCATTTCGACCAGCTCAACGGCGGCCCCAAGGCTCCGCTCGATGGGCTTTTCCATCAGGATGTGCTTGCCTGCAGCAGTCAGTTTTTCCACGATCTCTCGCCGCGCGTTGGGCGGGGTGAGGATCAAAACGGCATCTGTTTTCGGATCTGCGGCGATGGCATCGATGCTGTCAAATGTTGGCCAGCCATAGTCCTTCGCTGCGGCCTTCCGACGGGCCTCGTTGCGCATGTGAAGGCCGGTCACTTCGACGCGACCCTCAAGTTGTTTCAAGGCCGCGACATGGGGCTTTGCTGCCATGCCGAGGCCAATCACTGCCAGTTTCAATTTCGTTCCCCCGGTAGCAAGACCAGCCAATTGGTGTGGCCTTATTGTTTCAAATAGCTAAGTTCAGCCTCAATCGGCGGCAGGTGAGAGCGCCGCTGCCGCGTTACAGTCAAAATTTTGGGTCGGTCGGGCAGCAAGGTAACGCAATTGTCCGAGAAAATCCGATCGCCCCCATGGTGATAGGTTACAAAAAAAGCAGGCTTGTCGGACAGCAAGGTGATTTCGGTCTCCCCTTTGTCATTGACATGCTCATCAAGGCTGATGGAAGGCGTGGGCAGGTTGAAATCCTTTGGCCGCTTTGGCAGATAATCATTCTCGCCACGATGAAGACCGTCCTTGCTGAGCCAATTGAGATGCAAGAAGGCATCCTCTCCAAGCGCCTCACGCTTGATGCGTGTTACTTCCATCGCCCGCCCCATGGGACAGGTGACATGAACATCTCCAAAGGCTTTGACGCCTCCTTGCAGCTCGACTTTGGCAATCGAGAGTGTGAGGTCAAGCGGCGTCGGGCTGTCATTGATCGCCGTGAGTATTATGTCGCCGCATGCGCGGTCAGGCTGAGCGGTGACCAGCACAGGGGCATAAAAACGGCGGGCCATATAGTGGAGCAGTTTCCAGCCGCCCCCATATTCCAGCCCCGACCAGCTTGCCACCGGCCAGGTATCATTCAACTGCCAATAGAGGGTTCCCATACAACGGGGCTTGGCGGAGCGCCAATATTCAATGGCGGTTTTCATTGCCAAGCCCTGACTGATCTGGCTGAGATAGGTCAGATCGTCAAAACCATCAGGGAACCGGAAATAGCGCGCGATGGTCTCAACAATCCGGCTGTTGCCGCCTTCATTGCGTTGATGGGTCTCCATAACCGGCGAGGAGACATTGCGGTCTTGTGGCTCGGTGAAGCTTTCTATCACCCGCTTTGACGGGAAGGACTGAAAGCCGAACTCCGAGCAGAAGCGGGGCTGAACGCTGCGATAATGCTCGAAATCCTTGGCCGAGTGCCAGACATCCCAGAAATGCATGTCACCGGCTGTGTCATCATGCCAGCCATCGCCAAAATTGAGAGGCCCGACCGAAGGCGAAGATGGCCAGAAGGGACTATCCGGCCGCTCGGCATGGATGGCTTCTTCCAAGGCGTGATTGAGGCGATCATACATCACCAGATAGCGGTCGCGATCCTTCTTGCTTTCCTCATACCATGTCAGTGCGCCGACCAGCTCATTGTCGCCGCACCACAAAGCCATGCAAGGCTGGCTTGACAGGCGACGGATCTGCTGGCGGGCCTCCCGGCGCACAAGGGCCAGCCAATCAGGATCCGAAGCAGGGTAGAGATTGCAGGCAAACATGAAATCATGCCAGACCAACAGGCCCAGTTCTGAGCATAGGTCATAGAACCAGTCCGGCTCATACTGGCCGCCACCCCAGACGCGGATCATGTTCATATTGGCCTCGACGGCCGAGGTCAGAAGATCGCGCACATGGTCAGGCGTGGCGCGGGCGGGCAAGGCGTCGGCGGGAATCCAGTTGGCACCGCGGCAGAAGATCTCACGCCCATTGACGCGAAAAGCAAAGCGATTGCCAATTTCATCTCTGTCAGTGACCAGCTCGATCTGGCGCAAGCCGATGCGGCGCTCGATACTCTGGCCATCAAGCATGATGGTCAGATCGTAGAGAGGCTGTTCGCCGTGCCCTATTGGCCACCAGAGGCGTGGCTGGTCGATGGTGATCGACAGATCCGCCTTGCCCTCGCCCGGCCAGACCGTGATGGCCTGGCTGGCCACCTGCCCATCGAGGCTGGCTGCCAGGGTCAATTCAGCTGGTTCATCGGCGTGATAGAAGGCCGTTATATCAAGCCGCACCACCCCATCCGCGTGATGCTGGCGCACCATGACGTCATCCAGCCGCACTGTGCTGAGTTTCCTTAACCGAACCGTGCCATAGATACCCAGTGGCGAAAGAGCGATGTTCCAGTCCCAGCCCGCATGGCACTGGGCCTTACGCAGGAAATTGTAATGGGGCAACCGACAATTCCAGAAAATATGCGGCACCTTGAAGGGGAACTGATCCTGCTTGTCGCGAGCCTCGCGAGAATTGGACAAAAACCGGATGGCGAGGCGATTGGCACCCTTTTGCAAGGCCTTGGACACGTCAAAATCGTAGCGCAGAAACTGACTTTCACAACGACCAATCTCGATGCCGTTCAAGAACAGGATGGCGTGGCAATCGACGCTATCAAGCGTCAGACAGTAAGCCCCTGTCGGGTCTGCTTCCATGGTGAAGGTGGTTTCGGCCTGCCACTGGCTTTCATGCACCCAATCGAGACTGGTTTCCGTATCACGCCAGAAGGGATCGGGGATTTCCTCTTCCGCCAACAGTGCGGAATGCACATCGCCGGGAATGGCAAAGGGAACCTTTGTTGGTGCTCCGATCCGCGCCAAAATCCAGTCATCATGCAATAGCCACTCACTGTGCGTCCCGCGCATTGCGTTTGTCCCTGTCATCGTTATCCGAGCCCCCGTCTTTCTTGTCTGATGTTGCCTGCACCCTGCCAACAAAAAGCCCCGACACCGTCGGCGTCGGGGCTATCATAGCGCTTTTTATCGCTTTGTCAGACTCTTAGTCAGATTTCTCAGCCTTCAAATTCGACCAGCAGATCCTTGGCGTCGATCTGTCCACCCGGAGCGACATGGACCGCTTTGACGGTGGCATCGCGCTCGGCATGGATGCCGGTTTCCATTTTCATGGCTTCGATGGTCAGCAGCAGATCGCCGGACTTGACCTTTTGACCTGCCTGCACGCCGATCGATGCCACAACGCCGGGCATCGGTGCGCCGATGTGATTGGCATTGTTGGCTTCCGCTTTTGGCCGTTTGGCAGAAGTTGCCTTGATCTGACGATTTGGAACCCGGATGGCGCGTGGCTGACCGTTCAATTCGAAGAAGACCTTGACGTCGCCCTCCTCGTTCGTCTCACCCACGGCCAGCATGCGGATTTCCAAGGTCTTGCCGGGGTCGATTTCCGCAGAAATCTGTTCGCCGGGCTTCATGCCGTAGAAATAGGTCGGGGTTGGCAGGGTGCGCACCGGACCATAGGTGCGGTGACGGTCCATATAGTCGAGGAAGACCTTGGGATACATCAGATAGCCGTTCAGATCCTCATCATCGATTTCAAAGCCTTCCAGCTCTTCAGAGACTTTGGCGCGGACTTCTTCCAGATCGACCGCTTCTAGATGCTTGCCCGGGCGTTCGGTGTTCGGCTTTTCGCCTTTGAGCACCTTGGAGACAATATTATCCGGGAAACCGCCCTCGGGCTGGCCGAGATTGCCGCGCATCATGTCGATGACGGAGTCCGGGAAGGCAACCTCCACTTTCGGATCTTCAACTTCATCACGGCTCAAACCTTGGCTGACCATCATCAGGGCCATGTCCCCAACCACTTTGGAGGATGGCGTCACCTTAACGATGTCACCAAACATCCGGTTGACGTCGGAATAGGTCTGGGCGACTTCGTGCCAGCGTTCTTCGAGGCCCAGCGAGCGGGCCTGTGCCTTGAGGTTGGTGAACTGACCGCCGGGCATTTCATGAAGATAAACTTCAGAAGCAGGGGCCATCATGCCGCTTTCAAAGGCCGCATATTGCGCCCGCACCGCTTCCCAATAGTCAGAAATTTCGCGCACGGCCTTGATGTCGATGCCGGTGTCACGCTCGGTGTGACGCAGGGCTTCGACAATGGAGCCAAGGCAAGGCTGGGAGGTGGAGCCAGAGAAGGCATCCATAGCGGCGTCGACAATGTCGGCCCCGGCCTCAGAGGCTGCCAGAACCGTGGCACCTGCGATGCCGGAGGTATCATGGGTGTGGAAGTGAAGCGGCAGGCCGACTTCTTCCTTCAGCGCCTTGATCAGCACACGCGCCTGAGCAGGCTTCAGCAAGCCAGCCATATCCTTCAAACCGAGGATATGAGCGCCCGCATCGCGCAGGTCCTTGCCCATCCGGACATAATATTTCAGATCATACTTGGCCCGATCCGGATCGAAGATATCACCGGTATAGCAGATGGTGCCTTCGCAGATCTTGTTATTCTCCAGCACCGCATCCATGGCAACGCGCATATTCTCGACCCAGTTAAGGGAATCGAAGACGCGGAAGACGTCGATGCCGGTGGTGGCGGCCTGTTTGACGAAGGCCTCGACCACATTGTCCGGATAGTTGGTATAGCCAACGCCGTTTGACGCACGCAGCAACATTTGCGTCATCACATTCGGCAAGCGGGAACGGATGTCGCGCAGGCGCTGCCATGGGCATTCCTGCAGGAAGCGGTAAGCCACGTCAAACGTTGCGCCACCCCAGCATTCAAGCGAGAAGAGCTGCGGCAGGTTGGCGGCATAGCCTGGCGTCACCTTGACCATATCGAGCGACCGCATTCGGGTCGCCAACAGGGACTGGTGGCCATCACGCATGGTGGTGTCGGTCAGCAGCAATTGCTTCTGATCCTTCAGCCACTCAACGACACCTTCGGGGCCTTTTTCCTCAAGCAAGTTGCGAGTGCCAGCGGCCGGTTCTTCGGTTTTCAACTCTGGCACATGGGCATGACGCAGATTTTGCGCCGGCTCCGGACGGCCCTTGGTTTCTGGATGACCGTTGACCGTGATGTCAGCGATATAGCTCAACACCTTGGTGCCACGGTCGCGTCGCTCGGCGAAGTCGAACAATTCTGGCGTGGTGTCGATGAATTTGGTGGTGTAGCTATAATCAAGGAAGGTCGGATGCTTGAGCAGGTTCTCGACGAACGGAATGTTGGTCGCAACCCCGCGAATACGGAATTCGCGCAGGGCGCGATCAAGGCGGGCAATCGCCTGTTCAGGGGTCGGTGCCCAAGCGGTAACCTTGGTCAAGAGGCTGTCATAATAGCGGGTGATGACGCCGCCCTCATAGGCGGTGCCGCCATCAAGACGGATACCCATGCCGGTCGCCGAGCGATAGGCGGTCAAGCGACCATAATCGGGAATGAAATTCTGGTGCGGGTCTTCGGTGGTCACGCGACACTGGAGCGCATGGCCATTCAGTTTCACGTCATCCTGGCTCTCTTTGCCCGTGGCGTCCGCAATGGTCTTGCCTTCCGCGATCTTGATCTGGGCGCGGACGATATCGATCCCGGTCACTTCCTCGGTCACCGTATGCTCCACCTGCACCCGTGGATTGACCTCGATGAAGTAGAATTTGCCACTGTCCATGTCCATCAGGAACTCGACCGTGCCAGCGCATTCATAATTGACGTGTTTGCAGATCTTGTAGCCAAGCTCGCAGATTTCGGTGCGCTGTTCTTCGGTCAGATATGGCGCTGGTGCGCGCTCGACAACCTTCTGGTTGCGGCGCTGAACCGAGCAGTCACGCTCATAGAGATGATACATGCCACCATGCTTGTCACCGAGGATCTGAACCTCAACGTGACGGGCACGGATGATCATCTTTTCCAGATAGCCTTCGCCATTGCCAAAGGCGGCTTCGGCTTCACGACGGCCTTCAAGCACCTTGTCTTCCAGCTCATCGGGGCCCAGAATCGGGCGCATACCGCGACCACCGCCGCCCCAGCTGGCTTTGAGCATAAGCGGATAGCCAACCTCATCGGCCTGCTTGGCGATTTCGCCCATGTCATCCCCCAACACTTCGGTTGCCGGGATGACCGGAACTCCGGCCTCGATGGCAACGCGACGGGCCGATGCCTTGTCGCCAAGGGCGCGCATGGTTTCAGCCTTCGGGCCGATGAAGGTGATGCCAGCAGCGTCACAGGCGTCGACAAATTGCGGATTTTCCGACAGCAGACCATAGCCGGGATGAATGGCATCAGCGCCACATTGTTTGGCAACGCGAATGATATGCTCGATCGACAGATAAGCGGCAACCGGCCCAAGGCCTTCCCCCACCCGATAGGCCTCATCGGCCTTGAAGCGGTGCAGGCTGAGCTTGTCTTCTTCGGCATAAATCGCAACAGTGCGTTTGCCCAGCTCGTTGCAGGCACGCATGATACGAATGGCAATTTCGCCTCGGTTGGCAATCAGGATCTTATTGAATTCAGCCATAACTGTTCCTGTAGCTTGGCCGTTCTCCATGCAGCCGCCTTGATGGCGCGACAGAAGGAAAGCGGCAAAGGTGGGTTTGCAATCCGGATCTTGGTGTCCGTTTGATCGCTTCGGTGATCTGGGAGAGGCCGCAAGGGCACTTCCTGATAATGTCCCCCGCCCCCTTGTTTCAAACCGGGTGACGCAGGATCCGCATTCGCCCTCATGATACACGCAATCAGACAAGCGTCTAGCGGGTGGTTGAACCAGACACAGTTTTGCGCGGGTCCCACCGGACATTTTGGTAAAATTTTTTTACCAAAAGAGAGTGCGCTGCACAAGATGTCGCAGTAGAAACTTTGGTATTGTGCATAAATCTCCACCAAGAAGCGGTAATTAGCATTGATATTTCAATTTATTGAAATATTTTCGCAGTTGCGGAAAAGAGGATGCCAAAACCAGAAAGGGCATCCCGCTTTCGGGATGCCCTTTGATGCAAAAACATGCGCCTTTCTGTCCTGCGGCTTTATCGCGCGCGGCGGAACAGTGTCAGAGCGTTGCGTGTGCCCGTGCCAAAATCACCGTCAATCGGTCCGCGATAATAGTTGTCCGATTTCAGGCGTTCCTGAATTTGCTTGCGGGTTTCAAGAGAGATGGCCCCCGGTGCTTCATAGAGCAATTTACGAGCTTCCACATCGTCAGCCTTGAGCGCCTTTAGGAAATAGCGTGCGGCTTCATCCGGCTCTTTTTCCACCCCCTGCCCCCGGTCCAAAAAGACCGCAAGGCCGGTCATCGCTTCCGCGACATCAAGATCGGCGGCCTGCTGATAGAAAATCGCTGCCTTTCCGTAATTCTGAACCGTTCCAGTGCCATCGCGATGCATCGCGGCTGCGAAAACCATGGCGGCAGGATTGCCTTTCGCGGCGGCTTTTTCAAACCATTCCAGCGCCTTGCCTAGATCCTTGGGAACGGCCTGTCCTTGCTGGAACATCACCGCAAGGAAGGCCATGGAATGACCACTGCCAAGCTCTGCTCCTTTGCGGGTGGCCTCGAAGGCTTCCTGTATCCTGCCCGCCTTGTGGAGACCGCGGGTCAATTGGGAATAGAAGCGCGCTTCATCGGGAAATGTGTCGATCGCTTGCTGGCAAATTTCGATCACCTCGCCCGCCTTGAGACTGGCATAGGCAACACCCTCGACCTTGGCATCGGGATCGAAGGAATGGGCGGCCAGGCGATCACAATCATGAATGTCGGCGGGATTGCCCTTGGGTGCCATTGGCGTTGCGTCAACAGCGTCAGCGCCCGCATCTGCAGGCGCAGGCATTTCAACAGCCGTGTCAGGTATCGAGCCTTTGAGTTCAAGTTTTTCTGAGGGACCATCCAGTGCTTCAGACTGCTGCACCTTGTCCGCCATTGGTGCAGTCTCGGGCTTTGATGCAGCGGACGCTGGCTCTGCCTGCTCAGAGGCATGAGACTTGGAAGCCTCTTTCATGGGCGCTTCAGCTTCTGCCTCGCCAGACATGGGCGCCTTTGGTGTCCCATCAGCCTGCTGGGTCATTGGGTCGTCAGCCGTTTCCTGCTGCTTGGCAAGCTCTTGGGAGGGGTCTTCCGTCTTTTCCATGTCAATGGCGGAAGGTGCCGCGCTCATTTCCTCAGACGGCTTTGCCTCGACAGGCTCCCCATCGGTTTCTGGCACCTCAGCCTTGGTCATTGCGACCATTGGCTTGGTATCATCAGGTGTTTTGGCTTCCGGCTTGGCAACGACATCCGCCCCTGTTTCAGGTTCTTTTTCTGCTGGCGGCTGGTTGGCGATGGAATTGATCACAGCAGCAAAGCCCGGCTCAGGCATGACAATTGGAGTCCCATCGGGAATGGCGACAATCACGTCGCCATTCAACGCCTTGACGGTCCAACGGGTTTTATTGACCTCCTTGGACATAGTATCAGGGGTCACGGATACACGCACCTTATCACCGATGGCCACCATGCTGCCTTTGGGCAAGGTCAACTCAATGGCGCCGGTGCGGTTCACCGTCTTGATACGCGCCTTGATTTCGAATGCATGGGCAGAGAAAGACATTGTCAGTGCAGCAATCATCGCCATCGCTGCACTTGCCAGAACGCGTCCCCTGCGAGCCACAAGAGCCTGTTTGCTGAATAGTCTGATAGCCATCTAATCCCCTCTTGAACGAACCACCCGAATCCTGTCAGTCCCGATTCCATAGCATTTCACCCCCTGTCATGCATGATCAAACGGCAATTTTTGTTCACAACCCCGTCATATCAGGGGCGGTTTCAAGCACACGGGCATCACCAGATGGCACTTTGTTGTGACCACCAAGCGGCCAAACCGGGCCGAACAAACGCACCCGTGGAAAGAGTACTGATTTTTCAGAACGCTGGACTGTTATCAAAGTGCAGCATAATTGCGCTATCCCCACTCTGGTCATCATTGATCTTGCTGACTTATTCCTGACAAAGGGGGTCAGACACCGCTGTCAGCCGCCTGTTTTCGCCTTTGGCCGTGCTTCAAAGCCGGTTTGCGGTTGGCAGGCACCCGATATGCACCAGAGGACGATTGGTTTGGTTGAAAGCTGGTGACCAGCGGCATAAATGGGTTGAAGCACGGCGCTGAAAGAAGGAATGTGCCGTCAAAGCCTATGCCGCCTTTTTGGCCGCATTGCCAGACCACAGGGTCACGAGAACAACAAGGACTGCATGCAATGAAAATCTCGGTCATCGGCTCAGGATATGTCGGATTGGTCAGCGGAGCCTGCTTCACCGATTTCGGTCATCACGTCATTTGCGCCGACGTCGACGCCTCGAAAATCGAAGCGCTCAATAGTGGCAAGATCCCGATCTACGAGCCGGGACTGGAACAAATCGTTTCCCGTAACAGCAACAATGGCACCCTGTCCTTCACCACCGATGTGGAAGCCGCTGTGCGAGAGACCGACGTGGTCTTCATCGCGGTTGGCACCCCTTCGCGGCGTGGCGATGGGCATGCGGATCTGTCCTATGTCTATGCTGCGGCCCGCACCATCGCCAAGGCGATGAAAGGCTACACGGTGGTGGTCAACAAGTCGACGGTGCCGGTCGGGACCGGTGACGAAGTGGAACGGATCATCCGCGAGACCAATCCGAATGCGGATTTCTCGGTCGTCTCGAACCCCGAATTCTTGCGCGAAGGTGCCGCGATTGAAGATTTCAAACGCCCGGACAGGATCGTAGTCGGCGTCGAGGACGAGCGCGCCAAGGCGGCGATGGAAGAGGTTTACCGGCCTTTGTTCCTCAACCAGTCGCCTCTGCTTTTCGTCAACCGCCGCACGTCCGAGCTGATCAAATATGCGGCCAATGGCTTTCTGGCGATGAAAATCACCTTCATCAACGAAATGGCGGATCTATGCGAAAGCGTTGGAGCCAATGTTCAGGATGTGGCGCGTGGCATTGGCCTCGACAACCGAATTGGATCGAAATTTCTTAATGCCGGACCGGGATATGGCGGCTCCTGCTTTCCAAAGGACACGCTGGCTTTGGCCAAGACCGCGCAGGATTACGATCATCCGGTACGGCTGATCGAAACCACCATTGCCATCAACGATAATCGCAAACGGGCCATGGCCCGCCGGGTGATTGCAGCCTGCGATGGGGATGTCAGAGGCAAAAAGATCGCCATTCTCGGTCTGACCTTCAAGCCCAACACCGACGACATGCGCGACGCACCCTCCATTTCGATCATTCAGGCCCTGCAGGATGCAGGCGCCGACATCCATGCCTACGATCCCGAAGGCATGGAAGAAGCCAAAAAGCTGCTGGGCAATGTCACCTATTGCGACAATGCCTACAGCGTCGCAGAAAATGCCGACGCGTTGGTGATTGTCACCGAATGGGATGCTTTCCGGGCGCTTGATCTCTCACGCCTCAAAGCGAGCATGAAGAGCCACAATCTGATCGATTTGCGCAACATCTATCGCAAAGATTATATCGAGAAAGCCGGCTTCCAGTATATTTCCGTTGGTCGCCCATAGGGGCAACCTGATCGGACAGTTGCCAAGACAAAGTTCAATGCCGGGGCGCAATGCGGTCCGGCATTTTTGTTTTTATAGACGCGCCTCTAAGGCAGCTTGCGAACGGGGATCGAGGATTATTTCACTCACCCTCGCCCGATTTGCATAGAATTGCCGCAAAGCGGGTGTAAACTATTCCCCACTGTTTGACGATTTTATCGCTACCGTCAGGTCCACGCCCACGCAAGAATGGCACCAGCGGTCCATCCACTTTTTTCCTAAAGGAACCCCGCGCAACATTTCTGCGTGCTCATGCTTCGGGCATTGGGGGCCATATTGGATGATATTTCGGGAGGGGTCATGACCCGGTTTCTGACGGCACTTGCGGCGTTGCTCGCATTCTCCATTCCATCCATCATGCCATCTGTGGTCACGGCGCAAGCACAAGGCGGCAGTCAAATGCGCGACGTGATCATCGAGGAGGATACCGACTATTACGGGTTTGATATCAAGACCCAGCGCCGGGTTTCCTTCGATCAGTGCCAGCAAGCCTGTCTTCACCTCAATGAATGCCGGGCCTTCACCTACAATGTCCGGGCCCGCTTCTGTTTCCTCAAATCCGACTTCAAGACCGCAACACCTTTCGTCGGGGCCATTTCCGGCCGGATCGTCAGCCAGTCAGCCGAGCCGGATCTGGGGGCAGCCCCTCGCCTGTCCTATCTGTCGGCCAGCTGGTATCGCTCAGCCGAGCAACTCAAGCAGACCATCACCAAGATGCAGGGCAATGACACCGGTTTTGAGGAAATGCTCGCACGCGGTCGGGACGAAATGGGTTTTGACAATGCAGCAGGAGCAGTCGGCTGGTTCCAGTCGGCCATTGCCACTCGACCGGACTCCTCTGATGCGTGGCTGGCCTTGGCCGACGCCTCGGCACGCTTGGCCCTCACGGTTCAGAACCGCTCGGAGGCCCGCCGGGCGCGGAATGATGCGGTGAGTGCCGCAGTCAATGCCTATGGCACCTCGCGCACACGCAGCGATCGAGCGGCATCCCTGTCGCGTCTGGCGCACAGTCTCGAGGCTGCCAACTGGTATCGCGAGTCCATCAACAGCTTCAAGCTGGCCCTCGATTTGAAGGAAAATCCTGCGGATCGTGATAATTATATGCGCCTTCTGAAGGCCCATGGTTTCCGGATGTTGACCCATTCTCTGGATGCGGACCTGAAAGTGCCCCGCATTTGTCTGCAATTTTCCGAAGACCTCAAGAAGGGCTTTTCCGACTTTGCCTCTTATGTGCGGGTCGACCAGCAACCACCGCAATCGATTGATGTCTCGACACGGCAGATCTGTGTCGAAGGGCTTGCCCATGGCAAGAGCTATCAGATCGATCTGCGCGAAGGATTGCCTGCAGAGAATGGCGAACGGCTGCTCTCAAACATCCAGCTTGATCTCTATGTTCGTGATCGGGCACCATCCATGCGCTTTACCGGCAACAATTATGTGCTGCCTGCCAGCAACCGTCGGGGCATTCCGCTGGTCTCGGTCAATAGTGACGAGGCCAAACTGGCGCTTTATCGTGTCTCGGATCGTTCCCTTGCGCAGTTGATGCGTGGCTCGAATTTTCTCAAGCAATTGTCGGACTGGGAGCTGTCCAGTCTCGTCTATAATCTTGGAGCACCAGTCTGGAAGGGCGCCATCGACATCCGCCCTAAGAAAAATCAGGATGTGGTGACCTCGATCCCGATCGATGAAGCGCTACCTGAGCGCCAGCCCGGGGTCTATTTGATGACCGCCTCAACCAAGACCAAGAATTTGCGCGATTATGAGGCGCTGGCGAGCCAATGGTTCGTGATTTCCGATATCGGGTTGACCACCTTTATGAGCAGCAATCCAGCCGCCTCTGGCGAGGATACGACAATGGGCGGGTTACAGGTCTTCGTTCGCTCGCTGGCCACTGCCGAGCCTTTGGCTGGCGTCGAAGTGGAACTGATTGCCCGCAACAATGATGTGCTGGGCCGAGGCACCAGTGACGCGAAGGGGCTGGTGAGTTTTGACGCCGGTCTGGTGCGCGGCAAAGAAGGGTTGGCACCAGCGGTGGTGACCGCGGCCAAGGATGATACTGATTTCGTCTTCCTCGATATGACGCGGGCCGGATTTGATCTCTCCGACCGTGGCGTGACGGGACGTGCGTCACCGCAGGGTGTCGATGTCTATGCCTGGACCGAACGCGGCGTCTATCGTCCCGGCGAACAGGTGCATGTGTCGGCCTTGGCACGCGATGCCAGTGCCCGCGCCGTTGATGACCTGCCGCTGACATTTGCCTTCTATCGCCCGGATGGGGTTGAATTGCAGCGACTGGTCGGCGATGGCCGCGCCTTGGGTGGCTATGCGGTCAGCCTGCCATTGACCAGCAATGCGCCGCGCGGCACCTGGCAGGTGCAGGTTTTGGCCGACCCGGATGAACCGGCATTGGCAGAAATGCGGTTCCTCGTTGAAGATTTCATTCCGGACCGCACGGACATGGCGTTGAAACCCGAAAGCGACGTGATCGCCCCCGGTTCGGTCGCAACGGGCAGCATCGAAGGGCGTTATCTTTACGGAGCCCCCGCTGCTGGCCTTGATGTCGAGGGCGAAGTGCTGGTGCGCGAAAGCCGCTCACGCAAGGGCTTTGATGGCTATGTCTTCGGCCTGGCCGAAGAGGACAAGGCAGGCACCGAACGGATTCCGCTCGATATATTGCCACCGCTTGATGCGCAGGGGCATGGACGCTACGAGGTCGCACTTGACACATTGAAGGCATCCACCCGACCGAAAGTTGCCGATCTGGTGATGCGGATGCGCGAAGGTTCGGGCCGCGCCATTGAACGCCGGGTGCGCTATCAGGTGCGTCCGGACACGGTGATGGTCGGCATCAAGCCGCTATTTGAGGATGAACGGGTCTCGGAAAACAGCGAGGCTGGGTTCCAGCTTCTCGCCATCGATCCAGACGGCGCACAGGTGGCGCGCACTGGCCTTGACTGGGCGTTGATCAAGTTGGAGCGCCATTATCAATGGTATCGCGACAATGGCCGCTGGCGGTTCGAAAGCGTTGATCTCGAGCGCAAAGTGGCTGACGGGAGCATTGATTTGTCAGCAGATAATGACCCTGCCGCTTTGTCCTTGCCTGTGGAATGGGGCCGCTATCGCCTTGCAGTCGGAGATACAACCAGCATCGAATTCACCGCTGGCTGGAGTTCTGGCGGATCACTGGATTCTCCGGACGGGCTACAGCTGGCACTCGACAAAGCCAGCTACAAGGCAGGCGAAACCGCCAAGCTGCAGGTTTCACCACGCTTTGCCGGACGTCTCCTGATTGCCATCGGCACGGACAGCATTCGTGACACGCTCTCGGTTGATATCCCTGAGGAAGGGGCAACCATCGACATTCCGGTCGACAAGGATTGGGGTG
Organism: Cohaesibacter intestini; assembly: GCF_003324485.1. Taxonomy (NCBI): domain Bacteria; kingdom Pseudomonadati; phylum Pseudomonadota; class Alphaproteobacteria; order Hyphomicrobiales; family Cohaesibacteraceae; genus Cohaesibacter; species Cohaesibacter intestini. The sequence goes on along the minus strand of NZ_QODK01000003.1, from coordinate 440,792 downwards.
CCGGGGCCTACTTGCTGGCGACGCTTTATCGGCCGGCTGACAAGGAAGCCTCCCGCAATCCGGCCCGCGCCATTGGCGTACAATGGCTAAAGATCGACCCTGAAGACCGGGCACTTCAAGTGGAGGTCAAACTTGATGAGGGGCTGCGTCCCAATGAGCAGATGATCATTCCGGTGACCGTCAAGGGGGTGAAGGCGGGCGAAGAAGCCTATATTCAGGTCGCTCTTGTCGATGAAGGCATTCTGAAGCTGACCAATCACCCGTCCCCTGACCCGAAAGGACGCTATTTCGGCCAACGGCAGTTGGGTGTTGCCATTCGCGACCTGTATGGCCGTCTAATCGATGGCTCGCAAGGGGCGACGGGAGCGCTTAGAACCGGTGGCGACAGTCTTGGTCCACGCATGCAATCGGCGGGAGACAAGCCGACGCAGGAACTGGTTGCCTTTGTCTCCGGGATTGTGCGCCTTGATGATCAGGGCGAGGCTGAGGTGGCTTTCGACATTCCGCAATTCAACGGCTCGGCCCGTCTGATGGCCACAGCCTGGACCAAACAGGCCGTTGGTGGCTCGGACAAAGATGCGCTGATCCGTGATCCGATCATTGTGCATGCAAGTCTGCCCAAGGTTTTGGCGCCAGGCGATGATAGCCGCGCGCTGATCGAACTCACCAATCTGGAAGCGGATGAAGGCGACTATGTCATTTCGGTTAAAACCAACAAGGCACTGAAACCGGATCTGACCCAGATCCCGCAGGTGGTGCGACTCAATCGGGATGAACGGGTGTCTCTCAGTCTGCCGATTGTCGCCATGGCAGAAGGACGTGGCGATGTGACGATAACCCTGTCACAGGTCACCGAAGAGACTGATGGACTGGCGGATATCATTCACGAAGCGTCCTTGCCAATCCGCTCGGGCATTCTGCCGGTAACACGGGTGATGAGCCTGCCGCTTGCCAAGGGTGACAGCTTCACCGTCGATCAAAGCCTGCTTGCAGGCCTTCAGGTGGATGGGGCGCAGTTGACTGTCGCCGTCAATGAACCGGGCGGCTATGACATTGCATCCCTTTTGTTGCAACTGGACCGCTATCCCTATGGCTGTGCAGAGCAGATCACCAGTCGCGCTTTGCCTCTGCTTTATGCCCGCGATATTGCGCTGACCTTGCCTGAGCATCTGGCGGGTCTGTCGGGCAAGGAAATGGACAAGCGTCTGCAACAGGCGGTCGACAAACTTCTGTCCTATCAGAGCAATGTCGGCGGCTTTAGCCTCTGGGGCGGCAATGCTCCGGACGATGCATGGCTGTCGGCCTATGTGGTCGACTTCCTGACCCGGGCCAAGGAACGGGGGCTTGATGTGGCCGCCGAACCAATGAAGCGGGCGCTGACCAGCCTGCAGAACCGTCTTGCCTATCAAAGCGATCTTGGCCGCGATTCCGCTTCGCTCGCCTACGGGCTCTATGCGCTTGCCCGCAATCGGGCGGTGTCTGCCGGGGACTTGCGCTATTATGTCGAGACCAAGCTGACGGAGTTCAAAACGCCGCTGGCACGGGCACAATTGGGGGCCGCTCTGGCGCTCTATGGGGATCGCAACCGCGCGGATCGGGCGTTTAACTCAGCGCTCAGTCTGGCAAACACTCTGGCTGCCAAACAAACGATGCCGGAAGAGCAAGTCTATGCCTTCGCTTCGCTGCAGAGGGATGTGGCGGCAATGCAGGCCCTTGCAGGTGAGCTGTCACCCGCACCGGACGCTCTGTCAGGCATCAAGGCGCTGGCCGCCGAGCTGTATGATCCCAGCCGTCGCCTCAGCACTCAGGAGCAGGCATGGATGGTTATGGCAGCGCGCTCAAGCCTTGCCAATCCGCAGGATCTTGGCATCGCTGTGAATGGGGCTCCCCTCAAGGGGTCTCTCAGCCAGACTTTGGCTGGATCGTCTTTGGCCAACGCACCCCTTGTCATCGACAATGATGGGACAAAGGCCCTGCAGGTTAATGTGACGACCATCGGCACGCCAACCGAGCCTTTGCCCGCAAGCGAGAATGGTTTGGTGATTGCCCGCTCCTATCACAAGCTGGATGGCAGCCCGACCTCGATGGCCGAAATCCGTCAGAATGAGCGCTTTGTCGTCGTTCTGAGCGTCAACCAACTGGATGATCTGCCGTCGCGGATCATGATCAGTGACCTGCTGCCAGCAGGTCTCGAGATCGAGAATCCGCATTTGCTGAAAAACAGCGACCTCAAGGATTTCAGCTGGCTGCCAAAGACCAACGTGGCTCATTTGGAGTTCCGCGATGATCGATTGCTGGCGGCAATCAACCATGATCGTGGGGCGACACGCACCTACACACTGGCCTATCAGGTGCGAGCGGTAACACCGGGCAGCTATATGCACCCGGCTGCGGTTGTTGAAGACATGTATCGTCCGGACCGTTCAGCCCGGACGGCCAGCGGCTTCATGCGGGTCGTCCGTTAGGGGGCACCCTCATTATGGCCCCGCTGCGATCCATCCTGACCAAGATTCCCATGCCGAAGCTTTTTATCGGCATGGGGCTGGGCATTGGCTTTTTTTTGATGCTCTTTGTTGGTGGCTGGATTGGATTTGTCCAATTCGACAAGACCAACCCACCACCACTGTCACCGCTGACCAAATTGTCGGTTGAAGTGGTGGATCGGGAGGGGACGTTGCTCAGGGCCTATGTCACACCAACCGGACACTGGCGCCTGAAGGCAGATCTCGGTCAGATTGACCCGGAATTCATCAAGATCCTTCTGGCCTATGAGGACAAACGCTTCTTTGCCCATCATGGCATTGACCCGGAGGCGATGCTGCGGGCCAGTTGGCAATTGCTGACCAATGGGCGGATCATTTCGGGTGCCTCCACCATCACCATGCAATTGGCGCGGTTGTTGGAACCCCGAGAAAATCGCACCATCGGTGCCAAATTGTGGCAGATGCTGCGTGCGATCCAGTTGGAACGCCGCATGAGCAAACCGGAAATTCTGGCAGCCTATCTCACGCTTGCGCCCTATGGTGGCAATATCGAAGGTGTCAGGGCGGCGACCCTCGCCTATTTCGGCAAGGAGCCGGGAGCCTTGAGCCTGTCTGAAGCCGCCTTACTGGTTGCCCTGCCCCAGTCGCCGGTTGCCCGCCGACCGGATATCCACCCAGAGCGCGCCTTGAAAGCCCGTAATACCGTTCTGGAACGGATGGCCAAGGCGGCGGTGATCGATATCGGTGAAGTGGCGCGAGCAACCGCCCAACCGCTCAGGGGCACTCGTCAGGATTTGCCGCAACTGGCAGCGCACGCGGCGGATCGCTTGATCCGTGCGGCGCCAGAGAAAGCCATTCATCACACTTTGTTGCGCAAGGACAGCCAGCAGCAACTGGAAACTGTGGTCAAACGCGCCGCGGGTCGTCTCGGGCCGACCCTGTCCGTTGCTCTGGTGATGGCAGATGCGAAGACGGGCGACATTCTGGTGGAGATTGGATCGCCGGACTATGTCAGTGCGGCGCGGGCCGGTTGGATCGATATGAGCCGTGCCTTGCGCTCGCCAGGTTCGGCGCTCAAACCCTTCATCTATGGGTTGGCCTTTGAAGAAGGCCTTGTGCGGGATCAAACCTTGATTGACGATCGACCGGTGAATTTTGGCGGCTATCGCCCCAAAAACTTCAATATGGACTATCAGGGGGAAGTGACCATCCGCGAGGCCTTGCTGCAGTCGCTGAATGTGCCAGTGGTTGCCCTGCTTGATGCCATCGGTCCACAGCGCCTGATGGGCAGAATCCGGCAGGGCGGTGTTAAAGCGGAACTGCCCGAAGGTGAGACGATCGGGTTGGCGGTCGGTCTGGGCGGCATGGGCCTCAGCCTCAAGGATCTGACCCAGCTCTATACCCTGTTTGCCAATGATGGCCGGGTGCGTCCCCTGCGGCTTCAGGCCAAAGACACCGTCCCATCCGAGCTGACAGAGGCGTCACCAGAGGCATCCGGTGCTTCGGTCCTTGATCCAATCGCCACGTGGCACATTGCCAACATTCTCAAGGATGCCAGCCCGCCAAGGGGCAGTGCCAAGCTGGCCATCGCCTACAAGACCGGCACGTCTTACAGCTATCGGGATGCCTGGTCCGTGGGGTTTGATGGCCGCCATGTGATTGGGGTCTGGGTGGGCAAGGCAGACAATGGTGCCGTGCCGGGAATTACGGGTTGGTCCGCTGCTGCCCCGATCCTGTTTGAAGCCTTTGCGAAATCCGGCCTTGCCTTGGAGCCATTGCCTTCAGCTCCCCTCGGGGCGCTTGACCAAGCGCGAGCAGACTTGCCCCCCACCATGAAGCGATTTCACATCGAGAGCCGGTGGGATCAGGACGCTGCCTTGCCAGAGCCTCCGCCACGGATCAGCTATCCGCCCAGCGGAGCACAGATCGAACTGGCCCAAACCAGCGACATGTCTCCCTTCCCGGTGGTGATCAAGTTGCAGGATGGTCGGCCGCCCTTCCGCTGGCTCGCCAACGGACAGGTGTTCGACGCCAATGGCAACCGGCGGCAGATCCACTGGACACCGGACGGTGCGGGTCAATCGACGCTGACGGTGATCGATGCTGCGGGGCGTGCGGACAGTGTCAGTCTGTTTCTGCGCTTGCCATGAGAGTCAGGCTGGACATGTTCGGGTTTGACCATTGGTCTTCGCGCATGATGATGCCGACATCACGGATTGGGCCAGCATGGCCTACAGCGCGCGCAATCACCCATGCTCCCTCCATCAGCAAGAGCAGCTTGTTACCCAGATAGCGGACGATGTCCACTGCCATGCCAAACCGCTTTCCCTCGGTGATGAAGGCTTCCTTCCACTCGACAAACAGAGACTCAGCCTCCTTACGGAAAGCCTCGTTTGAGGCCCCGTTAAGCAGGGTGGCAGAAACCGGGCTCAATTCATGGCTTTCCATCGCGTCAAACAGAAGCGCAATCTCTTCGATCAGATATTGTACGCCGTCGTAAAAGCAACCATTGCCAATGCGTGCCCTTTCGAAGCATCCCGTCATCAACTCCAGAACACATTGAGACGAATGGCGGGCGGCGGCAATCGCCAGATCCTGCTTACCGCCGGGAAAATGGTGATAGAGCGACCCCTTGGCAGTATCGGCTGCGGTGAGGATGTCTGAGATACTGGAAGCGGAATAGCCCTGTTGCCTGAAGAGCGTAGCGGCCACCATCACCAGATTTTCATATGTGGAACGAGGCATGACACACTCTTTACAACCCTTGACCGAACGGTCTAGTAATGATTTGTACGCCGCTGTCCCATCGATCACAATGAATCATCGCCAACTCCATGCAATCCATCTCCAGAGACATGCAACAGCTCCTTGATACACCAAAATTGGCCTCACAACTAAGAGGAGTGGTTAATTCTGATGTTTTGCAAGGATAAATGTACAAGTTTCGGTCTTGGGGAAGCGCTTTTAGTCAAAAACGCTCAAATTGCATCGGCATATTGTTCTCCACCTCTCCTTTTTGTGTCTGTTTGCTGCCGGAAATCTGGCAAGAGAATCAGCTCAATCCATTCAATCAGACCATCCATGGTCGCTTATTGATCATGTTTTCGAGATTGGCTTGTGGACCCCTGTCCCCACAAGGCTGACGCAAGCCATAGACCATACCGCGCCATACCCCCAATTTGGCGCGGTATGGTTGCCTGTTCCAGACTTCAATCACGCAGACAAAGGCGGCAAAAAGAAAGGCCCGCGCTGTGTTGCACGGGCCTGTTTCTTGAAGGGCAGGAGCGGCCGCAAGCAGTCGCCTGATGTCAGCGATGGAAGACGACAGTCCGATTTCCATCAATGAACACACGTCCTTCCGCATGCAGGCGCAGAGCGCGCGAAAGGACCCGCGCTTCGATATCGCGCCCACGCCGGACCAGTTCATCTGGATCATCGGTATGGGTCACCCGCTCGGTATCCTGCTCGATGATCGGACCTTCATCCAGATCCGGCGTCACATAGTGGGCGGTCGCACCAATCAGCTTCACCCCCCGTTCCCATGCCCGATGATAGGGCTTGGCGCCCTTGAAGGCCGGCAGGAAGGAATGATGGATGTTGATGATTTTGCCGAAATGGCGGCTCGACAGGGTGTCGGACAGGATCTGCATGTAGCGGGCCAGCACGACAAGCTCGGCACCGGTGCGCTCGATCAGCTCGTCGATCTTGGCTTCCTGCTCTTCCTTGTTTTCTTTGGTCACTGGCCAGAGATAGAAAGGAATGCCAAGGCGTTCCACATTGTTGCGGCTATCGGCATGGTTGGAGACCACAGCAACGATATCGAGCGGCAACGCGCCTTTCTGCACACGATAAAGGATGTCGAGCAGGCAGTGATCGAAACGGGAGACCATCAGGACGGTTTTGACCACCGCATCACTGCGATTGAGTGAATAGGTGGCGCTGAATTTGTCGGCAAAAGCATCAACGCTCTTACAAAGGGCGGCCAGATCGGTGCTTTCGGGCTTGGACAGGACCACACGCATGAAGAATGTACCCAGACCATCATCCCGTGTCGATTTCGGGGCGGGCTGGAAGAACTGATTGCTCTCCAGAATGTTGCAGCCAAACTCCAGCAGTCGGGCGCTGAGGTCAGCGACGACACCGGGTTGGTCCGGGCAGGTCATTTTCAGGATCATGCTCATGGGAAGTGCTTCTTTTCATACGGTCACAAATAACAGGGCCGGGAGGCAGGTCGCGGTCAGGCGGCGGTCCCGGAACGGGTCGGACCTTAGCCAAGTGACACGCCGCTGAAAAGCCTTGGAGAGGGAGTGGTGCACCGGGAAACACCGAATTTGCGTTAAAAGTTTGTCATTTGGGCCTCTGGGCTAGCCTTTGCGCGGTTCGGTTCGGGGTGGGCTGAGCCACAAGTGGTCATTAGCACTTGCTCCAATACAATCCCCTCTTTATCGATGAAAGTCCCGGGTCTTGTCCCCCTGTTCCATACCGGAGAGATTGTTGATGACCAAAAAGCCAATCAATGCCAGAGGCACCTTTACTCCCCTTGGGGTTTCACGTTCGTCTGAGCGCGTGAGCCGGGCAGTTGGCGAAAGCCTGCGGCACTATGCCGTGATGGAGGACCTCAAACACCAGGCTGATCTGGCACTCAAAGCCTGGTCGGGTGCAGAGGCTGGGACACTGGTTCATTGTACGGCGGCGGCCATCACCTTGTCGGTTGCGGCCTGCATGACGGGAACGGACAAGGCATTGGTGCGCTGTCTGCCACTGCCCACCGGTGGGCCGAGCAAAGTCGTTTTGCCCGCAGGGCACAATGTCAATTACGGCCATCCGGTCCGTCAGGCGATCCGCCTTTCAGGGGCAACCCCGCTCATGGTGGGAGAGGCAGATGCGTGCAGCGAAGGGGATCTGGCATCGGCTCTCAAAGCGCCGGACATCTGCGCGCTGCTGCTGGTCCATTCCCGGTTGGTGCGGGGGGTAACCCCCTCCCTTGCTGCGATGATCTCGCTCGCAAAGGACCAAAATGTACCGGTGATCCTTGATGGGGCGGCGCAGGATTTCAAAGTTGCCGAGCTGGTGGCGCTTGATCCTGATCTGTTGCTGCTCAGTGGACAGAAATATCTCGCTTCTCCTACGGCTGGGATCGTCGTCGGCAAAGCGGAAATGGTGGCGGCAGTGGCCGCACAAGAATCCGGAATCGGACGCGGGATGAAAGCCTCGAAGGAGGCAATCACGGGGGTACTGGCAGCGATTGAGGAACGGCAGGCTCTGGATCTCGCCAATTGGGCACAGGACAAGGCAGCCAAGCTTGCGGCCTTTCTTGAGCGCGCCAATCTGCTGCCCGGCGTGACAGCCTATGCGGTTGCCGATCCGACCAATTTGCCCTTTGAGCGCGCTTGCCTGCGCTTGCCGTGCGAGGCGGCTCCAATTATTGCTGCCTTGAAAGCCTCCAATCCTGCAATCTGGGTGATGGAAGATCGGGCCAGCCAAGGTGAGATCCTGCTCGAAAGCGTCATGCTGAGTGTTGCCGAAGAAGATTTGATCCTTCAGCGTCTTGCCGTTCTGTTGAGGGATTGTTGACTTGACTTTCCTTTGCGGATCGCCACCTTGGCAACAGGGTCTGATCCCCGTCCATTCGACAGGATGCAGGACGGCCAAGGACGTTGAAAGGAATGGGCATGTTTGAAGAAAAAACCGTCATCGTTGTCGGTGCGGGACAGGCTGGGGCCACTCTGGTGCAGCGCCTGCGTGAGCTGGGTTTTGCCGGGCGGGTGACCCTGATCGGGGCAGAGCCTTACCTGCCTTATCAACGCCCTCCTCTGTCCAAGGCCTATCTGTTGGGCGACATGAGCCTTGAGGGCCTGACCCTGCGACCACAGAATTTCTATGATGATTTCAATATCGCGGTGCGCTGTGGGGTGCCGGTATCCGGAATCGACGCCCAGTCCCGCATCATCACGGTCGGGGACGACCAGCTTGCCTATGATCATCTGGCACTGACCACCGGGTCCGACCCTATCCGCATGCCCGAAGCACTTGGCGGCCAATTGCCCGGGGTGCATGTGGTGCGTGGTCTTGCCGATATTGATGGGCTCGAGCCGGAGATTGTCGCCGGGCGACGGGTTCTGATTGTCGGCGGAGGCTATATCGGCCTTGAGGCGGCAGCGGTATGCGCCAAGCGTGGTCTCGACGTGACGCTGGTGGAAGCGGCAGACCGTATTCTGCAACGGGTCGCTGCAAAGGAAACCTCGGACTATTTCCGCAGTTTGCATGAGCGCCATGGGGTCAAATTGCTCGAAGGCAGTAAGCTGGCGCATTTTGTCGGCAATGAACGTGTCACGGGCGCGTTGCTCGATGATGGCACGATGCTGGAAGCAGACTTCGTCATTTGCGGCATCGGCATACGGCCCAACACGGTATTGGCTGACATGGCCGGACTGACGCTGGACAATGGAATCGCAGTGGATGTTCACGCCCAGACCTCCGACCCTCATATCTGGGCTGCTGGCGACTGTGCGTCTTTCCCTTATCAAGGCAATCGCATTCGGCTGGAAAGTGTCGGCAATGCCATCGACCAGGCAAAGACTGTTGCGGAAAACATGCTTCAGAGCCTTAAAGGCACCCCCCTCAAAGACTATGTTGCGAAGCCATGGTTCTGGTCCGACCAATATGATGTCAAGTTGCAGATTGCCGGGCTGAATGCGGGCTATGACAAGATCGTCACCCGCGACGGGGGAGCGGTGAAATCCTTCTGGTACTATCGCGGCGACCAGTTGATTGCCCTTGATGCGATGAATGATCCGCGCGCCTATATGGTCGGCAAACGACTGATCGATGCAGGCAAAAGCGCGGACCCGGCCATTGTCGCCGACCCGACCGCAGACCTCAAACAACTGATGAAGCGCTAGACGGCGCTCTGCTTTTTCTGTGCCTCGCCCGCAATATAGGTCTGGGCGATAGCACGGTCGTCGGCCATGATTTGCAGGATGAAGAGCTCTTCGGCGAGGCTTTGGCAGGTCTCCATGCGCAGGGCCATGGCCGGGGTGGAACGGGCATCAAGGACCGTAATATCGGCTTCTGATCCTGCCACTAACGTGCCGATCCTGTCTTCAAGCCCCAAGGCCACCGCATTGCCCAGGGTCATCCAGTAAAAGGCGCGGTAGGGGTGGAGCTTCTGGCCCCTTAGCGCCAGCACCTTGTAGCCTTCATTTAGGGTTTGCAGCATCGAATAGGATGTCCCCCCTCCAATGTCAGTTGCCACGGCGCAAGTCGCGCCCCGTGCCCTCAGACCCTCATAATCGAACAGACCGGAGCCTAGAAACAGGTTGGACGTCGGGCAGAATACAGGCCGCGACTTGGTTTCGATCATCACGTCGATCTCACGCGGCTGCATGTGAATGCAATGGCCGAGCAGCATTTTGGGGCCGAGCAGACCATAATGCTCATAAATACCTAGATAGTCCGGTGCGTCGGGATAGAGCTGGGTTGTCAACTCGATTTCAGCGTGGTTTTCATCGAGATGGGTCTGGATGTAGCAATCGGGATACTCCTTCACCAGAGCTGACGTGGCTTCGAGTTGCTCCGGCGTTGAGGTGATGGCAAAACGCGGGGTGATGGCATAAAGCGCCCTGCCCTTGCCGTGCCAATCGGCGATCAGTGCCTTGGTGTCATCATAGCCGCTTTGCGGTGTGTCGCAGACGGCGTCGGGCGCGTTGCGATCCATCAGCACCTTGCCGCCAATCACCCGCATGTTGCGCCGGGCGGCCTCAGTGAAATAGGCCTCGGCCGAGCTTTTGTGCGAGGTGCAATAGGCAACGCTGGTAGTGGTTCCGTTGGCAATCATCTGATCGAAAAAGTGGCCAGCCATCAGTGCGGCATGGTCGGGGTCGGCATAGCGCGCTTCCGCCGGGAAGGTGTAGTTTTCCAGCCAGTCAAGCAACTGCGCGCCCCAACTGGCAATCACCTGCACCTGCGGGAAATGCAGATGCGTGTCGATGAAGCCGGGCATCAGGAGATGAGGCCGGTGATCGATCACCTCTGCCTCCGCGCGGGCCAACGGGCGCACCGCAGCATAGCTGTCACAAGCAACAATCCTGCCTGCCTCGATCAGCAAGGCACCATCTTCGATATAAAGATGGGCGCTCTCATCGTGAGGCGTTTGCGGTTCGGCATGGAAAGTCAGGATCCTTCCGCGCAGGATTTTTTGCGACATGGTGTGTCCCGTCGTTGATGTGAGTCGTCGGCTAGCTTGCTTATGGTCAGATTTCTGCCCGATTGGCGATTGCTTCACCCGGGCCTGCCGCATGGGGTTCGATGCGAAGGCTTGAGGCAGACCGTCGCGCAGTATGCCGAAAGGACCGGAGCAGGGAAAGGGGCGATTGCGTTTTTTCAGGCTAAGCTGCTTCAACCAGAGCCGAACAATCAAGCAGTGCGATCAGGCCCTCACAAAATTGTGAAGACCAAATTCTTTGTCACGCCTTGCCTGCGACATTCTGACGCACTTCTCGTGCTACACTTGAGACCTTGCGGTAGAGGGGTTCACCGCGAGCCAGCGGCCAAGCCTCATTTTTAGCCGCTCGACCATGAAGACAGAATAAACATGATTTTATTTTGAACCTTTTTCGGTGGGCTGCGACCAACAAGCATAACGCCATGCTCGCACCCACCCAGTCAAAACAAAGAGGCTCACAATGACCATCCAATCTCAGACCATCTCTCGTCTCACCCTTCTTGCCGCCACCGCCATCACCGCCCTGTCGTTGCAGGCCGGTGCGGCGCAGGCACTGCAGAAAAATGTCCTGTTTGTCATCGATAGCTCCAACTCCATGTGGGGTCAGGTTGACGGCACACCGAAGATCGACATTGCCAAACAGGCGTTGGTTGATCTGGTCAAGAAAATGCCGCAGGAAACCAAGATGGGCCTTGTTGCCTATGGCCATCGCTTCAATCACAAGCTCAATGATTGTGATGATATGGAACTGGTTTCCAGCGTTGGCTCGGTCAACAATGAAACGATCCAGGATTCCCTTGCTGTCATCAAACCGAACGGTCAAACCCCCATCGCCAATACGCTGATGGAAATCGGAAACTGGCTGCAACCCAATCTGGAGGAGGACAACACGGTTGTTCTGGTTTCCGATGGTCTGGAAAGCTGTGATGGCGACCCATGTGCCGCTGCAGCGTCGCTCAACAAGGCAGGCATTGCCACCAGCATTCATGTGGTCGGTTTTGATCTCAACAATGACCAGCGCTCCGGCATTCAATGCATTGCCGACAACGGCAATGGCCAATATTTCGATGCCAAGGACAATGACGGTCTGGTCAAGGCATTCGAGAAGGTCCGCGAAGTGGTCGAGACCAAACCGATCAAGGTGGCACAAGCCAAGGTCGAACCCATGATGGCCAGTGATGGTGTCTATTTTGAAGACAATTTCGATGGTGATGCGCTCGGTACTCATTGGACCATAGACAAGGAAAATGCTGAAAGCTACATCGTCGAAGATGGCAAACTGACTGTCCTGTTTGGCGATACCGGCAATGACACCAGCAGCTACAAGACAACGCAAAATATCTTCCGGCTGGATAAGAAAATCCCCAAGGGTGATTGGACGATGACGATGCGCGTCTTGTTCACCGCCCAGACCCACAAGGAGTGGCTGCGGATGGGCCTGACCAAGGATCAGGACAATTCCATGCTGACCAGCCTGCAAATGCATCCTTACAATTATGCCTTGACCCTGCTCAATGCACGCGCGGACAAACTGGCCAAAGGCGCCAACACGCACTTTGTGAGCAAGATCGCGCAATTTGACGACAACAACGTCACCGCCCGCACCGATAAGATGGCCGCGTCGACCGGTTCTGCGCTGCTCCGCCTGACCAAACAGGGCCGCAATTATATTTCGGCAGTTAAACTGGAAGAGGCCGAAGGCGCTGGCGACAAGGCACCGAACACCAACTGGGTTGAGTTGCAAAAACTGACCAGCCTGAAACTGCCCGGCGACGCTTTCTCCTTCCTGTTCGGCCATGGGACGAGTGGCTATGTTCCCAAAAACGGCGAAGGCCTTGTTGAAGTGGATTGGGTCAAGATTGAGAAGAACTGATGCACACGCGCCATGAAGAACAAGGGCAGACATGGTCTGCCCTTGTTTTTGCATAAGGGGAAGCTTCATACATTAGCATTCACAAAATTACGGACCACTTACATACCAAATTTGATATAAATCAAAATATTTGCGCAATAATTGTCCGTAATTCCCACTATATCCAGAAGATGCATTGAAATTGGTTTCGATTGGTTTTCTACTAAGGGCAAGTTGAGTCTGCTGCGGTGCAGGCTCTTTCCTGTTGTTGGCCTTGATATGGTCACGGCCAGAACCTTGAGAGAGATCCGGCGATGACAGATGCATTCGACTATTATTTGGGGATCGATGGTGGAGGCACCGGCAGCCGGGGACGCCTACGGTCCAAGGATGGCACTTTGCTTGGTGAGGCGGCCGGCGGTCCCGCCAATACCCGGCTCGGCGTCGTGCAGTCACAAATGCAGGTAGACCGGATTGCGCGTGAAGCGATCAAAGCGGCCGGCTTGCCGGAAGCAGCCTTGAGAAAAACCAGCGCCGGGATCGGATTGGCCGGGTTACACATTCTGGCAGACAAGGAAGCCTTTCTGGAATGGGAGCATCCTTTTGGAGCCATCCAGATCTCAAGTGATGCCCATGTAGCCTGTCTTGGTGCCCATCAGGGTGCACGCGACGGGGGCATCATGATCATTGGCACGGGCAGCTGCGGCTACGGGCTGGTCTCTGGCCATTCGGTCAATGTCGGAGGCTGGGGTTTTACCTTGTCGGATCTGGCGAGCGCAGCGCAGGTGGGGCTCAGCGCTCTGCGCTATGCGATCGCGGCACTCGACGGCATTTACGAAGTGAGTCCGATGACCGATCAGATCATGTTTCGATTCAGCGACAGTCAGGAAGAAATGGTGCTTTGGACCGCCTCAGCGACACCTGCTCATTATGGCGAATTCGCCAAGCTGGTGGTCGAATATGCCGACCGGGATGATCCGGTCGCTGTCAAGCTTATGAGCCAGTGCGGTTCGGAAGCGAGTGCAATTATGCGCGCGTTAGCGTGGCGTGGTATCAATGACATCACACTCATGGGCAGCTTTGCCGAGAAAATCGAACCGTGGCTTGAAGCCGATGTCAATGCCCTGCTGGTGGATGGCAAGCATGACGCGCAAGATGGGGCGATCCTGCTTGCAGGTGGTCGCCTACCGCCCCCAACAATGGAGCATTGAGTCATGGGTGATCTAGCACGCCTGATCGACCATGTGCGCACCCGATCAGACCTTCACGGCTATAGTGCGACGCCGCTTTATCTGCGGGTTCAGAAAGGCATTGAGGATTCCATTCAAACCGGTCTTGTCGACGTCAATGACGCCCTGCCTGCAGAACGTGAATTCGCCAATTCTCTTGGAGTGTCGCGCGCGACCGTGCGCAATGCGGTTCGCGCACTGGTGGAAAAAGGTGTGTTGGTGCAACGCCATGGCGCAGGCACCTTTGTCGCCTCTCGCATTGATGCACCGCTCAATCGGTTGACCAGCTTCACGGAGGACATGCTTAGTCGCGGCGTGGAGACCGAAACAAAGTGGCTCGACCGTTCTGTTGGCTTGCCAACACCGACTGAATGCGAAGCTCTTGAGTTGATGCCTGAAACGCCAGTTGCACGCATCTATCGTCTGCGCAAGGCTGACGGTGTGCCGATGTGCCTTGAACATGCAGTGCTGCCTGCCAGCATTCTGCCAGATCCATCGCTTGTGACCCTATCGCTGTATGCCTGGCTTGAAGCCTGTAACCGGCGGCCAACGCGGGCCATTCAGCGGCTGTCAGCCCGGATGCTCGATGTTTCCCATGCCCATTTACTGGAGGTGGCGACAGGCTCTCCCTGTCTCTACATGGAGAAGCGGTCCTTCCTGCCCTCCGAGCGATTGGGTGGAGGGTCAAATCAGTCAGAAACGCTCCCGCAGGGCACTGATGGCAAGTCTTGTGAACGGCCGATCGAATTTGTCCGCACCTATTATCGCGCAGACCAGTTCGAGCATGTGACTGAGCTCAAAAGCTGAGAGCGGGAGCGGCCCTATTGGCCCCTTCCACCAAAAGGGCTATTGTTGGCACCACCCAGTGACTCGCTGCACCAATCTGCGCGCTGCCAAGATGGACCCGATCCGATGAAACAGCTCCTCCAGCATGCCCGCCTGTTTGACGGCACTCAATTTCATGCTGGCAAGGCGGTGACACTGGATGGCGGTCTGATTGGCGATATCATGGAACGCAGCGTTTCCCCCGGCGGCTATGAGGTGCATGACCTGACCGGGCTGGTGCTGGCACCGGGCTTCATCGATGTTCATGTCTTTGGCGGTGGTGGCCATATGGTTGGAGCGGATATGGGTCTGGCCGAGCTTGAGGCGATTGCCGAGACCCATCGACAGTTTGGCACAACCAGTTTGCTACCCACTCTTTTGAGCGACGAATGGGAAGTGATGGCCCATGTCTCATCCTGCATTCGAAGGGCACACAAATATTGGGGTGAGAATAGTGCGCTTGCCGCGATCAAGGGAATCCATTTTGATGGCCCCTGCCTGTCTCCTTCCATTGGAGCGCCTCATCACACCACCCACCTGAGACGACTGGATGCAGCGCTGATCGATCTAATGTCCCATCCTGATCTCGGCATTCGGTTGGTGACCCTGGCGCCGGAACGTGCCGGGCTCGACAGCCTGAAGGCATTGACCGAAGCCGGAGTACTGGTTTGTGCAGGATCCAGTGCGGCCACGCATCAGGAGGCCTTGCAAGCCATTCGCGCGGGCCTGCGTGGTGTCACCAAACTGTTTGCCCATATGCCTCCCATCGGAGCCACGGCACCCGGCTTGGTAGGAGCCGCTCTGGATGATCAGGAGCTATGGTGTGGCCTGTTGGCCGATGGCTTCCATGTCCATCCCGCAGCCATGCGAATGGCCATCAAAGCGAAAGCCAAGGGAAAGGTTTTTCTAACCAGTGGCGCCATGGCGAGCGTCGGCTGGGATGGCGAAAAGTTCGACTTTCAGGGGCGAGGAATTCGGGTGCGGAACGGGGTTTGCATCTTTGCCGATGGAACGATGGCAGGCGCGCATCTGACGATGATCGGTGCTGTCCGCAATGCAGTGGAGCTGCTCGACCAGCCCCTTTCGGAAGCCCTCAGAATGGCGTCGCTCTATCCGGCCCAGTTCATCCGCATGGACATGACTCATGGCATCATTGCCCCCGGCTTTGCGGCGGATCTTGTCGCCTTCGACCCTGAAAACTGGGTGGTCAAACACAGCTGGATCAATGGCTATCACCGGGCGCACTAGAGCCGCTCGGTCCTGTTGCGTCCCCTTTTCATTGCGCTCAGACTTTGATTCAACACCTTCGAGCAACGGAGCATTTTGCGTCACTGCGCCTTGAGGATTTGATTCAAGTTGAACGACTGGAAGCACGCAATTCGCTTTGTTGAAGCACTTTAACAACGGGCAGATTGCTGAGTCATTTCAGACTCTTGGAATGGATCCCTGAGAGATAGATTCGGGCCACTTGAAGGCCCTGAGACATTGATTCAATTGGCAAAATTCATGCTCTGATTCAGATTCAAAAGCCAACGGCCCGAAGAGATGGTTTCCTCGGGCCGCAATGGATGCAGGTGTTCTTGTTTGAGATGAGGCTTAGGCCAAGGCAACCTTGATGCTATCGTCAATGGGCGTGGTGGGCCGCTGGATGAGAGTGGACAGGGTTTTGCTGTCATCGCTCAACCAACCGGCCCGCAAGGCCGCATCGGCATCGGCCAGCACATTGGCAAAGCCTTCAGGGACCCCTGCGCCAGTCAACGCTTCGGCATAGGCTTGCTGAGGCATGTCGACATAGGTGATCTCTTTGCCCGCGGCCTTGGCCACTTTTGCGGCATAGTCTGCCAAGGAGAAATCGGTGTCGCCCGCCAGTTCATAGATCTTGCCGGACTGGTCGTCATCACTCAGAAGAACCGCTGCCGCAGCAGCGGCATAATCAGCGCGGGAGGCAGCAGCAACACGCCCCTCACCGGCATGGCCAATGACCGCTTTATGCTCCAGAACCGGGGCGAGATTTTCGGTGTAATTTTCGTTGTACCAGCCGTTGCGCAGGATGACATGATGCAGACCGGATGCGGCGAGCATGGCCTCGGTTTCCTTATGCTCGGCGGCGAGCATAATCGGTGATGTGTCGGCCCGCAGGATCGAGGTATAGGCAACGAGCTTCACCCCATTGGTCTTGGCAGCATCAATCACATTCTTGTGCTGGGCAGCCCGTTGGCCAACAGCGCTGGAGGAAACCAAAAGCAGTTTGTCGACCCCATCGAGCGCATTGATATAGCTTTGCGGGTCGTCATAGTCAGCCTTGCGAACGGTAACGCCACGCGCTGCCAAATCGGCCACAGAGTCCGGGTTCCGCACCAAGGCGGTGATGTTGGCAGCTTTGGTTTTCGCAAGCAGGGCTTCGACAACAAGGCGGCCCAAATGGCCAGTGACACCGGTTACAGCAATCATGACTTTCTCCTTTTCGGGCTGGCTCAGTGCGGGGCGATCGTCGTCCTGACGCATTCTGGCCAGCATCTTCTGTTTGCGTTGACTGTAATATGATCTCTGTGCTTTGTTATCACTAGTGGTTATATTTAGAATTTGAAGTTCGGAAAATGAGTACAATCGGAATTCAGCATTTGAAGGCGCTGGCGGTCTTTTCGACGGTGGTGGATGCGGGCAGCTTTGCCGCTGCGGCGCGGCAACTGGCATCCAGCCGATCCCGAGTGTCAGAACAGATCAGCCAGTTGGAGGAGGATCTCGGCGTGCGGCTGTTGCAGCGCTCCACCCGAAAACTGTCTCTGACAGAGGAAGGGCGGCAGATCCATGATAAGGCGAGAGCCCTGTCGCGGGTGCTGGAAGAGACCCGAGAGATCGCGACACAGGAAAGCCCAAAGGGGCGGGTTTCAATCACCACCACCCATGATGTGGGTGTGTCGCAATTGCTGCCTGCCCTGACAGCCTTTCGCCGTTCCTACCCTGAAGTGGAACTGGATGTGATCCTCAGCGACGAACGGCTGGATCTTATAGCCGAAGGCATTGATGTGGGCTTGCGGGTTGGACTGCCGCGCGACGACAGCCTGATTGGGCGCGTTCTGTATGAGGACCGGTTTGCCTTGTTCGCCAGTGCTGACTATGTTGCCGAGCATGGCACCCCCACGGATTTTGCCTCATTGGCCGAACATCACTGGATCTCGCTTGCCAAGATCACTCCGGGTGGGATCTTTCGCCTCTATCGCGGTGACAATCTGGTGACCATCGAGGCACAGCATTATGAATCCTGCAACTCGCCCCTGATGATGATCAAGATGTGCGAGGCCGGGATGGGGATTGCCCAACTGTTTCCCTCGACAGTGCGCAGCGAAATCGCCAGCGGCAGGCTGGTGCGTCTGATGCCGGATCTGACCGGACCGCAGATGCTGTTCTCGCTGGTTTATCCCTCGCGCAAACAGCTGCCGCTGCGCATCCGTGCCCTGATTGATCATCTGCTTGGTTTTCGTCTGTTTGACCGCTAGAGGTCTCCGAAATCCTCGACAGACAAGACCAAACGAAAAATGCCGGGCGAAGGGCCCGGCATTTTTTGTCAGCTTGCTTTGATGGCTCAGTCGATGGACTGGAGCAAGGTGTTCAAAGACGCCTTGGCATCGCCATAGAACATGCGGGTATTCTCTTTGTAGAAGAGTGGGTTTTCGATGCCGGAATAGCCGGTACCCTGACCACGCTTGGAAACAAAGACCTGCTTGGCTTTCCATACCTCGAGAACCGGCATGCCAGCGATCGGAGAGTTTGGATCATCCTGAGCGGCCGGGTTGACGATGTCGTTGGAGCCAATCACGATGACAACATCCGTTTCCGGGAAGTCTTCGTTGATCTCGTCCATTTCGAGCACGATGTCATATGGCACTTTGGCTTCGGCCAACAACACGTTCATGTGGCCCGGCAGACGACCTGCAACCGGATGGATGGCGAAGCGGACTTCCTTGCCCTTGGCCCGCAGGCGACGGGTCAATTCTGCCACGCTCTGCTGAGCCTGTGCCACAGCCAGACCATAGCCCGGTACGATGATGACGCTGTCAGCTTCATCCAGTGCAGAGACCACACCATCGGCATCGATGGCGATCATTTCACCAGACACTTCCTGAACCGGACCACCGGAGCCGCCAAAGCCGCCCAGGATCACCGACACAAATTGACGGTTCATCGCTTTACACATGATGTAGGACAGGATCGCACCCGAGGAGCCCACCAGAGCACCAACGACGATCAGCAGATCGTTGCCCAGCGTAAAGCCGATGGCTGCTGCCGCCCAACCGGAATAGGAGTTGAGCATGGAGACCACGACGGGCATATCGGCGCCGCCGATGCCCATGATCAGGTGCCAACCAATGAGACCGGCAAGGATCGCAACCGCGATCATGGTCCAGATGCCAGCGCCAGAGACATACATGATGCCGATGACCAGCGACGCAATCGCCATGACAGCATTGAGCGCATGACCACCCGGCCATTGTTTTGGCTTGCCGTCAATTCTGCCAGCCAGTTTGCCAAAGGCAACAACAGACCCGGTGAAGGTGACCGCACCGATGAAGATACCGAGGAAGACCTCAACCTTTAGAACGGACTGTTCTGCAACGGTCTTGTGGGCCAGAACGGCGGCAAAACCTTCGAGCGCCTTGCGGGCTTCGCCATCAAGGCTGAGCACATGGTTCAGTTCCAGATCTGCGTTGAGGCCAATAAAGACAGCAGCAAGACCAACCAGCGAATGCATGGCTGCAACCAGCTGCGGCATTTCGGTCATCTGGACGCGCTGGGCGATGAAGTAGCCGATCACACCGCCGCCCAGAATGAGCAGGATGGAGAGTGGCCACAGGCCCGAGCCCGGTCCGATGATGGTAGCCAGCACGGCCAGTCCCATGCCGACCATGCCGTAATAAACGGCGCGTTTTGCGTTTTCCTGATTGGACAGGCCGCCCAGAGACAGGATGAAGAGAACAGCCGCAACCACATAGGCCGCTGTCGTGAATCCGATTTCCATAGTCCCGGCCTCCTTATGATTTCTGGAACATGGCGAGCATACGCCGGGTGACGAGGAAGCCGCCGAAGATGTTGATGCCTGCCATGAAGATCGACAGGGCGGCCAACACAATCACCAGCGACGAACCAGACCCGATCTGCATCAGAGCACCGAGGATGATGATCGATGAAATGGCGTTGGTGATGGCCATCAGCGGGGTATGCAGCGAGTGCGAGACATTCCAGATCACCTGGAAGCCAACGAAGCAGGCCAACACAAAGACGATGAAGTGCTGCATGAAGCTGGCTGGCGCAAAGGCACCGATGAACAGCATCAACAGTCCACCACCGGCCAGAAGCTTGATCTGGCTCTTGGTCTGCTGCTTGAAGGCTTCGATTTCAGCTGCGCGTTTTTCTTCCGGCGTCAGTTCCTTGACCTCTTTTTTCGGCTGAGCCGCAATCGCCGCGATTTTCGGCGGTGGAGGTGGGAAGGTGATGTCGCCTTCAAAGGTGACGGTCGCGCCACGGATGACGTCATCTTCCATATTGTGAACCACCTGACCGTCTTTTTCCGGGGTCAGATCGGTCATCATATGGCGGATGTTGGAAGCGTAAAGCTCGGAAGACTGAGCAGCCATGCGGGATGGGAAGTCAGTATAGCCAACAATGGTTACGCCATTGTCGGTGACGATTTTCTCGTCCTTGACGGTGCCTTCGACGTTACCACCGCGTTCCGCAGCCAAATCGATGATCACCGAGCCGGGCTTCATGGCCGCAACCATGTCTTCGAGCCAAAGCTTTGGTGCCGGACGGTTCGGGATCAACGCCGTGGTGATGACAATGTCCATGTCCGAAGCAATCTCGCGGAATTTCGCGAGCTGCGCATTGCGGAATTCTTCGGACTGAACGGATGCGTAACCGCCGGTCGAAGAGCCATCCTGCTGTTCTTCCTCGAAATCGAGATAGACGAACTCTGCGCCCATGGATTCAACCTGCTCGGCCACTTCCGGACGCACGTCGAATGCGTAGGTCACAGCGCCAAGCGCGACAGACGTACCAATCGCGGCCAGACCGGCCACACCAGCGCCAACGATCAGCACCTTGGCAGGCGGAACCTTGCCAGCGGCGGTGATCTGACCGGTGAAGAAGCGGCCAAAGTTGTTGCCAGCCTCGATCACGGCGCGATAACCGGCAATGTTCGCCATCGATGAGAGAGCGTCCATTTTCTGGGCGCGCGAAATGCGCGGCACCATTTCCATGGCGATCACGTTGGCTTCTGCAGTCTTGGCAGCTTCCATGCCTTCTTCATTGCCCGCCGGGTTGAAGAAGGAAATCAGGGTTTTGCCCTTGAGGAGATATTTCAGTTCCGCGGGTTCGGGCTGACGAACCTTAGCGACAATGTCGGCAGTCTGCCAAAGTGCCTGAGCATCGGCCACGATCTCTACGCCGGCTTCTACGTAAGCCTGATCTGAAAAACCGGCCAATGCCCCCGCTCCGGCTTCCAGGACGCAGTCATATCCCAACTTCTGGAGCAGCTTGGCCGAGGATGGTGTCATTGCGACACGCGCCTCTCCCTCAAACAGCTCTCTAGGTGTACCTATCTTCACGACAGACTCCCTTCATTATCACGATTTAACACTCCCCCTACTTTCGGCGAGTATCTAGGATGGCCACTATAGTGCAAACAAACGGGTGATTGCCAAGCCTTGACTGTGGATCAAAGGCACTTTCGGGCACAAGAAAGTGCGCAACTTTCCGTTATTTGTGAAAAGTTCCGCCGCCAGCGGCAAAATGCATCAGGGCTTTTACGTGACCGGTGGAAAATATCTATCGGTGACGCATGGGCAGGTGTTTTCTGATTTCACCGCATCGACAAAGAGCATTCATTTGCTCTCATTAAGAAGCGGATTGAACAATATTCCGGTTTTCATGATCAACCCCTGTTCTGATCTGGCCAGATTCAAGAAACAACCTTGATAAATCAAAGAATCCGACCCCAGATCGGCTGCGTTCGAATCAATTGGACAGTTGAATTCAAAAAACAGAGCGCGGTCGCAGAGCCGCTCCATCAATCCGCATAATGGACTGTTGTGGCCCGTGCCCGATTGAGAATTACGCGCACGGGAGCCTCCTCGACCGGACCAAGTTTTTGTGCTTCACGCAGAACCTGTTTCTTGGCATCGCCATAAAGCAGAATGTGGGCCTTGCGGGCCCGTTCCAGAACCGGGGCGGTGAGGGTCAGCCGTTGTTCGGGCAATTGCGGTACATCCATCAACATGATGTTTGGCGCCCAGAGCCCGAGTGCCTCTTCGATTTTATCAGCAGTCGCGTAGAGCGAGGCTATGTGACTGTCGACGCCAACGCCCAGAATGCAGACGTCAATCGGCAACACCTCTTCCAGTTCGGCAAGAATGGCAGTCAATCGCTCGCTTTCATCCGCAACCTCGATATCGAGATAGGACAGAAAGCGCGCTTCGGCCGCAGCCCCCTTGACCAGCAGCTCCCGGATCATCGCGGCATTGCTTTTGTCGGGAACCTTGAGCGCATAATGCTCGTCGGTCAGGATCACGGTGACGCAAGCCCATTCAATATCCATTTCGCTGAGCTGCTGATAGAAGGCGCGCGGTGTTTCGCCACCGGGCACTGCCAGCGTTGCACGACCGCGTTTCTTGATGGCGTTGGTCAGCTCTGAAGCGACCTGCTCGGCAAGACCTGCGGCCATGCTGCCGCGATCCGGATATACTCTGGTTTCAGTCACATTGGTCTCCAGCATTGAGCTTTGACAGTGGATGGGCACAGTGGATGGGCACAGTGGATGATCACAGTGCTTTGCCACGCGCCCACCGCGCCCGGCATCGATCCGAATCGTGCTTGAGGCGGCCATTCGGAGAGATACGGAGTGGATGTTGCAGTTTTATGATTGAACTTTGGTGTTAGATTGAAGCACCCAGCCCGAAGAAGCGAGTGGACCTTTTGTTGCAAACAATCACTGCAGTTCCGGGTCGTAGGTCATGGCATTGATCGCGCCCTGCAAGCCGAAATTGTCGTTTCGATACAGATAGATCGGGATATTGACCCGGAAACGCGTGTGACGTCCGCCCTGATTGAATCCCTCGATAAAGGCGGGGCGCCCAAACAGCCAAGCATTTTTGAGCAACACTCCACCGGTCAAAAAGACCCCGCCATAGGCGGAAATATAGAGCGCTAGGTCGCCAGCCACGGCCCCCAGATGATGGCAGAACATATCAACCGCACGCTCTGCCAAGGTGTCCACATGTTGTTCAGCTGCCTGAAAAACGTCGCGAGCTGACATATTGCTTGGATCGCGGCCATCCAGCGCTTCGAGTGCTCGCATCAAATAGGGAATACCGGTGCCGGAAATGATCGCCTCGGCTTCAAGAGCCAGACTGTCCGCATCTCCCATGCGGGTGGCTGGCCACAGCTCGGCTAGCTTGGCGAAAATGGCGACCTCGCTGAGATTGCGTGGTGCGATACGGACGTGACCGCCTTCACCCTGCAACACTTCTGGCTGGTTACCCGCCCAAGCCAGCGTGCCGACACCCAGCCCGGTGCCCGGACCGATAATCAGACGGGGCGGGGTCGGGGCCGGCGGCGTTTCCAAGGGGGCTGGCAGTGCGCCCTGCACCAGGCTCAGATCGTTGGGATCGGCGGTGACAAGCGACCAGGCAGCGGCTTCAAAATCGTTGAGGATTCGTGCCTTCTGAGCGCCAGCTGCGCCGATCAGATCGGCGGTGGAAAAGCCCTGTTTGGCGTTGGTTAGTGTGACATAGCCATCGACGATGACACCAGCAGCGGCTACTTCGACATAGCGCGGTGCGGATCCGATCTCCCCAACAAAGCTGCGGATCGCGTCGGTCAAGTGCATTGCTCCGGTGGTCTCATAGGTCGCCTGACGAACAATCTGCCCATCGCTGGCTGCTGCAAGTCGCATGTTCGTTCCGCCGACATCGGCCACCAGATCCCAAAGCATCGATTTTCCTCACCTGTCAGTTTTTGATCTTGAGCCACGGACGGGGTAGGACATTGGCAGACTTGGCGGCCGTGATCCTGTCGAGACTCAAGCAGGGCTGCTGCATGTCTTGCGGCCAAGGGGGGGCTTGGCCGCGTGCGACAGGCGGCAATTTATTTTCACCCATAAAATAAACCATTCAGGGTGGAAAGTAAGCAGTTTTTCGTGCCCTTGGACAACAAATTTCCCGCATGGCAGCTCAAACGGGATGTTGCAGCAGTGGACCGGCCCCCGCGCCTTGACGCATCCCTTTGCTCACCTGTCCTACAGGGCCTTGGAAAGGATCGCAAGCGGGCCCCGATCCGAAAGCGACCGAAACCCGGTTTCGTTCCATCCCAGACGCAAGAGCAACCCGCGCGCACCATCTGTCGTGGCATAAAGCATGTCGTAGCCGTGCATTTTTGCGACTTCGGCGATGGCCCCGGTCAGCAGGGTTCCTGCACCAGATCCCCGATATTGGGGAAGAACATACATTGCAGAGAGAAAGGGGCTGAAGCCGAACTCCTCCCCCAGCCCGTCGGTCTTCAATGCGGCGATGCCGATCACATGCCCCGCCTCATCGAGCGCGATGCGGGCAACCGGCAGGGCGGTTTCATCACACCAACTCTCAAGATCGGCAGCTGCATCCCCGGGGCCATCAGGACCGTACCAGCTGGGCCATTCCGCCTCAAACCACCGTGTAATGGCAGCTATTGCGGATTTGTGATCTGCCAGGGCTGCGCTATACATGAGGAAATATCTTTCTGGTTATGAATTGAGAGACAAAAGAGGAAGATGCTTTGAAAGACAAACAGGACTGTTTTTTGTTCGTCTATGGCACATTGCGCTATGAGGCCAAAGGGAAAATGTCGGCCCTTCTGTCCGGATCGGCCTCGTATCTGGGTGAGGCCCATTTTCAAGGCAAGCTTTATCGGATCGATTATTATCCCGGCGTTGTGGCGTCCGATCATCCCGAAGATCTGGTCGTGGGCGATGTGTTCCAGTTGCAATCGCCGGATGTTACCCTGCCAGAGCTTGATGATTATGAAGGCATTGGCCCGGCCTATGAAGAACCTTACGAATATGAACGCTACTTGTTGCCGGTGACGCTGACCAATGGGCAAACGATGCGGTGCTGGATCTATTTGTATCGCTATCCGGTTGAGGGGCTGGAGCGGATTGCCGACGGTGATTTTCTCGCTCACCAAGGCGCCTGACTGTCACCCTGCACAAGACTGGAACAGAAAAAGGCCCCCGTCCGTGACGAGGGCCTTTTCACTTTGTCGCTATGCGTGTCGTGGCTTAGCCACGGGACAGCAGAGCTGCCGGACGCGCGCGGGCAATGGCTTCAACCACAACACCGGCAACAACGGCCTTGATCACGTCGCCCGGAATGTAAACCAGGCAAAGCTGGGTGGCTTCCAAGAGAGACTTGTCGATCATCTTGGCCAGACCAAAGATCCCGAAGGCATAAAGAACCACAATGCAGCCGATGATGCTGGCGGCGGTGCCAACAACAAACAGATTGCCTGCCTTCCATTTCTCAACAATCAGGCCGGTGACAAAGGCGGCAATCGGGAATCCAACAACGAAGCCAACGGTTGGTGAGGCGAACACGCCAAGACCACCGCGACCACCAGCCAGAAGTGGCAGGCCCATGGCGACCAGTGCGAGGAACAGCAAAACGGACAAGGCACCACGACGGGCCCCAAGAACGGCACCGGCGAGCATGACGCCAAGATTCTGCGCCGTGATTGGCACGCCAAATGGCAGCATGAAGCTAGGCAGGAAGCCGAGGGCCGCAATCAGGGCAGTAAAGAGAGCGATGAATGTCAGTTGTCTTTCCATAACGGGAAGGTTCCTTATAACGAGGAGAATTCAAACTTTGTTCTTTGAGTCTTGCGGAGCTTGGACCAGTCCGCCGCGCGCCTTGATGGCCTCGGCCACCCGATCGGCATCATCCAGCGCCCCAAGGGCGAGAGGGACAAGCAATCTGGGGCTGACCCCTTTGGCCGAGCGCGCACGCCAGGCTTCACTGAGCAGCTTGCCTTTTTCAAGGAAAACCGGGGTGAAACGGATCACCAGTCCCATGGCAAAGCCAAAGGCACGGGGAGGCAACCCAACGAATTTCAACGGTGCGGTCAGGGTTTCGACCACCTGCATCATGTCATCGAGCCGTGAGGTCATGGTGACCAGATTGGCCAGACCGACGGTGGCGAACAGTTTCAGGCTGATGGCTAGGCCCGCTTCGGTGCGGCTTGTGACCACATGATAGACAAAAATCACCACGAGCAAATAGACAATCGGCTTCAGGCGGGTCAAACCAATCCGGGCGAATTTCAGCCCGGCAGAGAGATATAGCGAGGCGACCGCCATTGTCGCCGCCACAGCAGGCTGCCATTGGGTCAGCGGCATGATCACCAATGTCAGCGCACACAGGATGGCCAGTTTCAGAGGAACCGGAATCCGATGCAGCCATGTCTTGGTCTCGACAGTCAGCGCAAGCATTTAAGCCCCCTCACCGACTGCAGCCAAGGCCGGCATGGCGCCAAGGTCAAATTTGGCTTCGCCAGCGAAGGGATCTTCATCATGCACCAACGCTTCCATAGCGTCATGATAGGCAGGCAAAATGTCCGAAGGGTGGCCATCACCGACCAGTTGCCCCTTTTCAAGCCAGAGGATGCGGTCAAAGTCCTTCAGATGATTGATATCATGGGTAACAAGAACCAATTGCTGCTCAAGACTGGTCAGCCAGTTGAACAGGCGGCGTGAGGTCGGCCAATCGAGGCCAGCAAAGGGCTCATCAAGCAGGATAGCCTTTGGCTCCATTGCCAGAACCGCCATCAGGCAGACCAGATGCCGCTGGCCTTGCGACAGGGTGTAGGTGCCACGCTCGGCCCAGTCTTCACGGCCAAAGGCTTTCAAAAAGGCGCGGGCCTTTTGGCGGGCTGCTTTCTTGTCACCAAGCAGGCTTTCCAGACCAAAGGCGACCTCTTCCTCAACGGTTGGGAAGATGATCTGATGATCGGGGTTCTGAAAGATCAGGCCAATGGTACGGATGGCTTCCTTGCGATCCTTGAAGACGTTGACGCCGTGGATGAGGATTTCGCCTTCACTCGGCTCGGTCAGGCCACAGATCATCCGGGACAATGTGGACTTTCCCGAACCGTTGCGCCCGATCAGACCGATGCGTTGCTCGGTCAGGGTCAGGGACAGATTCTGGTAAAAAGGTTGTCCGTCGAGAGTGTGGGACAGGCCTGATATAACGATGCCATCGCTCTTGCGTGGGTTGTTCATATCGATGATCTTGTCAGCGATGGTTCCACTCCGCTGCTGGAGGGCAAGGGCCCTACGAAAGTTGGCCAAGGTAATACCGGGATTTTACAGTAAAAACCAGTAACCCGAACCATCCAAAAGGCCCGGTTTGTGGAGAAAACACCGCAAATTTGGGGCAAGCAACCGCCAAAAACCGCAGAAAACAGCAAAGGAGGGGCAGTCACCCCTCCTTTGGTTGAACTTGCAATGCTTGACTTACATCAACCGCAATCTAACATCTGTTAGATTCCCGGTCTTTTGGCTGCCTTATTGCCATTCCCACGGCTGGGTGAACTGGCCCAGAATGTTGGTCAACTTGCTCTCATCAATGTCCGCGTTACGCTCAAGCTGGGCGACCAGACCGCGCTTCTTGTCCTCGATGACAGATACGACGCGGGTCTTGAGGTCATTCTTAGCCAGCACCTCGTCATAGACGCGGGTAATGGCCAGCTTGCGCAAATCCGGTTTGAAGACTTTGCCAACAGCCGTTTTCGGCAATTCAGGCAAGATCTCGACATATTTGGGAATGGCGGCCCGCTCATGGATATGGCGTTTGGCATAGGCCATCAATTCATCCTTATCGACCTTTGCGCCTGATACCAGTTCAAGATAGGCACAAGGCAATTCGCCCGAATGGCTGTCGGGCTGGCCGATGGCTCCGACCATCGCCACGGCAGGATGGCCGGCCAAGGCTTCCTCGATTTCGGCGGGGTCGATATTGTGACCGCCGCGAATGATCAGATCCTTGGCGCGACCGGTGATCCAGAGATAGCCGTCCTCATCGATGCGTCCCAAATCGCCGGTCCGCAAATAGATATCGTGGTGGAACAGATTATGGTTCTTGTCGGCCTCGGTGTAGGTCGACCCCGTGAAGACACCGGGATTATCGATACAGATCTCACCCACCTCATCGGTTGCAAGTTCAACCGGGCCTTGCTTGGTGTGTTCGAGAATTTTCACCGTGGTGTAGGGAAATGGCAAGCCGACGGAGCCTACTTTCTTTTTCCCGACAATCGGATTGCAGGAAACCAGACAGGTGGCTTCGGTCAGGCCATAGCCCTCGATGATGCCGACACCGGTTGCCGCTTCAAACCGCCGATAGAGTTCCAGTGGCAAGGGCGCCGAGCCGGAAAAGGCCATTCGAACGGAGGAGATATCCGCATCCACCGGCCTTTGCATCATGGCAGATACGGCGGTTGGCACAGTGATGATAAAGGAGATTTTCCAGCGCTCGATCAGCTTCCATAAATTGTCAAATACCCCGTCACCGCGATAACCCTTCGGCGTCGGGAAAACGACATGCGATCCTGACGACAGGGTCGACATGCAGATCACATGGCAGGCGAAAACATGGAACAAAGGCAGAGGACACAGCACATTGTCCTCACGCTTGAACAACAATGCACTGCCAAGCCAGCCGTTATACATCATGCCCGATGCGGTATGCTGGGCCACTTTCGGCATGCCGGTGGTGCCGCCAGTATGAAAGTAGGCAGCAACACGATCTTCGAGATTGTCTTCAAAGGTCAAAGCGTCTGAGGGCTGTTTGGCAATTTCGCGGTTGAAGTTGAACACATCCGCATGATGCCCTTTGGCGCCGGGATTTCTCGGACGGATCAGTGGCACGATGACCCTCTTGATGCCCGTCATATAGTGCAACAGATCCACTTCGAGCACCGTGTGCACACGGGGAGCATGCTTGACCGCTTCTGCCACCTTCTGAGCCACATCCGACTGCGGAAATGCCTTCAGGGTCACGACAACCCGCGCGTCGGTTTCGCGCAGGATGGCTGCAATCTGTTCGGTTTCCAGCAACGGATTGATCGGATTGACGACGCCAGCGACCATGCCCGCCAGCATCGTCAGATAGGCTTCGTTGCAGTTTGGCAGGGCATAGGCAATCACATCCTTCTCACCAATGCCCAACTGGCGCAGGAGATTGGCGGTCTGAGTGACCTTGGCCTTGACCTCGCGCCATGTCAGGGTCTCGGCCTTGTCCGTTGGCCCTGAAAAGAGCTGAAAGCTGACTGCGGGACTGTCTGGATAGTCGGCCTCTGTACGTGACAGGCGTTCATAAATTGATCGCGCGACGCCCCGCTCCTCATATGGCATTTCCTCTTCGATCGCGAGAACGCTCTCTCGCGTGGCAAAAGTAACCATTCTTTTCCTCCCAATGGGCGCGCTTGTTATTGGCTGGTTGCCTTTTTGTTATTTGAAAATAGGCAGGCAAACCTAACAGGGCAAGGCACCGATTCCTCAATTGGCACTATAGCAATTAACGTTACGTAAGATGGAGAGAGACTTTGGTATTAAACTAACAATTGTTTGATTCCCTATCTGCCCTTTCCAAAATGGCGAAATTTCGGCCTTCCCTCAGGTCACCTCCTCGCCAACAAGAACCACGAGAGCCGCTGATCCAATTGGTGTCGTTTGGCAATGGTTAGCCTTTACGTATCCTCCCCCGGGGGATATAATTGGAGAAAGTCATCCACACAATGCCAGTCCATAGACACTGAAATGTCTCCGTTATGGCATCGATATGTACCCAATGGCGCAGGAAAGCCGGATCATGACCATCAATGAATCAATAGCGCTGCACAAGCATGCCAGTCATCCGGCCATTGCCAAGCGCCTCAAGCGCGCCTCCGGTCATCTTGCTCATGTCATCGACATGATCGAAAAGCATCAGGGCTGCGCCGATATTGCCCAGCAGCTGCATGCTGTTGAAAAGGCGATCACCAATGCCAAACGGCAGTTGATACAGGATCATATCGACCATTGCCTTGAGGGAAGCGTGGCCGAGGATGAGACCATGCGCGCGGCAACCCTTGCCGACTTCAAACTGATTGCAAAATATCTCTGACAACGCCCGAGAGCGATACAGTTAGCCATGCTCAAAATTCTGCAGAACAGAGCCTTTCGACATATGTTTTCTGCCCAGATCGTTGCCCTGTTGGGCACGGGGCTTTCCACCGTCGCGCTTGGCCTGTTGGCCTATGACCTGACTGGTGGTGATGCCTCGATGGTGCTGGGCGCCGTGTTTGGCATCAAGATGGTGGCCTATGTGGGCATCGCGCCAATTGCCGGGGCCTTTGCAGGCTTTGTCCCCCGGCGTAAGCTGCTGGTCGGGCTAGACTGCATTCGGGCGGTGGTCGCCTGCCTTTTGCCCTTTGTTGGTGAAGTCTGGCAGATCTTCGTACTGATTTTCCTGATGCAAGCTGCCTCGGCCGCCTTCACCCCGACCTTTCAGGCAACGCTGCCTGACATTCTGCCCGAAGAGAAAGACTATACGCGTGCGCTATCCCTGTCGCGGCTGGCCTATGACATGGAAAGCATCATCACCCCAACTCTGGCGGCACTGGTTCTGCTGGTGGCGAGCTATCATGAGCTGTTCTACGGCACGGCCATCGGCTTTATCGGTTCTGGCCTGTTGATCCTGTCGGTTGCTCTGCCCAAACCCAAGAGAGACAGCAAGCGCCGCTCGATCTATGAGCGGACGACCCGCGGCATCAAGATTTATCTCAAGACACCGCGGCTGCAAGGCCTGTTGGCTTTGTGCATGGTGGTGGCATCCATCGGGGCGATGGTGTTGGTCAACAGTGTGGTGCTGGTGCAGGCGGTGTTGGGCCTTGATGAGATCTATCTGCCTTTCACCATCGGCGCTTTCGGGCTTGGATCGATGGTGATGGCGCTGATCCTGCCGCGCTTGCTCGATGTCATCCCTGACCGGGTGGCGATGCTGAGCGGTGCGGGTGCGATGGTTCTGGCCCTCAGCTCACTTAGCCTTGCCGCATGGACGGGACTGTTTGTCTGGGGTGTGATGCTGGTCTGCTGGTTCCTGATCGGGTCGGGTTATTCGGCGGTCCTGACCCCATCGGGACGCCTGTTGCAACGCTCTTCTCATGAGGAGGATCGCCCGGCCATCTATGCCGCCCAGTTCGCGCTGTCCCATGCCTGCTGGCTGATTTGCTACCCGCTTGCCGGTTTCTTGCAGACGAGCTTTGGTGTCGGAGTGGCAAGTTTGGTGCTGTCAGTGATCGGCTTTGTCAGCCTGATCATCGCCCGCCAACTCTGGCCCGCTGGCGCCATGCGTTCACCCTACCACACCCATCCGGACCTGCCGGACAATCATCCGCATTTGCAGGATATCGATCATGCCCATGGTCACGCCCATATTTTCGTGATTGACGATCACCATATGCAATGGCCGCATATGAAAGCGTGATTTTGATGATCCAAAGCGGCTCAAGCGTCGTAAGAATCAGCAAATGGTGGCGAGCAAAAAAAGGCGGTGCAGAGAGATCTGCGCCGCTTTTTTTCATTTGCAAGGATTTGGACTTATTGCGCCAAATTGAGGTCTTCGAGGCGCTTGACCGTTGCGGGCAGCATATGCTCGCGGTCCCTCACTTCGAGCAGCAAACGCGGGCTGGCATTGATTTTGGCCAAAGTGTTGAAGATTGCGCCCCATGGCAAGGTGCCCTCGCCCGGATGCCAATGGCGATCAGCATAGCCATCTGCATCCTGCAAATGGACATGGCCGAGCAATTCACCTGCCATGGTGATGAAGTCGGTGACCGGAGGGGCTTTATATTGACCATGGGCCAGTTGGGCATGGCCGGTATCAATCGACACCTTGAAATTCGGGCTGTTCATATGCATCACTAGCTGATTGCGGTAGGCCGGATGGGCGTCGTCGCAATTTTCCAGCATCAAGGTGCAGCCGATATTTTCGGCCCGGTTCAGCACTGGCTCAAGAATGGTTTTCGCTGCCTCGAACATGGTCTCGTGAAGAAAACCAAAATTGGCAAAATTGAGCGAATGCCAGAAGGTGAAGGGGCTATGGACAACCATATGAGTCGCCCCGAGTTTTTCGCATTTGTTCAGGGCATCAAGCAGGCGCACCTGTACGACATTCTGGATCAACGGATCGGTAGCCGCCAGATCGAGGCTGAAAAACGGACCGTGAATGCCAAACTCGCCTTCATAGCCATCGAGCAAGGTTTTATAGGCAGTGATCAGATCGTCTTGCTCGTCATCAACCACCTCCACCATGCAGAAATCCTGCAATTCGAGGGCGCGGTTCTTCTCGAAAATCCAGTCCTTGAGCGCATCGACGTGATCATATTTCAGCGCGGCACCCAGAATAGGCAAGTATGACATTTCGGTTTCCTTTGACTGGCGGAGCGTGGGGGAGGCACCACCGCTCCCGCCTCTGCTTGGGGGAAAGGAGCGAGAGCGGTTTATTTGATCCCGGCCCGCATGAAGCTTTGGACAAACTGGCGTTGGAACAACAGAAAGCCGATCAGCAACGGGCCGGAGGTCATCAAGGTTGCGGCATTGATGACCGACCATTCGAGGCCAGAATCAGCGGTTGAGAAAATGGAAAGACCGACAGTCAGTGGTCGGGTCTCCACGGAGTTGGTGATGATAAGGGGCCAGACGAAATTATTCCAGTGGGCGGAAACAGAGACTAGACCAAAAGCCAGATATGTGGGCTTGGCCAAAGGCACATAAACCCGAAGCATGGTGCCAATCACCCCTTCCCCTTCGATCCGGGCGGCGTCATCCAGTTCCTTGGGGATGGTCATGAAGGTTTGGCGCAGCAGGAAAATGCAAAAGCCTGAAGCCATATAGGGCAGGCCAATCGCCAGAATGGTGTCTACCAGACCGAGCATCCGCATGGTTTGGTAGTTTTCAACCAGCAAAATGTCAGGCATCACCATCAACTGCACCAGCACCAGCGCAAACAGGACATTGCGGCCGGGAAAGGACAGCCGGGCAAAGGCATAGGCCGCACAGGTGCCCAGCACCAATTGGCCCGCCAAAATCATCAGCACAAGGATGATGGTGTTGAGGAAATAGCGCGCGAAAGGCGCTTGCACCCAAGCCTTGGGGAAATTTTCAAGGGTCAACGGTGCCGTAAGGTCGAAATTGACCTCATAGGCTGCCGGATGGAACGCCGTCCAGATCGCATAGATCAACGGCAATATCCAGAGAAGCGCGAGCATCCAAGCGCCGATGGTGAACAGGGCGCGGTCAAGGCGATCAGCCACAGTCATGTCATAGCCGGTCATTTGTAATGCACCCTCTTGTCGAGAAAGAAGAATTGCCCGATGGCCAGCAGCGACAGCATGCCCAGAATGACGACCGTTAGCGTGCTGGCATAGGCGGTGTCCCAGAACTGAAAGGCCACTTCAAAAATATAATAGAGCAACAGCTTGGAGGCGTTGTTCGGGCCGCCTTCGGTCATGACGAAGATATGGTCGACGAGACGCACCGAATTGATCACTGCATTGACCGATATGAAGACTGTGGTTGGCATGATCAGCGGCAGGGTCACCCGGCGGAAAAAGGTCCAGCGGCCCGCGCCTTCCAGTTTGGCGGCTTCACGCAAGGGCGTCGGGATGGTCTGCAGGGCCGCGAGATAGAAGATCATGAAGAAACCCGCCTCTTTCCAGACCGCAACCGCGATCATGGTGTAGAGCGCGGTGTCGGTCTGGCCCATCCAGTTTTGTGGCGGCAGGTCGAACAGACCGCGGATCTGGTCGATCAGGCCGAAACCGGGTGTATAGAAAAACAGCCAGATATTGGCGACTGCAATCAAAGGCAGGACAGTCGGCGTAAAATAGGCCATCCGCAGGAAGGACAGCCCGCGAATGCGGCTATGGACAAACAGGGCCATCCCCAGCGAGATGATGATCGAGGCGGGAATGGTGACCGCCGCATAGATCAGATTGTTCCAGAAAGCGCGAAGGAAGACATCGTCGGCGAGCAAAGTGCGATAATTCTCCAGCTCGACAAAGCGAGCCGCCCGTCGGCCGCGCGGGGTGGAGTAAAAGCTGTCAATGATGGTTTCGATTGCCGGAATATGGGTAAACCCCATCAGCAAAATCATCGCTGGCAACAACAGCAAAAGCGCGTAGATCCATTCCCGTCGCATGAGAGCCCTCTGGAATAACAAAATGCGAGGGGGAGGCGTCTGCCTGCCCTCCCCTCGCGCTAGGTGTGGAGATTAGCGGTAGTTCTTCAGAATGGCTTCCGCTTTTTCCTGCGCTTCTTTGAGCGCTTCTTGAGGGGTCTTTTCCCCGGCAATGGCAGCCGACAGGGCGTCATTGAGGATCGAAGTGACCTTGCGGTTCTCATAGGTGGACAGCTCGGCCACGGCATATTGCAGCTGATCGCGGGCCACGGCGGCCTGCGGGAAATCCTTGACATATTGCTTCATGGCGTCGGTTTCCCAAGCGTCGGCGCGTGGGGCAACATAGCCGGTGGCCATGGACCATTTGGCAGCCTGTTCCGGGGCGGTGATCCATTTCACAAAGTCAACAGCGGCTTTTTTCTGCTCTTGGGAGGCTTCCTTGAACAGCACAAAGTTGCCGCCACCAGTCGGCGCACCGAAGCGCTCTTTCTTTGGCAGGAAGCCGACACCGAAGTCGAACGGAGCATTCTCGCGCATGTTGGTCAGGTTGCCGGTGGTAGTCCAGACGATGGCCGCTTCGCGCTCAAAGAAGGCTTTCGGGGTTGGGCCCCAAGCGATCGCCCCTTCCTGCATCACGCCATATTTCTTCGACAGATCGACGAGGAACTGGGTGGCTTCGATGACTTTCGGGTCATCAAAGTTGGTCTTGTTGCCATCGGCATTGGCAAGGATGGCACCAGCCGGGGTGGAGAGACCCTGGAACAGCCAGTAAGGGAAGCCTTCGGATGGAATGCGCACGCCCCACTGGGTGACATTGCCTGCGGCATCTTTCTTGACCAGCTTTTTGGAGATCTCGACCAGCTCGTCCCAGTTGGCAGGCGCATGGTCTGGATCAAGGCCGGCTTCCTTGAAGGCTTCTTTGTTCCAATACATGACCGGGGTGGAACGCTGGAACGGAATGCCCCAGGTTTTGCCGCCGGTCTGGCTATTTTCCATGAAGGCTGGATAGAAAGCGCCGAACCAGGACTTTTTCTCGTCTTCAGAGACATAAGCGTCGAATGGCTCGATCAGGTCTTCGTCGATCAGGGTGAACATTTCAGCCGACAGCAGAACGGAAAGCTGCGGAGGATTGCCACCGCGTGCTGCGGTCATGGCTTTCGACAGGGCGTCGTTGTAGCCGCCTGCATAGATGGCGTCGATTTTCACATCCGGGTTGGCTTTGACATAGTCAGCGGTCAGAGACTCGATGGTGTCAGCGGCTTTGCCACCGACAGCAACCGGGAAATAGAATTCCAGATCCACTGCCAGCGCAGGCATGGCAGTGGCGGACAGAAGAGCTGCAATTACAGTAGATTTCAGAAAACGGGAAGCCATGGATATGGACCTTCTTGTCTGTCTGGCGCTGTCCTTGAAGGCAATTCAACAGAGGAACGAGCGCGGGTTCATTGGTTTGAAAAGCGAAAGATCGGAGCGTGAGCGAGGCGACGGCGCCTCGATCCTTGTTGTCGTGAAGGCTAGGCCTCCAGCGGATAGGACGGGTCAAAACGGGCTCCTGTGGCTTTGTCGAACAAGGCCAGATCGTCAGAAGCAAAAGAAAGAGAGATGGTGGAACCGGTGGCAAAATCGGCCCGACCCGAGGCGCGCACGAGCAAGATCTCTGAGCCGATGCGGCAGCCCAGCATGGTGTCAGCGCCCAGATATTCGACGCTTTCGATGATGCCCGTTAGCGGACCATCAGCATCAGGCGCAATGGCTTCGGGGCGCAGGCCGACCAGCAGATCGGCTTTGGTGTCTTTGGTCAGGGAAGCCCCAAGCGCACCGAGCGCTTCGGCTTCAAACAGGCTCATGGGGGGCGTGCCAATGAAACGGGCGGCAAAGGTGGTGCGTGGCTGCTCATAAAGGGCGCGCGGTGTGTCGATCTGTTCGACCCGCCCCTCATTGAGCAGCACCACCTGATCGGCCATGGTGATGGCTTCGGCCTGATCATGGGTGACATAGACCATGGTGAAGCCAAGCTTTTGCTGCAGGGCCCGCAGCTCCAGCCGCATGTCATGGCGCAGTTTGGCGTCAAGGTTAGACAGTGGCTCATCCATCAGGCAGATAGACCGTTCGGCAATCACCGCACGGGCCAAGGCGACCCGCTGTTGCTGACCGCCTGACAGAGCGCCGGGCTTGCGATCCAGCAACGCACTCAGCTCCATCAGTTCGGCCACAGCTTCGAGCTTTTCCGCCCGCTGGGCCTTGGGTTCCTTGCGGGTTTTGAGACCGAAAATGATATTTTCCGCCACATTCAAATGAGGAAAGAGGGCATAGGACTGGAAGACCATCGACAGGTCGCGCTTGTCTGGCGGGCGGCGGGTGACATCCTCCTCGCCGATCCGCACGGTGCCTTCGGTTGCCTGTTCCAGACCGGCAATGATCCGCAGCAAGGTGGATTTGCCACAGCCCGATGGCCCCAGCAAGGCGGTGAAAGATCCTGCGGGCACGTGAATATCGACATGGTCGAGGGCGACCGTCTGGTCCCAGACCTTGCAAATGCCTTCCAGTGAGATGGCGCGACCGTGATGGGCGGGATGGATAGCAGTCATTGAGACGTCCCTTCACGGGGTGTGTTGCCAAGATCTGCCCCATCTGACTCAAACGCCGGAGCGATGATCACCCGGGCGCTTCCGAGGCTGGCGGCAAAATGATCGGGCAACGGCTTGTCGCAAAAGAGGCAGTCAACCTCCGACAGATTGCCACCGCGCATATGGGCAGCGCGACCAAGTTTGGAGTGATCCATGACGAGGACAGACGTGCGGCAATTTTTGAGGATCGCCCGCCTTGCGCCGACCTCGGCTTCGGAAAAGTCGAGCAGGCCGCCATCGGGGCTGACGCCAGCGACGCCGAAAATACCGAAATCAACCTCAAAGCGATCGAAGAAGGCCTCAACTTCACTGCCCAAGATATCCCGGTCACCGGCCCGCACCTGACCACCGGCGATGGTCACCGACCAGTCATGGCGGGCGCTGGCCTGCATGGCAACGTTGAGATTGTTGGTGAAAATCTTGAGATTGGCCCGCTCTTGCAACGCCTCAATCACCATTTCCGGCGTTGTGCCAATGGACAGGGCAATGGAGCTGCCATCGGGGATGTGGCGGGCGACTTCTGCGGCGATCTGACGTTTGGCGCGGACATTGAGAATACGGCGCTTGGCATAGAGCAGATTGCCGCTGACAGGTGGCGGCTCTACGCCTCCCCAGACCCGGCGCAGTTCTCCATGCTCGCACAGCGCATTGACATCGCGGCGGATGGTCTGGGTGGAGACGCTGAAATGCTCAGACAGGGCCTCGATGGCGGAGAAGCCACTTTCGGTCACCGTCTTGATGATTTGCAGCTGTCGATCGCTATATTGCTTCATTCCTCCCCACACCAACCATGGCTCTTTGACAGGCCAGTCTTGCGTTGGGGGGCAAATTAGGAGCGGAATGTATCAGCCATTTGAACGTTGTATGACATTCAAATGAAATCCGTTTTGCCTTGAATGTGATGAGGACTCAGTGCCTGAAACACCGAAAATCTGGCATTTTCAATCAAACAGGCAGAAAGTCGCACGTTCAATTGATCATGCCTTGTTGAATTGAACAGCGGCAATGGAACTGCCAGCGTCACAATCAGGCGATCAGGGCAGATCCCGTCCCATCCAGAGCGTTCCCTCGTCCTTGGAGTTGGTATCGATGCGTGCAAATCTGTGTTTTTGCCAGAAGGCGATGCCACCGCGATTGTGCGTGCTGACACCGATATGCACCGAACTGACACCGTGATTGACCGCAATATCAAACCAGCGTTTGAGCATGAGGCCTCCCACCCCCCTGCCCTGTAGGCGCGGCAGCAAGTTCATATGGATATGAGCGGGATAGCGGGCGACCAGTTCCGGCGGCGTCTGTTGGGGATCATGGATCGCATTGATGCAGTCGCGGTCAGCTACCGTTCGATCAGGCCCATCCTGCTGATCAAGCGGGTCAAGCGGATATTGGGCACGTAGGGCGGGCCACCAGTCCTGATCCAAACGGTTTGCCCAGTCCTCGCTGTCCAACACCCCCACGATGTAGCCTGCAACGCCCTCTTTGTCTTCGGCGACAAAGATCAATTGGGAAGCATAGCGCAGATAGGGACCGACATAGATATCTCCGAGCAGCGCAGAGTTGCCGAAAGACGCTGTCGCGTTTTTCCCGGCTGCACCTGTCTGTAGGCAGATATCATAGAGAATTTCGCGATCCTCTTGCCGATAGCCGCGAATTTTCATAGGCATGCTTTCTCTCCCAACCTTTGCCCGCAGTCATTCTGTTGCTTGCGAGATGGTCATTTCCCCTGCGATGGCGTCCAAGTCTGGATGTTGCCATCGGTATCCTGAAGGACAAGCCTTTTTCAAGGCTTCGGTAGAAAATGTTCTCGGCCAGCGCATCTGCGGTCGCTTTCGCGGTTTATCCTAGACCAGTTCGATGGCGATCAACACCTCTCTACCGCGCATATCTTCAATGATGTCATGCGTCCGCGAGATCATTTCAAGGCATTCCAATGCCCTCTGCCCCAAGCGCGTGACGGTTAGGCATGCCCAACTCAGGAAGAATTGGGCAATGTTTCACAAAAACCGGTCTCAGATCGGGCATTCATTCAAACTGCACCTCGGTTCAGATTGCCATTACGAATTGCCAGCTCAAGCGCACCGGGTGCGCACTCTTTTTGACAGTCGTCAGCGAAGAGTCGTCGTTTCATTATCAAACTGTCATCTTCCGCAGGCATGTTTTGGGCAAATTCTTGTCTTGCGTTTTTGAAACAAACAACAAGCCGCAGAAACCGGCGTCCCCTTGCAAAAAGGTGGTGTCTTTCCAGACCATCCCTGTCCGTCCCCAGACAGCAATGCCTGACCCGGTTTCACAGCGGCTCCATTTTTCGTCGGAGTTTGGGCGTGATTAAGAACCCGAATGCACTGAAATTCATTCATCTGACCGACCCGCATGTCGCGGGACAGGAAGCCCTTGTTTACGGGCGGCGTCCCACAGAGCGGCTGCGCGCGGCCATCGATAGCATCAATATGGACCATGACAATGCGGATTTTGTCGTTATTACCGGCGACTTGACCCATCATGGGGATGTGGATGCCTATGAAGTTTTTGCGCGCGAGTTGCGGCGCCTGTCAGTGCCGTCGCATTTGCTGGTAGGCAATCACGACGACGCGCGGGCCTTTGCCTATCAGTTCCCTGAAACCCAGCGCTGCGAGCATGGCTTCATTCAGGGATCCAAGCGCACGCCTTTTGGCCTTTGCCTGTTTCTCGATACCAGCGAGAAAGGCACATCGAAGGGGGTCTATTGCGAAAAGCGCCGCAGCTGGCTGACCAATGCCTTGGCTGAAACGGATGGCCCGGTGATGCTGTTCATGCATCATCCGCCCTTTGCCATCGGCATTCCAAACACTGACGACAGCAAGTTGCAGGATAGCGAAGCATTCTGGCATGTACTGGCCCCGCACAAACAGCGCATCCGGCATATCTTTGTCGGCCATGCCCATCGGGTGATGTTTGGCAATTGGCGCGGCATTTCGGTCTCTGGTATGCGCGGGCTCAATCATCAAGTGATGCTGGAACTCAGCCGCCAACAAGCGGGCCAAAGCGGCAATTTTGAAGCACCAGCCTATGGCATAGTCCTTGCGGATGCGGATCAGGTGATGGTCCATATGCATGATTTCACGGACCGCTCCGATCCCTTCCCCTTGTGATCAATGCAAAAGGGGATCGTTCATGCTGTTCCCTTGAACTGCTTGCGCCATGCCCCCGGTGGAAGCCCGAAAGCCTGCCGAAAGTGATGACGCAAAGACATGGTGCTGCCAAAACCCGCCTCATAAGCCACTGACTCCATGCTCAGGCTGGTGGTTTCCAATAACAGTTGGCTAAGGGCCAGACGCTCGCTCAGCAGCCACCGGGTGAAGCTGGTTCCGGTTTGATTGGCAAAGTGGCGGGTGAAGGTGCGACGGCTCATCCGGGCGCGGGCTGCAGCCTTGTCAATGCTGTGTGGTTCTTTGAGATTGTTGCGAATCCAGACCATCACGTCCGCCACCCGGCTTTCACCAAGATCCTTTGGTACGGGGCGCTCGATATACTGGGCCTGCCCACCGGCACGGTGGGGGGAGACAACCAGATTGCGGGCGGTGCGATTGGCTGCTTCAACACCAATCTGCTTGCGCATCAGATAGAGGCAACAATCAAGCCCAGCCGCAACACCGGCAGAGGTAACAACATCGCCTTCATCGGCATAGAGCTGATCGGGCTCACACGCGATGTCCGGGTAGCGCTTGGCAAAGGCGTCGGCATAGGCCCAGTGGGTGGTGGCCCGCTTGCCGGCCAGAAGTCCCGCTTCTGCCAGAACGAAGGCCCCCAGACACAGACCAACAAGGATGGCACCCCTGTCATGGGCCGCTTGCAGGCAGGTGATCAGGGCCGGAGATGGCTGTTGGTCAATATTTGGCCAGGTGGGAACGATGACCATATCCCCTTGGCCCAGATTGTCCACCCTGTCAAAACCATGGGGCACCGACAGGATCATGCCATCCGACGTCATGATCGGGCCTGCCTGCTCGGCACAAATGGTGACCTTGTAGCGGCCATCGGATTCATAAATACGGCCGAAAACCGTCGTCGGCACCCAGAGATGAAACGGACTCATGCCGTCAAAGGCAAGGACTGCAATTTGGATGGCATCGGTCTGTGGCTGCATGGTCAGAGCCTTTGTCATAATCTTTGTTATGGAACTTATAATTCCTCAAGCCAGTGACATGACATTTGAGATTGGCCTGATCTTAACACAATTCCATCCATGGGCCACTTACTCATTTCTCTCTTGCCGCCTAGTTTTGGGTCAGTGATTACCCCAAGAAAGGAAAAGCACATGTCCCAACAGACCCAGACCTCAAACCGCGCCCTTCTTCTGGTCGACATTCAGAATGACTATTTTGACGGTTTTGCCTTCCCGCTATGGCAGGCAGAAGAGACGCTTGAACGCATTCTGCAAGCGGTGGAGCGCGCCAAGATTGCGGGTCTGCCGATCCTGCTCATCCAGCATGTGGCCGATGCCAGCAAGGGCCCCGCTCCCTTCTTCAATCCGGGCACAGACGGGGTGGCGATCCACCCGCGCCTGAAGGCCGTAGTCGAGCATGTGCCCGTCGTACAAAAGCGGTTTGCCGACGGTTTCCTTGAAACTGACCTTAGCGCCTGTCTTGCGAAAGTCGGAGCGCGCGAGCTGCTGATTGGCGGCATGATGACCCAGAATTGTGTCACCCATACCGCGATTTCCCCTCAGGCCAACGACTATGATGTGACCATTTTGTCGGACCTCTCTACCAGCGTGAGCGAGATGATCCACAAAATCGCGCTGAATGCCATCGCACCCAGGCTGACGGTCGCCGCTTCGACGGACGTGTTTTAGTCGCCCCTTACGAGGAAAGAGACGGAGCTGCGTGCAGGAAGGTGCGATCCCTGACCTGCGACAACATGAAATGGGCGACATTGGCGTAACTGATCTTGAACGTCATGCCTTTTTCCACCGCCTTGAAATCAATGCGATAGTCATTGGTCTGCGGACCTTCTACATAGTTGGTCGGACGGACGAGCGTCCAGTCTAGCGCACTCTGTTTGACCAGCACTTCCTGTTGTTCATGGTCGGCATAGACGTGACGCAGGATGAGCGGCATGATGAGGAAGCGATAGAGCCACGGCAAGGCACCTCTGCTTTCGCCCGCCCCAAAGCCCGACAGGCATATCAACCGCTCAACCGCGACCTCTTTCATCGCTTTGACGATGATGGCGGTGCCTTTGGTGCGTATGCCTTCCTTGTTCCCCAATGGGGCACCAAGTGCGACCAAAACGGCATCCTTTGCGTCAACGACGTTGGCCACATCCTCTGGATTCAGCACGTCACCAACCACAAGGGTCAGATTTGGATGTTCGGGCAAATCAGCTTTCAAGGACCGGACCAGAGCCGTGACTTCATGGCCTGCGTCCAGTGCTTGCCGGGTGAGATTGCGGCCAACTTTGCCGCTGGCGCCGAAGAGTGCGAGTTTCATGATGGTGGCCTTTCTTGCATTTGAATGGTTTCGTTACGTGTCTTTCAAAGGGATCGGCGGTTGCCGTCATCCACAAACTTGACACAGTGTAAAGTTGACACCCTGTCAAGTAATGATAGATTGACACCATGTCAAGTGAGAAAAGCGATACCAGACGCAAAATTCTGGAAGCCTGTCTTATGCTGCTTGCTGAAGGCGCCGGAAGCGGGATCCGCATGTCCGACATTGCCAAGCGCGCCGGCGTGTCCCGTCAGGCGCTCTATTTGCACTTCCAGAGCCGAGGGGAGCTGATCATTGCGGCGACCCTGCTTCAGGATGAGCAGGAAGGAGCGCAGGAGCGACTGACAGCCAGTCGAACCGCTCGAACCGGACGGGAGCGCCTGTCGGCCTTTGTGCAGGCGTGGTGTGCCTATATCCCGATCATCTATCCGGTGGCGCGGACAATTCTCTATCTGGCGGAAACCGATCAGGAAGTGTCTGATGCCTGGCGTCGGCGCATGGAGGATATGCGCGAAGGGTGCGAAGCCGCCATTGCCGCCCTGTCAAAGGACGGTGACCTGCCCGACCATTATGACGAGACGAGTGCCACCGATCTGCTCTGGTCGATGCTGTCGATCCGGCAATGGGAATTGTTATGCCAGCAACGCGGCTGGACGCAGGAGCGCTATGCGCACCAGATCGAGGCTGCGGCCATGCGGGTATTTTGCAAGGCGTAACGGGATCTTCTGACGATCAACCGACGTGTCCCGCTCGCCGCTTCAGGACCACCAGTCGTCCTAGTTTGGCGATGAGTAACAGCCATGGCACACCGTGAAAGACCAGATCAAACATGTCTATGGGTCGTTCCAGAGACCCGGCATGGAGCATCTTCAGCTTTTCCCAGACATGGGGTTCGGGTAGAAATGGCGCCAATCCGAGGGTCAGGGCAATCACGACCAGTGTCGCGACCGGAATGCGATCCAGAAACTGAAACATCGCGGTTCTCCTCCTATGCGCCATGCTTGCCGGTT
This sequence comes from Cohaesibacter intestini, assembly GCF_003324485.1. Lineage (NCBI taxonomy): Bacteria > Pseudomonadati > Pseudomonadota > Alphaproteobacteria > Hyphomicrobiales > Cohaesibacteraceae > Cohaesibacter > Cohaesibacter intestini. Next base: position 397,836 of record NZ_QODK01000003.1, on the reverse strand, counting down.
GCTTTGCTTTGGGGCCTGACAAGTCGGAAAGACATTGATGGGCAGCAGGCTTTGTGCGTGCTTATCGTTATTTGCACTTTATCGCAACCACGCGACCTTCATTATCGGATGGAAGCTTACAATCTTTTCCTTGTGCACGCACCTTGTGCCCTCCGTCTATGTCCTTATATCTATTTCAAGGAACCGATACAAAGTACCAAGGCGATCATTTTTGCGCCCTACTTAACCGAGCACCAGACCAGCAATTGGGGGACCTATATGTTTGACGCATCAAAGTTGATCAGTGAATTTCTTGGCGCGAGCGGGCCAGCATCCAGCCCACAGCGTGGATCCAATGCTGGCGGCGATCTGTTCCAGCAGGGCAAGGACTATCTGACCAACAATGCGGGCGGCATTGGTGGCGGTGCGTTGGCCGGAGGTCTGGCGGGCTACATGTTGGGCTCCAAGAAGGGGCGCAAGATGGCCAAAAAGGCCGCCACCTATGGCGGCCTCGCACTGGTGGCCGGTCTCGCCTACAAGGCCTATTCCGATTATCAGGGCAAAAAGGCCGGGGTCCCGGTTGTCGACGGCAATGTCGGGACCGGTGAGAAGACCATTCCCGCCACCATGCATGCACCCCATGGCACCAACCCACAGGTCACCCATGTGCCCGTGGTGCCGATCGGCTCTCGCTTTGAGGTTAATGAGTTGACCGAACGGGCTGCGGGCTTTGGTGCAACGCTCGTCAGTGCGATGATTGCAGCTGCCAAGGCGGACGGTCAGATCGACACCGACGAACATCAGGCAATTTTTGCAAAAATTGAGGAACTGGACCTGAGCGTCGAAGAGAAAGGGTTTCTGTTCGATCAGTTGAACAAGCCACTCGACATTGACAGCATCGTCGCTCAGGCCCGGACGAAAGAGCAGGCGGTCGAGGTCTATATTGCATCCTTGATGGCCATCGAGCCGGACATGCCGTCCGAGCAGGCCTATCTGGCCATGCTGGCGGCACGTCTGGACCTTGAGCCAGATCTGACCAGCCACATTCACGCGACCGTCATTGAGGCGCGCGACGAATAGGCTGAATAAAAGTAGGCCGGTAAGCAACAGGGCTGCGGACACGATCTGTCGGCAGCCTTTTTCTTTTTGCTGCCCTAGTCCAGCGTCAGTTGCATGATGGTGAGATCGAGCCAGCGACCGAACTTGGTGCCGACTTGATGCATGGTGCCGCATTCAATGAAACCAAGCTTGGCATGCAGCTTGATCGAGGCTTGGTTTTCGGCCTCGATGCCAGCAATCAGCACATGCAGATCCGTCCCCTTGGCATAATCGATGAGCGCCTGCAGCAGGCTTTTGCCGATGCCCTGTCCGCGGTTCTCGGCTGCCACATGAACGCTATGCTCCACCGTGTGGCAATAGCCCTCACCCGCCCGCCAGGGACCATAGGAGGCAAAGCCAGCAATCTGACCATCAGGCAGCTCTGCCACCAAAACCGGGAAACCGCCGTCATTGCGTTCCTTGATCCATGCAAGACGATCCTGCATGGTGAAGTGCTTGGTCTTCCAGACTGCGGTGCTGTTGTCGACCAAGTCATTATAGATGGCCGTAATGGTGGAGGCATCTGCCGCAATAGCGGGTCTTATCTTCATCGTTCCAAACTCACCCATAGAACAACGGCGTCGTCCTCGCTGATGGAAACACAGCAATGTCCCATGCCGCTGTCATAATAGACACTGTCCCCTGCTTTCATGGTCAGTGGGCGATAATGTTCGGTATGCAGTTCGAGGTCGCCGGACAAAACATACATGAATTCCTCGCCCCGGTGACGGATCCAGTCGCCAAAATCGGAGATATCCCGCGCCTTGATGGTGCTGATATAGGGCAGCATGGATTTACTGGTCAGCTCGTTACACAAAAGCTCATGGCTATAGGTGGCGGTAACCTTTGGCTCGCCCTCACCCATGCGGGTCACATCGCGACGACCGGACAGATCACTGGTCCCCGATTGCAGGAACAGGTTCGGGGTTTCCAGCTCCAGCGAACGGGTCAGGCGGCGGACAATCTCAAAGCCGGGGCTGGTCTGACCATTTTCGATCTTTGACAGGGTCGAGCGACCAATGCCCGCATGGCGGCCGGTTTCTTCCAGCGTCCAGCCTTTTTTCTTGCGGGCTTCGCGGACCAATTGGCCCAGCTCATTGAGACCCGGCGCCTCTGGTGCCAAGGCACCGGCCGGACCAATTGCACCGGGCAGGCTTTCAGTGACGCTGATGTCGCTCTGCAAGCTTTCAACGGCTCCCTGTTCACCGCGTTCCAGATCACCCATATCCAACGTCCTCTCTCACTTAATGGCAGCCTATGGCCATGCTTCGCCCGCCATGGGGTGCGACTCGCCGCTTCTTTTGACCTCATTGAAGCCTCAAAAGGCTACAAACCGTCAAAATCCGCGGTCTATCACAACGGCTATTCAACCACTTTTCACCTTGCGAAGCGAAAAAAAGCGCGTGATTCCTCTGTGTCGGGCTGTTTAGTCTATACCACATTATTGCCTATGATGGAAATTTCCCTTATAAGAAACTCAAGTGACAGTCCGCAGCGTGCCCCCGTTTGGACGGGGTATTTTCGAGGGTCATCACACCGGCATGATTGACCCCCATGGCGCACCAAGGCCTGTCCATGACTGGATGAGACTGGCTGCGATGCGGCCGCGATGCACCACGTTTGGTTGGTGCACGAAGTGAGGAGCGCGTGATGACCTTCAAACCGACCCGGTATGCCCCCTATGATTTCGCCAATCGACGCCATATCGGCCCTTCGCCGAAGGAAATGGAATCGATGCTCAAGGTGATCGGCTATGCCGACCTTGATGCCCTGATTGACGCGACCGTGCCTTCCTCCATCCGTCAGACCGAGCCGCTTCATTGGGGTCCGGCGCTCAGCGAGCGCGACACACTGCATCATATGCGCAAGGTGGCGTCAAAGAACAAACTTCTCACCCCGCTGATCGGTCAGGGCTATTATGGCACCGCGACGCCGCCGGTAATCCTGCGCAACATTCTGGAAAATCCAGCTTGGTACACCGCTTACACCCCGTATCAGCCTGAAATCAGTCAGGGTCGCCTCGAAGCCCTGCTCAACTTCCAGACCATGGTGTCTGACCTGACGGGTCTGGAAATCGCCAACGCCTCCCTGCTGGACGAAGCAACGGCTGCTGCCGAAGCCATGACCATGGCCAAGCGGGCGTCGAAATCCAAAGCCAACATCTTCTTTGTTGACGAAAATTGTCATCCGCAGAATATTGCCGTCATCGAGACACGGGCCGAGCCGCTGGGCATTGAGGTCAAAATCGGCAATCCGGATGATCTTGACCCGACTGAGGTCTTTGGCGCGATCTTCCAATATCCCGGCACCTATGGCCATGTGCGCGACTTTACCGGCCTGATCGCTCAGCTGCATGACAACAAAGCCCTCGGCATTGTGATCGCCGATCCGCTATCACTGGCTTTGCTGAAATCGCCGGGAGAAATGGGCGCGGATATTGCCGTTGGCTCGACCCAGCGCTTTGGCGTGCCGCTTGGCTATGGTGGCCCGCACGCCGCTTACATGTCTTGCCGCGATGCCTTCAAACGCTCCATGCCAGGCCGCATCATCGGCGTGTCGATTGATGCCCGTGGTCGCAAGGCTTACCGTCTGTCCTTGCAGACCCGCGAGCAGCATATTCGCCGTGAAAAAGCCAATTCCAACGTCTGCACCGCGCAGGCGCTGCTCGCAGTAATCGCCTCAATGTATGCGGTCTATCATGGTCCCGAAGGCATCAAGGCGATTGCCCAATATGTGCACCGGATGACCGTGCGTCTGGCCAGTGGCCTGCAGAAACTCGGTTTCAACCCGGAGCCAGATGTGTTTTTTGACACGCTGACCGTCAACGTCGGTGCCTTGCAAGGGGTGATCCTCAATGCTGCTGTGTCCAATGGCATCAATCTGCGCAAAATCGGTGAGACCAAGATCGGCATCAGCCTTGACGAACAGACCCGTCCGGAAACCGTGGAAGCGGTCTGGAAGAGCTTTGGCGGCGATCTGTCCTATGGTGCGGTGGAGCATGAGCGGATTGAAGATGTGGAATATCGTCTGCCGACTGCCAATCTGCGCGAGACCGACTATCTGACCCATCCGATCTTCCATCTCAACCGCGCAGAAGCCGAGATCACCCGTTATATGCGTCGCCTTGCTGACCGCGATCTGGCGCTGGACCGGGCGATGATCCCGCTTGGCTCTTGCACCATGAAGCTGAATGCGACGATCGAGATGATCCCGGTGACTTGGCCGGAATTTGCCAACCTGCATCCTTTCGTTCCGGAAGATCAGGCCCTTGGTTACAAGGAAATGATCGACGATCTGAATGTCAAATTGTGTCAGGTGACTGGCTATGACGCCATTTCCCAGCAGCCAAACTCTGGCGCACAAGGGGAATATGCGGGCCTGATCACCATCCGCAACTATCATGTGTCGCGCGGTGAAGGCCATCGCAATATCTGTCTGATCCCGACCTCGGCGCATGGCACCAACCCGGCATCGGCCCAGATGGTTGGCTGGAAGGTCATTGCGGTCAAATCGGCAGACAATGGCGACATTGACGTGGAAGACTTCCGCGCCAAGGCCGAGAAACATGCCAATGAACTGGCGGCCTGCATGATCACCTATCCTTCCACCCATGGGGTGTTTGAGGAAACCGTGCAAGAGGTTTGCGCCATCACCCATGAGCATGGCGGACAGGTCTATATTGATGGGGCCAACATGAACGCCATGGTCGGCTTGTCCCGTCCAGGGGACATTGGCGGCGATGTCAGCCATTTGAACCTGCACAAGACCTTCTGCATTCCCCATGGTGGCGGCGGTCCGGGCATGGGTCCGATTGGCGTCAAGGCGCATCTGGCGCCTTACCTCCCCGGTCACCCGGAACGGGATGCGACCATTGGTCCGGTATCGGCAGCGCCATTTGGCTCGCCTTCCATCCTGCCGGTCAGCTGGGCCTATTGCCTTCTTATGGGCGGCGAAGGCCTGACCCAGGCCACCAAGGTGGCGATCCTCAATGCCAACTATATCGCGGCGAGCCTCAAAGATGCCTATGACGTTCTGTATAGCTCGGCTTCCGGTCTGGTGGCCCATGAATGCATCCTCGACACCCGTCCCCTCAATGACAGCTGCGGCGTGACCGTCGATGACGTTGCCAAGCGTCTGATGGACAATGGCTTCCATGCGCCAACCATGAGTTGGCCAGTGGCTGGCACCTTGATGGTGGAGCCAACGGAATCCGAACCACAGGCCGAACTGGATCGCTTCATTGCCGCCATGCTCGACATCCGCCGCGAAGCGCAGGATATCGAAGACGGCAAGATTGACCGCGAAAACAACCCGCTGAAACATGCCCCACACACCATGCGGGATCTGGTCGGCGAATGGGATCGGCCTTATAGCCGCGAACAGGGTTGCTTCCCGGCCGGTGCCTTTGAGGTCGACAAATATTGGCCTCCGGTGAACCGGGTCGACAATGCCTATGGCGACCGCAATCTGGTCTGCACCTGCCCGCCAATGGAAGACTATGCCGACGAGGCGGCTGAATAGCGAACGAAAAGCAGCCTGCTTTTGGGATGAGGCCCGAAGCAGGCTGTTTTGTATCTGGCATCTGCAAATGGCTCTAACTGTGTTGGCAAAGGGGGGGACCAAGCATGTTTCTGTCCGTCTTTGATATTTTCAAGATCGGCGTTGGCCCCTCATCGTCCCACACGATGGGGCCAATGAATGCGGCGGCGCGGTTTATGGACGACCTGCGGAGCGGTATTTTCATGGGCGTCAGTGCCCAACAGGTGCGGCGTGTCTCTTGCGCGCTACATGGCTCGCTGGCCTTCACCGGCAAGGGACACGCGACGGACCGGGCCGTGATCCTCGGGCTCATTGGCATCACGCCGGACAAGCTCGATCCGGATAAAGCCGAAGGGCTGGAAGCGCGTATCCGTGAAGAAAAACACATTGAGCCGGATGGTTTTGAGCGGCTGCGCTTCAACCCGGACGAAGATCTGGTTTTTGACTATGGCCCCCCCCTGCCCGGCCACGCCAATGGCATGAAGCTTTTTGCCTATGGCGAGGGCAACCGGATACTGGCCAGCGCCACCTATTATTCCATCGGCGGCGGCTTCATTGTCACGGCCAGCGAGTTGGACGAGCAGATCAGCCACGACCCCAAGGATCTGCACAAGGAGCAGGCGGCAGCGGGCTATCCCTATCCATTCGGTTCGGCTGCAGAAATGTTGGAGATGGGAGCAAAATCAGGCCTTACCATTGCCGAGATGAAACAGGCCAACGAGGAAGTGGAGCTGAGTCGCGAGGCCCTGCTGTCGGGTCTTGATCGCTTGTGGCACACGATGCGGGCAGTGATCGACAGGGGTCTTGAGAAAGAGGGCGAATTGCCGGGGGGCCTCTATGTCAAGCGCCGCGCCAAAGCGATCCGCGAGCGGCTGATTGCCGACCGGGGCAACAATCAACCCATGCCGCATCAGGTCAATGACTGGCTCAGCCTCTATGCCATGGCGGTGAATGAGGAAAATGCTGCTGGTGGGCGGGTTGTCACTGCGCCGACCAATGGTGCGTCCGGGGTGATCCCGTCCGTGCTGCGCTATTATCGGGATCAATGCCCCGGTTCGAGCGATGAGGGCATTCGCGCCTTTTTGCTGACAGCAGCCGCCATCGGCGGGCTGATCAAACACAATGCCTCCATTTCGGGGGCAGAAGCAGGTTGTCAGGCCGAAGTTGGTTCAGCGGCAGCTATGTCCGCTGGTGGGCTCTGTGCCGCTTTGGGCGGCAGCAACGAGCAGATCGAAAATGCCGCCGAGATCGCCCTTGAACATCATCTGGGCATGACCTGCGATCCGGTCAAAGGCCTCGTGCAAGTCCCCTGCATCGAACGCAATGGCCTTGGCGCCATCAAGGCGGTGTCTGCTGCCTCGCTTTCTCTGCATGGCGACGGCACGCATTTCATGCCACTCGATAATTGCATCAAAACAATGTGGGAAACCGGCAAGGATATGGGCGAGAAATACAAGGAGACGTCGCTCGGCGGGCTCGCAGTGAACTTACCCGAATGCTGACATTCGGGCCCGCCTCGCTTCATTTCTGTCGATAAGCTGATCACCTGCGCTCCGCTCCGGCGGCTTATCTTGTGGCGGCCTCGCTGTCAATTTGCCCGAATGCTGACATTCGGGCCCGCCTCGCTTCATTTCTGTCGATAAGCTGATCACCTGCGCTCCGCTCCGGCGGCTTATCTTGTGGCGGCCTCGCTGTCAATTTGCCCGAAGGCTGACATTCGGGCCCGCCTCGCTTCATTCTGGTCGATAAGCTGATCACCTGCGCTCCGCTCCGGTGGCTTATCTTGTGGCGGCCTCGCTGTCAATTTGCCCGAATGCTGACATTCGGGCCCACCTCGCTTCATTCTGGTCGATAGCCTTTGCGTTTGCGCACCAGTCGCGGCATCAAGGCCGCTCGCCTTGAAGCTATTGCTGTGATAAATCTTGAAAACACGTCTGTTATAATTTCCGGTGTTCGGGAGCCTGTTCCATGATCCGTCTGTTTGCTTTTGTCCTTTTGATGCTCACTGGCCCGGCGCTGGCTGATGATGTCCAATATCGAAACAGCCGCTTTGGCACAACGGCTGTGCTGCCAGCCGATTTTCGTGCATCCCCTGCCCCGACCAATGGAGACGGACGAAGCTTTTCCCATCCGGTCTTGCGCGGCACTGTCTCTGTTTATGGCGCTCACAACATTGCTGGTGATCGGTTGGCGGATTACCGGGACTATCTCACCGGCATTTATCTTGATAGCGGCCAGTCAATTACCTATCAGGCGGGCGGCAACAGCTGGTTCGTTTTGTCCGGTTGGGACGGAGATGAGATCTATTATTTGCGGGCAGAAGGATGCACGGGTGGTCCAGTGCATCACATCTATTTCAGCTTTCCTGGCAGTGAAAAACCACGATGGGAGCCGATCATCGAACGCTATGCACGCAAGCTTGATGGCCCATGTCAGTGAAACTGAGTTCAACGGAGTTGCCCTTTGCGGCTCTGCTCTTCGTGCGGCAGAAGGTTACACGGCACTTGATGATTAACAGCCTGATGTCAAAAAGAGCCAGTTAAGCTAAAACCACCGCTATAGACCTTCTCAACTCTTGCAATGGTTCCGCCATCACATATCAAATGCAGGCTCATTAAAATGACTGGGGCACGTTCTTCGAGCCCAAGGTGATCGGCAGTGCTTGCATCCAGAGCGACAGCTTCATACCAATAGGTGCCGTTGCACAACGGGCACTCTTGCAACAACCACTCGCATGGGGCTGCACAGTCGAAACTCTGATCCACAACCTGAGGCAATTGTGTCGCGTTAATCCATGAGCGCTGATGCTGAACCGGTTTGCCATCACCAAAATGCAAGCTTTCGATATGGAGCACCTGCTCCTGAGGAGCAAAGCTGCCATCCTCAACCGACCAGACAGGTGGAGCCCCAAAAGATCGTGCCAGTTGTTTGCATTGATAGCTTTGACCGCACTCCTCCAGTTCAGTCCGAATGAGCTTCAGTTCAATCTTCGAGAGTTTTTTGGGAAACCGACTGACACGGCTTCCGGCCTTGCGTTTCCGGTCAATGATGCCTTCTTCTGCCAACAGCACCAAAGCCCGATTGACCGTTGCGCGGGCACATTTGAATTCTGCAGCCAGGGCAACCTCGGATGGCAAAGCCGATCCCAACGGCCATTGCTTGCTCCGGATCCTTTCGAGAATCCGTGTTCTGATTTCCTGATATCCGATATTTGGTGCCACGATGGTCCTAGCTCTGGTGATGGAAACAGCTTTCCAATTGCACCCTGAAGTTCGAAAAAGGCCCACAACCAAACGATTCAGATAATCTGGTCAGACAACAGGGTCAGTCGAGACGAGTTCGTGGGACGCAATTTCCCAAACGCGTCTGTCATTTCATTCCGAGCAAAGAGTATATTATGAATCAATAATATGAATGCAATCTATTGTTGTAAAGCGTCCAATATGATCAATCCACGGCAGTGGCATTCTGATCTATTCATACAAAAAAGCCGGGATGACAGCATCCCGGCCTTTTCGAATTGTGCTCAGTGGAGGCGATTAGCCGCCGAAGTCGTCAAGCATGATGTCTTCGCGATCAACGCCCAGATCAAGCAGCATGTTGATCACAGACTGGTTCATGATCGGAGGTCCGCACATGTAGTATTCGCAATCTTCCGGAGCCTCATGGTTCTTCAGATATTCGTCATACAGCACGTTATGAATAAAGCCGGTGTAACCGTCCCAATCATCCTCAGGCAGCGCATCGGACAGTGCCACATGCCACTCGAAGTTTGGATTTTCCGCGGCCAGTTGATCAAAGTCCTCAACAAAGAACATTTCACGCTTGGAGCGGGCCCCATACCAGAAGGTGATCTTGCGATCGGTCTTGATCCGCTTCAACTGATCAAAGATATGAGACCGCATCGGTGCCATACCGGCACCACCACCGACAAAGACCATTTCTTTCTTGGTATCGCGGGCGAAGAACTCACCGAACGGACCGGAAATGGTGACCTTGTCACCCGGCTTGAGATTAAAGATGTAGGACGACATCTTGCCCGGAGGCAGATGATCCTGACCCGGAGGTGGCGAAGCGACACGCACATTGAGCATGATGACGCCTTTTTCTTCCGGATAGTTGGCCATGGAATAGGCGCGCTCGACCGGCTCATCAACCTTGGAGGTGAATTTCCAGAGATTGAACTTGTCCCAGTCCTCGCGATATTCCTCTTCGATGTCGAAGTCGGTGTAGTTCACGACATGGGCCGGAGCTTCGATCTGAATGTAACCACCTGCGCGGAAGTTGACATTCTCGCCTTCCGGCAGTTCGAGCACCAGATTTTTGATGAAGGTCGCGACGTTTTCGTTGGACTTGACGGTGCATTCCCACTTCTTGACGCCGAAGACTTCTTCAGGCACCTCGATGACCATGTCCTGCTTGACGGCCACCTGACAGGACAGGCGATCGCCTTCGCGCGCTTCACGCTTGGTGATGTGGGTTTCCTCAGTCGGCAGGATCGAGCCGCCACCATCTAGGACCTTACAGCGACACTGGGCACAGGTCCCGCCGCCGCCACAGGCAGATGGAACGAAGATTTTTTCGCCAGCCAATACGCCCAGCAGTTTGCCACCAGCCGGTACGGAAATCGTACGCTCGCCGTTGATGGTGATGTTCACATTGCCGCTCGAGACCAGACGGCCACGGGCAAACAGGATGAGGAACACCAGGGCCAGCACGATCAGGGTAAAGAACGTGATGCCTAGGGTAAATTCTTGCATTTCAAATCTCCCTTACAGCTTCACGCCGGAGAAAGCCATGAAGCCCATGGCCATCAACCCTGCGGTGATGAAGGTAATGCCGAGACCCTGAAGACCCGCCGGGATATCAGAATATTTCAGCTTTTCACGAACGCCTGCCATGGCGGTGATTGCCAGCGCCCAGCCAACACCGGAGAAGATGCCGTAGGTGGTGGCTTCAGCGAAGTTGTAATCACGCTCCACCATGAAGAGCGAGCCACCAAGAATGGCGCAGTTCACGGTGATCAGTGGCAGGAAGATGCCCAATGCGTTGTAAAGGGCGGGGAAGAAGCGATCGAGGATCATTTCCAGAATCTGCACCATCGCGGCGATGACGCCGATATAGGAAATCAGACCAAGGAAGCGGAGATCCACGTTGCCAAGACCCAACCATGACAGCGCCCCGTCATTCAACAGGTAGGTCAGGATCAGGTTGTTGGCAGGTACGGTAATGGCCTGCACGACCGTGACCGAGATGCCCAGACCAAGCGCGGTTTCAACCTTTTTGGATACGGCCAGAAACGTACACATACCCAGAAAGAAGGAGAGCGCAAGGTTCTCAATGAAGACAGCCTTGACGGCTAGAGAAACGAGACCTTCCATTCTTAGTGGCCTCCCTCTTGTTCAACGATTTTGAATTCACGGGCTTCGACCTGTTTTGGTTTCCAGGTGCGGAAGGCCCAGATGATGAGGCCAATCAGGAAGAAGGCGCTTGGTGGCAGCAGCAGCATGCCATTTGGCACATACCAACCACCGTTATTCACGGTTTCCAGAATGGTGACGCCGAACAGCGAGCCTGCACCGAACAGTTCACGGACAACGCCAACCAACATCAGGATCAGCGTGTAGCCCAGACCATTGCCCACCCCGTCAAGGAAGGAAGCGACGGGCGGGTTCTTCATGGCGAAGGCTTCCGCGCGCCCCATCACGATGCAGTTGGTGATGATCAGGCCAACAAAGACCGACAGGGTCTTGGAGATCTCGAAGGCATAGGCCTTGAGGATCTGGTCAACCAGGATCACCAAAGAGGCAATGATGATCATCTGCACGATAATGCGGATGTTGTTCGGGATATGGTTACGGATAACCGAGATGAAGAAGCTGGAGAAAGCCGTCACGAAAATCACGGCGATCGACATCACAGCAGCCACCTTCAGCGAAGAGGTCACCGCGAGCGCAGAACAGATGCCCAGAACCTGAAGAGTGATCGGGTTGTTGTCGACCAACGGATCCAGCATCATTTCCTTTTTGCTTGGTTCAGACATTAAGCCTCTCCCGCTTTAAGGTTGTCGAGGAATTGCTTGAAGCCCTGATCGCCCATCCAGAAACGAACGAGATTATCAACGCCGCGTGCTGTCAGCGAAGCACCGGCAAGGCTGTCAATGTGATAGTCTGCCATGTTGGCGGACGGAACACCCTTGGCAACAGTGATTTTCACTGCACCATCCTCGTCATAGATTTTTTTACCGGGCCACAGGGCCTTCCAGTTCGGATTGTCGACCTCAGCGCCGAGACCCGGCGTTTCAGCATGTTCGTAGAACTGGAAGCCGGACACTTCGTTGCCATCGGACTTCAGAGCCACAAAGCCATAAAGGGTCGACCACAGACCATAGCCATGAACTGGCAGAATGATCGTCTGGATCTCGCCAGCATCATCACGGATCAGGTAAACCGAGGCCAGTTTGGCCTTACGACCAATGCTCGCAGGATCATCGTCCAGTTTGATGGACTGAGCTGGATCCTTGGCTGCAGCACGCTGGTCATAGGTTGCCGGATCCACCGCCTCGGTGAACTTGCCGGTTTCCAGATCGACAACGCGTGCTTCAATATTGGAGAAGGCTTCCGAGATGTTGATGCCGGGCTTGTAGAGACCAGCGACCTCGAGAATGTTGCGCTTCTTGTCCAGCACCTTGTTCTGTTCCTGAATGGGCTTGAGCGCAACAGCAGCTGCCGACACGATCATGGAGCAGAAAAGACACAGGCCAACAGCCACAATGACTGTCTTGACAGGGTTGTCCGCTGGCATCGCCAGAAAACGACCCACAGGTCCGAGATTTTTTTCAGTCGCTTCAGGCATTGCGAGCAACCCTCCGCTTGATGTTGGCACGCACGACGACATAGTCGATCAGTGGCGCAAAGATATTCCCAAACAGGATCGCGAGCATCATGCCTTCTGGGAAAGCAGGGTTGATGACGCGGATCATGATGACCATGAAACCGATCAAAACACCGTACCAGAAACGCCCCCAGTCGGTGTGAGAGGCGGTTACCGGCTCGGTGACCATGAAGAACAGACCGAAAGCATAACCACCCAGTACGAAGTGCCACCAGAATGGCATTGCGAACATCGGGTTGGTGTCGGAACCGATCAGGTTCAACAGGGTCGCGAAGACGATGGTGCCGGCCAGACAACCGACGATCAACCGCCAGTTGGCAATCTTGGCAACCATCAGAACCAAACCGCCAATCAGGCAGGCCAGAGCCGACGTTTCGCCGAGTGAGCCATCCATGAAGCCGAAGAAGGCATCCCACCAGGTCAGGCCCATTGCTGCGAGACCTTCCATGCCCTGAAGCGCGCTGACACCAAGCGCGGTTGCGCCAGTATAGCCATCGACAGGGGTCCAGACCGCATCACCGGACATATAGGCCGGATAGGCAAAATAGAGGAAAGCACGGGCAACCAGTGCCGGGTTGAGGAAGTTCTTGCCGGTGCCGCCGAACACTTCCTTGCCCATAACAACACCAAAGGCGATGCCCAGACCAACCATCCAGAGCGGGGTTGAAGCAGGAACGATCAGCACATAGAGCACCGAGGTAACAAAGAAACCCTCGTTGATCTCGTGACCGCGGACAATTGCAAACAGCACCTCAACAGCGCCACCGACGGCCATCGTCACGGCATAGATCGGCACGAGATACATCGCACCATGCAGAATGCAGGCAATGAAGTTGTTGGGATCAAAGCCAATGCCAAGCATCGACAGGATCATGGCACGAATACCGGGCACGTCGGTCAGACCAAGTTGGGCGATCGCCGCGTTGGTGTTGTATCCGGTATTATACATGGCAAAGAGAATGCACGGGAAGGTGCAGACCCAGACATAGGACATGACACGCTTGAGATCGATGTCATCGCGCGCATGTGGCGCGACTTTGGTCACGGTCTTGGGCGTGTAAATGAAGGATTCCACCATCTCGAAGAGGGCGTAATACTTGTGCAGCTTGCCGCCTTTATGGAAATGCGGCTCAATGCTGTCGAAAAAATTGCGCAAACCCACGATTTAGCCCTCTTTTTCGATTTTGGTGAGATTGATACGCAAGGCTTCGCCATACTCATATTTCGAATGGCAAATGAAACTGCACAGCGCGAGATCTTCCTCTGCAAGCTCCAGTGCACCCAGTTTCTGGGCCAGATCCGTATCGACGGTCAGGATCGCACGCAGCAGCTGGGTTGGGAGGATATCCAGCGGCATCACGCGTTCATAGGATCCGAACGGCACCATTGCACGGCGGCCACCGCGCTGGTTGGAACCGAAAGCAAATTTCTTGCCCGCACCAAAAATCGAACTGAGATGAACATTGGTGAAGGACCAACTGCCCTGTGCGGGATTGATCCAGCCAAGAACCCGTTGCTTCTCATCTTCCTCGATCAGGGTAACCTGTCGGGCAGAGTGGGAGAGGAAGGCAAACTGGTCATGGGCATGGCTACCCGAGAGAACAGAGCCGGAAATCACGCGGCAATCGATGCCGACTTCGGCTTCGCCTGCGGTGATCTCGTCGGTAGAAGCGCCAACGCGCGTGGTGATCAGACGTGGCTTGACGGCCATCGGGCCTGCCAGCGAGATCGTGCGGTTGGTATCGATCTTCCCTGTGGTGAACAGGTTACCGATGGCAATCACATCAGCGTAGGAGATCGACCAGACGGTTTTCTCTGCGCTGACGGGATCAAGGAAATGGATGTGGGTTCCGGGCAGGCCTGCCGGATGCGGACCATCGAAGCTCTCAAAGCTGACATGATCTGCCGCACTGTGCGGTAGCTTGTCATTGGCGTGGTGACAAACATAGATCCGACCTTCGGTAAGGGTCGAGATCACATCGAGACCAGCCGTGAATGCAGCGGCATTGGCTTCGATGACGACCTTCGCGTCGGCGCAAAGCGGATCGGTATCCATTGCGGTCACGAAGATCGAGTGCGGTACGCTATCCTGTTGCGGCACGTAGGAATAAGGACGCGTTTTGAAGAAGGTCCACTGCCCGCTCTCATACAAACGCTTCTGCACATTTTCACGCGAGAGATTCACCAATTGCTTGGCGTCGGTTGCCTCAAAGGTGACTTCTTCTTCCACTTCGTCCAGAGAGATGACAATCGTTTCAAGCACGCGACGTGCGCCACGATTGATCGCAGTGATGGTTCCGCCACCAGGCGCCACATACATCACATCTTCTGAAGCTTTGTGTAAAAAGAGAGGTTGACCCTTCTTGACTTTCTCCCCCTCAGCAACGAGCATCTTGGGTTTGAGGCCGATGAAGTCCCGACCATTCAAAGCCACTTTGGAGATTTTTGGCCCTTCATGAATGGTCTGGACAGGAGCGCCGGATATCGGCAGATCCAATCCTTTTTTTAGCTTCATAGCATACCTTGATTTCGTAAGTGAATTGCGCCGTTGTGGCAGCATTTGTCGAGCTTAGCAGCGTCCTCTTGCTAACGATGGAATCTTAACAATTCAAGCCCAATCGGAAGCCATTGGGTGTGTTTTGCAATTGAACCGAATGCGGAGGCCCAAAAATGGAAAATTTTTTCCGTTATTTCCACCGTTTCAATGGCAGGTTCAGGATTTTCTTGCCTTGACTTAAGACAATTTTGGTATGAAACCACCGAGCTATAGCAAATTGCAGCGGGCCGTCTCGATCCTGTCGGCAGCGATTTGTGATGTTGCAAGTTTGGCAAATTAGCCAACTAAGGCCGAAAGAGTAATAGCCCTCATGTCCCTGCGTTTCCTTCCCATTGTGTCGCTCATCCTGAGCAGCCTGCTGCTGGCCGGTTGTGATCTGCTGGCAGACCAGACAGATCAATATATTTTGCGCGGCAACACGATGGGCACCTCCTACACGATCAAAGCCCTCAGGGCCCGCGGAAAAATCGACAAGGAGGCACTTTATAACGATATCAAGGCGACGCTGGATAATGCCAACGACAAACTGAACAACTGGACGGATGACACCGAGATTTCCCGGTTCAATGCGAGTCCGTCGACCAACTGGCAGGACATTTCACCGACCTTCCTTGAGGTCTTGCAGGAAGCGCAACGGATCCATGCAGAGAGCAACGGTCGGTTTGACATCACGCTCTCGCCCCTGATCGACATGTGGGGCTTTGGGCCGGAAGACAACGAGACCCTGCCCAGCAAAGTCGAAATCGATGCCGCCCTTGCCAATGTGGGGCAGGACAGCCTGCTGGAACTGCGCAACGACCCGCCGTCCTTGCGCAAGCGGCGTGGTGCGGTATCCGTCAATCTGGGCGCCATTGCCAAGGGTTATAGCGCAGATTTGATCGCCCGCACTCTTGAGAAACATGGCATTACGGATTATCTGGTAGAGATTGGTGGCGATCTGATCGCACGCGGTGTCAATGACATGGGTGTACCATGGCGTGTCGGCATTGAAAAACCCAATGAAATCGGACGTGCGGTTCAATTGGTTGTTTCTGTTACGGATATGGGTCTGGCCACCTCGGGGGATTATCGCAATTTCTTCCTCGATGAGGAAGGGCGGCGGATGTCTCACATCATCGACCCGGTTTCCGGGCGGCCCGTGACCCATAATCTGGCGTCGGTCACCGTGCTGGCAGCCGATGGCATGCGGGCTGATGGACTGGCAACAGCCCTGCTGGTGCTTGGAGAAGAGGAAGGCCGGGAAATGGCCAACCGTTTGAATATACCCGCCTATTTCATTACGCGGGAAGAGGAAGGCTTCGCCACCTCCAGCAGCAAGGCCTTTGATGCCTTGATGGCGAAACAAAACAAGGCTGCGTCAAAGGGCGATTGATCGCCTGACTTGACATTTGCCAAGACGAAGCGCCCCATCTTGATCCATAAGGTCGGGGACTGCAGGAAGCAGAATAGACTGCCCGCAAGGGCCAACTCAAGGATTACAGACATGGAAACCTTTCTCGTCGCATTCGGAGCCTTTCTTGTCGTTCTTATCGGCATGTCCGTTGGCGTGATGTTCAAGCGCAAGCCGATCACCGGGTCTTGTGGCGGTTTGAATGCGATCTCTGACAGTGACAAATGCGTTGTCTGCTCCATGCCTGTGGACCCAAACAGCCCGCTCAAAGAGCGCCTTGAATGCCCACGCAAGAAAGCCGCCCGTGAGGCAGCTGAAAAACTGGCAGCCGCAAGTTCGGCCGCCTAAAGCACTGTTTGAAAGAAGAGATAACAAGCCGCTGGCCCACTGCCGAGCGGCTTTTTTGTTGCCTGCCAATGCACTGGCGGGGTTTGCTACGATAACCAGACTGACTCAGCAATCTGATCTGGTGTATCACCCCTGAGGCACGAAGGGCACAAAAGCGAGGATAAGGAAGCAGGCGGTTGCGACCAGACCGGACAGCCAGCAATTGCGTTTCCAGTTGTCGCCCTTGCGTTTCCAATTGTCGCGGAAGACCTTGCCCGCAAGGCAGAAGATCACGAGCAAGGCAATGCCGAGATAGGAACTGGAAATCACGAGGCTGGACACTGTGAGACCTTTGGTTTTTGGCGTTGGTTTTGGCGCCAATTTATCCTAATGTGCGGCCAATGCAAGCCGTCTTGCGCATGCGTGCCTGATCACATGGCTCTGGTCGCGCGAGGCATGCATTGGTCAAGCCCAACGCCTTGGAGCCCTGCCCACTTTGTCCGTATCCGCTTCCCCCAATCACCCGGATCTGTTTGACCGCGGCACGCCGTCCATTGTGCGGCTGGCGGGCTTTTTGTCGCTGTCTGGCCTGTTCGCCACGTCGGCCATTCTGATCGACGCCAACATGGTCGGGCCGATTGGTGATGAAACACTGGCGGGGCTTGGTCTGGCTGGCAGCCTCTATGGTCTGTTCATGGCGCTGCTGTTCGGGATTGGTTCGGCCTCACAGATTGTGCTGACACGCGCTTTTGGTGAGGATAGCCCCCAGCTCTTTGCCCAACGCCTGCGGCTGTTGCTCGGTCTGGGGCTCGGCATCAGTCTGGGGCTGGTGCTGTTGTTCCGATTCAACATCCATTTTCTGGTTGATCATCTGGCCAGCACGTCCGGGGTCGGGTTTGCTGCCAAGCGGTATCTGGAGCTGATGGTCTATGGCCTGCCGATCAGCTTCTGTGCCTATTTGTTGTCACTATCGTTCGATGTGCGACGGCAGGCATCGCGCGAGCTTTGGGGCTTTGCGATCGAGGTGCCGCTCAATGTCACGCTGAATGCGCTGTTGATCTATGGCTGGCTCGGAGCGCCGGAGTTGGGCATCAAGGGGGCGGCGATTGCCACCTTGATCAGCCAATCCGCCCGGCTGGCTTTCCTGCTGTCGCAGCTTTCTCGCGATCCCTATTTTCGCACGACTTCTGTCCATACCGACACACACATTGAGCAGGAAGCCCGTTCAACCCCGCCCCTTCCCCGTTCGGTTCTCGTGCCTGTGACGATGAATGTAGCGGCCTTGATCGTCGGTGCTCAGGCCTACCAGTTGCTGTTCGCCCAGCTTTCCTACCTGCATTTTGCCGCGATGGCGTTGATGGCTCCATGGTTGTCGATCTCCAACGTGTTGGGCCGCTCTATCGCCCTGTCGGCAACAATCACCTGCGCAGATCTGCCCAAGGGCAGCGATGCGCTCCATGCTGCAATCCGCTCCAATCTCGCGGCCTTGCGGGTATTGGCACCACGCCTTGCCTTGTTGTTTGTCGCGGCAACCCTTCTGACCGGTGGCTTGTCCTGGCATATATCAGGGGCCGTGCGAATCAATTTCATGCTGCTGATACCGGAAGCCGCGCTTCTGGTGCTGATTCGAACCCTTTCGGTGACAATCACCGCGATTTTACGATCAACCGATCGGCCCAAATGGGTCTTCTGGGTGCAGTTGGCCCTGCAATGGGGCTTTGGGCTGCCACTGTTGCTGGCGACAATCCTGTTGTTTGAGCTGCCGATTTTTGTCGCCTTCGGTTTCTTGCTCTGCGAGGAATTGCTGCGTCTGATCATTATGGGACTGCGTTTGCGTCATCTTTTGGTCGCGAACAGCAAGAAGTAGAGGCGGCGCTCTTTCGCGGCGGGAAATTTTATGCCATGGCTGAGACAGAATAAGAAATAACCTTCCGAGCCTCCCATGCGAAACAATTCTCTTCTTGCCTATGGTCTTCTTGCCATTGCCACTCTGAGCTGGAGTGGCAATATTGTCATAGGTCGCGCCGTGCGCAGTGACCTGCCGCCATTGGGCATGACATTCTGGCGCTGGAGCCTGTGCTGCCTCATCCTTCTCTTCTTCACCGCTCCGCGTCTCAAGGCCTCTTTGCCGATCCTGAAGCGCGAGTGGAAGCTTTTGCTGGTGATGGCGGCGACAGGCATCGGAACCTTCAATCCATTGCAATATGTCTCTCTTCACACCACGTCTGCCATCAATGTGACGCTAATTCTGGCGACCTGCCCGGCCTTCATGGCCTTGCTGTCGGTGCTGTTTCTAAAGGACCGTCTAGGGCTGGCTCAGATTGCCGGCATTGCGATCTCCTTCATCGGTGTTGCGATTGTCATCACCGACGGGGACCTGCAGACGCTGCGAGAGGTACAGTTCGCCATCGGCGATATTTTCATGCTGTGTGCAGCGATCATCTGGGCTTTCTATTCCATCGCGGTCAAGAAGCGCCCTGCCGATCTGGATCCCCTGGTCATGCTGACTGTGATCACCGGCGCCGGGTCGATGCTATTGCTGGGCCCCTATCTCTGGGAGACATTCACCTACAAGGCAATGCCCGTTTCAACGACCGCATTCCTGACAGTCGGTTACATCACACTCATTGCCTCGCTCCTGGCCTATGTCTGCTACAATAAGGCGGTGAGCCTGATTGGCCCTTCCAAGGCGGGGCCAGCCATCCATCTGATGCCCGGATGGGTTGCGATTCTGGCTTTTGTCTTTTTGGGAGAACGGCTGGAAAGCTATCATTTGTTGGGCATTGCCTGCATCGCGGCAGGCATATTTCTCAATAGCCGTAAAGCTCGTATAAAGGCCTAGTTTGCAATAGAAAACTCCGAACTTTTACCCCGGTTGATCACATAAAATTCTCAAAATTGCGTCTATTTAGCAGAAAATGTAGCGCCCCTCTTCCATTTGTTGCTCATATATGCCCATAGGTTGAAATAGGACCAATTGTCGGCCCCATCTTCGAGCTGGAGGGATCATGATGATCGTGGAGAATATTCCCTGCGAAACGATAGCAGGGCAAAAGCCTGGAACGTCCGGTCTTCGCAAGAAGACACGCATATTCATGGAGCCGGGCTACCTCGAAAACTTCATCCAATCGGTGTTTAACGCGATCGGGGGAGGAGAAGGCAAGTCGTTCGTCGTGGGCGGCGATGGGCGCTACTTCAACCGCAAGGCCATTCAGACCATACTCAAGATGGCGGCAGCCAATGGTGCCAAGAAGGTGATTGTCGGCCAGAATGGTATTCTGTCGACGCCAGCGGCCTCACATCTCATTCGCAAAAACCAGACCAATGGTGGCTTCATTCTGTCAGCCAGCCACAATCCCGGTGGGATCAAGGCCGACTTCGGGGTGAAATACAACGTCGCCAATGGTGGACCTGCACCAGAAGCCGTGACCGAAGCGATTTTCAAAGAGACATTGCTGATCTCCAGCTACAAAATGGCCAACGCACCGATGATTGATCTTGCCACAGTCGGCACGAGCATGTTGGGCGATATGGAAGTCTCGGTGGTCGATCCGGTCGCCGACTACAAGGAGTTGATGGCCTCCCTGTTTGACTTTGTTGCCATCCGCAACCTGTTTGCCGGTGGCTTTTCCATGGTGTTTGATGCCATGCATGCGGTCACGGGACCTTATGCCAAATCCATTTTGGAAGACACGCTCGGCGCGCCGAAAGGCACGGTTGTCAATGGGTCGCCAAGTGAAGATTTTGGCGGTGGTCACCCGGATCCGAACCCGGTCTGGGCCAAGCCTCTTTATGATTTGATGATGTCCGATCAGGCACCATGCCTAGGCGCTGCCTCCGACGGGGATGGCGACCGGAACATGATTCTGGGTCACGGCATCTATGTCACCCCTTCGGACAGCCTTGCCGTATTGGCCGACAATGCCCATCTGGCCCCGGCCTATTGCAAAGGCATCGCCGGAATCGCCCGCTCGATGCCGACCAGCGCGGCCAGTGATCGTGTGGCGCTCAAGAAGAAAATCGGCTGCTACGAGACCCCGACCGGTTGGAAGTTTTTCGGCAACCTGCTCGATGATGGCAAAGTGACCATCTGTGGCGAGGAAAGTGCGGGCACTGGCTCGGACCATGTGCGGGAAAAGGATGGTCTATGGGCGGTTCTGCTGTGGCTGAATATTTTGGCCGAGCGCCGAGAACCGGTAAAGACCGTGCTCGAATCCCACTGGGCGCATTATGGCCGCGATTATTATTCCCGGTATGATTATGAAGATATCGACAGCAAGGTCGCTGAAGATCTGATGCAGTCCTTGCGTGATCGACTGAGCGAACTGCCGGGCCAGGTCTTTGCCGACAAGACTGTCGAGAAGGCCGACGAGTTTTCCTATGAGGACCCGGTCGATGGTTCCATCAGCGCCGGTCAGGGCCTGCGGGTCTGGTTCTCGGGCGGGGTACGTGTGGTGTTCCGCCTCTCGGGCACCGGTACGCAAGGGGCGACCCTGCGCGTTTATCTGGAGCGCTACGTGCCACCGACCGGAGAGTTGGATCTGGACACGCAAGTGGCTCTTTATCCGGTGGTCAAATCCATGCTGGAGCTGACGCAATTGGAACAGCATATCGGGCGCAAAAAGCCTGACGTGATCACCTGATCGGCCTGCTCTTTTCTGACAGATGAGCAGTGAAAAGTAAAAAGCGGCGCCGGATTGACAGCGCCGCTTTCTCTTTAGGTCAGCATGTTTGGGGGACCGGCTGACCACGCCGAAGGAAGATTATTCTTACCCTTGGCGCATTCCAAGACTGTCATGGGGGATGACAGATCCTTGAAGTTTCCTTTCTTTCTCTTGCATTGAGGTTCCTTCATCGGTCATCCGACCTTACGAACCTCGACGAGGAACTCGACCAGCTCCTTGCGCAAGATGTCAAGATTGTCTTCCTGTTGCACAAGACGATCAGAAACACCCAGCACTTCACCGGCGGTGCGTTCGGTGACGGCGGTCGCATCATTCACTTCATTGATACCGCGGGTGACGTCCTTGGTGCCACAGGCAGCTTCTTCGACGCTGGTGGCGATTTCCTGTGTCGCAGCGCTCTGCTCCTCGACAGCAGCGGCGATGGCCGTGGAAATCTCACTGACCTTTTCGATGGTCGCCGAAATTTCATCATTTGCCCGCACTGCGCGCCCCGTTGCCCCTTGCAATCCCTCGATCTGATTGGAGATTTCTTCCGTTGCGCTGGCCGTCTGGGCCGACAGATTCTTTACTTCCTGCGCCACAATGGCGAAGCCCTTGCCGGCATCTCCGGCCCTTGCAGCCTCAATGGTGGCGTTGAGTGCGAGCAGGTTGGTCTGGGCCGCGATATCGGAAATCAGAGAAACCACTTCACCGATTTGCTGGGACGCGGAGGCAAGGCCGGAAATCTCACCACTCATATCATGGGATTTGTCGACCGACGTTTTCGCAATGCTGGAACTCTTGACAACCTGCCGGTTGATCTCGGAGATTGAAGCGCTCAACTCCTCGACGGCGGCAGCAACGGACTGCATGTTGGCAGAGGCCTCTTCTGCACCAGCGGCGACGATGACCGCCTGTTCCTGCGCGCCATGGGATGCGTTGGAGACCTTGCCGGACGAGGTTTTCAGCTCGGCGATCATCTCTTTCATGTCAGTGGTGATCTGATCGAGATTGGTTTCGAACTTCGTCCCCATTTCGGAGAAGGCATCGTGGCGTTGCTTGATCTTGTAGGTTGCCCGATTGATGCTTTCCGCTGCCAGCTTGAAGTTGCCAACCATGCCTTTTTCCGCAATGAGCCGGAAATGCTGGTTGCGGGACACATAGTCCAGACAAGCCTTGGATTCTCGGATATAGGCGTCTGTTCGGTCGATGAGCAAATTGATGGCATGCATCAACTCACCCGTTTCACCTTTATCGGTAATGTTTAGAATTCGGGCTTCGAAATCGCCGTCGGCAACCGCTTTGCAAACTTCAGTTGCCCGTTTGATAGAAGAGTTTTTGTTCGAGAAAACCATGGGATCATTCCAAATCTGGTTCGGTCACACCGATATCAATACCAATTTCACGTCAAACATCAGCGATACCCGCGCCGCCTTCTTTGCCCTACTGTTGCAATGAACTCGTCATAGGCGACCTGCTTCTCAACCAGAAGATCATTCAACATTGTCTCGGCCAGATGCATCCCGTCCTTGCGATTTGCGGTCGACTTTTCCTTGGCCACAAGGTCCTTGTAAAGTGGAATGATATGTTGATCGAGAATGTCCCGATCCGGTACGCGGCGGTTCGAATGATAACCGACAATCTTGCCCGATTTGTCCCAACTTGGCGTCACATGCGCATAGACCCAGTAATTGTCGCCATTCTTGGAACGATTGTTGACATAGGCGAAAATTTCCTTGCCCTGCTCGAGCGTATTCCAAAGCAGCTTGAAAATGCAGCGAGGCATCTCCGGATGCCTGATCAAGCTGTGCGGCTGGCCAAGGACTTCCTTTTCCTGATAGCCAGAAATGTCCAAAAAAATCTTGTTTGCATAGGTCAGACGACCCTTGAGGTCGGTCTTGCTGACAATGATGTCATCATCACCGAAATACCGTTCATTGCCGCTTAGAAAGGTCTCAACTGCCATTCTTTATTTTCCCCACTTCAATCCCATCCACGGGCGTCCCGGTCCGGTTGCTTCGAGTGTAGCTATAGCTCTATCACCAGCTTTAACCACGGCGGTTAAAAGAGTTTTAAACTCTAAACATAAGCGGATTTACCACGGTGCAACGCACATAGATCACGTCTTCCGGTGGAACTGCTTGACCTGAATTGAAAATTTTTATCGTTTATTTTCAATAATTTAATTATTGTAAGCAACCTTAGATAAAATAAATCGTTTTGCACACCTATTTTCCATACTTGCAATAAGTAGATCACCCTATTACCAAGAATATAACCTTTTCGACCCTTCATATTTCGTACCGATACGTACATTACAGGTGTGTAAACCTGACTTTTTACCCGCTAGTCGAGAATCCTATGGATCTGCATGCGCCGTTTGGGGCATACCGGATGAGAATCTTCACCCAGTCCCTTTGACAGAACGAGACGGCTGTATGGCACCCTTGCACTTCAACAGAGATTTCACCCCAGACTATGGACAGGCCACAAAGCTGTCTTCCGGTGTGCGTCGGGTGACTTGCAACAATCCCGGTCCCTTCACTTATCTGGGCACCAACAGCTACATCATTGGCGAGGGAGACGTTGCCATTCTCGATCCCGGTCCAGCAGATGAAGCCCATATCAAGGCTCTGTTGCGGGCAACCGACGGGGAAACCATCAGCCATATATTGATCAGCCATACTCATGTGGACCATTCGCCCGGAGCCGCTCTGTTGCAACGGCATTGTGGTGCACCAATCTATGCGGAAGGTCCGCACCGGCCGGCCCGTGCGCTGCATCTGGGGGAGATGAACCCGCTTGATGCCTCGGCGGATCTGGAGCTACAGATTGATCATCGGGTCGGGGATGGTGATCGCATCAACGGCAAGGACTGGAGCCTTGAAG
The DNA here is from genome assembly GCF_003324485.1 of Cohaesibacter intestini. Classification (NCBI taxonomy): domain Bacteria; kingdom Pseudomonadati; phylum Pseudomonadota; class Alphaproteobacteria; order Hyphomicrobiales; family Cohaesibacteraceae; genus Cohaesibacter; species Cohaesibacter intestini. The sequence goes on along the minus strand of NZ_QODK01000003.1, from coordinate 373,499 downwards.
TGCTTCATACGCCGGGCCATACGACCAATCATCTCTCCTTTGCATTCACCGATGGATCGGGGATGTTTTCCGCTGACCATGTGATGGCATGGTCAACTTCCATCGTTGCCCCACCGGATGGGTCGATGGCCGAGTTCATGGATAGCCTGGAAAAACTGATGGGTCGGAATGATGCGGTCTACTGGCCCGGCCATGGGGGCGTGTTGCACGATCCCGCTCCGTTCCTGGTGGGACTGAAAGAGCACAGGCTCGCTCGTGAACAGGCTCTGATCGATCGGCTGCATGCGGGAGATGAGACGATCCCTGCCATGGTCGCGACGGTCTACAAGGATACGGATCCATCCCTGCATGGGGCGGCAAGTCTGTCCATGTTTGCCCAAATAGAATATCTGGTCGAACGGGGTCGCGTGCGCTGCCTTGATGCGGTCCCCTCGCTAAGGGCCCGATTCAAACTGATCGGTTAGCCACTGGTCCTTCCCACTGCTGCCTCACTCTCCACCGCCGTTGACGGTGATCAGCCGGTGCGCACCGTTGCATCAGGACGACGTTTGGGTTTTGGCCGAGGCAATGGCCCCTGCTCCAACCGACGCTGTCGCTTGATTTCCTCCAGCTGCAACTCGAAATGCTGCACACCTTGTTCCAACCGCTCCTGCACAGAGGCAAAAAAGCCCTGAATGCGGCGAGCATTGAGGCCAAGATCGTGCGGCCCCCAAAGCGAGGCGGAGCGCATATCGACGATGGTCGCAAACTCGCTATCAGGAGTTAGGCGGATTGCCATCACATAGTGCAAGCCGGTGACAAGGGAACGGGTATGAGCCTCAAACAGCGCCCCATCAATGCTGTCGCGCTGGTCGGTTTGCCGGATGATGTCCCATTTCGCCTTCTTCAACTCGTCTTCCACCACCAGATAGACCAGCTCGCTGGAATGATCGATGTAAAGGCTTTCAAGGTCCGGATAGGCCAAAGCCTGTTTTTCGCGCACTTCGAGACTGCCAACATCAAGGGAATTGTCTGAATCATGGCGATAGGTCCAGGCCGCGCTGAATTCTGGTGGCTCAACCGGATTGGTCGACAAGTCGGAAAAGGCCGGACGGGAAAAGTAGAAATAGGCCAGAGTCAGGGCAGGAAGGATGATGATGAGGCTGCGCAAGAAGGTTCCCCACAGCCGTTGACCACCACGATAGCCTTCAAACCAGATGGCAGGAAAGGCTACCAAACTGGCGAGAATTGACAGAAAAGACAGAGCGATGGCAGCTCCAAAGCAATAGACTGCGATGGAAGGATGCATCCCGCCAAACCGCATCAGCAGGAACGAGATGATCGCAACAGGTATGGTCAACCGTGCCAACCACAGCGCCCAAACCGCCATTCGGGAGGACTTGAACTTGTATTTCCCCGACATCAATCCGCTCTCGTCGCCTTCGTTTCGCCAGTCCCATTCAGGCCATAGGCCTTGCATCTGGCCGTTGACGACGCACCGTCAACTGGCGTGCAGCTTAGAGCCGATTGCGCACAATCTCAATTGCCGTTAGGCAGAAGAGGCACAAAAAAAGCAGAAGGCCGATGACCTTCTGCTTCGCGTGTCTTGGAGGGGATCCATCAGATGGATCAGGCCCCGGCAACCCAACGTTTGGCGCTCTGGGCAACATGCGCACCAAAATGCACGGCGGTGCGATGATCGGTTGCCGGGGGCGCCACATCTGCCCCCTGATCGGCGTTGGCCTGCGCCATCATGCCGAGATAGGAGCCGATGCGGTTGAGATCTTCCTGGCTTGCTTCGGAGGTGTTGTTGCCGGGCATCATGCCGGTTGGCACCCAGATCATGCCATGCTGGGCCGCAAAGACAGACATCTGAATGAGAGAATTGAGCTTATCGCCGGATTGCGAGGCAGAAACGGTGAAGCCGGCTGCGACCTTGCCTTTCCAGCCATGAGCGAACCAGACTTTGGAGCTTTCATCCATGAAGCCTTTGAACTGGGCCGACACGGAGCCCATATAGGTCGGGCTGCCAAAGATGATGGCGTCGGCGGCGGCCAACTTGTCCCAATCCTTGTTTTCGTCGTCTGCCTTGATCAGTTCGATGGATACGCCCTCGACGTCGGCTACCCCTTTGGCTACTGATTTGGCGATGGCTTCAGTGTGGCCATAGCCACTGTGATAGACGAGAATGACAGAGACTTCGCGATGATCAGACATGATATTTTCCTTCATTGCTCACTTGGGAGGAAAGTAAAATTTGAGGCGGGTCACCATGATCGTCTGGCACGTCCTGACTGCCCGCTGATAGTCAAGAAAATATTCATTGATCTCATGAACTCAAGTGCATTAGAGTAATGTCTATTATGAAGAATATCGATCACTTATCCCTCGACGGCCGTTCGCTCTATATGTTGCGGCAGATTTATGAGTTGCGATCCGTAACAGAGACGGCACGCCTTCTTGGCGTCACGCAATCTTCTGTCAGTCACTCGCTTGATCGGCTGCGCGGATTGCTCGGCGATCCGCTTTTCATCAAGGTCGGGCGATCAATGGTGCCGACCGAGCGTGTCGAAGCAATGATGGACGGCATTGATCAGGTTTTGCAGGGGATTGAGGACCTATATAGCCAGAGTGATTTCAATCCGGCCCAGTCCAAGGACCGTTTCTCGATCATTTGCAACGATTTTGAGCATGACTTGTTGGTGCCGGAAATTTTCAAACGGCTGATACAGGAAGCCCCAAACAGCAGCCTGCGGACTCATCAGCGGCATGTGACGCAGACTTCCTCCCAATGCAATGGCTTGGTGGATCTGGAACTGTGCCCCTATCCACCGCAGGACGCGGCGGATTTGGTGATTTCGAAAATCTGCACGGATCATCAGATCACCTACTATGATGCGTCTGTGCGAGATGCCCCTGACACTCTGGAGCAGTTTCTGGAAGCAGACCATGCCATTCTGTGCCTTGGTCATGACGAAGACACCCATATCGACCGCTATCTCAAGGCGCGTGGCCTCAGCCGCAAGGTTTCCTATCTGGGGCCGAATTTCTCGGCCGCAGCAACGCTTGTCCGCGGCTCCAACATGCTGGCCACGGCACCGTCGCGGATGGCCAACTCGATCTTTCGTGATTTCGCCTGGGTCAAAACACCCGTACCGCTGGATCCAATCGACTTCTACATGGTGTGGCATGTCCGCAACCGCCATTCACCTCGGCACAAATGGTTCCGCGATCTGGTCAAGTCTGTGGCCCGGACATTGCCTGCGGATCTAAAAAGCCCATCTCTATAAGCCAACATGAGGATCCAGTCCCCATGAATAACGCATGTGGGTCAGCCCCCTTCATTCGCGCAGCCAGACGATCGGACCTTGCCGCGATTGCCAACCTTCAGTTGACCAGTTGGCGGGATGCCTACAAATCATTTCTGCCGCCGAGCTACCTCAGAGACAGGGCGGAACAGGATGTCAGAGCCTACTGGGACCGGTGTCGCATCAGACCGGAAGATCTATTGCTGGTTGCATTCGACACGCAGGATGAGGAGCGAATGGTGGGGTTCATTGCGGTCTGGTGTCGCCCGAACCCGTTCATCGACAATCTGCATTGTGACCCTACGGAAACTGGCAAAGGCATTGGAAAAACTTTGATGGCAGCTGCTTTTAAACAGCTTTTATTGCGAAAGAAACGAACGGTCGCACTGTCTGTCATCACTGAAAATGTCAGAGCACGAGACTTTTATCTGCGACTTGGTGGTAACCCTTTAAAACGGCAGAAAGAGGAAATTTTCGGCAATCCTGTCAATGTTGACATCATTGTCTGGAATGACATCGATACAATGGGAAACTGGTAAAATGGCAGGTTTCTGCGATTTCAACATCTTAATCAAAGTGTAAATTCGTCAGTCGCAGCCAAAATCTGGTAAATCGGCTCCATCCATTCAAATTGTCAAAGTTGAGTACGTATTTCTCCCTATTTCAATATTTGATTATTGACCAATAACTGATCCATTTCCCCTTTGTTTTCGGCAATCGCAACTTTAACTTGTTATCAAGGACTTTCTTATTAAATCAATATTTACTGCTGATGCTTTACCTGTTTGAGCATCAGTCTGTCTAATTTTGTTTAAGTTGCAGCAAAAAAGCAATGAGCAAAAAAGGCAAGGATGAGGCGAAGGAACCTGTTCCGCCCGAGAAGGATCGTGGATCCAATCATAGGCTTAACAGGCAAATTGTATGGGGCGATTCATGCCAATCGAGCACCCACAAGGCGAGCGAGACATTGTTACGTTGTCAGATGTGATGGCTGTAAGCGCTCCCATATGGGTCTTTGATATCGACAGATGTCGGATCATCTGGGCGAATGATGCAGCCCGCCGCCTTTGGCAGGCAGAGAGCCTTGAGGCACTCTATCAGCGTGATGTCAGCAAGGATCTCGGCCCCCAACTTGTCGATCGGCTTTCCGGCTATCAGAAAATCTTCGCAACCGAATCCGACACCTTCAAGGAGCTCTGGACGCTCTATCCAGACGATGAAGAACAGCGCTACGAAGTTCAACTTCGGCGACACACCCTGTCCGATCACCGGATTGGTGCCCTTTGCACGGCGCGAGAAGTGCCCGCCCGGAGCACAGATCGACTGCACAGTGTCAAGGCTCTGAACAATATCCCTGTTTGCATCACCCTATTCTCAATGAATGGGGAGCCGATTTATGCAAACAAGCATGCACACGATGTTTACGGCGATGATCAGCTTTCGCTCAAAGCCCGGTTTCTGGACAAGGCCGACTATTCGCACCTGCTTGAGGCACTGGAGCATGACAACAAGGCCACAGCAATCTGCGAAGTTTCCGTTCAGGACGGGATCAGATGGCATGAGATTTCAGCACGCAACTGCAATGATGCGCAAACTGGCGAAGCGAGTTACATCCTGTCCGAGGTCGATGTTACCGGCCTGAAGGAACAGGAACGACGGATCAGCTTCATGGCCCATCATGACATGCTGACCGGTCTGCACAGCCGCAATTATGTCAATAACGAGTTTCCGGGCATTCTGAGCAAGCGCATTCGCGAAAACAAGCCGATGGCGATGTTGCTGATCGATCTGGATAACTTCAAGACGATCAATGACACAATGGGCCATATGGCTGGCGACCAATTGCTGGTCCATATCGCCTTGATTCTCGACCGATTGGTGGGCGCCCGTGCCTCGATCGGGCGGTTGGGCGGCGATGAATTCATCGTCCTTTTGCCGTTTGAAACCAAGACGGAGCTGGAAACGGTTTGCGTTGACTTGCTCAAGGAGCTTTCATCCGAATGCATGATCGGCGGCCACATGGTCCACAGCCGCGCCAGCATCGGCATCAGCATATGCCCTGAGCACGGATCCGATGTTTCCACGCTGATGCGCCATGCAGACCTTGCTCTTTATGAGGCCAAGGACGCCGGGCGTGACACCTATCGCTATTTCCGTCAGGATTTACAGCAGGCAGCGATCCTCAAGCAGACGCTGGAGAAAGACCTCACCCGCGCCATGAGCGAAGGGGAGTTCAGGCTTTACTATCAGCCGCGGGTCGATTGTCTCAAGCAAACAATCCTCGGTGCCGAAGCCCTGATGCGCTGGTATCATCCCGAGCAGGGCGTCGTCCCGCCGGGCATGTTCATTGAAGCGCTTGAAGAAACCGGCATGATCCATCAGGTGGGCGACTGGATTGTGACACAGGCCGGTCGCGATCAACGCAGGATGGCCGCTGAAGGCTTCGATTTGCCAATTTCGATCAATATTTCGCCTAAACAGTTCGAGCGCCCCGATTTCGTCTCGCGCCTGAAGAGCAATCTGGCCAAAACCCAGTGCCCTTCAAGCCGCATCGAAATCGAAATCACCGAAAGCATGCTGGTTGGTGAAGGCTTCGACGCCAAACAAACCCTGCTCGATCTGCGCCGGGCCGGTTTCTCGATTGCCGTTGATGATTTCGGCACCGGTTATTCGAACCTTGCCTATATCCATCAATATCCAATCTCGGTGCTCAAGGTTGACCGATCCTTCATTCAGATGATCGAAGATCAGACCTCGGTGGTCAATATGATCCTGTCCCTCTGTCGGCTGGTCGGCATCACCGCCGTTGCTGAAGGGGTGGAGACGATGGATCAGCTGGAATGGCTGCAGCTCAATCATTGCAACCAATATCAGGGCTACCTCTTCTCAAAACCGCAACCGCTTGATGCCTTTTTGAAGATCCTGCAGGACCCACCCAAATTCATCCAGTTGGCTGTGGCTGGTGAGAATGGCGATCTGGAAATCTCCTGGGCTTGATCCGACACACCCGCCATTGATCCGGTAGGGCATATCTCCCCTGACACCCCCGCTACTCGCGCCTTTCATCTGCCCTGTTTGGTGCGCCAGAAAGTGGCAAGCCAGCATGGAAATGCGAATGATCGGTCAGCCAGTAACCCCAATGGCAGAGCGGCGGCGATCCTGACGATTTTCATAGAGAATAGCGGTCATTACCAAGGCACAGCCTGCTGCTTGGGCCAGTCCGGGGCGTTCATCGAACACCAGAATGCTCAAGCCCAGCACCCAGACTGGCTCAAGGCTCATGATCAAGCCCGCCTTGGCAAGACTGACCCTTTGCTGCCCAGCAAATTGCAGGATAAAGCGGACATAGGTGCACAGCACGAGGCTGGCAGTAAACCACCCCCATGTTTCCAGACCGGGCATCTGGTCAGGCAGACCTTCTACTGGGAAAGCCGCGGACAGGATGATGATGCCCGCAAAGAACAGAAAGCCTGATGTGGTCTGCATGGCGTTGAGGCTATTGAGCCTGTTTTTGACCAATGCAAGTCCGAAGGCCAAGAGCAAAGCTGCAACCGTAAAATAGAGATGCGCCATCTCGACCCGCGCTCCCGGTCCCAGAAAAAGGCACGCCAGACCAATCGCAGCAAGGGCGATGGCAATTGCCGTTGAGCGATAAAAGGCCCAACCAAACAGCATCACCCCTAAAAAGGGCACCATCAGATTGCTGGTCGAGGAAATGAAGGCAGACACGCCGGGGCTGGTGGTCTGGGCCAACCCTTGCGTCCAGCAAATCATCGACAGGGCAAAAAACAGAGCACCGGGCAGGATCTGAAAAAAGAAGCGCCGATCGATCAGGGACCGCAGGTGGCCTGTCGTGGCAGCAACTGCGACGCCTGCCAGAAAAAAGCGGCTGCCGATGAAGAGTAAGGGAGGCAGTCCCTCAAGAGCATGAATCGAAAAGATCCAGCCCGCACCAGCCAGAAAGGAGGCGAGGAACAGCAGCAGGGTCGCATTGACGGAGGATATGCCCATATGCGCGGTTTTCATTGCATCTCCAAAGTGAAGACGAGCCCGGGACAGATCGTCCCGAGCTCGTGAAAGATGCGACAGCAATAGCAACCACTGTCTGCCTAGACAAGCAAATCTTCCATTTCCGGGGCGGCTATGAAGCGCCATTTGCGCAAAGGACCTGCCATCACATTGAGATAATACATTTCGATGCCGTAGGGCGTGCCGCAAGGATGGTAGCCACGAGGCACGCAGACCACATCCCCATCATGCACCGCCATCGTTTCATCAAGCGAGGCATCATCAGTATAGACCCGCTGAACGCCAAAGCCGTTGCTCGGATTGAGGCGATGATAATAGGTTTCCTCAAGGAAAGTGATGTCCGGGTAATTGTCTTCATCATGGCGATGGGACGGATAGGAAGACCAGTTTCCTGCCGGAGTGAAAACTTCGGTCACCAGCAGGCTGTCGCAGAAATCCTGCTCATCCATGGCGATGACATTGACGAAGCGCTTATTGGCGCCCTCGCCGCGCTCATCAAGACTGATGTCAGCAGGGCCGATATGGCGTGCCTTGTGGCCGGACAGGCCCGGAGCCTTGCAGACAGCGATGGTGCAGTCGGTGGTCGCAACCGCTTTCCAACTTTCACCATTGGGGATATAGAGGCAATGTGGCGGGATCTTCTCGAACACATTCATCCGGTCGCCGAGCTCGCCCCAGCTTTGCCCGGCAGCATCAAACTGGGCCTTGCCTTCCACCATGACCAGCATCACTTCCTGATCGCCTGTCTCACCGGATGCCACTTCCCCGGCATGCAGTTTGTGGACGTCGAAGCCAACATAGCGCCATCCGGCAGATTCCGGGGTGATTTCTTGCACTTTGCCATGGGTCGCCTGAGGGCGATGAAGTAGATTTGCCATGTGGAGCCTCTCCCTGCCTTGTGTTGCCCATATATATCAATCGGTGGCTTGGCGTGGCGGCAACACAGCGCCCAAGAGCCATCCAGTCATACCGATCCCTATTTCGTAACTATGCCCAATCGAAGTATTTGTCGATCAGACCTCCCAGTCCTGCCATCAGATTTATCATACTTCGTCGGGCTTTTCCTCATTTTTTGTGACCGGTTGCAATTTTTTGATCAAAAAGACCATATCCAAGTCGGATATTTGACGCATTTTGGTCGCCAGCCTATGCCCATTCGAATCGCAATATCAGGCATATTTCCGTAATTTGTTTGCCTATTGCACCGTTTGACCATCAAAAGATATCCACCGAAACCGATTGCAGAATATTTCAACCTTCAGCATTTTCACTTCGCGAATGATTAGAGGTTGGCACGAAATGTGCAATTAATAAGTGCAACTTATTTCAAGAATAAAATTAAATAAATCCCACCCCTAATTTCCGGTTATCGCTCTATATCAAGCATGTTTTTCAACATAAACCTCGCCTTTTGAAGTAATGATGCACGTATATTTGCAGATTGACCCAACGGAATTTGCAACATTACTATTTTCTCATCTTGAAGGCGATCGCTGCCTCAGTCCGCAAAGGACTTCTGGAACAAAGGCGATCCGTGCTGTCTTCGCTGTCTGGCAAACAGGCGGAATTCCAACCTTTTGGCGGGATTTCAAGCAAAGATCGACGCTTTCGGGAAGCGCGTGACACCTCACCCGAGGCACGTGACACAGGTCAGATACAAAAGCATTCAACGGATCATCGATGATGACGCCGAACGGGTTTTTGTGTCCAAATTACAGGAGTGCAACCATGGCAGTTGCAACAATCAAAGAGCTGGATGCTCTGGTCGCCCGCACCGTCAAGGCGCAGGCTGAGTTTGCCACTTTCACCCAGGAACAAGTCGATCGGATCTTCCGCTATGCCGCTTTTGCGGCCGCAGAAGCGCGCATTCCGCTGGCCATGATGGCGTCTGAAGAAACCGGCATGGGGGTGGTCGAGGACAAGGTGGTCAAGAACCATTTCGCCTCGGAATATATTTACAACAAATACAAAGACGAGAAGACTTGCGGCGTCATCTCGGAGGATAATGAGGGCGGCACGCTGACCATCGCCGAACCGGTGGGGGTGATTTGCGGCATCGTACCGACGACCAACCCGACATCGACAGCGATCTTCAAGGCGCTGATTTCGCTCAAGACCCGCAATGGTATCATTCTCAGCCCGCATCCGCGCGCCAAGAAGGCGACCTGTGAAGCCGCACGCATTGTACTTGATGCTGCCGTTGCCGCAGGTGCGCCGAAAGATATTATCAGCTTCATCGAAGAGCCGACCCTTGATCTGTCCAACGCCTTGATGCGTCACCCCGACATCAGCCTTGTGCTGGCAACCGGTGGTCCGGGCATGGTGAAAGCGGCTTATTCCTCGGGCAAACCAGCCATTGGCGTGGGCGCGGGCAATGCGCCGGTGCTGATTGACGAGCATGCGGATATCAAGCGTGCGGTGGCTTCGATCCTGATGTCGAAGACCTTTGACAGTGGCATGATCTGCGCCTCCGAGCAGGCCGTTGTGGTGGTTGACGCGATCTATGATCAGGTGCGTGAACGCTTTGCCCAACATGGGGGATATGTGCTCTCGGGCAATGAAACTGGGGCTGTGCGCCAGACGGTTTTCCCCAATGGCCGGCTGAGTAATGAAGTGGTCGGACAGTCGGCGGTGAAAATCGCCAAACTGGCCGGGATCAAGGTGCCACTCGACACCAAAGTGCTGATTGCCGAAGTCGACGGGGTCGAAGACGAGCATTTCGCCCATGAGAAGCTGTCCCCTACCCTCGCGCTTTATCGCCGCAAGGATTATGAGGCAGCAGCCAACACCTGCGCCGAGCTGGTGTCGCTGGGCGGGATTGGCCATACCTCGGTGCTTTATACCGATCAGGACCGCTGTCAGGACCGGATTGAGGATTTCGGCAAGAAGATGAAAACGGGCCGGATTCTGGTCAATATGCCATCCTCGCAAGGGGGCATCGGCGATCTTTACAATTTCAGCGTCGCACCATCACTGACCCTTGGCTGCGGCTCTTGGGGTGGCAACTCGATTTCCGAGAATGTCGGTCCCAAGCATTTGCTGAACAAGAAGATCGTGGCCATGCGCGAAGAAAATATGCTCTGGCACAAGGTGCCGAAGTCGATCTATTTCCGCCGTGGCTGTTTGCCAGAAGCCCTCAAAGATCTGAATGGCAAGCAACGGGCGCTGATCGTCACCGACCGGTTCCTGTTCTCCAATGGCTATTTGGATGAAGTGACCGCCCTGCTCCGCTCACACCGGATTGATGTCGACATCTTTGCCGATGTGGAAGCTGATCCGACCCTGTCCGATGTCCGCAAGGGGGTTGAGAAGGCCGCTGCCTTCAATCCCGATGTGATCATCGCCTTTGGTGGCGGCTCGCCGATGGATGCGGCCAAGATCATCTGGGTTCTGTATGAACACCCGGAGGTCAAGTTCAAGGATCTGGCCTTGCGCTTCATGGATATCCGCAAGCGGATCTATCCCTTCCCGAAAATGGGCGAGAAAGCGAGCTTTGTGGCCATTCCGACCACCTCGGGCACCGGCTCGGAAGCCACGCCATTCGCCGTGGTGACGGATGACAGCACCGGTATCAAATATCCGTTGGCCGATTATCAGCTGACGCCGGACATGGCAATTGTCGACGCCAATCTGGTGATGAATATGCCGAAATCGCTGACCGCCTATGGTGGCATTGATGCGGTGACCCATGCGCTCGAAAGCTATGTCTCTGTCATGGCCAATGAGTTTTCCGATGGTCAGGGGCTGATGGCGCTGAAAATGCTGCGGGGGTCCCTGCCAGCCGCCTATAAGGAAGGGGCCAGCAATCCGGTTGCCCGCGAGAAGGTGCATAATGCTGCCACCATCGCCGGGATTGCCTTTGCCAATGCGTTTCTGGGTGTCTGCCACTCGATGGCGCACAAGATCGGCGCGGCCTTCCATCTGCCACATGGCTTGTCGAATGCCCTGCTGATCTCGAACGTGATCCGCTATAATGCGAACGACAATCCAACCAAGCAGACGGCCTTCTCGCAATATGACCGGCCGAAATCCAAGTGCCGCTATGGCGAAATTGCCGATCATCTGGGCCTTGGTGGCAAGGACAATGATGAGAAGGTGGAAAATCTGATCAGCTGGATCGAAGAGCTGAAGAGCGATCTGGAAATCCCATCCTCCATTCAGGCCGCTGGCGTCAGCGAAGCGGACTTCCTTGCCAAGGTGGATGAGCTGGCTGTCTGGGCCTTTGATGATCAATGCACCGGGGCCAATCCGCGCTTCCCACTGATCACCGAGCTCAAACAGCTGCTGCTCGACAGCTTCTATGGCCGGGCCTATCGCGAGGTCTATGACGAGCAGCACGAGACTCTTGAGACTGATGAGACTGTCGAGGCGGTTGCCGAGCAGGTGGTGCCGATCAAGGCCGCGAGCAAGAAGAAAGCGTCTTAAGTCTTCTTGTCGCTGAAATGAAAAAGCCGCCGGTCCGGATGGATCGGCGGCTTGTCTATTCAGAAGACCTTTATCAGCCTTCAAGCTTGTCTTGCGTGCGCAGGTCAAAATCCGACGCATCATGGCGTTCATGCAGCTGCTCGCTCAGATCGCCGTTCACTCGGTTGACGATCCGACCGCGCTGTACCGCTGGACGCGCCAAGATTTCCTTGGCCCAGCGGCGGACATTCTTATAGTCCTCGACCTGCAGGAACTCGCCCGCATTATATTGATTGCCGAGTGCCAGATTGCCATACCAAGGCCATGTTGCCATGTCGGCGATGGTGTATTCGTCGCCACCAAGATAGCGATGGTTGGCCAGTTCCTTGTCCAGTACGTCGAGCTGGCGCTTGGCCTCCATGGTGAAGCGGTCGATGGCATATTCGAATTTGAACGGCGCATAGGCGTAGAAATGACCAAAGCCGCCGCCGAGATAAGGCGCCGAGCCCTGCAGCCAGAAGAGCCAGTTCATCACCTCAGTCCGTTTGGCAATGTCGGTCGGCAGGAAGTGGCCGAATTTTTCCGCCAGATAGAGCAGAATGGCACCGGATTCAAACACCCGCACGCCGCGATCTTTGTCGAACAGGGCCGGGATTTTCGAGTTCGGATTGATATCGACAAAGCCCGAGGAGAATTGTTCGCCATCACCGATCTTGATCAACCATGCGTCATATTCCGCTTCCTTGACCCCAAGCGCCAGAAGCTCTTCAAGCATGATCGTCACTTTCTGGCCATTTGGCGTGGCGAGGGAATAAAGCTGAAGCGGATGCGCGCCCTGTGGCAGATCCTTTTCATGGGTAGCACCGGAAATCGGGCGATTGATCTTGGCCCATTCGCCGCCATTTTCCTGATCCCATACCCAAACTTTCGGTGGTACATAGTCGTGCTTGTCGGTCATGTCGGCTTCCTTTTCGCTCTTCAGCGTCAGATTGTGGCGTCGGTGCAGCCATTTGCTGTTGGCATTTATGTAGCAAGTGGCGCGGTGAAATAAAGATGGGATTGAGGGAAATCTGACACAGGCCGATCAATTCTGTGCGAGCCATGTTGCAGATTTAAGGATCAAAGGTGAGCTTCCTCTGGGTTTCCTCCGATCTCAATGCAATACGGGCAAAATCGAGAAAGCTGCGCAGCTTGACGCTGGTGCGTCCGCCGCCTGCATGCACCAGATGTACGGGCACAGGATCCGCACGGTAAGCTTCCAGAACAGGCTCAAGACGCCCGGCACGGATATCATCCGAGACTTGATAGGACAAAGCCCGACAAAGCCCCCAGCCCTCGCGGGCGACGTTGATTGAGGCAGCGACACTGGTCACTTCCAGGGTCGGGTTGAGACGGACGCTTTGGGTCTCTTTCGGACCGAACCGCCATTCGGTGGTCGGACCGTCGGTTGCAGTGGCAATGATCCGATGCTCAGACAAATCTTCTGGCTTGTCAGGACGGCCCCAGCGGGCGAAATAGTCCGGCGCACCACAAATGACCATCCGCACCTCCCCCACCCTTATGGCGGTCAGGCCCGAAGAGGGCAAATGGCCGATGCGCAGGGCCACATCTACCCCTTCCTCGATGATATTGACGATCCGGTCAACCACCAGCACCTGAGCGGTGACATCGGGGTGAGCGTCGAGATAGGCCGTGACAACCGGCATGATATGGAGACGGCCAAATTCTGACGGGCAGGTGATCCGCAAATGACCTTGTGGCCTGACAGCGGCACCGGAGGCCGCATCATCGGCGGCCTGCAATTGGGCAAGGACAGCTTGCGTGTCGGCCAGATAGGCGGCACCGACCTCAGTCAGCCGCACCTTGCGTGTGGTCCGGGTAAAAAGCCGCACGCCCAACCGTTCCTCCAGCGCATTGATGCCACGGGTAACGGAAGGCGCACTCAGTCCAAGCGCACGTGCGCCAGCCACAAAGCTCTCGGCTTTGGCCACGGCGACAAAGATTTCCAGCGTTTGTATGCGATCCATAATCGTCAAATTACTATTATTTTATGAAACAAACAATTGCAAAAGCCGATTATTATAATCAATGCATGGAAGATATATCTTGTGGTCACAGCGATGCAAGCGCATCCAGCCCGTCAAATCCGTCTCCTAGAAACCGCGTCAGGATCCTCCCATGACCACACCGATCAAGCTTTACAGATATCCTCTATCCGGCCACTCCCATCGCGTTGAGCTGATGTTGGCTCTTCTCGATCTGACCTATGAGGCCATTGATGTTGACCTCGCCAACGGGGCGCACAAGGCGCCGGATTTCCTCAAACTCAGCCCGTTTGGCAAGGTACCGGCAATTGATGACAATGGCTTTACCCTGTCGGATTCCAACGCCATACTTGTTTATCTGGTTCAGACCTATGCACCGACCTCCAACTGGTTGCCAAGCGATCCAAAGCAAGCGGCAGAAGTGCAGCGTTGGTTGACGATTGCCGCCGATCAGATCTTTTCCGGCCCCTGTGCGGCCCGTCTGGTCACCCTGTTCGGCGCTCCGATTGATCATCAGGGAGCGATCAGCAAGGCACATGCCCTGTTCGAGATCATGAACGCACATTTAAGTGATCGCGAATGGCTCGCCAGCGATTCAATTTCCATTGCCGATGTGGCGGGTTACAGCTACATAGCCCATGCGCCCGAGGGTGGAGTCAGCCTTGACGCCTATTCGCATATTCGCAGCTGGCTTGACCGTATCGAGCAGCAGCCGCATTTCGTGGCAATGGCAGCCTCTCCCCTGCCCAAGCTGGCATAATTTCTCAAGTAAGGACCCGACCCCGTGACTATTTTCAAAGAGCCTCGTTCTGTTTTCCATGCCGGTGAGCGTGCTGTTCAGGCGCGCGCCGCAGTATCGGAAGACTATGTCGACATGGTGAGCCGGGCGATCCGCTCCGCCATGCCCGATCAGCATCGGCGCTTTTTTGCCAGCCTTCCAGTGCTGTTCATTGGATTGACGGATCAAGCGGGGCGGGTCTGGAGCGTGCCGGTCTTTGGGGCACCCGGCTTTCTGACCTCACCACGCGCCGATCGTCTTGTCGTGGATGGCAAACCGCCTTTGACGGACATTCTCAAACTGGACGTGTCGGCCGGGGCCAAGGTTGGAGCCATCGGACTGCAACTGACCACCAGACGGCGCAACAGGCTGAACGGCACATTGCTGGAATCCGATGAAGGCTTGCTGGTGGCCGTCGATCAGAGCTTTGGCAATTGTCCGCAATATATCCAAACGCGGGAGATTGATTGGCAGGAGCAGGATCATCTGAAGCCCATGGCTGTGAAGCTCGATAGCCTGACGTCCGACGCCAAAGCGCTGATCAGCCAAGCTGACACCTTCTTCATTGCCTCTCGGTCAAAGGAGCTGACCAGCGACCCACGTGCCGGGGTGGATGCGTCCCATCGTGGCGGCAAACCGGGTTTTCTTGGCATCAATGACGACGGAAGCCTGTCTTTCCCGGATTTTTCCGGCAACAAATTCTTCAATACGCTCGGCAACATCGAAGAGGACGGACGGGTTGGTTTGTTCGTGCCCAACTTCGAAACCGGTGCAGCTCTGGTTTTGACCGGGCGCGGCAAGGTGGATTGGTCACAAGACAGGGTATCGGCCTTTGCCGGGGCGGAGCGGATCATTGATGTGATACCGGATGAAGTCTGGCTGGTCGAGCAGGCACTGCCCGGGCATGGGCAGTTGCTCGACCGCTGGCCAGCCCTCGATCAGACTGGCAGCTGGCAAGGCGAGCCAGCTTCCTGACTTGCCTTTGCTCGCGTTGGGCCTGATCAGGCCACCGATGCGAGCAAAGCCTCGATATGGGCTGGGCCGGTTGGTCTGATGCCCAGCGGATTAAGGGCCTTGATCGCGTAATAGCCGCGGGTGATATGATCCATATTCACCGTCTCGATCACGCCGGGCAAACGCAGGATGCGCTCCATATAGGCAGACAGGTTGGCATAATCCTTAATCTGTCTGCGGTTGGTCTTGAAGATGCCATGATAGGCCGCATCGAAGCGAATGAGCGTGACGAAAGTGCGGATATCTGTTTCCGTCAGCTGGTTGCCAATGAGATAGTCCTGTCCTTCAAGGCGGCTTTCCAGCCTGTCCAGAATGCCAAAGACATCGGAAACCGCTTCGTCATAGCTTTGCTGGCTTGAGGCAAAGCCTGCGCGATACACCCCGTTGTTCAATTTGTCATAAATCTCGACATTGAGGCGATTGATCTCGTCTCCCAAGGCTTCTGGATAAAGGCGCAAATCAGACGGGATGATCGCATCGAAAGCAGAATCAAACATCCGCAGAATGTCGGCGCTTTCATTGTTGACCATGACATTTTGCTGTATGTCCCACAGGAACGGCACTGTTGCACGACCGGTAAAATTGGTATCCGCCCGACTATAGATCTCATGCAGATAGGTGGCCTTGAAAAGAGGGTCTTCATCGACACCGGGATAACCACCGAACTGCCATCCTTCATCGGACAGCACCGGATTGACCACCGTCACCGGAATAATCTCTTCGAGCCCTTTCAATTTGCGGGCAATCAGTGTGCGCGAAGCCCATGGGCAGATCAACGCAACATAGAGGCGATAGCGTCCGGCTTCAGCCTTGAAGCCGCCATTCCCTGTCGGTCCGGGGCGTCCGTCCGGGGTGATCCAATTGCGAAAGGACGAGACTTGCCGAATGAAGCGGCCTTCTTTGTCCGATTTCTGGACCGGCTGCCAGTCCTTGGTCCATTTGCCATTTACAAGCATGGTTCTGTTCCTTTGCTTTGGGGCTTAGCTGCCGTGGAAAATAAAAGAGCGCATGGAAACAGCCCCCATTGCCAGGTCTTCGGTCAAATAGGTGAGCGTGTCTTGCTCGCTTGCCGCCCCGGCAATCGTCAGGGCCGGAATATAATGGTCGCTCGAGGGATGGGCGAGCTGGAACAGGTTGCCCATGGCCTTGCGATCGGCCAAGGCCCCCATGTCCCGAGCCGTTAAACGCTGTTCAAAATGGGCGTCAAACGCGAGGGCAAAGTCATGTGCCTTGCCGTCCATCCGCAGGGCATGAAGATTGTGTACGATGTTACCTGAGCCAAGGATCAGCACCCCACGATCGCGCAGGCTGGCCAAGGTCTTGCCCACCTCGAGATGCTCTTCAAATGGCATGGCAAGATCGATGGAGAGTTGGAAGACCGGCACATCTGCATTTGGAAACAGAAATTTCAGCACCGTCCAGGCCCCATGATCAAGGCCCCAGCGGTCATCCTCTTGCGCATGATGGCTGGCAAGCAGGGAGACCACCTCGCGGGCCAACTCCGGATCCCCCTTGGCAGGATAGGTCTCGTTATAGAGTTGTTGAGGGAAGCCATAAAAGTCGTGAATGGTTTTAGGCATTGCGGAAATGTCGACCAGCGTATGGCCTCGGGTCATCCAGTGTGCCGAAACCACCAGAATCGCCTGAGGCTGGGGCAAGCTCTTGCCCAAATCGGTCCAGCTGCGGGAATAGGGGGTGTCTTCTATGGCATTCATCGGGCTACCATGACCCAGAAAGACCACTGGCATACGTTCGGACAGCGTCAGGCGGTCTTTGAGTTTTTCAAGGGCATATGATGCACTCATGAGTGGCTCCAATCTTGTCGGAAATTGTCAGGCACGGGAGGAAAACAGGCAATCAGACCACGCAAAGGGGCGCGTTGAGGCGTCACGCAGCAGGCACAGAATGGCTCTGCCAATCACCTTCGCTGGCATTGGCCCTCTTCTGGACCCGAGGACGACCATGGTATCTTTTGCGCTGTTCATGTCTTTGCTCCAAACTTCAAAGGATCGGCCAAACCAACCCTTGCCTTTCTTCTGGAGCCACTATGCGCCTTAACACTCGTCAACAAAATGGCGTATATATAGAATAACTATCCATGAAATATTCTTAATCAAAAGCTATTCCAGCAGCCCCTTGTCGCGGATATCCGCAAGGGCAAAGTCGATCAGGCCTCTGACCTTGCGGGGCAGAACAGTGCCTGACAGATAAACCGCGCTGATCGGGTGGCTTTCCATTTGATAGTCCGGCAACAAAGGCACCAAAGCACCCTTATCCATCGCATCGGCGACCACAAAAGCAGGACAATAGGCAACTCCTTCTCCGGCGATGGCCCATTCATTTGCCACCCGTGCGCTGTTGACCATGAAGTGGCGGTTGGTTTGCACCGTGCTTGTCTCTCCCGCTTTGATGAACGTCCAACGGGAGGGATCGCGCCGATTGGTATCGACAATGCAGCGATGGTCCACAAGGTCTTCCGGTCGGCTGGGCGCTCCATATTGCGCAACATAGTCCGGCGATGCCACCAGATGGCTGGCGAGCATGCCCAACTTGCGGGCCTTGAGGGACGAGACACTGGGCGTCCCGATGCGAAAGGCAAGATCGATGCCCTCCTTGGCCAGATCGATATAGGCATCACTGAGGCGCAGATCGATCTTCAAGGCGGGATGCTGTGCCGCGAACCGCCGGATCATGGCATGGATGTAAACCTCGCCAAACGTGACGGGTGCGGAAATACGCAACAAGCCCGTAAAGCCTTTCGACTGTTCCGACATCGAGCCGATGAGATCATCGAGTTCATCCAGTAGAGCAGGCGCACGTGCGAGCAAATCTTCCCCAGCCGGCGTCAGACCGACCTTGCGGGTGGTTCGCTGCAACAAGCGCGTGCCTATGCGGCTTTCCAGTTCTGCGACATATTTCGATGTCAGCCGGTTCGACATACCCAGCCGGTTGGCCGCTTCGGTGAAGGATCCGGTCTGCGCGGTGGCAACAAAGGCTTTCATGCAATCGACGAGATCCATGGGGCGGCTCCTATATTAAGAACAAAATAAGGATAGACATTCCGCTTTTTCGCCATTTCATTGAATTTAGTCAAGAGGCATAGTGGCGCCATCCCAAGGCATCCCGCTCTGAAGCGCAAGACAGTCAAGCGCCGAACGGGACGCATCCTTCGATACCCACAAATCCAGGTGGTGGCCCCTACTCCGCCCGACAGCTTTTATGAAAGACCCTGACCATGATTGATAGCCAAACCGCTCCCTTCGCCGCCTTTGTCCTGCGGGTCACCTCTGGTGCCCTGTTCCTCTCCCATGGTTTGACCAAGGTGTTTGTTTTCACCATTCCCGGCACTGTCGGTTTTTTCGAAAGCCTCGGCTTTCCCGCCCTGTTTGCCTATCTCGTCATCTTTGCCGAGTTGGGCGGTGGCCTCGCCCTGATCACAGGCACAGCCACCCGGATCGCCGCTTTGGCGCTCATCCCGACGCTTTTGGGCGCAACATTTGTGCATGCTGGCAACGGCTTCTCCTTTGCCAGTCAGGGCGGAGGCTGGGAATATCCTGCCTTCTGGATCGCCGTTCAGATTGCCATTGTCTTTCTGGGCAGCGGCGCCTTTGCCCTCAAGCTGCCATTGCAGCAGCGCTGGGCTCAGTAGGTCAATCCGTACTTGCTTGCGACCCATCATCGTCAAACAAAGGGACAGGTTGAACACCTGCCCCTTTGTCGATTCCGGGGAAACCACTGCGACAATCGTGTCATTCCGATTGACAGCAGGAATTTAGTTGCATATACAACTTTCATGACCCAGCTGTATGACATTGAAAAATCTTTGGGCCACCTCACGGGCCTTGCCAACCGGTTGTTCAGCAACCTGTTGGTTTCGCGCTTCCATCATGCGGGCATTCGCATGACCGCCGAACAATGGGGTGCGCTTCTGGTCCTGATCAATATGGAGGGCCTGTCGCAAACCGAATTGGCTGAAGCGCTCTATTTGGAAAAATCCAGCGTCAGCCGTCTTGTTGTCGGCCTTGAAAAGCGCGGCTGGGTCCAACGCACAAAAGACACCGACGATGGACGCAAGCATGTGTTGATCGCCACGCCAGACGCCAAGGCACTCGCCGCCCGATGCTCCGAAATCGCACGCTCCGTGTTGCGCGATGCAGAGACAGAGATCGCTAAGGACGAGCTGGTCAACACCAAACAATTGCTCGTCAAGATCGTTACGAATTTGCGCAGTTGCAACGACAAGACATCAGCCCCCTCAACAGAGACCTGATCGCGAAGCTGCGCCAAATAACATTCCCACAACTTGATCAAACAATGGAGATGAAACATGAGCAAACGCAACGCGCTCGTTACCGGAGGAGCCAGAGGTATTGGTGCGGCTAGTGCAAAAGCCCTGGCTGAAGATGGCTACCGGGTTTTCATCAATTACGTAAACAGCGTTGAAGCGGCCGACGCTCTGGTTGCTGAAATCACGCAAGCAGGCGGTGAGGCTGTATCCCTTCGTGCCGACGTGCGCGACGATACCGAGCTTGCCAACATGTTTGCCACCATCGACCGCGACTATGGTGGCGTTGATGTGCTGGTGTCGAACGCCAACATGCATTTCACGGCAAAGCCTTTTGTCGACCAGAGCTGGGAAGAATTCTCCCAGAAACTCAACGACGAAATGCACGCATCCTATCAGGCCGCAAAACTGGCCGTGGATTCCATGCGGAACAAAGGGTTTGGTCGTCTGATTTTCATTTCCAGCACGCTCTCGGAAGCCCCTGCGCCAAGCTTTATCGCCCATGGAACGGCAAAAGGCGCGTTGGACAGCTTCTGCAAATACCTCGCGCAGGAACTCGGCCCGCACGGCATCACGGCCAATATTGTGGCCCCTGGGCTGGTGGAAACCGATGCGACGAAAGACGCTCCTGACGAGTTCAAGGAGATGATCCGCAACTTCACTCCGACCCAGAAGATTGCGACACCGGACGATGTTGCCAATACGGTTCGCTTCCTTGCTGATCCGAAAAGTGGGCATGTCACCGGCACCTATAACCCGGTTTGTGGTGGCGCCTATCTCCACTAAAAAGCGTCACGTGTCAGATGGTCTCACGGCCGTCTGACACGTGGCTTTTTCCCCTACTGATCACGGCCTTTCTTCTCCAACGCGATTGCCTCTTTGCAGCTTTTGACGCCTTTGGCTGCGATCCAGCGCGGCACCCAACACTCATCGTTCGTTTCGATTTCATCGACACATCTGCTTAATTTGCCGCCATTTCCTGGCTTGTTGCAAAAATAGACATTCTCGAAGATGCCCGGAAAGCTCAACAGAACTGCATCGCCTTTCTCCTGTTTCACTGGGGGGGCGGATGGTGTGATTTTGCCAACAAGAGCGGGATTGCTGGATGGTTCGGACACCGAAAGGGGGGTGGTCGTGACCGATGTGCTGACCGACGGCGTCGCACCCAGCGGTGTCGTGGTGACCTTGGTCATAACGCCTTTGGAGCCGGGTCGACCTGGTGCCTCTTCATCACAGTCCGGATCGCGCCTGTCTGCCACGGATTCAGATCCTTGCTGCGCCCCATTGTTTGGCATCAGCTCGGCCTGTGTTGGCTTTTCCTGCCCACGACAAACCCTGTCATTGCAGGCATAGAAGCGTTCCAGCAGGGCTTTCTGGGCCTGTTTTCCCGCCGTCTGGGCGCGGATCAAGGCCGTATTTTCATTGTTGATCGCCTCGATACGGCGGATTTTGTGGCGCAGGGTTCGTGCCTCTCCGGCCAGACGACGCATGGTGCGTGCAATCTCAAGCAACTCTGCCTGACCGTCCGCATGCAACTTACCGAACTTGCGACCGATGCGCCCTTCTGTGCGCTCCTTGTAGAGAGCATTGGCCTCTTCGGCCTCACGCAATAGCGCCTCGCGCTTGTTTTTCATGGCGCGCAATTCTGAGACATTGGTATCGGGCAAGGCGGCGAGGCGTTTGCCAACAAAAGCCAGCCTGTCGCCATTGGCCTTGAGGTCCAAAGCCAGTGAGCGGCACTGGGCGCATTGCGGTTTGAAGATCAAATCATCATCCGTGATGGTGTGAAGCTCTGCCGCCGCCGTTTCAAGATGGCCTTCAAGCGCTCCGACCATCTGGTCGAGCTTGCCCTGCAAGTCCGTTTGCGCTTCTTGGAGCCGCACTTTGCCATTGCGCGGATCGCGTTCAAGCGGTGGCAAATCGACAAGCCCGCGGGTCGCAGTGGTGGAATTGCAGCGGCTATGAGCGCAAGGCGCAATCGTATCGATCGCCTTTTTCAGCTTGGCGTCCAGTTTTGACAGGCGGCTGAGCTGATCGCGGACCTCTTCCTGCGCGGCGACTTGTTTGAGATATGGATGTCCCTGAGCTGCGAATTGTTGACGTGCCTTTTGAATCTTGGCGCGAAAATCCGTCAGGGCTGGTTCGGAAATTTTGGTCTTCACATAGCGCGATGCAATCTGGGTCATGGCGAAAGCGACATTGCGCATCGCATTGGCCCGCACTTTTGCCTTGGCGTCGGAAAGGGCCTTTGTGCCTTCCTTCTGCCAAGTGTCGGCCATTGCACCAAGCTCCTTCAACTCCTTTTGCATTTTGACCAGTTCGTCACGGGCGCTCAGAGCGTCAACCGCGTTGCTGCTATTCTCCTTGATGGCGGTCCTGCCTGCCTCGTTGATCAAGGGCAAATTGTCAATCAGCAGGCTATCCTCAAGCAATGCCTTGAGGTTGATCCGGTCTTTGGCCGCGGCATCACTGACATCCGGCTGGTAGGTGATGGACTCCACCTGATGCTGGAGATGGTTGTAGCTGTGGTCAAAGCGATTGAGCAGAGAATTGAGATCCTTGATCGTCTCCCAGATGGCAGCCGGATTGCGGAGTGTCTCAGTGAGGGACTGTTGGGCCATGCCCCTTAGATTGTCGATGACGCCATTAACCTCGGTCGCAGTGCCGAGCATTTCGTCAGTTGCCCGCGATGAACTGGCTGCAATCCGGGCGGCTTCGAGTTGACCGGACAGGCGGTCATTGTTGGTTATGGCCTCCAGATTGGCCTTCTCCAGCAACGCCTCTTCGGCTTCGAGCGTTTCCGCATAGCGGTCCAGCGCGGTTCTGACATTGGTGAGATCGGCCAGAATATGGGCTTCGCCACGACATTGTTTGGGACCACATGCGTCCTCGGAACAGTCGCTTGCCTTGTTGCCTGCGCGCTGCTGCAAGGCTTCCACCCGCGACAGGAGGGTTTGAAACCTGTCCCCGGTCTCCGCCCCGACCTGGGAGACAGTCGCCATCATGGCAAACAGAAGCCCTGCGAGAGCAGCCAAGGCGTTGCCCCCGCCCTTTGACACGTCCCTTGCCGTCCCACTCATCATCCCACCTCCGCATTTCATACCGATCCCCGACGCATTGCCAGCGCGTGCAATGACCACGTTACGGAATGGCCACATCCAGATTGGTTGCCTGCCCGACCTTGATATCGAATGCATCGGTGTTGAAGGTCTTGCCGCCCGAAATCATCACACGCAGATAGTAGCGATCCTGTGGCAAAGCCAGCGTCTTGGTCGTGCCTTGATTGAAGTAATGGACCCGTTTGTCATCGCTGGCGCGCATGTAATCGATATTGATGATCCGCTGCCCGCTGGCGCTGCCGACTTTGTGGCTCAGCAATCCAGCTTGCATGTCAAGCTGGGGCGTTGCGGTTTCGTTGGCCTTGATCTCGAGCGGAAAGATTCGCGACATCGAGGGGCCGCCGCGATTGTAATTGACGAAGGCCTTGATGACATACTGCCCCGGTTTCAGCGGCTTCTTGGCTTTTTGCGATCCGGGCAGGAAAAGCAAGCTATCGAGGGTTTGTTTGGTCCGGGCGTCTTGTTCGGTCTTGAACACCGCATAATCCGCAAAGCCACCCAAGGGTTTGGTGCCAGCGCTGAGAACCGAGCTGGGCTGGATATAACCCACGCGCATGTCGAAGTCGTGGCGGGTTTTCTCTCCCGGCAGAATGTCGATTTCAGCGCTTTCCTTGATTGTGCCGTGGGATGCCACGACCTTGAAACGCCCTGCGGGCAACCATGTCAGGCTGTTGGACGAGGCCGCCTCGGTCAAGGCTTTGGCCGCAGCCTTACCATCCTTGAGGGGGAAGAACTGATAGAGTATCGGGTCGGCGGCGATGCTCTTGTCGTCGGTCGCATAGGCAAAAAGTGTGGCCGTGCCACCCATCAGATTGACCGCGCCAACTTGCTGGCCATCGTCTCCGATGATCAGCTCGGTGTCCCGGACCAGTACGCTTGATTCATAGCGTGCGGTCACTGGATACCGTCCCGGAGCCAAAACAGGGTCAGAGGGATAAAGGATGCCGAGACCTTCATAAAGGCTTCCTCCGTCTCTTTCCTTGACCGACCAGCGGACTTTGTTGGCCGCGAGCCGATCGCAGCTTTCACACAATTTGGCATAGAGGAACAGGGATGGCTCAGGGTCCGCCGGCTCCGGCTCGGAAGTCTTTGAGGCTGTCGCAGGTGGGGCTGGCGGCGGGGCGGGCTTGGGCTCGGCCTTGGCCAACTTGACGGTTTCCTTCAGCGCCGCCTGCAATTCACTGGCATTGTTGGCACGAAAGAATTTGCCCCCGGAATTGTCTGCGATGCATTGAAGTGCAAGGGATTCCTCGTTGGTGACATCAAAGCCGATGACATGAACATCCAAACCGGGATTGGCCAAATCGAGATTGCGCGCGGTCTCGCAGGGGTCGGCCCCACAGGTTTCAAGACCGTCACTGACCAGCACCAGAGAAGAGCGTGGTTTGGGATACTTGCCAAGATTTTTCAAAAGGAGCTGAGCAGACGCCATGGTCAGAGACAGACTGATCGGGGTCTTGCCACGGGGGGAAATGGATTTGACCTTGTCGATCAGCAGGGGTCTATCGACCTGTCCGGGCATTGCCACCACTTCAATATCCTGACAATCCCCTTTCCGCCTGTGCCCATAGATCATCATGCCAACGGGAACCTTGGCATCCCAGTCGGTGATCAGATCACTCATGACATCCTTGGCAATGGCAATCTTGGCGATGCCATCAATCTGCCCCCACATGGAGTTGGACCCGTCAAGGACGAACAGCACTTCCCCGGCGGTTTGTGCACGCGTCGCCTGCAATGGGCCAAACAGTGAGATGAAAGAGACACATACAGACACGATTGCCACGGCCAGCGACCGGGGCAAGAAAAACAGGTTCGGAAAAGGCATTGTTCCACCCAGAGATCAAATCAATATCAAACAAGACAACTAAGCATATTCCCTCATGATAGAGAAAAGTTGGTCGTTGTAAAACCAAGTGAACTGCTTTCCGCAGGTGGGTCAGGCTCTGCAGAGGTAACTGCTTGAATTTCTGGACGTATGAAAGCACCGGCTCACAAAAATGTGATTGATGATCAGGCGTGGGCCGTCATGTCCCGGCTTTTTCTTCAAGACGGAATACAGACAAGGATTCTCATCTCGGCGGCTTGAGGCATGCACGTCCGATGGCATTCTGAAGAGGCATCTGTTTTGGAAAATGGTCGGAGTGAGAGGATTCGAACCTCCGACCCCCTCGTCCCGAACGAGGTGCGCTACCAGGCTGCGCTACACTCCGACATGTGTTTACTGGAGTATGACAATTCGATGACTTTTTCAAGCTTATCGCATGAATTTGCTGATGATTTACCTGCCTTTTGCTGGACGATTTCAACAAGGCGGATGTGACCTGACCGCATGGCTGCTGGTGGCATGAGGAAATCACGGATTGAATGGCGGCGGCGTGGTCTATCACCTCTGCTATACTGGGCCTGCTGACAAACCCAAACCGGTTGCGAGCCTTGCCCCTGAAGCAAGGAGTTTGTCCTTCATTGCCTGCCACTTTCCCCCATTGCGGGCAAGGATCGCATCGTCGATCAGGGTGACGTCATAATGACGCTTGAGAGCTGCCTTGGCGGTTGCGTTGATGCAAGCCGTTGCATCCTGTCCTGTGATGTAGAGATGGCCGATTTCATGATCATCGAGATAGCGGGTGAACATGGGTGCAGTGAAGCTGTCCCCCTCATGCTTCCAAACATGATAATTGGCCTCATAGGTCAGCGCATCGTCTCGCTTGAGCCCCAGAGAGCCTTCGATGCCAGCGCCACCTGCGATGATCTTGACGACAAGTTTTTCCAGCGGATCGGTGAAGGCATGACTGATTTCGATCACCGGGATACCGAGCTGATGCGCCTCGGCCGCCAGTTCATTGATCTGGTGGAAAGCAACAAGACGTCGCTCGGGATCATGGGCCAACTTGCCGCTGGCACGGGTGAAATCATGCTGCATGTCGATCACCAACAAAGCTGAGTTGGGTCGAGCAGTCTTGTCAATCGGCTTTGCCCGTGGGCGATTGATCACACGATAAAGCCCGTTGGCCATCAGAAAGACGATCAAGGCTAGCGTCAGTCCCAGTATCAGGTTCATCCGTCTTTCTCCCCTTTTGATGTGCATCCGGTGCAATGCCGCCGCCATTGTAGAGCCTCGCCAGACGTGTCTCAACCAAATGACGCCGGTGCGCCAATTGGCCTCTTTGGCGAGCGACAGAAAACCCGGCAGACATTGGCCTGCCGGGTTCGATACCAAACAACGAATGACGCTTATTTGACTTCGCTGATACGGCCGTCAATCACGGGCGCATAATCGGGATTGTTGGACAGATAATCTGCAACAAGCTGCTCAAGGCCCGGACCATAATCATAGGCATTCATGCCGTTGGTTTTGAAGACTTTATAGCCGTCGCCACCAGAGCGCATATAGTTGTTGGAGACCACACCATAGGTGGCTTCCATGTCGATAGGGGCCCATTTGCCATCTTGCATCACTTCAACGGCAGTGATGCGCTCGCCAACTGGCTTGGCACGGGTCCAGCTGAATTTCAGACCGGCGACCTGCGGGAAGCGGCCTTTGACTTCTTCCACCTGAGAGACGCCATTTTCCAAAGCGGCAACCACATCGGCCCCCTTCAACTGGAAGGTCGCAGCGGTGTTCTGGAATGGCAGAACGGTAAGAACTTCGCCCATGGTGATTTCACCATCATTGATGGAGGCACGCAAACCGCCGCCATTCTGGATGGCGATGGAGATGCCCTGCCCCTTCATGCGCTCCAGCATGGCATCGGCGACGAGGTTACCCATTTCGCATTCCATCTGGCGGCATTTTTCGCGAGACCCGTCGATCAACGCCTTGGAGGAGCCGATCACCTTGACTTTCAGCTCTTCGATTGGCGCACCCAGCTCAGCAACGCGCTTGGCAAAGGCTTCGTTCGGCAGGACAGACTTGTCGAGCAGGATCGGATCGCCCTTGGCAGAGACGACTTCGCCCTTGTCATCAAAGGTCACTTCGATGTCGCCAACATATTTCGAATAGGCATAGGCCTGCACGATCGGCACGTCCTTGCCGTCCGGATTCTTGACCATCACCGGATAAGGGGCTGCGGCCTTCTTGTCGGTGTTGGAGAGCAAGGTGTGGGAATGGCCACCAACAATCAGGTCGATGCCAGCAACCTTGGAGGCAAGATCCATGTCTTTTGGCAGACCTTCATGGGTGACAGCGATGATCTTGTTGACGCCCTGTTCTGTCAGTTCCTGCACGGCCTGTTTGAGATAATCCTCGGACGAAGAGAAGATGACCTTGTCGCCTGGAGACGAGGTTTCAACGGTGTCTTCTGCCAAGGTGGAGATGAGACCGATTTTCTCGCCACCGACTTCCTTGACGATGTAGCCCTTGATCTTGCCTTTGAGCAGCGGTTCGCTGGAGACGTCGATATTGCCGGAAATGACCGGGAACTCGGCCTTGTCAACAAAGTCAGAGAGGCCTTTCGGGCCATCGTCAAACTCGTGGTTGCCAACGGCCATGACGTCAAAGCCAATGCCATTCATGAACTCGACTGCGGCAGCGCCCTTGTAGGTGGAATAGAAGAGCGACCCCTGAAACTGGTCACCGGCATCGATGGTCAGAACATTCTTGCCTGCGGCTTTCAGTGCGTCGCGACGCTGGTCGATCATCGTTTTGACGCGCGCGATACCACCATAGCATTTGCCTTCTTCTTCGCCTTTGGCGTTGCAGGTCGAATCATACTTGTTGATCGACTCGATCCGGGAGTGCAAATCGTTGATATGGAGAATGTTGAGAGAGAAATCCGCATTGGCAGAGCTGGCAAATCCTGCCGTCAGAGCCAAGGCAGCCACGCCAGTGAAAAGTGTTTTCATAATGGTTGAAACCTCCAAAAGAAACTATGTCTCCCCTCGTCTGGACACGTCCAGAGCCGCCATGCAAGTGAGCCCCGCTTCTTTGTGTCTGAGCGATATGGACAGCATGGCTTAAGGAATTTCGTCTTCAGCGCACCGTCAGCCGTCTGAAGTGCGAGCCAAGTTAGCGGCCTGCGACAACTGTTTCATGACAATGGGGCGAAGACCAGACCCGCGATCAGGATCCCCACAAATATGTCGAAATAGCTCGACATACCCGTTTTGGTAGTCTCTGAGCGCTCAAAAACCAGTCAATCAGAGGTGCAAGCTGCCTTTCAAGACAGCATTGAATCAGTTCATCACGGGTTCGCTCGACCGCTTTTCCAAGTAAAAGCGTGCCCGCTCCGCGACAGCCTCATTGCGATCAGTGCATAATTGGAGCGCCAAAGCATCCAGTGCCGGGCTTGCAGTCTCCCGTCTGGCTATGAGGGCATCCGCCGCCAGTTTGCGCACACTGGCCGATTTGTCCGATGCGGCTGCCTCGATCCAGAAGTCGAGATCGACCTTCAGGCCGAGAGGACGGCAGACAACATTGCGCTCCTGCATGAAGCGGCCACGATAATCTTCGATCAGGCCCGGCTTGTAACCGTCGATCCATGAGACTTCACCGCTGAGCAATATCTGCATGGCCAGAGCCCGCAGATGAGGCTGGGAGGCTTCTGCTGCCAATGTCGGGATATGGGGGTCGAGGTCCTCGTTGGGCAAAAGAGCCTTCAATCCTTTCGCTCCGGTTCCATCACGGCTTTCACAGATCAGCTCTATGATGGCGGCCAGACATTCGGATCTCTGCATTGCCGTATCAACCAACGCTCTGGCTTCTGGATCCCATCGGATGAGGTGCTTTGAATAGTCAAGAAGGAACAAAGCGCTGTCGGCGATGACCGCAGTGTCTGTCAGCGGCAACAGCCGTTTGGCGCTATCAAGCGCTGCCTTGCGCACAGCAGCGACCCAGTCATTCATCCGATAGACAAGAGTGCCGACGTCAAATGGAGACGCAGGTGGCATATTGATCAGGTGCATCGCCATTTGCCGGACATAGCCAGAATCGTGATAGGCGAACAACCAACATAGATGCGGGGGGGTCTGCATCAAGCGCAGTTCCTTGGTGAGGAAAGGGGCTTTGACACTTAGCAACCCCTCCGGCAGATCCCTCTTGAGTTCATCAAAAACCGACTGCTCAGAGGGTTGACTGCAGGTGGACCAATCGACCCGCCAATTGAGCTTTGCACATTTGGAGATGACCCCGGCTGCATCCACGACCGCCGAGGCGGGCAGCTCTGCCAGTGCAACACGAAAGGCATCAATCTGCTCGGGATGTAGGGTTCCTTCCCGGATTGCCTTGCCCAACTCGAATAGCGCTGTCTGCAACGCCGGAGGCAGGCGAGAGCGATCTTTCAAGGTGTAAAGATCCGGGTAAGGCAAGGGACGGGACAAGGCATGAGTTCCATTGCTGAGGGGGCACTGATCTCTGTGATGAAGCTTATGAAATAGCCAGAAGGAACTCAACCACTTGTCGCAATACCGAAAAGCCCACCTTGTGGTGGGCTTAACACGGTCTTTTCAGGCTTGGTAAAGGGCGGTCAATGCGCCCCGACCTTGATGACCATCTTGCCGAAGTTGCGGCCTTCAAGCAGATCAATGAAAGCGGAGGGCGCATTCTCCAAACCCTCGACCATATGTTCGCGATACTTGATCTTGCCGAGCTTTATCCATTCAGTCATCTGGCTGGCAAACTCGGGATAGACATGGCCAAAGTCATCAAAAACGATGAAACCCTGCAGTTTGACCCTGTTGACGAGGAGCATCGTCATCAGTTGGCCGGACAGATCAGGGCCTTCGGCCTGACCGGTTGCATTGTACCGCGAAATGACGCCGCAAAGCGGAATGCGGGCCTTGGGATTGAGCAGCGGCAACACAGCCATCAAGACTTTGCCGCCGACATTTTCGAAATAAACATCGATGCCTGCAGGGACTGCGGCGGCCAGTTGGGCTTCAAAATCATCCGCATAGCGGTCAATGCAGGCGTCAAACCCCAACGCTTCAACCGCATAGGTGCATTTTTCCGCGCCGCCGGCGATGCCAACCACATGACATCCCTGCAATTTTGCGATCTGACCCACCTGTGCACCAACTGCGCCGGTGGCAGCGGCAACAACAACCGTTTCCCCTGCCTTCGGCTCGCCAATCTTAAGCAAACCGGCATAGGCCGTCAATCCGGGCATGCCCAAAACACCAAGGGCCCAAGAAGGATTGATCGGATCCTTGCCCATATTCTGCACCATCGTGCCATCGGACAGGGCATAATCCTGCCAGCCGCTGAAGGACAGCACCCAGTCCCCCGTCTCAAACCCATCAAGGTGGGAGGTCACGACGCGCCCAACAGTGCCTCCGACCATAACCTGTCCCACGGCCACCGGTTCGGCGTAGGATTTGGCGTCACTCATCCGTCCGCGCATATAAGGGTCAAGGGAGAGATAGACCGTGCGAATGAGCATCTGCCCCTCTCCCGGTTTAGGGATTTCTTCCGTGACCATTTTCAAGGTCTTGTCATCGGGCGACCCGACAGGGCGTTCGGCCAGAAGCAGCTGGCGGTTGGCTTTTTCTGATTGTGTCATCTTGTTTTATTTCCTGTTAGACCAGCTATATTAGACCAGTCGTCTGTATTTTTTGATTGCAAGATTTCTATCTCACCATTCCGTCTCGTGAAAGGAGATCTTCGGGTGATGTGTTGGATTACTAAGGACGAGGAAGCAGGGATTCTGTGTTTTTCAGGGCAGACTGAAATGGTTGAATCGACTGGTCAAGTTTTGCCAGCAAGCTGGCCCCCAGCCACATTTGATAAAGATGGTTGGCCAAGGAGCGTGGTTCAACATGGCTCGGGATCGACCGATCGGTGATGCCAATCTTGATCTGGTCCACCATTCGCTCAACAATCGAACTGGTGCCTTCGGCGAGGATCCTGCGCATGCCATCTGACATGTCGGAGATCTCAGCTCCCAACTTGACAATCAGGCATTGCTGCGCGCTCTGGCGGGTCGATTGCCGGATCATCCACATGTTAAAGAAGGACATCAGATGGTCGCGACCGCTTACGGCCTTGTCCACCCAGAGTTCATCCAGACGCTGGTGATAGGATTCGACATACCGCTCGAGCAAAGCGCAGCCGAAATCTTCCTTAGATTCAAAATAGTGGTAGAAGGAGCCCTTCGGCACCTTGGCGGTCTTGAGCAATTCGCCCAAGCCAAGCGCATTGAAGCCTCGCTCGGACATAAGATCCCGTCCGATGGTGAGTATGTGATCGCGCGTGTGGGTGCCTTTGTTCTGCATGGAATCAAGCTAAGCATCAGATAGACCAATCGTCTAGTTGGTACTTACCCGTATTTTTGCACATTTCACAGTATTTTCAGGTCTCTTCCACTGCTTCGACATAATACCATCGGCCGGATTTCTTCTTGAACAGGCTATTTTCACGGTGAGTTTGCAGTGATCCCCCGGCCAAATAGCGGGCCTCGAACAAAACCGTTCCCTTTCGGTCTTTCGCCCCGCCCGAATTTTTGCCCAAAATGGTTAGGCCAACCCAATGATTGTCGGCGGCCCATTTGGCGGTGGCAAAGGGGTCAAAACCGGTTTGATAGGCGGGCCAGAGGGTATCGCGCAGATAGTCGATCCGCTGCAAGGCAAAAGCGGCATAGCGAGAGCGCATCAGCTGTTCAGCGGTTTGCGGCAGGGCTGCCCCATCATGAAAGGTGCCGCAACAGGCAGAGAGTGGCTGGCCAGTGCCGCATGGGCAGAGTGCGTTGCTCATAAGTGCATTAATCCTCTTCTACCATCTTTTCTTGCCTCCTGCTTCCTTGTATTAAAAAGACCGGCTGAAGCAAAGCCTGTCCTGATACCCTTTCCCCTTTCCTGCCCATTTCCAAGGAGCACCATTATGCGCCGCATCTGTTTTGTCGGAGCCTCCACCGTTGAAGGGATGGGAGATGAGGCCGGTCTGGGCTGGCCGGGGCGGTTGTGGCAGGCCCATCGGGGCGAAGACAGTGCCTTTGTCTCCTACAATCTGGGTATCCGCGGCCAAACATTGAACCAGTTCAGGAAACGCGCGCGTCAGGAGTGCGAGCAGCGATTTCAGCGCACGATGGGACCAATCATCATTCTGGGAACAGGCGCCAATGATCTCAGCCGCTTTGCCGAAGGGGACTACCAAGGCAAACCACGCACGCCTCAGGCCAGCCTGTTGCGCAATTTTCGCGAGCTGGTCTCAGATCTCAGCGCAATTGCGACGCTTCTGGTGATCGGGCCGCCACTGATTGATGAGAACCGGATGCCTTTCAAGATGGAGAAGCAACCGAGCCTTGACTTCCGCCTCGAGGATATCGCAGCGGTTAGCCTCCTCTATCGGGACATCTGCAAGGACAATGACATCGCCTTCTTCAATCTTTATGAGGCGCTCAGCCAAAGTCCTGTCTATCGCCGATCCTTGAGTGAAGGAGCGGATGGTCTGCACCCGACCGGCATGGGCTATCAGGTGATTGCCGATCAGGTCGGGGCATGGAGTGCCTGGAAGGCTGCGCTGGAGAAAGGCTGGGCCTAGCGTGTCTTGCGCTTGAGGATCTTTTCCTCGATATAGGCCGCACCGATAAACATGAAGACCGAAGCGATGACCATCACCTGCATGATGCGCTCCGAATGTCCCTCGGCAGCGGTGATGATCTCGGCGACATTCCAGAATTCCAGATAGATCGCCAGAGCGACAAGAATGCTGACAACAGCAATGGCACGCAAAATCGTGATGAGTAGAGACATGTTGGATCCTTGGGGCTGGTTATCCTGGCCAATAGACTAGCATCCCCTCCCCCAAATGGGGCAAACGGGGAAGCCAGTTGGCTCTTCTGCCTCGCGGTTATACTCTGATCGAGCCATTCGCGCTACCAGCTCAATGTTCAGGTTTGTGCGTATCTCGCAGCCCACCCCATTGCTTTTTGCCGCTTCAACGCCTAATCCATGACTGAGCTCAGACCAAGGAGACGCGTATGCCTTCCCTACCCGGCATTTTTCAGATCGGCAGTTACGAGATGATCGTTCTGCAGGTATTGATTCTGGCTGGCACCATAGGCGCCATCACCGCCAAGGCAAAGGGACGCTCGGGCTTTCTCTGGTTCGTGCTCAGTGTTGTGACCTGCGGTTTCGGCATTCTGGTGGTGTTGTTCATGCCAGCTGTCACGAAAGGTCCGACAGACGCGCCAGATGCTGAGGATGAAGGCAAGCCGTCAGAAGACTGACCTGCCCTCTTCGGTCTCATTTCCGATTGAGGAAGGAGGCAAAGGCGGCCATCGCCTCGCTTGATTTGAGCTGTTTGGCAAAACAGTCCGCTTCTTCGCGGATGCGGGCCTTGACGTCGGCCACATGGCTCTGGCGCATCAGGTCGCGGGACAACTTCATGGCCCCCACCGGTTTGGATGCGATTTTTTCTGCTGCTTGCAACGCGGTCTGTTCCAGCGCCTCGGCAGAGGTCACCTTGTTGACCACTCCCGCCTTTTCCATTGCGGCAGCATCAAAGGCCTCGCCCATGCACAAAAGCTCGAAGGCGCGCGCATGTCCCATTATGCGAGGCGCCAGCAAAGTGCTTGCCGCTTCGGGCACAAGAGCGAGGTCCGTGAAAGGCGTCTTGAACACGGAACGGTCAGACGCCACCACATAATCGCAATGGAGCAACAGGGTGGTGCCAACTCCGATTGCCAATCCATCGACACCCGCAATCAGTGGTTTACCACACTCAGCCAATGTGTCGAGAAAGGCGATTATCGGCTCGCCCAAGGCACCGCTCTGAGCCATGTTGACGAAATCACCGATGTCATTGCCGGCGCTGAAGGCCCCCGGCACGCCAAGCAGGACCGTCACGCGGGTTGCGTCGTCAAGATTGGCCTCGCGCAAGCCTTTGGCGATGGCATCATACATATCGGCGGTCAGGGCGTTTTTCTTTTCAGGGCGGTCCAGCCGGATCGTGCGGATACCGTCCATCACCTCAACCTTGACCCAAGCGCATTCACTCATTTGTCTCTCTCCCTCAGAGCCATCACATCTACACCTAACGTAAACGGAACAATTCGTTCAAACAAGAGCGAAACGCAAAGACAGCGCTTTTGCCACCATCGCGCATTGCGTCACAGAAGAGAGGTGTGGCCGTGCAATCGGTCGGCGAGAAGTCAGTCAGTCGACGTCGAGGGGCTCGGTGCCTGCTGCCTGCCCTTCGGTGGACAGGCGGATTTTCTCGACCTTCTCTTCTGCCTTTTTCAGCAAAGTGTCACAGTGGCGCTTGAGTGCTTCGCCCCGCTCATAGGCTTCGATGGACTTTTCCAGTGCGACATCGCCCCGCTCGAGGCGCTGCACGATCTGCTCCAGCTCAGCCAATGCGGCTTCGAAGGTGAGATTGGAAAGGTCGGACATGGTGAAGTTCCTTTGATGACGGGGTAGCCTTGAAACGCCAGAATCACGAATGGGTTCGCGATTCTTACTCTCTTTCTTACATGGAAAATTCGGCTTGGAAAAGAGAACATCAGGCAAAGAAAAAGGGCCCAGTGCCTGCCAGAACGTGGACCCCGGAGTCGGCCTTGTGTCTTTCCGCCTATTATCGCAATCGCACGAACAGGATCGCAGGATTGCTCTTGGTCAAGATGTCGCCAACTTTGCCCCGCTGGCAGAATGCCCTATCCATGCATCAGCCTGTCGACATGCACAGCCACTGACCGCGCAAGCGCCGTCAGGTCGTAGCCGCCTTCCAGCAGGGAGACAATGCGATTGTTACAGCATTTGTCAGCCACGTCCATCAACTTGCCAGTCATCCACGAGAAATCTGCCTCGGTGCACGTAAGATCCCCTAGGGGATCGCGGATATGAGCGTCAAATCCGGCGGAAATGATCACCAGATCGGGGCTGAAATTGTATAGGGACGGGAGAATCCGGGTTTCGAATGCTTCACGAATGTGATCGGAGCCATTGCCTGCGGCAAGGGGCGCATTGACGATGTTGCCCTCGTCATCCTTGCCGGTCTCGTTCCATTCACCGGTGCCTGGATAAAGTGGCATCTGGTGCGTGGAGCAATACATCAGACTCGGATCATCCCAGAAAATGTCCTGCGTGCCATTGCCGTGATGGAGATCAAAGTCGATCACAGCGATCCGCTCGGCGTCATACTTGGCCTGAGCGTATCGGGCTGCAACGGCCGCATTGTTGAAAAAGCAAAAGCCCATAGCCCGGTTGATTTCCGCATGGTGACCCGGAGGGCGAATACCGCAAAAGGCATTATGGGAATGCCCCTGCATTACCTCGTCGACGGCCTGCGTCGACGCGCCTACGGCATAGAGGGCAGCATCCAGCGTGCCCGGCGACAAAGTGGTGTCGCCGTCGATCGAGACCAGACCAGTTTCGGGCGATACACTTTCCAGCATGCCAACATGATTTTCCGGATGGCAGCGCACAATGTCTTCACGCCGTCCCATCTGCGCCTCTTCGCGCGGCATGAAGTGGAATTTCTCATGTTCAAGCGCCATATTGACCGCTCGCATGCGATCGGGGCGTTCGGGATGCCCCTCCGGGGTCTCGTGCTTGAGAAAAGACGGGTGCGTGATATAGACCGTGGACACAGTCGGATACTCCTCCAAGGGGCTCGCCAATCTTTGACTGCTGGCTGAGATTCCCCGCTATCCGTAATTTTCAGGATACCCTATCCAACGGGAGGACGGGCATGCAAGTCAATGCAACATTTGGGGCAAGACGATGACAATACAAGCATTGCGAGATGATCCACGCCCCGATCCTCGCCAAAGGGAGAGGCCTTGCTGCTCACAGGGTGCCCCTTTTTTGGCCCCTCGCCTTGCGTAAGGATGAGAGGTGATGGGCTCACTCGTCCACCGCATTAACCATGGGCGGCAAAATAGTTCCCTTAAGAATTGATTAACCATAAGCTCCTGACTAGAGTTCGCTTACCAAGCAAGGCGACCGGAGCCAGCCGATGTTTTCTTTCTATCAGAAGCTATTCATGATCTTTCGGGCGACATTCCTCTATTCGGGACGCGCGCCTCGCAGAGAATTCTGGCTGTTCCTGACGGTTTATGTGCTGATGTTCTTTGCCGCGATTGGTGCTGACGTAACATATTTTCGCGAGGCACAGCCAACGGGCTTGCTGATCGTGCTGAGAGACCTGTTTGGAGGGCGCGAACCATTCGTGCCTTTGTTCCTGCTCGTCTTCACGCCACCACTGGTCTCTCTCACCGTGCGCCGCCTGCACGATCGGGGGTTTGATGGCTGGTGGTCGTTGCTTGGCCTCTTGCCGCTGTTGGGCTGGCTGCCGCTGGCCTATCTTTTGGGTCGCAAGGGACAGCAAGGCTTCAATCGCTTTGGGGCGGACCCTCTGGCGCTGGCCCATGTGATGCAGTCCGAGACGAACAACCAGAACAGCCATAGCGAAGCGACCGGTTCGTCTTACGCACCCGCTGAATAAAATTGTCCGTCTACTTGCCAGACACAATGATCACTGCAATGCTTGACGATATGTCTTTTGCTGGATGGTCATCATGCATTTCACGACAGCGGTTCAAACAGTCTTTTTCAAGAAATATGCCACCTTCAAGGGCCGCGCCCTGCGTTCGGAATATTGGTGGTGGACGCTGGCGATAATTCTGATCGCGACTGCGGCGCAGATCGTCGACATCTCATTTCTGGCGACCCAAGTGCATATGATGCGAGGTCCGGGCGCCTTTTCCGTGGAGCATAATGGCCCACTTTCAACGATTGTAACACTGGCAACCATAACTCCCAATCTGGCAGTCATGGTGCGTCGCCTGCATGACAGCGACATGAGCGGCTGGTGGTTCTTTATCGTCTTTGTGCCCCTGTTGGGGATGCTGTTCTTTCTTTATCTGCTGATCCGACGCGGCACCGATGGCCCCAACCGGTTTGGTCCCGATCCGCTTGACCCGTCCTCTAATCTCCAACAAGACTGGCAGCGCGGGACAAGCGATGCGCCAGCCCAGCATGAGGGACGACGCTATCGAGGCCTGCCAAGGGATGAGGATGCGGTGCCAGACGACCGTATGTCAGAAGATATCGTTGAGGACGAAGCATCAGGACGGCGCCCTCCATCCAACCCCGAACCCGAACCCAAACCCGAACCGAGGACAAAGGAGACAGCTCCGTCTCGCCCCTCATGGCGAACCCCATCCACCCGCAAGGATGGGTTCCAGACGACGCAGGAACGGTTCAAGGACAAATAGGACCAAAACCTGACTTTGCGTCTCACGGGTTGAAGCGCGCCAGGGTGTTCTTTAGCGAACCGGGCCGCATGCTGCTCTGTTGACGCACAGGCCAAACCGTGTATTGACTTGAAACAACAAATCAATTTCATCTCTTTCATACAGCAGGTCTCGCCATGAACAGCAAGGATGTTGGCTCCCCATATGCCATCCCGCAACCGAGCGTTCCCACGCTGCCGATCACCGGATCAGATCAGCTTTTTCCCATCAGGCGGATTTATTGTGTTGGTCGCAACTATGCCGCCCATGCCATCGAAATGGGACACGATCCCGACCGCGAACGGCCTTTTTTCTTCCAGAAAAATCCGGACAATATCCTGTGTGATGCGGACTTTCCCTACCCGCCCCTGAGCAAGGACGTGCATTTTGAGGTCGAGTTGCTCGTCACCTTGAAGGCAGGTGGGTGCGATATTCCGGTCGATGAGGCTGAAAACCTGATCTTCGGCTATGGCGTCGGGGTCGACTTCACCCGCAGGGATCTTCAGGCTCAGGCAAAAAAACAGGGTCGCCCTTGGGCCGCAGCAAAGGCGTTTGAAGCCTCAGCGCCCGCTTCGTCCATTGTGCCTGCCAGCGCTGCTTCCTCGCTTACGGGCAGGCGCATCTGGCTCAAGAGGAATGGCGAGCTGCAACAGGACAGCACGCTCGACCACTTGATCTGGAGCGTACCAGAGGTCATCAGCGAACTGTCAAAGCAATTTAAACTTGCCGCCGGGGACGTAATTTTCACCGGAACGCCAGCCGGGGTCAGCTCTGTTCAGATCGGCGACCGTATCGACTGCGCGGTGGAGGATATTGCCGCGCTGTCTTTTCGCGTCGTCTGAGCCGTCATCCTTGAGAGCAAAACACAAAACCCCGATGCACTGCACCGGGGTTTTGCTTGTTCTGTGGCGTATCCAGGCCCGATCAGCTGACCGTGATATCGAGGCCCAAATCGAAGTTGGGGGCCGAATGGGTGATGTAACCGGCGGAAATGAAGTCAACGCCAGTTTGGGCCACCGCACGGATGGTCTCAGGGCTGACACCACCGGAAGCCTCGGAAATGATGCCCGTGCCTTCCATCATGGCGAGTGCCTCGCGAATGGTCTCCGGGCCCATATTGTCGAGCATGACAACATCGGGCTTGGCTGCGATGGCTTCTTTGAGCTGCTCGAGGGTATCAACTTCGATTTCCACCTTGACCAGATGGCCGACATAATCGCGGGCACGACGGATCGCTTCGGTGACAGAGCCGGAGACGGCAATATGGTTGTCCTTAATCAGGATCGCGTCATCAAGGCCAAACCGATGGTTCGAGCCGCCGCCGCATTTCACGGCATATTTTTCAAAGGCCCTGAGACCCGGAGTGGTCTTCCGGGTGCAGGTCACTTTGGCGTCGGTGCCTTCGGTCAGCTTTACCATCTGGTTGGTTGCCGTGGCAATGCCAGACATGCGGCCCATAAAGTTGAGGGCGATGCGCTCGGCTGACAGCACCAGACGGGCGGGGCCAAAAATGCGGGCCACCACGTCACCCTTTCTGACTTCCGTGCCATCTTCCATTTGTGGGCTGAAGGTGACAATTTCACCATGCCATTTGCCGATCAACCGGAAGGCGCTGTCTGCCAGCGGGATACCGGAAATGACTCCTTCGTCACGGGCGGCAATCACGGCTTTTGCGTGGGCGGTTTCGGGGATCGTCGACAGGGTCGTGATGTCCCCGGCCAGTCCCAGATCCTCTTTCAGCGCCGCCAGCACTGCCTCGTCAATGATGGGTTGTGGCAGATAGAGCTTGTCTGCTGAAAAGCTGGTCGCTTCGCTCATGGGCGAGATATCCTCCTAGTCGACGCTCCGGTCGAGACAAATTGCTATGGCTCATTGGTGGGTGGGTAGATGTCAGTTGGTCCGATTGACGTGCCGCTCAGTCCAGATCTTCCTCACCGTGATGCTTCTCAAGAACGGCTGCCACGATGGCATCGGCTTGTTTCAGGGTCATGTAGGTCCGCTTTTCCCACGCCTTATCTGGCGTAGGATAATCAGTGCGATAATGGCCACCCCGACTTTCGGTGCGTTGCAAGGCAGAGGCCGTCATCAATTTTGCTGTGATCAGTTGATTGCGAAAGCTGTTGCTGACTGCTTTTTTCTCCAGTTTCACAATGATCTGCAAGGCCTTTTCCAGCCCTTCCCCATTGCGCTCCACGCCAACATAGCGGCTCATGGTCTTGCGCAGCTTTTTCACATCTTTTGCCGGTTGAGGCACGCCGGGCAACTGGTCCTGATTGGCCAGTGGCTCGCGGACGTGAATTTGGGGGCTGTTGACCTGTCGATTGATGTCTTCGGCAACAAAGGACGCAAAGACGACGGCTTCAAGCAAGGAGTTGGAGGCCAAACGATTGGCACCATGCGCCCCGGTCGAGGTTACCTCGCCTGCGGCCCAAAGACCGTCCAGCGTCGTGCGCCCCATGGCGTCGGTCAGCACGCCGCCCATATGATAGTGGGCCGCTGGCGCAATGGGCAATGGGTCCTTACGCGGATCGAGCCCTGCCGCCTGGGCATAGGCAAAGACCGTCGGGAAGTCTTCGGGGAATTTCTCACCGATCGCCGCTCGGCAATCAAGAAAGGCGCCTTTGCCTTGTTCCACTTGTCGATGGATGGCGCGGGCGACAATATCCCGTGGGGCCAACTCGGCATCGGGATGCTCATCAAGCATGAAGCGATGGCCATCATTGTCGATCAGGTGAGCACCGTGGCCGCGTAGGGCTTCGGTTGCCAAAGGGGCCGGATCCTTGTCAAAGTCAAGCGCTGTGGGGTGGAACTGCATGAATTCTGGGTCTGCAATAACAGCACCCGCCCGGGCAGCCATGGCGATGCCATCGCCTTTGGATTCGACTGGGTTGGTGGTAACCCGATATAAGTGGCCACTGCCCCCGGACGCCAGCACAACGGCGCGGGCGGGGAATAGAACGGTGCTGATGCTTTCGGTCTCGGAACTGGTGCGTGCACGGGCAATGACGCCCTCAACATAGCGGCCATTCATGTGCAGTCGTTCGGCCTGATAGTCCGAGACGATACGGATGGATGGCAAATCCTGAACCCGCTTGATAAGGGCACGCATGATGGATGCGCCTGCCATATCGCCGGACACCCGCACGATGCGGTTGGCGGAATGGGCTGCCTCACGGCTCAGTTTGAGGGTGCCGCGCAAATCCTTGTCAAACGGCACGCCAACCTCCAGCAGATCGAGAATACGATCCGCCGCAGATGAGACCATCAAACGGGCAATCTGCTCGTCAACGATGCCCGCACCGGCCGAAACCGTATCCTTGAGGTGGGCCTCGACGCTATCGCCTTCGGACACGGCGGCGGCGATGCCTCCCTGTGCCCAGACGGAGGACGAGCCTTCGCCAATGGGAGCCGCCGAAATGACGGTGACCGGGCGCGGGGCCAGTTTGTAGGCACAGAACAGGCCAGCCAAGCCACCACCGACGATGATCACATCATCGTTGGTTTGCCAGCTTGCCGGACGGAAATCATCGGGCGCGGAGAAGATCATCGCGAGGTGTCCCTGACTTGTGAGACAATGGCTTGTGAGACAATGGCTTGTGAGACAATTGAACCAGTGAAAACACAATCACAGGAACCAAGGGCACGCAAACGAAAAAGACCCGGTCATACCTCTGCAAAAGGCGAGTAGACCGGGCCGCGGCTCGGTTAGGATTTCAGATTGATCATCCGTTCAACCGCCAAACGGGCCTTGTCGGAGACCAACGGATCCACGGTAACCTCCTCCTGCATATAGAGCAGGCTGTCGAGGATTTTCGGCAGGGTGATCTTCTTCATGTGCGGACACAGATTGCAAGGACGGACGAAATTCACGTCCGGCGCTTCGCTGGCCACATTGTCGGCCATCGAGCATTCGGTGATCATCATCACCTTTTCCGGCCGGTTGTTGAGCACCCAGTCAATCATGCCCTTGGTAGAGCCGGAGAAATCGGCCTCTTCAACCACTTCTGGCGGGCATTCCGGGTGCGCAATGATCTGTACATCCGGCATCTGGCGACGGTAGGAGCGGATTTCATCTGCCGAGAAACGCTCATGCACTTCGCAGGATCCCGCATAGGTCAGAACTTCGACATCCGTCTGACGGGCAACATTCTTGGCCAGATACTGATCCGGGATCAGCAAGACCCTGTCAGTGCCCATGCTCTCTACCACCTGCACGGCGTTGGAAGAGGTGCAGCAGATGTCACATTCGGCCTTCACGTCGGCACTGGTATTGACATAGGTGATGATCGGAACACCGGGATATTTGTCACGCAAGGCGCGCACATCAGCCGCGGTGATCGAGGAGGCCAGCGAGCAACCTGCCGTCGCATCGGGAATCAACACCGTTTTTTCCGGGCAGAGAATCTTCGAGGTTTCGGCCATGAAATGAACGCCACACTGGATGATCAGATCCGCGTCCGAGCGGGCCGCCTCAATAGCCAACTGCAGGCTGTCGCCCTTGAAGTCCGAAACGCCATGGAAGATTTCCGGGGTTTGGTAATTGTGGGCCAGAATGACCGCGCCGCGCTCTTTCTTGATCTTGTTGATGGCGGAGATGTAAGGCGCATGGAATGGCCATTCAATTGGAGGAATGACATTCTTGACCAGCTCATAGATGGGCGCGGTTTCGGCAGCCACTTCGTCGGTATATTCGAGCGAAGGCATCGGCAAAATACCGCGTTCCTTGGCGGCTTTGCTCGGATTACGGGTCGCAAAATCGGTCGCGCTTTGTGCAGGCATCATGCTTTGAGCCTCCTCTCTTTTGCGGAACGGATGGCCGGAGGATGATGCCTCCCGCCTTCGGGTCTTGCCGGTGTGATTGCAACCCGGCTCGACTGTCTGGTGTTTGATGGCTTATCGGCACATGTAATGACACTGGTAAATTGCCAACTTGCGCTTCATTACTTATACTCAACTTGAGCATAAAGGGGGCCATAAAACAACCAGCGCTCCGCTGGTCCTCCTGCCGCATGGCAGGTCTCGATTGTTTTTCGAATGCTAATATAGGTGCAGACTATTGAAAATTCCAGACCCCACCGAGCAACAGGGGATAAGTGCTACCTAAGTCGGAGCCGTAAGTATGCATGACGGAAGGGCTGCTATGACGCCATCAAGGACGCTGTTTCAAGAGGCTGGAAGGTGAAAAACCCGTATCTCTTGAAAGGGATACGGGTTTTTCGAAGAGTTTCAAATATACTGTCGCTCTGAAAATCAGATGATAGCAACCATGTAAAAAAAGCTTGGCTTCAAAGATCTTGATGATCACTCAATGGCTATGACCATAAGACGGTAACGTGACAGATACATGACAAATATGCCTATGAGACAGTGCTTATTGATGAAAGAATTTGATGCATTGATCATGAATAATCACTTTTCCTGAGGCCTTTTGACGCTT
The DNA here is from genome assembly GCF_003324485.1 of Cohaesibacter intestini. NCBI lineage: Bacteria > Pseudomonadati > Pseudomonadota > Alphaproteobacteria > Hyphomicrobiales > Cohaesibacteraceae > Cohaesibacter > Cohaesibacter intestini. The sequence continues at coordinate 330,930 of NZ_QODK01000003.1, read as the reverse complement.
AAACTGGCGCCTCTTGGGAATCGGCAGCACTCTTCATGCCTTGTGATTCCATCCGATATTGGGAGACGGATCCATGACCGAACTACCAAAAAGCCGCCTACCCTATGGCCTGATCATATTTTTGGGTTGTCTTGTCGCGATCATTGGCTTTGGGCCGCGCTCAACCATGGGCTTTTTTCTCAACCCCGTCACTGTCGAGAATGGCTGGAGCCGTGAAGTCTTTTCATTGGCCATCGCCATGCAGAATCTGGTCTGGGGCGTCGCACAACCAATTGTCGGCATGATCGCTGACCGGTTTGGCACGGCCAAGGTCCTGACTGCCGGGGCGTTGACCTATGCGGTATCGCTTTATTGGATGTCCGGCGTAACCGATCCCACCTCTTTCACCATGAGCGCAGGCGTCCTGATGGGGATCGGCATTGCAGGGTCAGGCTTCTTTCTGGTGCTCGCTGCCTTTACCCGCCTCTTGCCCCCACATTATCGCTCCGTTGCTTTCGGCCTGGGAACCGCAGCAGGCTCGATGGGTCAGTTTCTGTTTGCGCCGATCAGTCAAGGCCTGTTGGCGGCCTATGGCTGGCGTGAGACCCTTGCCATCATGGCGGTGATCGTGCTGATCGTGCCGCTGATTGCCCCGATCTTTCGCGGCAAACCTGCTGCATTCGCGACAGGTGGTCAGGCGGACCAGAGCCTGCTCGACGCCTTGCGGGAGGCCTTTGGCCACAATTCCTACATTCTGCTGGCCTTCGGTTTCTTTGTCTGCGGCTGGCATGTGGCCTTCATCACGACCCACCTGCCGCCCTTCATCGCCGACTATGGCATAGATGCCAAATGGGGTGGCTGGGCTATTGCGCTGATTGGCCTGTTCAACATGATCGGGGCCTTCACGGCAGGCATTCTTGGCGGGCGGGTGCAGCTGCGCTACATGCTCAGTTTCATTTATCTGGCGCGGGCGGTCGTGATTACCGGTTTTGTAATCCTGCCAGTCTCCGTTCCGTCGATTCTTGTATTCTCTGCCCTGATGGGGCTGCTGTGGCTTTCCACCGTGCCGCCAACACAGGGGCTGGTGATGAAGATGTTTGGCACCCGCTATGTGGCAACTTTATTCGGGTTTGTCTTCCTGTCCCACCAGATTGGTGCCTTTCTTGGCGTCTGGCTTGGCGGTGTGCTCTATGATGCCTTTGGCAGCTATGACGTGATCTGGTTCATTTCTATCGGACTGGGGGTGTTTGCCGCTTTGGTTCATTGGCCGATCAAGGAAGAAGCCGTTGCTCGCCTTCAGACCAACGAAGCCTGAGGCACAAACAACAAGAGCACCCGCCAGGTGCTCTAATTCCCTTTCATTTGCATGTCTGCTTCTGCTGGATCAGGCCGGCGTGCCACTGGCAAAACCGGTAATCTGCCAATCGCCGTTTGGCACACGGCAGATTTCACCCTGAATATTCTCAACCCCGGTCACACGATGCATCGAGCTTTTGAAGAAGCGGCATTCCTGATCGACCAGAGTGGGCAGCATTTTGACTTGCGTGATGCGTCCCTTTGATCCGGTCACGGGATTGTCCCAATTGCCGGTCGCCAAATCGGTGTTTAAATCCCCTTGATCGAAGGATGAAATCTTGGCCAACAAAATCTGCCAGTCAGACGGATCAATGCCCGCCAGAAGAGACGGGGTGGTGCCGATGGATCCGGTTGTCGCTGTATCCACCTCAGGGCCACCAATTCCGATGGATGCGCAGGCGCCAAGCGAGCAACAGGCGGCCAAGGCACACATCCGAACACCCTTCTTGAGGATGGTGGGTATAGATGTATGGTAGCTCTGACCAATCACGTTGCTGTCCTTTACAATAGCCGGGCAAAGCTGCATTGTCGCAACGAAACCCGCCTGTCACACCTCGTTTTATTTTCTGCTAGGAAAGTTAATGACTGGTAACTTTATTGAGGCAAACAAGCCTCTGGAGCTGTTTTCTGCTTGGCTGAAGGATGCTGAAGCCAGCGAACCGAACGACCCGAACGCCATGGCCGTTGCGACGGTAGACGAAAGTGGTATGCCGAATGTCCGCATGGTTCTGTTGAAGGATTTCTCTGAAGAGGGATTCGTCTTCTATACCAACTTCGAAAGTGCCAAAGGACGGGAATTGCTGGCCTCACAAAAGGCTGCCCTGCTGTTTCATTGGAAGAGCCTCAGACGCCAGATCCGTATTCGCGGCCCGGTCAGTGTGGTGACACAGGAAGAAGCGGATGCCTATTTCCATTCCCGCGCTCGTGGCAGCCGGATCGGTGCCTGGGCGTCGAAACAATCCCGCCCCCTTGAAAGCCGCTTTGCGCTGGAGAAGGCGGTGGCGGAATATACCGCCAAGTATGGTCTGGGCAAGGTTCCGCGGCCTGACTATTGGTCCGGTTTCATTGTCAAACCAGAGCAGATGGAATTCTGGCATGATCGCCCCTTCCGCCTGCATGACCGCGTTCAATTCAACGCCGTTGAAGGTGGCTGGCAAAAGAGCCAGCTCTATCCATGATCTGACGGACTGCTGTCAATCCAGTACAGATATCAAAAGCCCGGACGAGCCTTGCTTGTTCCGGGCTTTTGCTTGTCTGAGCAAACGGGACTTCACGGCAGTGTGACCAACACGGACGGAACGTTATCTCCCGGCTTTCCGCTTGCGTGGTAAGGATGGTCAAACTTGCTATCTGAAGGGTGCAGTGCATGGTCCTTGTCCGAACGATCCTTGTTTCTTGTCTCAGTGGTTTGCTGTGTCTGCCTCTGACAGCCGAAGCAGCAGAATCCCTGCGACTCAACCGCATCGGCACAGCACCGGCCGCCGTTGTCCCTGTAGGTCCAGCCTTGTCTGAAAGTGAGCGGCGCGCTCATGGTGCCCCATTGCCTGACGGGCGCGTCGCCAAGGCCAATGGCGACATTCGAGCAGTCTGGCTCAGCCAACCCACAGACCGCTATCGCCACGGAGTGATGGGAGATGCCATCGAGGCCGGAGCGGTTACGGCTCGGCGCAAAGATGGCATGCTTGTCAGCTTTGTTCTGCCTGACGATTCCGTGTTTGAGGATCTGCATCCCCGCCTTGCGGATCTCGATGGAGACGGGCGCACAGAAATCGTCCTGGTGCGGTCCTATCTGACCAAAGGGGCGGCGCTTAGCATTTTGGGGTTGCGCAACGGCAAGCTTGAAATTTTGGCCGAGAATACCGCCATTGGCACGGCGAACCGCTGGCTCAATCCGTCCATTCTGCTTGATGCCCCTGACACCGGGGAGGTGCGGGTCGGGCTGGTGCGCACGCCGCACATTGGTGGGCAGCTGCAGATCTGGCGCTATGCTGGGGGCGCATTCCGCCGCATCGCCGTCGCTGAGGGATTTTCAAACCATACCATCGGCAGCCGGGCGCTTGGGCTTTCTGCCGTGCTTTCCAAAGGCAAGGCCCGGCGCATCTTGCTACCAGACGCCCGGCAAAGGCGGTTGTTGCTGCTGGATGGGGATCAACTCACTATTCTGGCCTTCGTGCCTCTGCCTGCACGGCCTGTGCGCGATTTCGGCGTCCAAAGGGACACCAGTGGGCATCAATCCGTCATGCTGGTTTTGGCAGACGGGCAGCTTTATCAGTTGGATGATCCCAGCGGCCACTGGTTCGATTGAGGCCTCAGTGCGTGCGGAGGTCCCCACGCCACATGCGTCCGATATTGGCGAAGGCGTGTTATCAACAATGGAGGGGAGACAAGGCAAGTCAGTGACTGATTTGCCCACGGAAATGGAGTATGAAGGGGATCCCTGCCCTCACCTCATTTCCAATCATCACAGATCTCAGGCCCATGACTTTTTCCCTTGCCCCGCTCATTCAGGGCTTCATCATCGGCGCGTCCCTCATCATTGCCATCGGCGCGCAAAATGCCTTCGTTCTGAAACTGGGCCTACAGAGACAGCATGTCTTGCCTGTGGTCCTTGTATGTGCCTTGTCAGACGCTCTCATGATCGCGGCTGGCGTCGCTGGCATGGGGGTGCTGGTCAAGAAATCAGAGATGATCCTGACGATCATCACCTGGGGTGGTTTTCTGTTCCTTGCCGTCTATGGCGGTCAGGCCTTTCTGCGTGCCTTCAAAAGCGAAGAGATGCATGTCGGCAATGGAGGTGCAATCAGTCTGAAACGCGCCATCCTGACCGTGCTGGCCTTCACCTATCTCAACCCGCATGTCTATCTCGATACGGTGCTGCTGATTGGCAGCCTGTCAGCGCAATGGGAAGGACATGCCCGCTGGATTTACGGCATCGGGGCAATGTCAGCGTCATTTGTCTGGTTTTTCGCGCTGGGCTATGGCGCCCGCATTCTCACGCCGTTGTTCGAAAAACCCCTTGCTTGGCGCATTCTTGATTTCTTCATTGGCCTTGTCATGTGGACGATCGCCTTGACATTGATCTGGAGCTTCATCGCAGACTGACCATCACCGTTGATGCCATCAGGCATGAAACTTCTGGGAACTTCTGATCATTCCGGGGCGCGCCGGGGTGGCAACAAAAAAAGCGCATCCGACAGGCATGCGCTTTTTTGATAATCTGTAGCCGATGATCTTGCCCAACAGCCCTGTTCTGTCAGTGACCGACTGCAGGCATGCGCTCCGGACATCCGGCGATCGATCGAACAGGCCACCAACTGGCGTAGATGACAGGACGTCACCCAGCTGTCAGCACAAACATGGGGAAACTTAGTAGTTTTCCGGATGCGGATCGTAATCGGTGTGCTTCTGTTCGTGATGCTTCTTGACGCAAGATGCTGCGGCAATCGCACCAATACCGATTTTGTGGTATTCTTTTTCCAGTTGGTCTTCTTTGACGTAGTTTTTGGTCTGTTCAGTCATGGCTTTCTCTCACGCACTTTTGCCAAGGTAACAAGGGTTGAACGAACTATACCGCATGATGGTAGGGCATCAGTTTGACTCAAACCTGACACCGCTTTTCTATCCCCGAAAAATTTCAGTCCCAATTTTGGATGCAGCATGGCTCACATTCCAGCTTTGCAAATTTAAAGCCAGTTTCGATCACTCCATCATGGACAACAAATATTAATCATCAATGCATTAATTGAAATATTGTTTAAAATATTTCCACATATAAGTTCATTTATTTCACTCCACCCCTTTAGACTTCACCGAAGCTTTGCGAGAGATGGGACTGGCGAACGGATTTTTCCAGATTTATCGACACATATGCAAAAATTTCATGCGCGATATGCGCTAGAGGCATACGACTGAAGTCGTAATTCGTGGGGGAGCTGTCTTTTTTTGACCACTCTTAGGGCGGTTGCCCCAAGATTAAGCAGTCGCACGGAGGCAAGCAATTCCGCTCCCTGCTCTTTTCTTGGGCAGAAATTCAGAAATGCTCACGATGTAGCCAGTAAATGGTTCGAGGTCGCGTGCTGATCAGGACGGCGTGATATAGAGGGAAAGCAGGCGGTTGGATTCTCGCTTGATCCGCTCAATCACTTCGGGATCGCGGACCATCTCCTTTTGCTCACTGTTGCCACGCATGAAGAGAGGAAACAATGTCACCCCCATCCGGAAGGACAGGAACAAGTCAGGTGGAATGTCCCTCACGGTGCCTTCGGCAATGCCTTGCTGAATCGACTGGTTGATAATTTTGATCACACGCCCGATTTTCACGTTGGTTTTGTTGAAGATCGAATGATCATAGGGGGCGGGGAAGTCCGCCAGAAGCAGGCGGGCATAGCCCCGTTTCGCGACATAGAAATCGATTGTCCGATCTGCGCTGGCCAGCAAGGCTTCGCGTGGCGGCAAGCCGTCAAGCTGCTCGTAGACTGCAATCAGCTCATCCATCAGTTGATCAGCCAGAGCCTCAAGCAGTTCCTTGCGGCTGGCAAAGTGGGCATACAGAGAGGGAAGCTGAATGCCAACCTGATCCGCAATGTCCCGCAAGCGCAAGCCTTCGACACCTTTTTCCGCAATCTCGACCTCCGCGATATCGAGAATCAAATCGCGAGTCTTGCGGGCCTCATTGGTAAAATTCTTGCGTTTGTGTGGCATGATGTCGTCCGGGTTTGCCTTGCCTGTTTATGCTGGGCGGTCAAGAGAGGAACCTACTGGCAATTGGCGATCCCGTTTCGGGTCTTCGATTGCTCTTATGTCTCGTTCACTCACTTTCCATATGCGCCCTAGCTTCTTTCTATGCAATTGCCTTGTGAGCGATGCACCCAAACGCCATCAAAGGTTGGCATTTGCATCAACTCTCGCGTCCATTGTTCATTTTTTTAAAATCTGAACAAGCAACAAGTCTTTGCTCATTGGTCTTAGTGACAAAATGAAAAACGGAATGTTAACCGCATCTCCCTCCCTTATTGCAGGTCGCTTTTGATGCAAAAATGGTCGCCAAAAGCGACCATTTGCTTTTGTTTCGATAGTCTAGACGCGGTTAGGCACCGATATTGACGATTACACGACCTCTCACACGACCCTCAACGATGTCTTCGGCGGATTGGATGACATCATCGAAATTGACGGTCTTGGTCAGGCTTTCCAGCTTTGCCAGATCGAGATCTGTCGCCAGACGTTGCCATGCGGCGATCCGCTTGGAACGTTCGACCATGACCGAGTCGACACCCAGCAGGCTGACACCGCGCAGAATGAATGGCATCACCGTCGTCGGCAGGTCAAAGCCTTGAGCCAGACCACAGGCTGCCACAGCACCACCATACTTGATCTGTGAAAGCACATTGGCCAAAGTCTTGCTGCCAACCGCATCGACTGCGCCAGCCCAGAGTTCCTTGCCCAGCGGTCGGCCTTCTCCCGATAGTTCGTTGCGATCGATCAGCTCTGCCGCACCGAGACCTTTCAGATAGGCCTCCTCGGTTAGCCGACCGGTCGACGCGACCACATGATATCCGAGTTTTGAGAGAATAGCTACTGCTACCGAGCCAACACCACCTGCGGCCCCAGTGACCAATACAGGCCCCTTGTCCGGGGTGACACCAGCATTCTCCAACGCCAACACACAGAGCATGGCAGTATAGCCCGCTGTGCCGATGCCCATGCATTGAGCCGGGGTCAGCGCGTCAGGTTTGTGGATCAGCCAGTCACCCTTGACGCGGGCCACTTCACTGTAAGCACCCATATGGGTTTCACCGACGCCCCAGCCATTGAGGATCACCGCGTCGCCTTCTTTGAAATCCGGATTGTCGGATTTCATAACCGTGCCAGCCATGTCAATGCCAGGCACCATCGGCCACCGGCGAACGACGGGGCTTTTGCCGGTAATGGCCAGCCCGTCCTTGTAGTTGACCGTGGAATGGCTGACCTTGATGGTCACATCGCCTTCCATCAGGTCTGCTTCTGTCAACTGTCGAGCGGAGACTGTCTGCTTTTTGTCTTCACCGCGATCGATAACGATGGCTTTGAATGAGCCCATGGGGACGTTTCCCTTCCAATATTCTATGCCGCAAGGCGTTGTTTTTGACAGAAATCTAGAGCGCAATTATGACGGGTTATCCACGAACCATCACCCGATCCTGCTCCCTTGCATTCAACACGCATCGAAACACTTTTTCCAAAGGTCTGTCAAAGGGAAGTCATGCATGCAGCCCATGTTTTAGGAGCATGCTATGCGGCGCTATAAGCGCAAGCGGTGCACCTACCAGATATAGTCTCGCACGGGCAAAAATGCATAGAAGTTGATTTTTGTTTCGGTTTCATGGCTCAATAGTAGCACGAATGGATGTGATCAAACGATTCTGGGAAGCAGTCGAATGATTTATGAAAGTCCATCTGACCCAGCTTTAACGGACTGGCTCAACATCTGCGATTTTGAAGCGCTGTTTTGGGAAGAGAGCATCCGAATACAGAATTTCGACCGCGCGTTGGCCAACGAGCGACCGAGCTTTGTCCAGCAACATCCATCCACTTCCCACGTCGGGCCGGGAGCCAAGCATGTTGATGAGTGGCTCCCTTTGCTTTTGTTTGGCAAGCATATTGCCGGAGACATGCGTTATTGGGATTCGACTGTGGAGGTCTGCACGTGTCGAACAGGCTGCGCGGACCCCAAAACGCAGAATGGCTGCAGCTTTGACGCCCTTTATCGCATTGTCTCCAATCAACCGCATATCTCGCCGGACCGGGAAGGGTATCTGGAAATCACCCGCGCGATGAATCCCCGTCAGGGCGCGGATCTGGTGCGACGTGACCGGGAAATCTCGCGCATCGGCATGCATATGGGAATCGCTTCGAAGTTTGGCTATGAAGTTCATGAAGTTGAACAGGAAGTGTTGCGTGCGGTGTTGCGCAAGGCCGCCAAGCATTATGAACCGCACACCACCCTGATCATCTGGTTGCGCGAGGAACCGCGCGCCCTCTCCTATCGCCTGGATGATCCGCAGTTCCTCAAGGATGTCAAACGCGCCTGCAATGGTGTCTTTGCCGGGATCTGTGTCGTCGGTTTTCGCACAGGGGTGAAGTGGTTGCTGGGGGATGGCCTATAGCACCTGCAAAAAGACCACGTTGGACTGGGACAGCTCGAATTCACTATCGTATTTGGTGGGCGCGGGGTGACCATGGGCGGTGGTGAATGTGCCTGCGCATGTCACCAAATCAAAAACACCATGTCCCGGATCAGATCGCCCCATCGCACTGTGAGCCTCCGACATAGTGTGCGCCAGCGACGATAGCCGCTTTCATGAGGTCGTCTGTGTTGTGGGCATTGAGGACTCAATCATGGATCTCGGAGCGCATTGTCAAAGATAGTGCGATGCATGCGAGCCACAAAAAAAAAGCCGCGGCACTGCAGCCACGGCTTTTCAATTGTTTGCATTCGGCTATTGCGAAACGCGGATTGCTCAGTTCAGCTTGGTGCCGAGCTCGGCGATAGAGGCTTTCAAAAGGTCCTTGCCGGACTTGCCAGCCATTTCCTTCGTCAAAATGCCTTCAGCTGCCTTGACGGCCAGATCGGTCGCTGCGCCCTTGACCTCGGCGATCGCCTGGCCTTCGGCCTGTGCAATCTTGTCTTCGGCCTGCTTGGTGCGGCGGGCCACATAGTCCGTGATCTTGGCGCGTGCTTCCCGTTCCATCGCTTCTGCTTCACGCTTGGCGAGGGTTATGATTTCCTCAGCTTCGCTTTCGGCCTCACGGGCCTTACGCTGATATTCAGCGAGCAGGGCCTGAGCTTCTTCGCGCAAGCGACGGGCTTGATCCAGCTCGTCTTCGATGCCTTTGGCGCGTTTGTCCAGAGCGTCAGCGATCTTGCCCGGCACACCCATCTTGACGATGAGGGCAAGGAACAAGACCAGAGCAACAAGGGCCCATAAAGTAGCATCACCCATTGGTCACTCCCCTAGTTCGCTTTAGCTGCCGAAACAGCCGCTGCAATGTCTTTTTTCGCGACCCCGGAGCCAAGCAGTTTCTCCAGAATGGCTTCGGTTGTGCTCTGGGCAATGGCGTCGACTTCACCCATGGCAGCTGTTTTGACTGCGGTGATTTTCTCATCCGCTGCCGTTAGCTGCTTGGCAATGTCTGCCTCTACCTTGGCGAATTCAGCGTCGAACTGTGTCTTGGCTTCTTCGCGGGCGGTGTGGGCAATGCCATGGGCTTTCTGGCGCGCTTCCGCAAGAGACTGCTCGTAAGAAGCAATTGCTTCATCGGTCTCCCGCTTGAGACGCTCAGCCTCACCCAGATCACTGGCAATTCGGTCACGCCGAACTTCCAGAATATTTGCGATGCGTGGCAGGGCCACCTTGGACATAATGTAATACAGAAGTCCGAAGGTGATGGCCAACCACAGAAGCTGTGAGCCGTAGGTGGTGGAATCAAACGGAGGGAAAGCCCCGCCGTCGTGATGATCACCACCGTGCCCGGCAACTTCCGTATGCGCATTCACTGGCTGGCCGGATTCGGTTGCCATTGGCTGACCGACTTCGGCTGCTTGTTCAGTTTCTGCGTGCGCATCACTCTGTTGCTGCGCCATCGTCATCTCCCAGTCAAAAGAGCCAGAGCCGCCGTGAAGCTTGTTCGCGGTGAAAGAGCTGTCGTCACTTGGTCACTTTTTCTGCTCCGTTGTCGGAACAGTTTGGTGGCCGCGTCAGACGGCTTCTGACGTGTTTTGAGTCTTCGTTCGGCTTAAATCGGTGAAACGAATTAAGCTACGAAGAGGAGCAGGAGTGCGATAACCAGCGAGAAGATGCCAAGACCTTCTGCAAGAGCTGCACCAATCAGAGCGTTGGTGAACTGTGCAGGGGCGGCGGAAGGGTTGCGAAGCGCGCCACTCAGATAGTTACCGAAGATGGTACCAACGCCGATACCAGCGCCACCCATACCGACACATGCGATACCAGCACCAATCAGCTTTGCTGCATCTGCTTCCATTGTAATCTCTCCTATTACATCAATCGAGAAGTTCGAGAATTAGAGTTTTCGTTGGGTTGAATTTGTGTTCCACACGGACCTTGCTGTGTATCCTAGTGCGACGGATGGATCGCGTCATTCAGATAGACACAGGTCAGGATCGTGAATACGTAGGCCTGCAGGACTGCAACCAGGAACTCCAGAGCTGTCAAAGCGATGGTCATGGCGAACGGGAACAAGGCCCCAAACCAGCCAACGGCCCCCATCGCAGACAGCGAGACCACAAAACCGGCGAAAACTTTCAACACGATGTGGCCTGCAAGCATGTTCCCGAACAGACGCAAAGAGAGGCTGACCGGACGCGACAGGAATGACAGAATTTCAATCAGGATAATGAAAGGTGCGATTGCACCGGGAAGACCGGATGGTGCGAACAGCTTCAGGAAGCCGATGCCGTTGCGCATGAAACCATAGACGATCACGGTTGTGATCACCAACAGGGCCAGTGCCAGAGTCACGATCAGGTGACTGGTCACGGTGAAGAAGTAAGGAAACAGGCCAATCAGGTTGGCCGTCAGCACGAAGGCGAAGAGCGAGAAGACCAGTGGGAAGAACTTCATGCCTTCCGTGCCGGCGGTGTTTCGTAAGGTACTCGCCACAAGCTCATACATGAGTTCCGCCGCGGATTGCCAGCGGGTCGGCACCAGACCACGGCCAGAAGTGGACAGGATCAGGAAGCTGGAGATCGTCAAAACGATCAAGATCATGAAGAATGCGGAGTTCGTCATCGCGAACTCGACGCCGCCAACTTCACCAAGCGAGAAGAAGTTCTTGATCTTGAATTGCTCAATAGGACCGGCCACGACTATTGCCCTCTTTAAATCTGGTTCAGCCTATCCGGGGCACAAGGTCTCAGCCTCAATGCTCCGCAGATCCGGCACGTGTTTTTTAGGATCGGTATGCCTTTAGCAGCTTCCGTCCGTTTCATTCAAGCTCCCGGCGGTGGAATTTTGCCCGCCGAGCGCAGCATGTTTAGCATGCCAGCCAGAAAACCGAGAAGAAGGAAAATAATCAATCCCCAAGGTGCCAGCCCAAACCATGTGTCAATCAGGAAGCCCACTCCGCCGCCAACCAGAACGCCCGCAATGAACTCCGAGCCCAAACGCCACGCCAGAGCGAGGCTTGTTGCACCGGATTGCTGTTGGCTCTGCTTGCGGGCATCTGTCGCCTGATCCTCTTTCAAACGAGAGAGTTCAGCGTCCAGTTGCTCCAAGCGATTGTCCAGCTTCCCACCCTTGTCACCAGCAGTTTCGCCCAGAATTTCCGTATCTTTCTGTCCGGTCATCCGGTTTGTTCCTGCCACTGTCAAAGACGGGCGCACCATAATCGGGGGGGCAAGGGGTGTCAAGATAACTCTAACCAATCCTATCTTATTGAATTTGTTGATTTATCAATCATTCGACACCGTTTTTCCATACATTCTCCGCCCAATTGCGAATGCGAAACCGGTCCCAGCGGCGCAAAACAGGTGGAAATCCACGAAAAAACACGTGATTTCGGAGCGACGTTGATCCGGATTTCTGCCGATATACCACGAAAGTAGAAGCTTTTCCGACAGTTTTCCTTCCGGCCTAGCTGTTAGTCTTGGCCATTGAGGGGATAATTCTGGATAATCGAGAAGAAATCCATTCAAAAAAGAATCTATTCGTGCACCCCACATGGATCGTCCTTACGAACTTTTCATTTGGGAGTGATCGAATTGATCCCTACCTTAGGGAAATTACGAAATTTTCATGTTCCAGCGCAAGAAAAGGCCGCTTTGGCCTCATCTTCGCCCAAAGCGGACCATATTTCGATCTTTCATGCCCCCGTTCGGCACCCAGCAACCCCATGGTCACAATCACCATGGAAAGCCGGGCACCGGTGACAGCAGGCGATGTGGGGGATCGCAATCAATCGAATGGTGGAGGTTTGATGCCAATTCGCTCCTTGCTTAACAGTCGTTCCCCGAAACTGGCCCTGTTGACGGTCTTAGTGGCTGGTGGCTTTCTTGGCAGCACGATGTTGTCGTCGGCCGAAGTGGCAGGTTCCGCCGCTCCCCCGTCGGTCCCAACCAGCAATCAGACCGAAGCCAAGACAAATGGCACGCCTTCTGTTTCCGCGTTGCTGGGCTCGGATCTTTCCAATTTGCCAGAGCTTGGCAGCAATTTTGCCAGTTTCTCGCTGGACAATGGCATGCAGGTGGTGGTGATTCCCGATCATCGGGCGCCCGTGGTCACCCATATGGTCTGGTACAAGGTCGGAGCAGCTGACGAAGAACCGGGCAAGTCGGGAATCGCGCATTTTCTCGAGCATTTGATGTTCAAGGGTACTCCAGCCCATCCGGACGGGGAGTTTTCCAAAATCGTGGCCTCGATCGGCGGGCAGGAAAATGCCTTCACGTCGCAAGACTATACCGCCTATTTTCAACGGGTTGCCAAACAGCATCTGCGCTTGATGATGGAACTGGAAGCAGACCGGATGATTAATCTGGAACTGCGCAAGGAACAGGTCGAACCTGAATTGCAGGTGATCCTCGAGGAACGCGCCAGCCGGATTGACAACAACCCTGCAGCCCAGTTGGGCGAGGCGTTGGGCGCTGCGCTTTATCGCAATCACCCCTACGGCATTCCGATCATTGGCTGGGAACATGAAATGAAGGGATTGAACCGCGAAATCGCGCTCGATTTCTACAAGAAGTTCTACACACCCAACAATGCCATCCTGATTGTCGCCGGGGACGTCACCCCGGATGCAGTCAAAGCATTGGCCAAAGAGACTTACGGGAAAATTGCCAAACGTGCCGATATCGCGCCGCGAATTCGGGTCTCCGAACCGCCGCAGCGCACTGCCCGAACCGTCACCTTGCGCCACGAGCGGGTGCGCGAACCCAGTGTGCGACGCTCATACATGACGCCTTCGGAAACCTCCGCCGCACCGGGGGAAGCTGAGGCCCTTGATATTCTTGGTTATATTTTGGGTTCCGGCACCAATTCCCGGCTCTATCAGTCTTTGGTGATCAAGCAGAAGGTCGCGACGTCTGCGGGGGCATTTTACATGTCCGGTGGCCTCGATGATACAAGCTTCTTATTCTATGGCTCCCCCGCTGAAGGCAAAAATGTCGAGGATGTGCTCGATGCCATCAAAGGAGAGATTGCCAAGCTCATTGCCGACGGGGTCACTGACGAGGAAATGCAACGCGCCAAACGCTCGATGCTGGCTGATGGCTTCTTTGCGCAGGACAATCAGGCAACACTGGCGCGGATTGTTGGCACAAACCTGACCTCGGGCTCGACACTGGAGCGAATCAAAAGCTGGCCACAGCGCCTTGCCGGAGCAACCGCGGATCAGGTGGTCACAGCTGCCAAAACCTATTTTCAGGAGCATCGCTCGGTAACCGGCTATTTGCTGCCACCGGAAGCGGAAAAAATGGTCAAAGCATCAGACGCGGACGCAAAAGCTGCGCAGCCAATGGAGGCAAAGTCGGATGCCGGGGCAGTGTCAGATACAAAGGCAGATCCTGCCCTAGATCCAGTCCAAGACAAGGACGCTGTGACCCTGCCCGGCCCAAAAGCGCGCAAGATGTCGATGCCAAAACACGCCCCGAAAGACTCATCGAAGGTACCTGCACCGCAATCGCGACCTCAGGGACATCCCAAGCCGAAACCGTCCCAGAAGACCGAAATCAAAGGATAAGGGAATCACCTGATGAAAACCAATAAAGCTGCCTTTCACCATGGCCCTCATTTCCAGAGATCGAAGGCCGACAGCCATCCGCGTGCCCCGCAGCCATCCGCGTCGCGCAAACTCAATTCAAAGGTCTATCTGACCTTGGTGACTTTCATCGCAACGCTTTCCATGCTGATCGGCCTGTCTGTTGCCAAAGCTCAGGAAATTCAGGAAGTCACCTCACCGTCCGGCATTAAAGCGTGGCTGGTGGAGGACCATACTGTTCCGATCATCTCGATGGACTTTTCCTTTGCCGGTGGCACGGCACAGGATGCCGAAGGCAAGGAAGGCACGGTCAATATGCTGACCAGCCTGCTGGACGAGGGTGCTGCGGATCTGGATGCCAAGGCCTTTCAGACCGCTTTGGAAAAGGATGCGATCAAACTCGGCTTTGATGCGGGACGCGACCGTTTCTTCGGTTCTTTGAGAATTCTGACCCCCAATCAAGCAGCCGGTTTCGATCTCCTGGCCAAAGCCGTTCAGGCGCCGCGCTTTGATGCCGATCCGATTGAGCGGATGCGGGCAACCTGGATCTCCTCGGTACGTCGCGCCTCCACCCAACCGGAGACGATTGTTGCCAAGGCCTGGGGCGAAGCGGCTTATCCGGGTCATCCCTACAGCAAGCCATCACGCGGCACCGTTGAGAGCCTCACAGCCATCAGCCGTGACGATCTGACGACCATGCACAAGTCCATTTTTACCCGTCAGGATCTGACCATCGGAGTGGTTGGAGCGATTGATGCAGAAAGCCTGGCCAAGATCCTTGATCAGGTTTTTGCGCCCCTGCCAGAAAAAGGTGCGCTGAAAGTGGTCGAAGATGTGACGCTCTCCAGCACCGGGTTGATCGAAGTGCCGTTTGACGCGCCACAGACGACGATTCGGTTTGGCGCGCCGGGCATCGATCGCAAGCATCCGGATTTCTTCCCCGCCTATCTGGTCAATCACGTTCTGGGTGGAGGCAGCTTCTCATCTCGCCTTTACAACGAAGTGCGCGAGAAACGCGGCCTTGCCTACGGGGTCTATAGCTATCTTGCCGATCTCGATCATATTTCCCTGTTTGGCGGCGGAATGTCGACCCGTACCGACAATACCCAGCAGGCGATCATGCTGCTGAAGCAGGAAATCGCCCGCATGGCCAAGGATGGCCCGACCGCAGAGGAACTGGCCGAGGCGAAAAAGTACCTCATCGGCAGCTATCCATTGCGCTTTGACAGCTCGTCGAAAATCTCTCGTCAGCTGGTCGCTGTGCAAAATTCCGAGCTCGGCAAAGACTATTTCGAACGCCGCAACAGCTATATCGAGGCAGTGACCCTTGAGGATGCCAAGCGTGTGGCCGCCCAACTGCTTAACCCGAACAAGCTGTTGATGATCACTGTCGGCAAGCAGATGAAAACCGCGGATGCCGCTCCGTCAAAGCCCAAGGCCGCTGCAAACGACAACCAGATGCAGCAGACTGCCAAAAGCCAGTAGACAGGCCAACGCGCCGAAACCGCCAGATTGTCAGATTGTCAGTCAACAAAAAGCGCGGATCCGAGATCCGCGCTTTTCTTTTATGCTCTTGGCGTGGGACCTAGAATTTTCCGGACACAAGATCATTTTCAACCGAGCGAAGATTGCTCATGATTTGCGACAGTTCAACGGATGTTTGATGTGCCGTGCTGGGCACACCCTTGCATTTGAACTTGGTTCCCCTGATGTCGAATGGGGCCCCCAATCGTTCAAAACAGGCCCGCATGCGGCTTGTGGATCGGATGGCACGACTGGTGTAGCGATAATAGACCTTGCGGGTCTTGGAGCCATTGGCCGGGATCCGAACCGTCTTGGTGCTCTCATGCTTCTTTCTGCCTTCCGAGGTTACCTTGACCCAGACAGAGGCAGTCATCGGGAATGGGCATTTGTTGGTAATCCGCATATACCAGTTGTCTCGATTGGCCTTGGCCTTTGTACGCAAACAATATTTGGACGAGCCGCCGCTATTCTTCATGGCCTGCTTGTTTTTGAAGTACCAGGACTGGAAACGCTTCATCGTGCTGATGCGGTTTTCGGAGCGTGTGCCGACTTTGCGGAAGGAAGAGAGCTTGGCCTTGATGGCCTTGCTGGAATGCTGCCGGTATTTCGACGGAAAGGCCTTCGCCCGTTCCGGCAACGCCCTCATCAGACGGCCTTCCATGTCGGCGACAAAATTTTGATAGGCTTGGCGGTCATTCTGAGACAGTCCATTGCCATTGGCTCTGGCCTTGGCGATGTTGTAATGGGCCTTGCGGATGCCTTCGGACAGAAAGCGGATATAGTCCGAATGGCTCTTGGATTTCTTGGTGCGTGCATCCCGATACAAGGTGGCAGCTTCGCGTATGCCAGAAAGGCCAACAGGTCGAACGGTGTTGCGCTGACGGTTCTCCACATCCGCCATGATCATCTTGGCAAGACGGGTGCGAGAAGAGTTGACGCCAAATCGTCCAGCTTCCACGGCCTTTCGATAATAATATCGGGCACGCTGCGGGTCCTTGGAAACCCCTTTGCCGGCATAATGCATCCAGCCGAGGCTGTAAAATGGCTCCTTGCGACCGGCTTTTTCAGCCTGCTTGAGCAGCCGGAGGGCCTTGCCGTAATCAGCCGGGACATCCTTGTTGAGCGTGAGGTAATAACCAGCGCGAAAGGCGGACAAGCTGTTGCCGTCACGGGCATTGGCCAGATGCAACCTCACGGCCTTGGGTATATCTTTGTTGAAACTCGCGTCCCCATCAGCCAGATTCTGCGCGTGCATGAAGCGCGCATGGGAATAGCCCTTGCGAACCGCTTTCAGAAGATAGTCCTTGCCAAAAGAGGGTTGGTCATTGGCCAGATAGGCGCGATAGAGCTGATAGTTGGATCGGCCATCATTCTTTTTCTCGACCGCCCGAAGGCAGGCCTGCACGGCGCTTTCCGATTGCTTTTTCAATTGCGACCAGGACACCGACGCCCCTGTTCCATCTGGATCATCGGGATGCGTGGCCAGACGATCACATTCTGTCAGCCCATTTTGGGATTCTGGTCGCGGCGTGGGACGGGATGACTGGCTGCTGGATGGATCCGAAGCCGTGTCATCGGAAAGCATCACCCGGGCCAGGTCGGAAAAATGCCCGTCGGGATATTTTTCAAGATAGAGCCGCAGCATACGCGGTGACGCATTGCGACTGACCGTCTCCCAGAAGGCGATTTCGCCCGCAGTTTGAGCCTGCACCACCGGTTGATACAGAAAGCCGAGCGTAAATAGAATTGCTGCAAACAGGCCAACATGCTTGCCTGACTTCATGGGTTCAATCCTCATTTGAAAACTGGCACGAAAGACCGCCCCAGATCATTTTGACAATATCAATTGGCATGCGACAAAAAACAACGTCGGGGAACGTCGTCACATGCTATAGGAACAAATTCATAGCCTAGTAGATTTCCTTAGGAAGCTCAAGACGCTCGCGAAAACCGAGCCGAGTGCCTTGTTCTCAACGCACCAGTTGGCCAACAAAAAAGGCGCTCCGGTAAGAACCGAGGCGCCTCTGGATATCTAACACGGTGTGGACGGCTAGTTGCCCGCAAGGATCAGGTCGCTATCAAGCGTTGCGTCACCACCATTGATCACCAGATCCATCAGGGCGGTGGTTTCCGGTGCTATGTTGGTGGCAAAGAAGCTGGCCAGTGTCTTGCGGCGGGCCGCTGAAGGATCGTCATTTTCCGCAGCCTTGAGCGCTCCCTTGAGCATCAGGCATCCGCCAAGGGTGATGCCAAACATGCGCTGGAACGGGGTCGCCCCTGCCAGCGCCAGTTCAGTGCGGCCTTCTTTCAGGCAAGATAGCAGCCATTCGGTGGTGAAGTTCAGATCCTCGAGGCTCTCGCCCAGCTCTTCGCCTGCATCAGCCAGAACCGCGTCCTCGCTTTCAGCAGCCTTTTTGGCCCAGATGCCCATTTCGACAAACAGTTCCTTGACCGCCATACCGTCGGACAGGGGCAGCTTGCGGGTCACCAAGTCGATGGCCTGAATGCCGTTGGTGCCTTCATAGATCGAGGCGATGCGACTGTCGCGCAACAATTGTGCTGCGCCAGTTTCCTCAATGAATCCCATACCGCCATGAACCTGAATGCCAAGCGAGGCGACCTCGGTGCCCATGTCGGTGGAATAACTCTTGGCAATCGGTGTCAAAAGGCCAGCTCGCTCGCCCCAAAGCTTGGCTTGTTCACCATCTCCTGCCTTTGCGGCGGCATTGGTCCGGTCAAGAGCATTGGCGCAAAGATAGCAGATCGAACGGATGGCCTCCGTCGCCGCAGCCATGGTCATCAGCATGCGACGCACATCGGGATGAACGATGATCGGCTCCATCTCGGCATCTTTTGCTGCCGTAACGCTTTTGCCCTGCTTGCGCTCGGCAGCATAGTCGCGGGCCATCTGGAACGCGCGTTCAGCAACCCCCACGCCCTGAACCCCAACCATCAGTCGGGCATTGTTCATCATGGTGAACATGGCGGCCAAACCACGATTCTCCTCGCCGATCAACCAGCCAATGGCCCCACCATTGTCGCCATAGGACATCGTGCAGGTGGGCGAGGCATGGATGCCCATCTTGTGTTCCAGCCCGACGGCCCGAACGTCATTATGCGCGCCGAGCGACCCATCCTCATTGACGAGGAATTTCGGCACAAGAAACAGCGAAATGCCACGGGTGCCTGCCGGTGCATCGGGCAGTCGGGCCAGCACCATATGAATGATATTGTCGGTGATGTCATGCTCACCATAGGTGATGAAAATCTTCTGACCAGAAATCCTGTAGGTGCCATCGCCCACCGGCTCGGCGCGGGTGCGCATACCCGACAGGTCCGAGCCACAGCTCGGCTCGGTCAGATTCATGGTGCCCATCCATTCACCGGAAACCAGCTTTTCGAGATATTTGGCCTTCAGGTCGTCGGAAGCATGCCGTTCCATCGCCTCGACCGAGCCCATGGTCAAGGTCGGACCAATGGCAAAGGCCATCGAGCCCTGATTCCAGACTTCCATGGCCGCAGTGGCCATTTGCAGGGGCAGTGCCTGCCCACCAAACTCTTCCGGTCCGGTCAGAGCGTTCCAGCCACCTTCTGCCCAAGCGTGATAAAGCTCTTTCCAGCCCGGCGGGATGGTCACCTTGCCATCTTCGAGGCTGCAGCCATGCTGATCGGAATGGGCGAGCTTGGGTGCGACCTCTTCGGTATTGAAGCGACCGGCTTCTTCCATAATCGCATCGACCAGATCGTCAGACAGGTCGGGATAAAGTCCCTCCCCGAGCATCTCTGCAAGACCGGCAACATGCTTGAGCGTGAATGCCATATCCGCAACAGGTGTGCGATAGGTCATGATTGTTCCTCCCCGATCAATCGTCCGGGCAGCCTTCAGGTGCCCCTATTGATCAGGAAGAGTAACTATGTTGACGAGTACGTCAAGGGAATGTTGTTCATTCCTTCGCAGCAAAAGAGGCGCTTTTCCACTTCCTGAAGGGCAATTGCGACGCGAAGCGCCTGCTTTTGCGTTCAATGCTGGACGGATTGACAGGGCTCTTATAAAAAGCATCCACCTTACTTCAAGGAAAGCCGCCTCCATGACCAAGCCGACCGAAATCTGGCATCCGCAACTCTGTTTGATCGACCCTGCCACGGGTGCGGCGCTCGACAGCCTTGCCCGCGATGAAGGCTTTGTCAGTGTGCGCGACTGTTTGAGCGACGGTGGCCTTGTGGCCATCCCCACCGAGACAGTCTATGGACTGGCAGCCGATGCCACCAACCCGGAAGCCGTGGCCGGGATTTTCGCCGCCAAGGATCGGCCAAGTTTCAACCCGTTGATCTCGCATTTGCCCAATCTGGCGGCCGCCCAACGCCATGGATTCTTCAATCAAGAAGCCCTGATTTTGGCCAAGGCCTTCTGGCCCGGACCGTTGACCTTGGTGGTGCCTCGTCTGCCGGACAGCCCGATTGCCGATCTGACGTCCGCCGGGCTCGACACTGTGGCCTTGCGCGTGCCGGATGCGCCCTTGATGCGGGCCTTGTCGGCCGCGATTGACAAGCCGCTTGCCGCCCCGTCAGCCAACCGGTCTGGCCGGGTTAGTCCGACGAGTGCCGCGCATGTGCTGGAAGAATTGTCCGGGCGCATTGATTATATCGCAGACCTCGGCCCGTGCCGGGTCGGTGTGGAATCCACCGTTATACTATGTGTCGATGGTGCGCAGGTCACTTTGCTAAGACCGGGTGGGATCGCCACTGATGCAATAGAAACTGTGCTGCATCGCCCGCTGGCCCGTGCGGGAACAAACGATCAGACACCGACATCGCCGGGCATGCTGTCCTCGCATTATGCGCCTTCCATTCCGGTGCGTTTGAATGCCACCGAGATTGAAGATGGCGAAGCGTTGTTGGCTTTCGGGCCGGAGCTGCCTGAATATTCCAGCGATGCGGTTGCCATGATCAATCTGTCTGAACGTGGTGACAGCATGGAAGCGGCACAAAAATTGTTCGCTGCCCTGCGGGCGCTGGATCGCGACGATGTTGAAGCGATTGCGGTCGCCCCGATTCCCAATGGGGGGCTGGGCGAAGCGATCAACGATCGATTGCGGCGAGCAGCGCAAGGGCGCTGAGCCAAGCCGTTTTGAGTGCTATTGTCCCATCAGGCGCGCATAGAGGATCAATTCCGGGCGGTATTCAAAGTGCATGCCGTCGAAATGATGCCATTTGCCGCCCCAGATAAAGCCGCGCCGTTCAAAGGCCTCGACGATCTCATGCGGAATGGCATTGTCATAGCGTGCCGCCTTGCCGGGTTTGACACCCAACCATTTCCAATATTTACCCAACTGGCTGTTCACATCGACTGCTGAGCCGAAGGAGTGGCTACTGAGGCGCTTGGTACCGGAAATCACTCGCCAGTTGAAGCTGCCACCGATTTTGCGGAAATATTTGTCACGGCTTGGCTTTTGGAGGGCTATTTCCTCAAGCGCTGCGGCCAGTTGGGTATGAACGCAATGCTTCTTTGTCACCGAGAAGTTGGCCGTCAGCTTTGCGCCGCGATAGCGCACTGTGGTCAGGCTTTTGCGGGTTGCAGACTTGTTGTCGAACATCAGAGCGCGGAAGAAAGCCTCGTTGCGCACCCGGCCGGGATCGTGGAATGGGGTCTTTCTCTGCTCAAGCGAGAAATCGAGAGGGTAGCGATAGACGAACATGTCGCCGATGGTGGCGTTTTCGAGCCGCTCCGGCTTGGAAACCTTGCGCGGTCCTTCAAGCGGAACCACCTCGCCTGTCACCAGATGCACCGCGCCTGCCTTGATGGTCAGGCCGGGATAGGCTTGCGTCAGAGCATCATGCACCGGATTGCTGGTCTTGGTGAGGGACAAGGTGAGAAAGTCAACCGGCTTTGCACAGTCAGTTGCCAATGCTTGCGGCCCGCCAGACAGCGAACCGATGCAGAAGGCAACGAAGGGAAGAGCGAACCGGGTTTTGAGCATGCTGGACTCCATTTCGCACAATAGCCCGGTGATCGCGGGTGCCACAGACAATCACAGGCAATCACAGGCAATCACAGGCAAGCCATACCCCACTATCCCCGTTTTTCTGGCAAAAGACCATTCGTCAATGATAGCAGGATGCGTGGAAAAGGCGCCTGTCAGCCTCTCGGATCGTCAGCGTGGATCATAGCTCAGTTCGAGGCGGTTGCCGCCCGGTTCATACAGCATGCAATGCTTCTTGGGGCCCTTGCCGGACAATTCCGGAGCAAACTCGACGACCACATCCGGCCATTCACTCACTTGTTTAAAGAGAGACAAGAGCGCCTCTTCACTGGGGAGCTTCAGGGCAATGTGATGCAGGCCGATATTATGGTGGCGGTCAAAATTGGTCGGATCATCGGTTTTCGCCTGCCAGAGGGTGAGTTTTGCTGTACCGTCTGTCACATAAGCTGAAGGATAATCAGGATTGCCACCAAACTGCTCCCAACCAAGGCAATCGGTAAAAAAGGACAGGCTCAGCATCAGGTCCGAAACAGTGAGACCGACATGGTCAATGCCTTGGGTTGCTGCGGTTTGGGTCATGCTGTTGCTCCGATTGAGATTTGTTGCCTTGGCGTGCGAAAGGTCGAGCCAGTTTCCAAGAGACAAAAAAAGCGGCATGCCCGTAGAGCCAGTTGCTGGGGCATGTCGCTTTTGATCAAGATAAATCAAGAGTTGTGGATGTCAAGCTTTCGAGCTGTCCACCTCACCCTTGTCGACGCGCTTGGAGAAGGCGGTGTCTTCACCGGCGGCCAGCAATTTGGCTTGCTCGATCCACTCTTCGCGATCGATGCGTCCCTTGAAGCTGAGGAAAGTGGTCACCCAGTTGATTTCCTTGCGTGACCAATTGGCGATCTGATCAAAGTGATAGATGCCCAGATCGTTAAGCTTGCCTTCGAGCACCTTGCCAACGCCCTTGATGCGTTTGAGATCGTCCGCAGCATTGTCCCTTGGTGCAGCCAGCATTTGCGGCTTGGCCCCGGCGGCATTGGCTTTGTCTTCCGCTGAAGCATCCTTTGGCAGGGCAGCAAGGGCGGCAGCGACCTCTGCTTCTTCAGCCGCAAGATCCACCGTCTCGTTTGGTTTTACCGGAGCCGTTTTTGCTGCAGTTGCTTTTGCTGGGGCTTTTGCCTTGGGAGCGGCTTTTGCTTTGGCCTTTGCCGGCGTTTGGGCTTTGGTCGTTGGCGCGGCTGCGGCGAGCAAGCCCTTGGCTTGTGGGATCCACTCTTCGCGTTCAATCCGCCCCTTGAAGCTGAGGAAGGTGGTCACCCAATTGACTTCCGCTTGGCTCCAGTTGGCGATCTGCTCAAAGTGATGGATGCCCAGATCGTTGAGCTTGCCTTCGAGCACCTTGCCGATTCCCTTGATCTTTTTGAGATCATCCGCCTTGCCACCCTTGGGCTTTTTGAGCAGGGTTGGACGGGAGCCAACCGCATTGGCGCGGTCTTCATCGGACGCGTCGGCTGGCAGAGCAGCAAGGGCTGCAGCCATACCTGCTTCGTCAGAGACAGCTTCGCTGGCGGCGGCATAGTCCGTGCCCAACTGGGTCAGTTCGGCATCGCTGGCACCAAGACTTGCGGCTTCCACCACGGCCTCGCGGGCCTCTTCGGCTTTTTCTGCCGCAGAGGGAGCCTCGACAGTTTCCTCTGCCTTTGGTGCCTGATTAGCATCACCGGCTTCGCTGGCGGCGGCATAGTCCGTGCCCAACTGGGTCAGTTCGGCATCGCTGGCACCAAGACTTGCGGCTTCCACCACGGCCTCGCGGGCCTCTTCGGCTTTTTCTGCCGCAGAGGGAGCCTCGACAGTTTCCTCCGCCTTTGGTGCCTGATTGGCATCACCGGCTTCGCTGGCGGCGGCATAATCCGTGCCCAACTGGGTCAATTCGGCATCGCTGGCACCAAGACTTGCAGCTTCCACCACAGCCTCACGGGCCTCTTCGGTCTTGGCGGCAATTTCATCATTCAGGAAGCTCGCATCCGCATCGGAATATTGCTCAAAATGCGCGTCATCCGGCGTCTCGACCGGCGGCTCCTTGTCTTCTTCGATCGCGACCACCGTCATGTCACGCAACACGGCCTTGTCGACCTCGACGGTCTGGCCTTCCAGATCCTTGTTGGTCTTTGCGGCAAGGGCCTCAGCTTCGGCTTCCAGATGGGCTTCGGCCATTTTGGTGAGGACCTTGTCCTTCACGTCGGTCAGCTTGGAGACAGTGGCCGAGCCAACGGCGGTGCTGGCTGCTGCGGCGGCCAGTTTCTCCTTGGTTGCCTTGCGCTGGTCTGCGGCGGCAGGAGAGAAGTAGCGACGGAAATAGCCACCGAGCATCATGCCAATGACGACGGCGAAAATGATCAGGACAAGTTCCTGCCAGAATAGAGCGGTCATGGATCTTCTCCCCTTCCCTAGCGTTGGTCTTTTTCAGGGTCACTGGCCAACCAGCCGATAACCGCACCCAAAGCCAGCCCAAGCAGCAGCAATGGATAGAGATTTGCAATTAGATATCCCATTTCTATCTCCTCAGGACCTTATTGAGCCAAAATGACAAATTCGATACGGCGGTTTTTTGCCTTGCCTTCGGCAGTGTCGTTGCTTTCAACGGGCATGGTTTCACCATAGCCTTTCGGCTCGAGGCGGTCTTGCGACAGCCCCGCTTCGCTGAGATAGGCGACCACGGCATCGGCGCGACGTTCAGACAGCTGCTGATTGGTGGCATCGTCCCCGTCGCTGTCGGTGTGGCCAGCAATCTGGATACGACTGTCAGGGCAACGGCGGGCGGTGTAAATCAGCCCATCAAGCAGACCGAAGGAATCTTCCGAAATGGTTGACTTGCCAGAGTCGAACAGGATCGTATTGTCCGCCAATGCACCACGCATCAGGGTTTGGCAGACACCGGCATCGACCACTTCGCCGGGAGCGGCCACCGACAAATCCGCACTCAATGTGAACCCGTCTGGCAGGATGCCAGTCAGGCTGTCCTTCACCTTCTGCATGGCGGCATCATAATAAGCCCCGCCTTTCAGCGACAGGCCTTCGGGGCTGAGATCGGCAATCCCGGCATCAAGGCGGGAAACCGCCTGAAGGCTGGTCAGCGCGGCCTTCTTGAACTCGTCATAGCCAAGGCCAGCAATCTTGACACCTTCCTGAATCGCCAACTCCAACTTAACGCCAGTCTGACCAAATTTACGGGTTGCCTGATCGACAAGCTGGTTTTTGATTTCCTCGCTCGGCACCGTGCCGAAAATAGAAACCCCTTGTTCGGTGCGGCTGATCAGCAAACCATCTTTTGCCTTTGCACTGCCCCCCTTGTCGGTGTCCTCGGCCGGGGCCTTGGGTTCGGCAATTTTGAGGTCAAGCTTGATGGCTCCGAGGTCTGCGGCGGCCAGTCGGGACTGAATGGCGTTGAACAGTTCGATATGATCCTTGTTGCCGTCTTCCAGCGTGCCGGTGACGGTCAAGGTGTCATCGACCAGCATGATTTTGGCATTGGGCAGTTGGCTAGCCAGATCAGCGGAAAGGGCCACGACTTTGTCCATCCCATCCGGCGCGCCGCGCGAAGCTTCGGCACTGGAGGCGAAGACGACGCCGTCAAACAGCGTTTGCATTTCGGCCGGCACGCTCTTGGAGAGATCGTAAGGCAGGTAACCGATCATGGCGAGCTTGTTGCCATCGCGCTCCAGCCCCCAGGTGAAGGGGGAATGCGTTGGCAGCAAGGTGGCTTCGTCAGTGATGGCATGAACGCCCCAAACAATGTCGATCAGTTCAACCGCCCAAGCGCTGACTCCCTCTTCCGGTGCGACACCGGTCAACACGCCATCGCGGCCATCAAAGGTAACTGTTGCCCAATCCATCCCCTTGTCGGCAAGTATGGCAGTCGCCCGTTCGGTCAGGTCGGCCTCCATCTTCGCGGTCTTGGTATATAGACTGATCGCAGTGACGACCCCGACGGCCAAGGCACCGGGAATCACCCAGTTCTTCAACATTGACATTCTGACAGTCCCTTCTCGTGATGTCTGCGCCTGCCCCACATTGTCCGACCGGGCGGCGCGGCCCGTCTGTTGTTGATGCCAGACTAACCCACTCGGTGACAAGGTGAAAGGCAAAGCACCGGCAATGCTTGGAAAAATTAACCTTTCCTGACGCGACCTGTTCTGTAGGATAGGGACTCTGCCCAATGGCACTGCCACATGACGTGACTCCTGCGTCCCTTCCATCCGCATTTTCGCCTATTTGCTGAGGTTTCGGTACAGCGACATGACCATGCAATCCCTTTCCAATCGACAGGCAAGGCGAATCGCCTTGAAGGCGCAGGGTTTTCTACCCCAAATGCGTGGCCTGAAGCGCCCGGATCAACGCCATCTGGCAGCCATCTTCGATTCCATCGGGCTGTTGCAGATCGACAGCGTCAATGTGCTGGACCGGGCGCACTATCTCACCCTGTTTGCCCGGCTAGGGGCTTATGATCGCAAGCTGATCGACCGGGCAGCCCATGAAGTGACGTCCCTCAGCAAACCGAAGGCCTATTTCGAATATTGGGGGCATGAGGCCTCGATCCTGCCCGTGGCCCTGTATCCGGCGCTTCGCTGGCGGATGGAGGATGCAGCCCGCCATCAGGGGCTTTGGGGTGGCATTGGTCGCTTTGCGAAAGAAAATCCCGAGCGGGTGGAAGCGGTCTATCGCACGATTGAAGAACAAGGCCCGATCGGGGTCGGAGCGCTGGACAAGGAGCGCAAGGGCAAAGGCGCTTGGTGGGGCTGGAGCGACACCAAGATAGCGCTGGAATTTCTGTTCTGGTCAGGCCGGATCACTTCGGCGGGGCGGCAGACTTTTGCCCGGCTTTATGACATCCCCGAGCGGGTGTTGCCCGCCGATATTCTGGCCCAAGGCACCTTGCCCGCCGGTGAGGCCAAGCGGCAGCTGATCGAGATCGGTGCACGCAGCCACGGTGTCGGGACCGAGGCCTGTTTTCGCGACTATTTCCGTCTATCACCCAAAGACAGCAAGCAAGCGGTTGCCGAACTGGTCGAGATGGGTGTTCTGGACCCGGTCGAGGTGGAAGGCTTTGCCAAACAGGCCTATTTGCACAAGGACGCCGTCATCCCGGCGCGTGCCCAGTGTCAGGCTTTGCTGGCGCCGTTCGATTCCCTGATTTTCATGCGCGACCGGGCGGAGACCCTGTTCAACTTCCGTTACCGGATCGAGATTTATGTGCCCAAGGAAAAGCGCCAGTTTGGCTATTATGTGCTGCCTTTCCTGATGGGCGATCAGTTGGTGGCACGGCTGGACCTGAAGGCCAATCGGCAGGAGGGCATTCTGGAAGTCTTCGCCAGCCATGGTGAACCGAAAATTGATCAGGGAAAAGTGGCCAAAGCACTGATCGCAGAGCTTGAGATGATGGCGCAATGGATGGGCCTGTCCGATATCCGGATCCATGAACAGGGGGATCTGGCAGTAAGCCTCAAACAGGCAAGCGCGGAATAGAAAAAAGGAGCCCGAATGGCGGCGGTGTGGTGAAGCCACCATTCGGGCCCGAAAGCCAATGCGCGGGCTTTCGTATTGGGCAAGTGCGTGGCAATCCTTGTCCTCAGGGATGCATGCGACCGGCCCTTTGAGTTGCCGGCATCCCCATAGGGTGGTCACGCCCCGAAAAAGCGGCGAGGCGATGGCCAGAGTTTCCACCCAAAGGTTGCCAGAGGTTAGAACGAACAAAAATCCTCATAAACCCGTCAGACGGGGTCCGCTTGGCCAATGAACAGGGAGGCACTCATTGGCCGGATCGGGTCTGTTATGCCTTGGTGCGAAAGGCGGTCGACGCTGACATCATCAACGTGCAAAAGGCCAGTCGGGCATATTTCAGGCGTGATGGCTTCATGCTAGGCAAATGATAAGGTGTCATGGGTCTGCTCACTTTGTTCCGCGTGGCATTGAGGGTTGAAGACTAATGATGCCCGAACCTTACCCGCATGCATCTATCACTGGCCAATCACGACCGGTTGACTTTGATCACGACATCATGAACAGAGCGTGAGGTGTGAATAGAAGGCACATCACAGGCTGACAGGAGCTGCGAATGACACTGGACATCAACCGGATTGAATGCCTGATTTTCGATCTTGATGGCACCCTCGTCGACAGCGAGGTTTTGTGCCAACAGGCCCATTGCGATGTGGTGCCGGACCTCGACTGGGACGCTGCCTATTTGATCAACCATTATCGGGGCATCAAGCTGGTGGATATCGTCCGGGCGATCGAAGACCGGATCGGGCAATCGCTGGGCGCAGATTATGAAACGCGGTATCGCGCACGGGTGGCCGAGCTGTTTGACAGCCAGTTGCAAGCCTTCCCCGATGTGACGGAAACGGTCAAGGCACTTGATCTGCCGCGCTGTATCGCATCATCTGGCCCGTTGAAAAAGATGCGCCATTCGCTGGGGCTGACAGGCCTGTTGCCCTTGTTCGAGCCGCATTTGTTCAGCTCCTATGCCATTGACAGCTGGAAGCCGGAGCCGGATCTGTTTCTGCATGCGGCCGAGACGATGGGCGTTGCGCCAGAGGCCTGTCTGGTGATTGAGGATAGCGGTCCCGGCATTGAGGCGGCCAAGGCGGCAGGCATGCAATATCTGCTACATTGCCCGGACAGCCATCAGCCACCCAAAGGCTATGATGGGCCGCATTTTTCGCACTATGCTTCCTTTCCCCTGCTGGGGCCTCACTCACAGGTCTGATCAGTCAGGCCACCTGTGAAAAGGCTTTTGGGGTGGTTGAGCAGAGACTTGCCTTCCATGTCGCCGACATTGAGAATATCGACGGCAATGGCAAGAGAAGCCGGAGCCAAGTCGGCGGGGACCGATGAGACCGTGATCGGCACCGTTCGTTGTTCGCCGGGTTTCAATCCACCCCGTAATGTACGGGACATTTCCTTTTGCGTGAAAGGCAGGCGACGCCCTTCTGTGGTGATGACATAGCTGAAAGCCAGTGAGCCGATGGGCCAACGAAGGCCGTTGGTCAATGTTAGCTCCAGATCGTCATAAAGCCCTTCTTTCCGCACGAAATGCACGGCAAGCGGGATTTTGTCACTCAGGCAGTGACGCACCGCGATCAGATGCTGTTCAAGCTCCTCTTGGCGCTTTTCCGCCTCGGCATCCAACGCAGCGATGCGCTCGAACGGATTTGGCTGCTTGTTGCGGTCAACGAAGGATCCGGCATTCTCGTTTGTGGGGGCGGGATCGGAGGGCTGTCTCTCTCCTGCGGCCATCACAGCTCCCAGCGAAACACCATCAAGGGTGACATGAGCGGCATCCAGCGCCATCGGCAGGAAAGGCGCGGCCTCTTGGGCGGTCATTCCATGGGTCAGCGGGAAATCGCTCAGGATCAGGGCATTCAACCCGCGCCGGAAGATTACCCGTTCGTCTTCGGACAAGAGGCGCGACAAGGCCTTGATGGAGCGGAAAAAGGAATCGCGTGAAAATCCATTGATCGGCTCCTTGGGGTTCCAACCTTCAGCCAAGGTCGATCCGGTCAGAAACCATGTTGCCAAACCGGCTAGTATCAATTTCCGCATGCGCTCCCCCTGCCCTGATCTTGGGCTTTCTGTTTGAGGGCCACTAAAGCAGAAAGGCAGGGACCTGTCACTTGAGCATGGTCAAGAGGCGGGGCGTGGAGCAACAAAAAACGGCCCCGAAGGGCCGCTTGGTCTGGTCAATGCACTCGATCCAATCACCCAAAATCCGGCCCGCGTGGACGGTAGGTGTTGGTGTCCTGCCAATCTTCCATCAGGGTGCGCAAGCCCGGATCGGAGCCTTCGGGCAGAATGATCTTGGCCGTGACAAACAAGTCTCCCCGGTTGCCATCACGGTCCGGCAGGCCCTTGCCTTTCAGGCGCATCGATTTGCCCGAGCTCATGCCTGCAGGCACCTTGATTTCCACCTTGCCTTCCAGCGTCGGGATGCGGATCCGTGCACCGAGCACCGCTTCATAAAGGGTCAATGGCAGGTCAAGGCGGATATTCCGATCCTCTACTTTGAACAGCCTGTGCGGTAGGATCTCGATGGTCACCAGAGCGTCGCCAGCTGGACCGGTGCGGGACTCAAAGCCCTGCCCTTTCATGCGGATGGTCTGGCCGTCCTTGACGCCGTTGGGCACCTTCATGTCGAGGCTCTTACCGGTGGGCAGATGCACCCGGCGTTTGTCATCCGAAACAAGGTCTTCAAGGCTCACCGACAATTTGGCTTCGGCATCCTGCCCCTTTTGCGGCTGAGCACGCTGGCGTGTGCCTCCAAACGGGTCATTTCGGGCACCGGTGCCAAAGGGGCTGCCGCCTGGGCGACCGCCGCCCATATTGCCGAAAATCTCATTGAGAATGTCTTCTGCCGCTCCGCCGCCAAAGCCGCCGCCTGTCGCATTGCCAAAGGGATTGCCACGACCGCCGAACGGATCACCACCGCCACCGCCAAAGCCCTGAAACCGTTCTTTGCCTTCGGCATCGATTTCGCCATTGTCAAAACGGGTGCGTTTTTCCTTGTCGCCGACAATCTCGTAGGCCTGATTGACTTCAGAAAATTTTTCCTGCGCTTTCGGGTCGTTTTTGTTCTGATCCGGGTGATATTGCTTGGCAAGTTTGCGAAAGGCGCTTTTGATCTCACGCTCATTTGCCGATCTTGGCACCCCAAGAACGCTATATGGATCTCTCATGTCTTTCCTCACCCCCGCCACCGGGCCCAAATGGCGCCTGTTGGCAGTGTTACTGGTTGCGTGATGTGAGCCAGCCTTGGCGCCGGTCGGCAGCCTTCAGAAGTCCCTTTTGCAAGGCTTCCGCCCCAACTCACAGTCAGGTTCAAATGCCTTTCACCAAGCCAATTGATCGCCATCCAACAGCGGTCAAAAGACAAGGGGAAAAGCAGCACAGCGACGGCCGCAGTCCTTCAACAAGCAACCGCGGGCGAATCCGTCACGCTGTTCTTTTCATGTCACCCCTGATATAGAGAGTTCCAACGCAAATTTCCATAGGATTGCTAGAAACCATGAATATCGATCTTCTTCGCCGCCTTTGCGAAACGCCGGGTGTTCCGGGTCGTGAACATCGGGTCCGTGCCCTGATTGAATCTGAAATCGAGGGCCTGTTCGACGAAACCTACGTCGATCCGATGGGGTCGCTGATCTGCACCCGCTATCCGACTGCGGATTTGCCGGACGATTCGGAAGCGGAACGCATCCTGCTGCTCTGCCATATGGATGAAATCGGGTTCCTGGTCAGCCATGTGTCCGACAAGGGCTTTTTGCATATTGACCCGGTTGGCGGTTTTGACCCTCGCACCCTGTTTGCCCGCCGCGTGCTGGTTTGCACCAAGGATGGTGACTATAAGGGCGTGATGAATGCGGGCGGCAAAGCTTTGCATATTTCGTCGCCAGAAGAGCGCAAAAAGCTGCCCGAAGTGACCGACTTCATTGTTGATCTGGGCATGGGCGAAGAAGCCAAGAGCAAAGTCAAAGTTGGCGATTTCATCGTCATGGACGAGCCGCTGCTTGATCTCGACAAGAAAGTCGTCTCCAAGGCGCTCGACAACCGCATTGCCTGCTGGCTGGGCATCGAAGCCATCCGCCAAATGGTTGAGGCCGACGTCAAGCATGCTTGCGAAATCGTTGTTGCCTTCACCGCTCAGGAAGAAGTGGGTTTGCGCGGCGCACGCACCGCTTCCTTTGGCGTTGCTCCGGACATTGCCCTCGGCATTGACACGACGCTGGCCTGTGACACGCCGGGTACCCCTGAAAAAGACACCGTCACCGTTCAGGGCAAGGGCTTTGGCCTGCATGTGAAGGATGGCTCCTTCATCGCCGATATTGATCTGGTGGAAGAAATCGAAGCCTTGGCCGAAGACAAAGGCATTGCTTGCCAGCGCACGATCCTTGCCCGAGGCGGTCAGGATGGGGCGGCTGGTCAGCAGGCTGGGTCTGGCGCCCGTGCCATCGGCATCGTGGTCGGCACCCGCTATATCCATACGGTCACCGAGATGATCGAAAAAGACGATCTGATTGCCGCCCGCGATATCATCGCGGCTTATCTCGGCAGCAAGTAAGCTTTGCGCCTTTGGGGCAAATGAATGCGAAAAGGGGAGCGTGGCTCCCCTTTTTTATGCCCTGATGGATGATCTGATTGAGCCTTAAATTGCGCCACGGCGACCAAAGCTGGTGCGCGGCTGCCCCCCTCCGATAGAAACCGGCCTACGGCCCGTCTGACGCAGGCTTCTTTTGCCATAGTCGTGGGGAGATGGCGCCGACGGAATGGCTTTTTCAAACCGGGAGTCTGGATCGCTCGTCTCCTCAACCTGCGGCTCATAGCGTGCCTTCAGAGCATCAAGATCCCGTTGAATATTCATCGGCCTCTGGACCGGATCGCCTTCTTCGATGCCGCAGAAATAGAGCATCAGAGGGACACCGATGACCGGCACCTGAAAGATCAACCACCACCAGCCGGTGCGCCCCGTATTGCGCAAGCGATTGACGCAGGAACAGAAATTCATATAGATCGCGACGATCGCCAGTACACTTGCAGCAACAACGCCAAACAGCGTTGAGAAAGCATCAGCGATGCCATCGCCCATTCGCAATGCGGCAAGCAGAAAATAGAAGGCCGCTGCCAACAGGGCAAAAATCACCCAAATCACCGATTGATATGTCCACCAGGACTTGCGGGAAATCTCGCCATAAAAGGGATTGAACAATGCAAACATGGGTCGTTTCTCGGTGGGAGTGGCCTGATCCAGCCAACAACCTAGAGGAGAATCGTTAAATCCGGTTCAAACGAATTGCTTAACGTTTCCTTACCTGTGGTTTTGACTTGGCCGCGGCTTTTGAGAAAGCGATTCAATCTGAATGCACGATAGGGTGGCCCTTCAGACTTTGAATCAATCTCTCAAGGCTTTGCTTTAAGAGTCCGGAATCATGAGTCATTTGAATCACTTGCCCTGCGCTTCTGAAGCGATATACCGCCTTGTTAAAGTTCTTGTTAACCATGCTTCTGAAACACGCCCACCGAAGTGAACACACCTGAAATCAGGTTAAGACTCCGCCCCTCGCACGATGCAAGGAGCGCGTGTAGCCTCTCTTCACCGCGAAACCAGATCATCCAAACACACCCCAGTCCCAATCGCGCGACAGCCGCTCAGCGGCCCACGTTCCCATTTTGGAATTGCCCTGTTCGTTGAGACCCGGGGACCAGATGGCAATCGCGCCCTTACGTGGCGCGATGATCAACAAGCCGCCACCGACACCGGATTTCGACGGCAGGCCGACGCGATAAGCAAACTCCCCTGACCCGTCATATTGGCCACAGGTCATCATCACCGCATTCAATGAGCGGACCTTGGACGGGGCAATCAGCCGGGGCGCATCGGCCAACCCCGCCAAAAACCGTCCGGCCCGCGCCAACTGGATGGTGGTCATCTGGATGGCGCATTGGTGGTAATAGACACCCAAAGTGAAGTCCGGCTCATTGAGCAGATTGTCATAGGAACGCAGATAGTGGGCGAGTGCCAGATTGCGATAGCCGGTGGCTTTTTCGGACGCGGCAACTTTCTTGTTGATGTGAATATCATCATCCTCGGCAGCATTGCGCACGAACTGGATGATCTCGGACAAGGTCTCTTTTGGGGCATGGCCGGACAGCAATGCATCGGTGGTGACGATGGCGCCAGCATTGATGAAGGGATTGCGCGGCTTGCCCTTCTCCTGTTCCAGACGAATGATGGAATCGAACGGATTGCCGGATGGCTCGCGCCCCACCCGTTTCCACAGACTGTCGCCAATCCGCCCCAAAGCAATCGACAAGGTGAAGACCTTGGAAATGGACTGTATCGAGAAGCCGGTGTCGCAATCGCCAGACGACAGGACATGACCGTCTTCCAGCGCCACCGAAATGGCAAATTGTTCGCGCTTGATGTGGGCAAGCTCTGGGATATAGTCGGCAACCATGCCCCAATAATCTGGATGGGCGGCGCCTCGCTCATGCGCTTCACCGACGAGCGCCTGCAAGTAGCTTTCGCTGATCCTGTTGCCCATATCAGTGGCTTCCCCCCTTGATCTTGCCTTTGCCATTTCGACGGCTCAAAACCCATCTGGCGCTTTCCGCTCAGACCTGATCTGTGTTAGGCCTGCGAAAGACCAATGGCAAGAGCTGGCGAGCACTTTATGGTGCAGACAGCTTTGCCCACATGATGCGCGCAGGAGGTATCGATTTGCTGTTCGCCCTGACACTCATTTTCCTTTGCCAATTGCTTGGCGAAAGCATCGTCACCCTGCTTGACCTGCCGGTGCCCGGCCCGGTGGTGGGGATGGCTCTTTTGTTTGTTGGCCTTTCCATCAAAGGCGGGATACCAGCCGACATCGCCATGGTTGGAGACAATCTGTTGAAGCATCTCTCCTTGCTGTTCATTCCGGCGGGTGTCGGGGTGATGCTGCATGCGGAGCTGTTGCGGACGGAGCTGCTGCCCATCTCCGCTGCGTTGCTGGTCAGCACCCTGCTCGCCATTGCGGCAACAGGGCTGATGATGCGCTGGCTGATGAAGGATGGCAAATCGGACGCGCAGGAGACAAGTCAATGAGCGACCTTTCCTCCCTTTGGGTCTATCTTAGTGCCAGCCCGTTGTTTCATCTCACTCTCACGCTGGTTGCCTATCAGTTGGGGCTGACGCTCTACCAGAAAGCCGGCATGACGCCCTTGCTCAATCCGGTGCTGCTGGCGATCCTGATTGTGGTGGCGGTGTTGGCCCTGTCTGGCACACCCTATGAGCGGTATTTCGATGGGGCGAAGTTTGTCCATTTTTTGCTTGGCCCGGCAACGGTGGCGTTGGCCATCCCGCTCTATCGACAATTTGACAAAGTGCGACGCTCCGGTCTCGCGCTGATGGTCAGCCTGCTGAGCGGCTCCTTTGTGGCGGCCAGCAGCGCGGTTCTGATTGCTTGGGCCTTGGGGGGATCGGAGCAGTCCTTTCTTTCGCTGGCACCCAAATCTGTCACCGCGCCGGTGGCGATGGGCATCACCAAGGAGCTGGGTGGCTTGCCCTCGCTGACTGCGGTTCTGGTGATTACCACCGGGATTATCGGGGCGATCCTCGGGCCTTATGTGCTGAATTTCGTGGGGGTAAAGAGCTGGGCGGCCCGCGGCGTGGCCATGGGCACGGCCAGCCATGGCATCGGCACGGCGCGTGCTCTGCAGGTCAATGAGGAAGCCGGAGCCTTCTCTGGCCTTGCCATGGGGCTGAATGCATTGGCGACAGCCATTTTGCTGCCACTCATATGGTTTTGGTTGTTTTAAAAGCTACGAATTACTCATCGAACAATGTTTTCGTTAACAGTCCAAAGTTCGACTGTTCCATCATTTATGTAGGCTCTGACTTTCGACACAGTCCAGCTTCTATCAAGAACAGAAATTGGAATTCCCGCTCTAGGAACAAAACATCCTACATCAAGAAGGTATTTGATTGCTCTGGTATCTTCTTTAACCGAAGCTGTAATTATTTGATCAAGCAGTTCTTCCGTCAGACACGCGACGTATCCGCCCTTGAGGGTCTCTGCTTGAGCGGTTGAGGTGACGGTAATGAAACACATAATTAAGAAGTTTCGTAGCACAGGTTTTCTCCATAGATTACACACTTGCAATCTATGGTTTGATTTAATACCAAAATCAACCTATATCTAGGCAATCTCGCCCGCTTCCAGCGCTTCGTTGATATCCCGGCCAAGAGCCTCGAAAACAGAGCGGACAATCCCGTCAGCATCCAGATTGCTGTCGGCATACATGGCGTCCGGTTTGCCGTGGTCGGTATATTTATCGGCCATCGTCAGCGAGCGGATCTTGAGATCGGTGTCGAGCGCACCTTCATTGGCCAGCAAATGCAGCACCTGTGAGCCGAAGCCGCCAGCGACACCTTCCTCAACGGTGATCAGCATTTCATGCTCGCCCGCCAATTTGAGGATCATGTCTTTGTCAAGTGGCTTGGCAAAGCGGGCGTCGGCGACCGTGGTGCTGAGCCCAAAGCCATCAAGGCGTTCCGCCGCCTTCAGGCTTTCGGCAAGGCGGGTGCCGAAGGAGAGAATGGCAACCTTGCCCCCTTCCTTGACGATCCGGCCCTTGCCAATGGCGAGCGGCACGCCTTCCTCTGGCATATCAACGCCCACGCCTTCACCACGGGGATAGCGGAAGGCAATCGGGCCATCATCATGGGCGGCGGCAGTCGCGACCATATGCACCAATTCGGCCTCGTCTGCAGCGGCCATCACCACCATATTGGGCAGCGAAGCGAGGAACCCGACATCAAAGGAGCCTGCATGGGTTGGCCCGTCAGCGCCGACAAAGCCTGCCCGGTCAATCGGAAAGCGAACGGGCAAATTCTGGATTGCCACGTCATGAACGACCTGATCATAGGCACGCTGCAGGAAGGTGGAATAGATGGCACAGAAAGGCTTGTAGCCTTCACAGGCCATACCTGCGGCAAAGGTCACGGCATGCTGCTCGGCGATGCCCACATCAAAGGTCCGGTCCGGGAAGTCTTTTTCGAAAATGTCAACGCCGGTGCCGCTTGGCATGGC
Organism: Cohaesibacter intestini; assembly: GCF_003324485.1. Taxonomy (NCBI): domain Bacteria; kingdom Pseudomonadati; phylum Pseudomonadota; class Alphaproteobacteria; order Hyphomicrobiales; family Cohaesibacteraceae; genus Cohaesibacter; species Cohaesibacter intestini. The sequence goes on along the minus strand of NZ_QODK01000003.1, from coordinate 294,725 downwards.
GGCGGTGATGGCGACAATCTTGTCATCCTTGTGGGCTTCCTTGGTCAGGCTGGAGCCAAAGACCTTGGTGTAGCTTGGCGCATTGCTTGGGGCTTTGACTTGCGCACCAGTGACTACATCGAATTTCGAGACGCCGTGATATTTGTCGCTGGCATTTTCTGCAGGCTCATAGCCCTTGCCTTTTTGGGTGACGACATGAACCAGCAATGGTCCCTTTTCGCTGTCGCGGACATTTTTGAGGATTGGCAGAAGATGGTCGAGATTGTGGCCGTCAATCGGGCCGACATAATAGAAACCAAGCTCTTCAAACAGGGTACCACCGGTGAAGAAGGCGCGGCCGAATTCGTCCATTCTCTGCGCTTTTTCCTTGAAGAATCGCGGCAGCGAATAGGCCATCTGCTTGGCGGCATCACGCAAGGACAGGAAGGTCTTGCCCGAAATCAACCGAGCCAGATAGGCACTCATCGCGCCAGTTGGCGGGGCGATGGACATGTCATTGTCATTGAGAATGACGATCAGGCGGCTGTCGAGTGCGCCTGCATTGTTCATGGCTTCGTACGCCATGCCGGCACTCATGGCACCATCGCCGATCACGGCAATCACATTGCGCTCGGTGCCTTCCAGATCGGAGGCGACCTGCATGCCCAGACCAGCGGAAATCGAGGTTGAACTGTGGCCTGCACCGAAGGGGTCAAACTCGCTCTCGGCCCGCTTGGTAAAACCGGACAGACCCTTTGGTTGGCGCAGGGTGCGCATGCGGTCCCTGCGTCCGGTCAGGATCTTGTGAGGATAGGCCTGATGACCAACATCCCAGATCACGCGATCATGGGGTGTGTTGAACACATGATGCAAAGCGACGGTCAGTTCCACCACACCAAGTCCTGCCCCCAGATGACCACCAGTGACGGAGACCGCATCGATCATCTCGGTCCGGACGTCATCAGCCAGCTGCTTCAATCCAGCCATATCAAGGGATCGCACATCATCAATCGTTGAGATGGCATCAAGTGTTGGTGTTTTGGACACTGGTTTCACCTGTCTCTGTTTTTCGCTGTCCCTGACACAAGTCGGCCTAGGCCGTCAGAGACCGTCTCTTACATGTCCATTGCCTGGCTTCGGATCAAGCGCTGCTGGTTCGCAATCTGTCTTCCCTGATACGAAATAGCCCCAAAGCGGGTCCAATTTATGATCTTACAAGCCTTTTTTCAGGCGCGTCAGAAAGCAATGTCTCTAATCGGACAGGTCTATACTGATTATGCCGTCAGGGCAAGATGATGGCCTCTCGCCAAATGGTCGCGAACCCACTCGACTATATCTTGAGTCGCCACTTACCAATTTGTGCGGTAATATAGTATATATTCCTAATATTGGATTGGAAGGAACCAGATGATGAAACCAGTATTCCTTACCCTGATTGCAACTTTTTTAACATTTACCTCACCACAAACAGCTGATGCCAGAGACTATTTTGGCGCCATCGCTGTGGCCCCGAATGGTGCCTATGGCATTTCGTGGGACTATTCGACACGCGGGGCTGCGACCAACCGCGCTATGAATGAATGCCGTAACCGCGCACGCGGATGTCGATCCGCCCTGTGGTTCCGCAATGCCTGCGGAGCACTGGCAATGAATGACTATAATGATTGGGCAACCGCATGGGGTTCCAATCGCGGTGTCGCTCAGAATATCGCCCTGAGAAACTGCAACAACCGCTTTGGTGGCTGCTATATTAAACGCTGGGCCTGTACCTCGCGATAATTGTTTGCCATCGCCTCGATAGTGTGTCGCCCGCCTTGACAAGTGTGCGCAAGGCGGGCATTGTAAAAAGAACATTTAGTGAACATTGCTCTATCCAGTCAACAGGATTTTCCATGACAACCACAGCATTCGAAGACGACATCCCCTCGATCATGTCGCACACATCGATTGGGGTCAGCGACTATACGAAGTCCCGAGCTTTTTATGAGGCGGTTTTGGCGACCATCGGAGCCAAGATCATAATGGAAGTCGATGAGGACGGCATGAAAGCGGCTGCCTTTGGTAAGTATTTTCCTGAATTCTGGGTTCAGATTCCCCATGACCGTCAAGCGCCCAGCGTTGGCAATGGCACCCATTTCGGTTTTCTTGCCCCCAGCAATGCGGCCGTGCATGCCTTCTGGGACAAGGCCATCGAACTGGGAGCCAGCCCCGATGGAGAACCCGGCCCGCGGCCGCATTATGGAGAGGCCTATTATGGCTGCTTCGTTCGAGATCCGGATGGGCACAAGATTGAGGCCATGGCGTGGAATGCTTCCCCTAACGAAGGGCATGATTGACGATACCGCACTCGATGAGGATACAGGCAAGGATGTAGGATAGAGGCGGTGATGGCTTGACACCCAGCCACACTTGCCTGAAGCAGAGGCAGACGCTAAGCTCTGCCTCTCTTCGGCCTTGGCCACAACCCAAGGCGTCCTGCCCGCCTCCCTCTTCCATTGCCCTTCTTCTTCCATTGCATTGGTATCCTGCAAGCATGTTTGACCATTTCCCTTTTGTCTCGGTGTTTCTGGCATTGGCGGCCCTGACGCTGACACCGGGACTTGATACGGTGTTGGTGTTGCGCAATGCAGCCCGTGGCGGCGTGCAAGCGGGCGTCTTGACCACTTTGGGCATCTGTTCGGGCCTGTTTGTGCATGGGACAATTTCAGCACTTGGCCTATCGCTGATCCTGTTGCAATCGGCGAGCCTGTTTGGATGGATGAAGTTTGCCGGGGCCCTGTTCCTGATCTATCTGGGGGCACAGTCGCTTTTGGCCGCATGGCGCGGGGAAACGCTGGTGGTCGAAACCTCTGGCACCTCGAAATTGACAGGTCTGCGTGCCTTTCGCGACGGTTTCTTCACCAACCTGCTCAATCCCAAGCTGATTGTTTTCTATATGCTGTTTCTGCCGCAATTTATTGATCCGTCCTCTTCAGCTCTGCCACAAGCTCTGCTTGTTGCGGCCATCCATTTCTTGCTGGGCATGATCTGGCTGTCAGGTCTTGCAGCTGCAGTCCACGGGGCGCGGCGTGTCTTTGCTCGACCTTTGATGTCGCGATTGCTCAATGGATGTGCGGGTATTCTGCTGATCGGCTTTGGAGGGCAACTTGCCGTCTTTGAACGGCCTTAATGCGCCGCTATCTGATATGGCGTCAATGGATCAGGATCCGGCCTCGCTGGAATTTGCCAGCATCACCTGATCTGGGAACACACAGAATGGTGCATTGACAGGCATCGGGTGATGTGGTGAGACCGTGCCACATGCCTAGGCTGGCAAAGACAACGAACAGAAGGAACAAACGAGAATGAAATTCGTCCGTTATGGCGCTTGGGCCCTCAGCGCCCTTCTGGCACTGGGCCTGGCCTTTATGATGATCGACTGGTATCAGCAGGAACTGACCGTTCAAAAGACTCAGGCTGGTCAAACCACGGCTGCCGTCGGGGGCGATTTCACTCTGACCGATCACACGGGCAAGCAGGTGACTGCAGCGGACTTTTCCGACAAGCCTATGGCCATCTATTTTGGCTATACCTTCTGCCCCGACGTTTGTCCGACCACCCTCGCGGAAATGACCATGTGGGTGCAGGAGCTGGGAGAAGAGGCTGACAAGCTGAACTATCTTTTCATCACCGTTGACCCAGAGCGGGATGACCAGCAATCGATGGCAGACTATGCTGATGCCTTCTTTGAGCAATTGGTGGGTTTGCGCGGCACCCGTGAACAGACGGATGCTGTGGTCAAGGCCTATCGGGTCTATGCCCGCAAGGTGGAAGACGATCAGGCGGACAGCAATTATGTGATGGATCACACCGCTTCGGTCTTCCTGATGAAGAAAGGCAATGTCTTTTCCGGCACCATTGCTTATGGCGAGAGCCATGACAGTGCGGTCGGCAAACTGAGAAAACTGATCGCCAGCGCCGAGTGATCCTTTCCAAGGCGGGCATGGCCATGCGCATAGCTGGAGCAACTCTTGCCTCTATGCTATCATGTGCTGGCAAACAGGAGCAGGCCATGAATGACTTGAGCGAACAACAGCAGGCCGACGAGGTGAACCGGCTGATCTATTGGTCGGCAGGCATTCTGGCCGTGGTCGCGCTCGTTGGCATGGCTATCTGGTCTCGTGTTGGTATTGCGGTTTTCTACGACCGCATTGCCGGTGCCATCGCCAACTGTTTCTAACGCGACATATCCCTTTCTTGGCAGGTTCAGTAACATCATGAGCAAATTGCGGCTTGATCAGGCATTGGTGTCTCGTGGTCTGGTGCAAACCCGAGCTCGGGCTCGCGACGCCATCAAGCGCGGCTCAGTCAAGGTCAATGGCCTGTCTGCGACCAAGGCCAGCCAGATGGTCGGACTGGATGCGAAACTGACCTATGACGATCCGGCCGCCCGCTATGTGTCACGCGCCGCATTGAAACTGCTCCATGCGCTCGACCATTTTTCCTTTGATCCCATCGATCAGATCTGTGTTGATATTGGCGCTTCGACCGGTGGCTTTTGTCAGGTGCTGCTTGAACGCGGTGCCCGCAGTGTTTACGGGGTCGATGTCGGCCATGGTCAGATGCATAAGAGCTTGCAATCCCATCCGAGACTTCATGTGCTCGAAGGGGTCAATGCCCGCCATCTGGATCAAAGCCATGTGCCAGAGCCCTTCTCGGTGCTTGTCAGCGACGTGTCCTTCATTTCACTGAAGCTGGCTTTGCCCCCCGCCTTGAGCATGGCGTCGACTGGCTGCAAGGCTGCGTTGCTGGTCAAGCCGCAATTCGAGGTTGGCAAGGATGGCATTGGCAAGGGCGGGCTGGTGCGCGACCCTGCGGAAGGATTGCAGGCAGCGCAAGCCATTGCCGCATGGATCGACAGCGAAGAAGAGCAAGCCTGTCGCGGCTGGCGTGTGCTGGATATGGTCCCCTCCCCCATTTTGGGCGGAGACGGCAATGCGGAATTTCTGCTCGGCGCGATCAAGGACCGCTGTTAGGAAAGTCTAGACCAACAGCGCACCGACAAGACCGCCAAACAGCAACCAGCCAATCTGGGTATTGGAGCGGAACAGGTCGAGACATTGGGCAGAATTGTTGATGTCGAGCTTCCAGATCTGCCAGCCCATATGCGCGGCAGCGGCTATCAAGCCCAGATAAGCGGGCCATGCCACACCGGCAGCCACAAACGCCCCAGCCATCAGCAAAACCATGACCGCATAAAAACCGAGTAGCCATTGCTTGGTGTGATCGGCAAACAGCAAGGCGGTCGATTTCACACCGATCATGACATCATCTTCTTTGTCCTGATGGGCATAAATGGTGTCAAAGCCGATGGTCCAGACGATGCCAGCGGCATACATCAGGACGGGCGCAAGAGACAATGAGCCATTGATCGCCGCCCAGCCCATCAAGGCTCCCCATGAGAAAGCCAGCCCCAACACCAGCTGTGGCCAGTGGGTGATGCGTTTCATGAAAGGATAAATCGCCACGACGCCGAGCGACGAGAAGCCGAGCAGGATCGAGAATTCATTGAATTGCAACAGCACGAACAGGCCGATCAGGGCCTGAAGGCCCAACCAGAGCCAAGCCCGCATCCGGGTCGTCTGGTTGGCTGGCAATGGACGGGAGCGGGTGCGCTCGACCTTTTGATCGATCTTGTGGTCGACCAGATCGTTATAGGTGCAACCTGCCCCGCGCATGGCCACGGCGCCAAGCCAGAATGCAAAGGCGTACCAAAGAATCTGCCAGACAGGGGGGAGCTGATCTGCGGGTTTGGTGGCCACGGCCAGTGTCAAAGACCACAGGCAGGGCCAGAGCAGAAGCCACCAACCGATGGGGCGCTCAAGCCGCGAAAGACGCGCATAGGGACGGAAGCCAAGTGGCAGAAATCGATCGACCCAATGGTCAGACACCGCGTCGGCCACACGACCATCGATCGTGCCTTTTTTCTCATTCATCGAGATATGCCCACTCATAGTCCTCTGTCCCGCCTCGTGCCATTTGTGGCCTTTGTTGTTCCTTTGTGGAGAGGTTTCGCCCATCGACAGCCTTGCGTCAACCGCAAGAATGCATCGGTAGACATATTGTGAAAACCATCAACGGACAATTTACCCCTGATTGATGCCACAAGGGGAGCGTTTGGATCGACAGGCAGACAAACTGCACAGATTGCCTCATCATGGACAGCAAATGCACGTCTTGCGGCTTGCTTTTGCCTGTCTTGAGCGTTAGCAGACAGGCAACAGCCTGAACTGCAACAAGCATCGGCTCTGCCTTTCGGAAAGGATTTTTTCATGTCTGATCGCCTCAACATTCTGCTCATCGGATCCGGTGGCCGCGAACATGCCCTCGCCTTCGGCCTGAAGAAATCGCCCAGATTGGGCAAACTCTATGTTGCACCGGGCAATGCTGGGCTTTGGCAAATGGCCGAAAAAGCCGATGTCAGTGAAGCAGATCATGAGGCGGTTATCGCCTTCTGCAAGGACAAGAATATCGACTTTGTTGTTGTCGGCCCTGAAGCCCCCTTGGTGGATGGTCTGGTTGACAGCCTGACTTCTGCGGGCATCGAAGCCTTCGGTCCGTCCAAGGAAGCCGCCCAGCTGGAGGGGTCAAAAGGCTATACGAAAGATCTCTGCGCCGAGTTCAATATCCCGACCGCTGCCTATGCCCGTTTCACCGCAGAAAAGGACGCGCTGGCCTATCTGAAAACCCACCCGGCCCCGATCGTCATCAAGGCCGATGGTCTGGCCGCAGGCAAGGGTGTCACCGTTGCCATGAGCGATGCGGAAGCTGAGGCGGCGATCAAGGATTGCTTTGACGGCGCCTTTGGCGAGGCCGGTGCCGAAGTGGTGATTGAAGCCTTCCTGCAAGGGGAAGAGGCAAGCCTGTTTGCGCTATGTGACGGAGAAAGCGCTCTGTTGCTAGCCTCCGCTCAGGACCACAAGCCGGTTGGCGAAGGCGATACCGGCCCAAATACCGGTGGCATGGGGGCCTATACCCCGGCTCCCGTCATGACAGACACCCTGACGGATGCCGTGATGCAGCGGATCGTCGAGCCCACCATCAAGGGCATGGCCAGCCGTGGCGCTCCTTTCAAGGGCGTGCTGTTTGTCGGACTGATGATCACCGAGCAAGGCCCTGAACTGATCGAGTATAATGTCCGCTTTGGAGACCCGGAATGCCAGACCCTGATGATGCGTTTGGAAAGCGATCTGCTGGAGTTGCTGCTGGCCTCGGCGCGCGGCACGCTCAAAGGCATGACAACCAAATGGTCCGATGATGTGGTGATGAATGTGGTGCTGGCTTCCAAGGGCTATCCCGGATCGTATGAGAAAGGCACCGTGATCGAGGATCTAAGCGCAGCAGAAGCCCTTGACGGCGTGACCATCTTCCATGCAGGCACGGGCGAGAAGGAGGGTCAGTTGGTGGCCACAGGTGGCCGGGTGCTGAATGTCTGTGCCCGTGGCAAGAGCGTGACCGAAGCGCAGGCGCTTGCTTACAAGGCTGTCGATGCGGTGCGATGGGAGAATGGTTTCTGCCGCCGCGATATTGGCTGGCGGGCCGTTGAGCGTGAACAGCAGGGCAGCTGATTGGCCCGACAGTCCGATTGAAAGACAAAGCCCGCCGGGCAGAACCGAGCGGGCTTTTTACGTTTGGCAATTTGTGCGGCAGATCTCAGAGCCGGGTTCGGGAGAGGTCGACCCGGAAGCGCTTGCGGCGATAGAGGATAAATCCGATCACACAGACCAGCGTCACGGCGGCCAGCAGCCCCAAAATCAGGAAGTGCAGCGTACCGTCGCTCTGAACTTTCTGGGCCAATGGCACCACCAATCCGGTGATCGAGCCAGTCACCGACTGAACGACCGCATTGATCATTCCGCCGACATAGAGCGTCATGGCAGCAATCATCCCGCCAATCATTGATACAATGCCTTGCGGCTCATCCATCACCGCTTGCGGCTGGTCCGCTGGATGAGAAGGCGAACTGCCTTGAACAATGTCTTCGCCACGATCAAAAAAGGCCATTTTGACCGCATGCTGGGTTTTGCGCCCCAGAGCAGTTAAATCCATCGAGATAGCCTGCCCGGCGGCAACGTCGAAGACTTCCTTTGCCAACTTGTTTGACACTTCGACGAGACCTTCATGAACGCGCACATCTGCCCATCCGCTGCCAAGCGATACGGTGAACTGGGTGCCCTTCACGGCGGCGACCATGTATGGAGTTTCGACCGAGAAATGCTTCGTGCTCTGCTTATCGACCGACAAATGGATTGTGCCACTCGTTTGCAGGATCCTGGTGTGGCTGGGATCTGTTTCTTGCAACAAAGGCAAAGCCAGAACCGTGTTCGACCCAACCTGTATGCGCTGCTTGCCATGGACCAGTTGCAGGCGGGTTCTGTCAGAAGTGATCAGGGTTTGACCGGGAAACAACACCCGGTTGCGCATCAGTCGCATTTTTTCCCGGTTGGGTACCTCGATCCAAGCGTCCCCGCTGACCTTGCTGATCCGCCATGCGGTGTCAGACGCCTTGATGTCATCTTTGGCCCAGACTGGCTGTGTCAGGCAAAAAACAGCGCTTATCAATGCAGCGAGGAATGGAAATCTGGTCATGGTCGCGCCCCCTGTCGCCCACAGTGCTTTGCGCTGGCATCGCATATCAAGTCGGAACCCTGTTTCCGACCCGTTCCTGAACCTTTGGGCAACTTTTGCTTTACGTGCCCGCAAAGCTAGCAATCGAGGGTAAACCGGTGGTGAAAGTTAACCGCTTTATTTGGCTAATCCTGAATATTATTGTTTTGTGGTTCATCAAAGGTAAACAAGATGCGAAGGGGGATTGGGCCACACGGGCTCTTTGTATGCGTGTTTTCCACCTTCAACACCGCATCCATGCATATCGGCCATTTCCAACCGATCAACTGCCTGATACACAGCAAAGACTTGACTGCGCAGACAATCGCAGCTTCTTTGCCCAAGAGGACCAATGCACCACCCCTCTTTGAGCAAAACGACCTCCAAAAGGACCTTGGACCATTGACAGACCCCGTAGAAATCATCATTGACGACCTCGGCGCAAAAGGTGATGGCGTTGCCTATCACGATGGCAAGAGCCTTTATGTTCCCTTTGCGCTGGAAGGCGAGCGGGTGTTGGTTACACCGATGGGGGAGCGGGGTGACCTAGAAGAGGTGATCGAGCCTTCTGTTGACCGGATTGAGCCGATTTGCCCTCTGTTTGGCACCTGTGGTGGATGCACCATGCAGCATATGGCCAAAGAGCCCTATGACAACTGGAAGCGCGACATTGTCCGCGAGGCCCTGTCTGCTCGTGGCTTTGATGATGTCGACATTCGTCCGACCATCACCACCGAGGCAGGTGGGCGTCGGCGTGCGGTACTGACCGCCCGGCTGATTGGAAGGCGGTTGCTGTTTGGCTATCATGAGACGCGTTCGAACCGGATTGTTGACATCGAGCATTGCCCGCTGTTGGCTGCTCCCCTGAATGCAATATTGCCAAAACTGGCTGGTTATTTGCCCCTCTTCATGACCAAGAAGGGCGAGGCGCGCATTACCCTTCTGGCCACCCGCTCCGGGGTGGATGTCTGTCTGGAAGATGTCAAAAACATGACCGGCGGCCCGGATTATCTCAAAGCAGTGGAAATGGCGGAAACACTCGACATTGCTCGGCTGTCTGCCAATGGCGATGTCTTGTTGGAGCGTCGTTCTCCCTTGCTCAAGATGGGCACCGCTGAAGTTTCCCCACCACCTGCTGCCTTTGTTCAGGCGGATCGCAAAGCAGAACTGGCGATGGTTGAACTGGCTATCAGGGCGATCGGTGACGCAAAAAAGGTGATTGATCTTTTTTGCGGCTCAGGCACCTTCGCGCTGCGGTTGGCGCGCAAGGCAAAGATCTGGGCCTTGGAAGGCGATGAAGCAGCACTCAAGGCGCTTGAACGTGGCTGGCGCTTCGGGCAAGGCCTGAAGGATATCCAGATCGAGCGGCGCGACTTGTTCCGACGACCGGTTCTGGCGATGGAAATGAAGAAGTTCGATGCGGTCTTGTTCGACCCGCCACGGGCTGGGGCCAAAGCGCAGGCCGAGGAAATTGCCAAGTCGAAGGTTCCCGTCGTTGTGGCCGTCTCGTGCAATCCCGGCACATTGGCGCGGGATTTGCGCCTTCTGGTCGATGGCGGCTATCGACTTGATCATGTCACGCCGGTCGATCAGTTTCTTTTCTCGCATCACGTTGAATGTGTTGCAGTTCTACGCCGTTAGCAGCATATAGGACAATCTGGGGTGAGCCCGTCGCAACAGCTGAAATTGCGGCGGATGCCTTGATTGCGCCATTCTTCTTCTTATTTAACGAGTTACCCGCAAGCACAGGCCTTAGGCTTTAGGAACGGACCGCTTTTATGCTCTATATGCGTCGAATCAAACGCTGGCTAATCATCACGATTGCGATCGTGCTGTTTCTGCTCGGCTTGGCGTCGGTCTGGACCCCCTTTCCCATTGGCGCGGTGTTGATGACCTTCGCGACGGTTTTGTTGATCACCAACAGCCGCAAGGGGCGCCAGATTGTCCGCAACATTCGCAGACGCTTTGTCTTTGTCGATGCGCGGATGGCATGGTTCGAGGCACGCAGCAAGATCAAGATGGTGCGCGTTCTCAAGACAACTCGCCCGCTGGAACGACGGCTCGGGCCCAATTGATCCCTCGCCTGTATGGTGCCCCCTTCTGAAATGCCCGTTGGACCTGACCTGAGCGTCATCGAACTGTCTTCAAACTGTTACAGATGCCGCCTAATGGAAAGATCTGTGCAGCTTATTGCAGACGGATGACCTGACGCGGTCTGGTGGTTCGTGTCACTAACAAAGGAAGCGTTTCGTGATTGCCAATCTCAAGCACTGGGTCATCATGAGCTTCGCAATTCTTTGCCTGATTGGTGGTTTGGCCACGGTCTGGTTGCCAATTCCAACCGGAGTGCCGCTCTTGGCACTGGGCAGCTTTCTGGTGATTGCCAACAGTCGGATCGGGCGCAGTTATGCCCGAAGGTTGCGCAAGCATATCGGCTGGCTGGATTGCAGCGCGTTGTGGCTGGAAGAGCGGGCCGGGCGCACCTTTGGCCGTGTTCTGAAGACCACCCGCCCTCTGGTGACCCGCCACAGACAAAAAGCCCACCAGAAAGCCATCCGGAGTATACCGGCTGACGCAGCCCATACCATCAAGCATGACACCGAAGACGGGCCAGCCTAGACAGGACCAAAGTCCCCGGATCCTGCCGTTTTCGTCCCTGGCGGTCTGGCTTTGACGCTTTGTGAACCAGCTTTTTCTCCCATCAAGACCGACCATTGGCGTGTTGTGACAAATGCCGGAAAAGGGTAGCCTTCATGACCTATCCTCAGGCCGTGTTTTCAGCGAGGTCCCAGATGCTCAAACCAATTGTCAAGGTGATAGAAGTCCCGCTACGTCCTGCTCAAGCCTATGATGTCTTTGTCGATATCAACAGCTGGTGGCCGTTGCAGACACGGTCGATCTCATTCCATACAACCAACCTGCCAGCCAAACGGATCGATATTGACCCAAAGCCCGGCGGCGCGATTGTCGAGATCGGGGCGGATGACACACGCCATGTCTGGGGTGTCTTTGCAGACTGCGATGCCCCTGCCTCTCTCGAAATCGACTTTCATATGGGCCACCCCAAGGAACATGCCACCCATCTGGTAATTGCCTTCATCGATCTGGGCGATGAAGCGACGATGGTCAAGCTGGTTCACACGGGGTGGGAAAGCTATGGCGCGCTGTCGCATGTCATGCGCGAAGGGTACGAGAATGGGTGGGATGATATCTTCGTCAATGCCTATGCTTCGGCCTGCCTAATAGGTGGGAATTCTGTGCACAGGCCCCGGTCAAACACGTACTAACCTTACCCATAGACGCAATGAATGCAAATCATCGTGGGGCATTTCAGCGCGACAGCAATAGTCGGATACAAAAAAGTAGATAATTTCGTATTGCAGATCTTGAAACCAAGCCATGCATGACCAAATATGGTCTACAGGCGTGTGGCGTAGGAATTAGGTGGAACTAGCTAACACTGCATGCCAGGGTCTGGAACCTGTTTGCCGGTAATTCCGGCAAGACGTGCCGAGAAGCACTGACTAGGTTCTAGTGTGCTAAAGCAATCATCCTCGCGCCAACGAGCATGATTGCTGCAGACCAGACTGACATGGTGACCGTGACATGCTTGCATATCGGTGATCGCCATTCATCATATTGATCGCGCTAGAGCAATATGAGGCCCGCCTTGGAGTAGACGCCCAAGGCGGGTTTTCTATATCCCGCCTCACTTTTCCAATCGTTGAGATATCTCAAGTCACGGCCTGTAAATTCGGCCGCCCCACGGGCTTAGAATAAAAAAAGGGCTCGATATAGCGAAATACCGAGCCCTTCATGCAGAATCTGGTGTCTGTAAAGCGCGGGATTGTGCCGATCCCGCTATCAAGAGGGACTATTACAGACCCAGAACACCTTCTGCGGAGAAATAGTCGTAGCCAAGGTCTTTCGCCACGGCTTCATAGGTCACCTTGCCCTCATGGACATTGAGGCCGTTGCGCAAATGAACATCATCCTTGAGTGCCTGCTGCCATCCCTTGTCAGCCAGAGCGAGGGTGAAAGGCAGCGTTGCATTGTTGAGCGCGAAGGCAGATGTGCGGGCCACGCAGCCCGGCATGTTGGCAACGCAATAGTGCACCACGCCATCAACCACATAGGTCGGGTCGGAGTGCGTGGTTGCCTTGGAGGTCTCAAAGCAGCCGCCCTGATCGATCGCCACATCGACAATGACAGAGCCCTTGCGCATGGTTTTGATCATCTCACGGGTAACAAGCTTTGGTGCAGCCGCACCCGGAATCAGAACCGTTCCGATGACCATGTCGGCTTTTTCCACCAGACGGGCAATGTTGCCCTTGTTGGAATAGACGGTTTTAACGGCCGTACCGAAGCGATCCACAGCGGCGCGCAGAGCGTCGGTGTTGCGATCGACCATGGTGACTGCGGCCCCCATGCCCAGTGCGATGCGGGCTGCATTGGTGCCAGAGACGCCAGCACCGATAATGACGACTTCGGCGGGATCAACGCCGGGGACACCACCGAGCAAGATGCCCATACCACCGCCGTTATTCTCCAGCGCCTGCGCACCAACCTGAGGGGCAAGACGCCCAGCCACTTCGGACATAGGGAACAGCAAAGGCAGCGCACCGGTGCGCGAGGTCACGGTTTCATAGGCAATGCAGGTGGCACCAGAGGCAACCAGATCCTTGGTCTGCTCCGGATCCGGAGCCAGATGCAAATAGGTGAAGAGAACCTGACCTTCGCGCAACTTGGCGCGTTCCACAGCCTGTGGCTCCTTCACTTTGACAACCATATCGGCCTTGGCAAAAATCTCGTCCGGGTTAGCGACGATGGTTGCGCCTGCCGCGATGTAATCCTCGTCGGAGCAGCCAATGCCAAGACCGGCATTGGTTTCCATCATTACCTGATGGCCATGCATGACAAGTTCTTCAACGGAGGATGGCACAAGGCCAACACGGTCTTCGTGATCCTTGATCTCTTTGGGGCATCCGATCAGCATATGTGATACTTTCTCTGTTTGGGCGTTGCGACCGTCGCGCCTTGTTTTTCTGGTTTCAGCCCCGATATGAATGGCATCACAGGGAGAACCGACGACGCTTCCGGAAATTAAACGATCTTTCGATGATGGCGGAATTTTTGCGCAATGTGTCGCGAAACTGCCTTGCTATACGCCCCCTGTTTCGAATAAAATTTCAAGAATTTCAAAATTCGGTGAATTTCATGAACTTGAAAGATCTTGATAAACGCGACCGTTCCATCCTCAATTTGCTTCAAGATAATGGGCGGCTGAGCAATGCCGAACTGGCCGAAGCGGTGAATCTGTCTCCGTCTGCCTGCTTGCGCCGAGTGCGACAACTGGAGGAAAGCGGGCTGATTGCCGGATATGCAATGCAGCTAAACATGAAAGCCTGCGGCATGACCGGCACGGCCTTTGTGTTTGTCACACTGGATGGTCAGGGACGGGAAACGCTGGACCGGTTTGAGCGCGCCATCAAACAGATCAGTGTCATTCAGGACTGCTACCTGCTGGCGGGGCAATATGACTATCTGCTGCGGATCATCTATCGCGATTCTGCCGATCTGGAGCGCATCCACCACGATATCCTGACCAATCTGCCCGGTGTGGTGCGCGTCAACTCAACACTCACCTTGCGCGCCGTCAAGCATACCGGCAAGTTGGAGGTCTAGCGTCCAAGCTGCCCTTATTTGATTTTGGGAAAGCGGATCTCGACCGTCAGACCACCTCCCACCGTGTCACGCAGGAGAAGTTCTGCATCGTGCGCATCAGCCACTTGCTGGGCAATGGCAAGGCCAAGGCCGAAGCCGGATTTCTCATCCAGAGTGCGTGCTTCATCGCCGCGCGCGAAAGGCTCGGTCAGCAGCCCCTTCTCCTTGTCGCCGATGCCCGGACCATGGTCGATAATGCAAAGACTGGCACTGTCGTCTTCATCGGTGAGGGAGAGAGCACATTGGCCGGCATATTTGATGGCATTGTCTATAAGATTGTCGATCATCCGTGCCAGATCACCGGATTGCGCCTTCAGCCGAACAGGCTCACACAAAGCCAGACTGACTTCATATCCTGCATCGCTCCATTGATCGACGAGGCTTTCCACAAGGCTCGACAGCTCCAGAATCTTGGCATCATCTCGGCTTTGGCCACCCTTGAAGAAGGTCAAAAGGCGGGACAATTGATCATCCATTTGATGAATATCGCGCAGGAAAGCGTCGCGCATGTCATCGGGCTTGACCAGATCCGCGCGCAAGCGCAGGCGGGTCACCGGGGTGCGCAAATCATGCCCGACCGCAGCCAGCATCCGGGTGCGATCCTCCAGCAGCTGATGAATGCGATCCTGCATCCGGTTCATCGCTTTGGCCGCACCGCGCAGCTCAGACGGCCCGCTCACTTCAGCCCGATGCGGCGTCGCCCCTTCCAGAGCGATGTGGTCTGCAACTTGTGAAATCTGGCGGATCGGTCGAACCAGAAAGAAGAAGGCCCAAAGCATCAGCAGAATCATGCAAATGCCAACGGCCCCCAGAATGGTGATGATCGGATAGCGGATTGGCGGGCGATGCTCGATCCGCGTCGATATGCTGAAGATCCGCCCATCCGGCAACTTGAAATACAGGGTAACCTTGAGATGCTGCTTGTCGATCGTTTCAATCCGGGGGGCAAAGGGGATGTGGCTAGTTTGCATCATCGGTCCCCCGACAGGTCTTTCGGAATTCGGGCTTCTGGCCGCCACCGACGGCTCGGTTCCGCGCGATGCCGGGGGATGCTTCGGGCCCATTCTCGTCCCCCATGCGAGCCCTTCTGGCAGGGTGAAGCCGGTCTCTTCCCATCGGTAGATGATGCTTTTGTGGTCGTCAGACAATTCCTGCAACAAAGCCACCTGGTCCTCGGGTGGCTGTCGCCGCAGCATGTCCGCCATGACCAGTTGCCGCTCGACGAAAATAATCACCGGCGGCGGCGTGCGCTCTTCGAAGACGAGTTGCAACAGTATGATCGTACCGGCTACCAGCAAACCGGTGGCCAGCAACAGCAGCAACATCAATTGTCCGGCAATTGAGTTGAGAAAGAAACGCCAACGGTGAAGGGACAGGCTCATTGCGGGATCTCGCTGACCGTGGCAATGAACTCATAGCCGCCCGAGCGCACCGTATGGATCAGCTTTTCGGCTTTTTCCCCGCGTTCGAGTTTGCGTCGCAAGCGCGAAATAAGAATATCGATCGAGCGTTCAGCGCTAACCACCTTGCGGCCCTGCGTCAGCTCGATCAACTGTTCCCGGCTCAGAGTGATGCCGGGGCGTTCGCAAAAAACCCGCAGCAAATCAAACTCCGCCGGAGTGAGATAGGTCTGTACGCCGTCATTGTCATACAGTTCGCGTTTGCGCACATCGAGTTGCCAACAGCCAGCGAAATAGAGGATGGTTGCCTTCAGCCAGCTTTCTTTCTGGGCCATGCGGCTGCGCCGCAGCAAGGCCTTGATCCGGGCTTCCAGTTCGCGGGGATTGAACGGTTTGGAAAGATAGTCATCCGCCCCCATTTCCAGTCCCACCACCCGGTCAATGTCATCGCCCTTGGCCGAGAGAATGAGGATTGGCATCGTCGAGATCGCCCTCAACCGGGCACAGATGCTCAAGCCATCCTCGCCGGGCAGCATGATATCGAGCAGCACCAGATCGATCCTGCTGGAGGCCAATATGGCGTCGGCCTGGCGCCCGTCCGTGGCTTGAGAGACATGCCAGCCATTGCGTACCAGTAACCCGGCCAACAATTTCTGGATCTCGGAATCATCTTCGATGATCAGGATGTGAACACTCTTCTGCATGGCGCAAATGTCTGTCAGCACTGGCGGAAAAGCAAAGAAGATCCTCTGCTTCACGCACATTTTTCGACTTTTTTGTTTCTCGATATTTCTGGGAAGCCCTTCAAACGCAATGAGAAACACCCCGAAATGCTAAGGTAAATGGCTGTTAACGAATGGGGCGCAGGGTCAGTTTTGTCACAAGCAACGCGACTTGGGTCTGGGAGAGAATCAGTCTCGCCAGACCGGAAAGGAAGGATAGCATGTTTGCAATTGGAGGCCCTCAGGCCTATGGCGGCATGCAGCCCATGGGTCCGGGAGCACAAATCGGACAAGAGCTGCAGTCGATGGCCGAAAGCGGTGAAATCAGCTCCGAGGACAAGGTAGCGCTTCAAAGCGCTGTCTATGAAATTGGCAATGAACTGCACAGCTCGCGCCCCGAAAGCGGCTCAACCCCTCCAACAGGGGACGAAATCAGCGAGAAAATCGACAGCCTGATCAGCGAACAGGTCGAAGCCGGGACGCTGACGGAGGAGCAGGCAGAAACCCTCAGTGACGTGTTCGAAAGCGTTCAGGCCGCTGCTCCGCAAGGCGGCCCGCCTCCGGGTGGACCTGGTGGCCCCGGCGCTGGCGGCCCTCCTCCGAGCGGAAGCAACTCCGAAGAGAGCGACACCAATGCGATGCTCGAACAGTTTCTGCAGAATCTTCAGGAGCAATCGGCGACGAGTTATGCCTCCTCGGGCAGTGTCTCGGGCGAGTCTTCATTTCTGTTCAACTATTCAGCCTGACACCGCTCTTTCGCATTTCCTACGGGCAGCAATCTGGTGTTGATCATGTTGCCATTCTTTTATAGGGGCTCACGGACCAATCGGCGCACGGCATCCCAGCTAGGCGTTTGCGTCCCTGAGCTCCTTTTCTTTCCGGTCAGTCTGTCACGTTCGCACGCTTCTTCCCCATTCCTTTGCACTTGCGACCATATTCTCCTTGCCAACAGGGTTAAATTCTTTATTTTCGAATAGTAGAAAATACTAAAATAAGATCGGACGGACGCCTATTGATGCTCCGCTGACAAAGGTTGGTTTGGCGTGTCTTCCTCTATGGATGGGTGAAGGGCGCCAGAAATATTCGGAGGTGTGAGATGGTTCTCAACTGGAAAGTGGGTGGGCTCTTGCTGGGGGGCGTGTTCTTTCTCGCGGTCCTGCTGGTCAAGCCCATTGGGGTTTCGACACAGTTCGTCATCCTTGATGGCATCTTGTGGGATGCCGTCAATCCGGCAATTGTGGTGGTCGATGAAACCGCCAAGAGCGGCTATGCGAGCCCGAACGCCTATTTGAACAAGAGCGGCGGCAAATATGCCAAGAATGTCGCCGAACCGATGAATTACAGCTTCATATTCGTTCTGGCGATGGTTGGTGGCGCCGCTCTGTCCGCATTCCTTCGTGGCGGCGTGTCGGCTGAGGAGCGGGAAATGCCAGAAGTCTGGCGGGAGAATTTCGGCTCATCGACCACCAAACGCTATGTCTGGGCCTTCATTGCCGGTTTTCTGGTGCTGTTTGGGGCGCGTCTGGCTGGCGGCTGTACGTCGGGACACATGATGAGCGGCATGATGCAGACCGCTCTGTCGGGCTATATTTTCACCGCGGGTGCTTTTCTTGCCGCCTTCCCGATTGCTCTCTTCGTCTTTAAAAAGGGGAACTGATCCATGGCCATTTTCCTCGCACTCGTCATTGGCGGCTTGTTTGGCTTCACCCTTGACCGGATCGGCGCGACCAATCCGGGCTATATCATTCGCATGCTCAACCTGTCGAACCTGCATTTGCTCAAAACGATCATGCTGGCAATCGGCACATCGTCGGTGCTGATGTTTGCCGGCATTCTGGCAGGTCTGGTCGATCCCGGTCACCTATCGGTCAAGGATGCCTATAGCGGGGTGTTTGTTGGCGGCTTGCTGCTTGGGGCAGGCTTTGCGATTGCAGGCTATTGTCCGGGCACCAGCGTCACCGCGGCCGCAACCGGGCGCAAGGACGCGCTGTTCTTCGTGCTTGGCGGCCTGTTTGGTGCAGCGGCCTATATGCTGGCCTATAGCGGCGTCAAAGCCACGGGCCTGCTGGACAAAATTGCAGGCGGCAAGGCCACGTTGGGGATGGTGACGGACACCGACTATCCATTCCTGATTGGCGGCTTGTCGGGTGAAGTGATCGGCATTGGACTTGGCATTGCCTTCATTGCCATTGCAGCGCTGGCTCCTGCCAAACTGTTCGGAAAAGGCTAACGCCATAGCGCCCAATAATCAGACGCCCAAAAACAAACGCAAAAGCCCGGCCTATGCCGGGCTTTTTTGTGCTCGTCTTGCTGTGAAACAGGCTGCAAATGGCAGGAGTCACACGCCATTCAGGCGCGTCAAAGGGCAGCGCATCGCCGTCTGCGAGGCGCGCCAACAATCCGCATGCATGATCCTATTCGCAGGAACAACGGTCCTTCAAGGCAGCCAGTGCCGAGATGGTGTGATCAAAAAGAGCTGAAAGAGCGGTCAAAAAAAGCATCGTGCGCATGTCTGCCCCCAAATAATTCTTCGCCACAACGGGCGTCCCAACGGGTCAAAGTGACTGGATTCTATCTCTAACGTGTCTTAACCATGACCTAATCGGTCATTTAGGCTTTATTACGGCAATTTCAATATGCCGGATCAGATTTTCCCTTTTCAGGCGTTGCCTCGGGAGGCAGGTCCGCTTCTTGGCCAATTTCGCATTGTCCGGCAAGGGCCCTGCTCTCCCTTTGTTGCTTCGTCCGATGCTCAGAGAATGGCGATCAAATGTCGACAGAAAAAGGCGAAGTGTAATCTCAGCCTATCGAAATGTATCAAAGGGTATCGGTCACCGGGCAACCACTGATTGATTTTGCGCAGCAGTCCAAAAACAACGCCGGACAAGTCCCCTTTTCCCACATTCCCGCCATTGGGAGAATTTGTCATTTGTTCGATATATTGGTGACCAATATGTAGTAACCTGAATCAAGCGGGTAAAACTGGTTTGATCCATTTAATGGTTGTCGAGACATAGACAGAACAAAAATCAAACAAACGAGTCGCTTTTTTACCTTTGAATGCCTAGATGGAACAAAGAGTGATCAGGGCATTTGAAACGACGTTGAAATTTCTTTGTTATTTGTTACTCAGTTAACCGATTAAGAGCGTGTTAACCTTCTTCTGACAATCCCCCTTATCCGAGGTTTTGGACATCCCCATGAATATGCTCAGTTCTGTCGACATCTATTGCGAACGCACCGATGCGAGCTATTGGTCAGAGCCGATCAATGCCCTGACCAATCTGTCCTTTGTCCTTGCTGCGCTGTGGGCCTATTGGACCTATCGCAAGATCAAGGCTGAACAAGGCCCAACCGGCGGTCCGGACATGCTTGTTCTGGTTGCAATTGTCATGGCAGGTCTGATCGGCATTGGCTCCTATCTGTTCCACACCCACGCCACGGTCTGGTCGTCCCTTGCCGATGTGATCCCGATCTGGACTTTCGTTGCTTATTATCTGTTTTTGTCGATGTACCGGATTGTCGGATTGCCGTTTTGGCGGGCGGTTCGGGTTTATGGAATCACACTTGTGTCCATTGCCGCGACCCTCTGGCTGGTTTCCACGGTTCTGCTGGCATCCGACGGGACCGAGGCCAGCAGCGACGGGCTGAATGGTTCAACGCAATATCTGCCGGGGATGATCGCCCTTTACGGTTTTGCACTGGTTATGCTGATCCGGCGTCACCCGGCCATGGGTTGGATTTTGGCCGCTGCGGTGACTTTCACCACCTCTATTTTCTTCCGGACCATTGACATGATGGTCTGTGATGCGCTTCCTCTTGGGACGCACTTTCTATGGCACAGCCTCAATGGCCTGTTCATCGGATTTCTGCTGCAAGCACTGGTGCGCCATGGCAGAGCAGCACCAACCGCTTCTACCACCTCCAAACACATTTGACGCCCATGATCCCGAGCCCCGCCTTCATATTCGACAATATCGCCCCGGTCTTTTTCTATGCCGGTATCATCGTTTTCGCGATGTCTGGGGGCCTCAGAGCCATTCAGGCCGAGATGGACCTGTTTGGTGTGTTGATGGTGGGGTTTGTCACAGCGGCCGGTGGCGGCACCCTGCGCGACATCCTGATCGGCTCGGTGCCGGTCAATTGGGTGGTGGATCCGATGCCTCTGGCCATCATTCTGCCTTCCGCGCTGACCGCTTACGGCATTCAGCGGATCGGCTGGGAGCAGCGACAGATTTTCAACTGGATCGACGCGATCGGCATGTCGGTTTTTTGCATCACCGGCGCCGCCCTGACGGTGGAAATGGGATTGCATCCGGTCATTTGCATCATGATGGGCATGATCACCGCGACGTTCGGTGGATTGGTACGGGATATTCTTTGCAATGTGGTGCCACTGGTGCTGCGTCAAGAAATCTACGCCACGGCGGCCATGCTGGGATCGACCCTCTATGTGATCCTGCAGCAGTTTGACATGGATCGCTCGGTCAGTGCCCTTGTGGGCATGAGTGCAGCGCTGATCCTGCGCGGTGTTGCGATCCGCTACAAGTTCAACATCCGCGGCAACGCCGGAGAAGCGCCACCGCAGATGTTTGAACGCCATGAATGACCCTCAGGCAGTTTGCACCGCTATCGGATTGTCGTCTGCCTTGCGCTTGGACACAGCATCCTTTGCAGGCTTTGCCTTGCCCTTGGACAGGCGACGCCAGAGCCATTCCGCCGGACCAAGGCGGAAGTATCTGAGGTAGATGGCAGAGAAAATCAGCTGCGCGAAGGCAATGCCAAAGGCCATCATGAGCAGATCAAAATGTCCCATTTGGCCATATAGCCCCAGCCCATAGCCAAAGAACAAACTGGTGCAGATGATTGTCTGCATCATGTAGTTGGTCAGTGCCATGCGGCCCGCGGCGGCAAACAGGCGGGTGACCAGATTGAACAGACGCACCTTGGACAAGGTCATGATCAGCCCCAGATGACCCATTGCCATGGCGATCCGGCCCACATCATAGCTGAAATTGGTCCAAAGCGGTGCCTCAAGGCTCAAAGTGACCTGCAGCAGATCGGAGAAGGTCTCAAAGCCATTGACCAGCAATCCGACGGCATAGCCTCCCAAACAGAGGCTGAGATAGAAGGATAGCGATTTCTGCCCGGTGATGATGCCAAGCTTGAAGAAGGCCATGCCGATGAAAAACAGGATGCCAATATCCGTGAAATGGTTGGTCAGCAACTCGGATGAGTAGTTTGCAAGGCTGGTCTGAGACAAGTTGCGCATGATCACGCCGTAACCCTGTTGCATTTCGTCAACCTCACCGGCCCAGATCGTACCCAAATAGCCAGTCAGCAGTTCCTCGTTGGTTTCGGTATTGCTCTCGGGCTGGCTTGGCTCTGGCTGATTTGCATCCGGTTGAGCCGCCTGTGGCGCGGTAGGCGCTGCTTGACCGTCGGTCTCGGCTCCAGAGTTTGCGCCAATGTCACCAGGGGATTGCTCGGTCGCATTTTCGGCTTCATTGAGTGCGCTTTCAACGCTCTCATTCTGCGTCGGGCTGGCAGTAAAAAGATCGCCATTCTGCAGATTAAGCATAGTTGCGGAGACCACCATCCCTGCGACTGCGATGCCTAACAGGGCTTTTGGCGACATATTTCGAAATGGAAAGAGAAACAGGCCCAACAATCCGTAAATAAACAGAATGTCAAATGAGCAGAGCAACAGAAAGGAATGCACAAGCCCGAACGCCATGAGCCACATGGAGCGACGGAAGTATAAATCAATCTTCTCTACATTTACTTTATCAATACTTGAGAACACCAACATGGCCGCTGCACCGAACAACAAGGCAAACAGCGCGCGCATCACCCCGTCGACAAACACCTCAACAAAGGCCCAGCTGAGAATGTCGCGATATTCGCCACTGTTCCAGATGGTTGGAAAAGAATAAGCGTAGGGTGGAATTGCAAAGGCAAATATGTTGCGCATCAGGATACCACAGACCGCGAATCCACGCACGGCATCCATTCCAAGATATCTATTTTTATTATTACAATTCAGTATATTAGTACCTTGCAAAGGTTGTGCTTCGGCATGTGTTTCCGTCATGATCGGAAAGCCTCATCGATGGAGTTAGGGAGAAACCCGGCACGACCGGCACACGGAATCGCGCACGCGCTGACGCGCGTCGACACGATGCCGAACCGTCACTTGGAAGGATCATTTCCAAAATGTCTCCGAGGGTCGACTGCAGCTTGATCATCCGGGGCAGCACGAGAAACCCGGACAGGCGATTGCAAAACCTGAACTTACCATTGGATCTAAAATATCGAATTTCGCAATAAAAATTAAATATTACCCACAGAATCCATAATGAACCAGAATGAACACTTCATCACTTCTTCCAATATCCACACTTTACAAGTTGAGGTCTCATTTTCTATATAGCGATTGCCCCTTGGCTCCACTAGGATGGCGAACCTTTATCGAGGGCGTGCCTTGATTTTCCGCTCACAGAAGAGCGAGAAGCCGCCCGTCTTCTTAACTGCAAGCAGGCCTTGAGCATGGATCTCAGAGGCGCTGCCTTGATGTCAGGATCACCAACGGTGACAACTCTCTCTCGTCCAATGAAAATCTGCTTTCTCATGTATCCGTGGGAGCAGATCGAGCCGGAAACGGACACGACTCTTCGCCTGATTTTCGAGGCGTGGCAGCGCGGCCATATCGTGACAATGGCGACCCAGACCAGCCTGACGCTGCGCGATACCGAAGCCTATGGCTTTTGTCAGGTGATCCGCTGCAACGGCACCCCGAAAACTGCGGTGCATTTCTACAAACAAGCTGTTCTGACCAAGAAAATGCTGCCACTGGCAGGCTTTGACACCATCTTCATGCGCGCCAATCCACCGCTTGATCCGACGGTGCTGAACTTCCTTGACGCAGTCAAGGAGGATGTCTTTATCTGCAATGATGTCAACGGCTTGCGACTGGCGAGCAGCAAGATCTACACCGCTTCACTCTATGATCCGGCGAACAATTTCGTCCCCGTCACCCATGTGTCCAAGAACAGGGACTATCTGGAGCGCGTGCTGGCGGAATCCGAAGGGGACAGGATGATCCTCAAGCCCTTGCGCGGCTATGGCGGTCAAGGGGTGATCATTGTCGAGAAAGGATCACGCGCCAGCTTCCGCTCGCTGCTCGATTTCTATCTTGGTGCCAGCAATGATCAATATGTGATCCTGCAGGAATTCGTCCCCGGAGCCGAACAGGGGGACGTCCGGGTGATGATGCTGAATGGTGAGCCGATTGGCGCCATGCGCCGCGTGCCCGCAGACGGGGACCTGCGTTCCAACATTCATCAGGGTGGCAAAGCGGTCAAACATGTTCTGAACAAGGAAGAAAAGGCGCTTTGCAAGCATATCGGGCACAAGCTCGTGCGGGACGGGCTGTTCTTTGTCGGGCTCGACATTATCGGCGGCAAGCTGATCGAGGTGAATGTCCTCAGTCCGGGCGGCATCGTCCGCATCAACAAGCTGAATCGCACGCGCTTGCAGGTCAAAGTCATCGATTTCGTGGAATCGGTCATCGCCACGCGGGAAGTCCTGATGGCGCGCCGCTCGCAATATCAAAGGTTGATCGAAGATGCAGTCACTGAGTCTTGATGCGATCCTCGCCAAAATCGAGGCGGGGGACCCCTTTCAGGCACGGGAGCAGGAGGGCTGCTTCGAGCTGCATTTCGACCCATCGATGCCGTATCTCTGCACCGCCATCCATGATGGTCACAGCTTTTCTGCGGATCTGGAAGCCCATTGCAATCTGGACGAAGCAGAGCGGATTTATGAAGAGGACCCGCACACGGCAGAGCTGATTTCGGCCTTGCCGACACGGATTGTCGGGCTCGACAGCCGCTATGAATATGACCTCAACCGCGCGCCCGATCAGGCCATTTATGGCACGGCTTGGGGCAAGGTGGTCTGGAAGGACAGCCTGCCGGACGTTTTGGTCGAGCGTTCGCTTGCCAAGCATACCCGCTTTTATGACATGGTGGCAGCGGTCTTGTCCGCGCTTTCGCGGCGTCATGGGGGCTGTGTCGTCTATGATCTCCATTCCTATAATGGCGAACGGCGGGGCGGTTCTGCTGCGCCAGCCTTCAATATTGGCACCGCTCAGGTCGACATGCGGCGGCATCGGGCATCGATCCAGTATCTGGCGCGCCAACTCGAAAAGAGTGAAGTCGGAACCGAACCGATCCGGGTTGGCATTGATGAAGTGTTTGAGGGGCGCGGCTATCTCGCCAGCTTCTGCCGAGCCCATTCCAATCTGGTGCTGTGTGTACCGCTGGAAGTGCGCAAATTCTTCTGCGACGAGAAAAGCGGTGCTGCCTGGCCGGTGATGGTGCAAGCATTGAAGGAGGAGCTGACCCGTTCGATCACGTCGCACGCTGCCTATGCGGCGAACAAGCGGTCGAAAATCCGCCAGTTCCTACGCCACGAGCTTTTGGCCAACGGCCTGTCAAAGCGGGTGCGGGAGCTGGACAAGACACTTTACCGGATCGCAGGCAATCTGGATCCGCTGCTCTATATCAACCCGGTCAATCTGGACAGCGAGCGGAAGAAATTCTTCGCTCGCAAAGGTCATTATGAACCGCAGTTCCGCTATCGGCATCTGGATATCGACCCGTTTCTGGTCAAGGAACAGCTCTTTCGTCTGCCGTTCGAGGAGATTGAAGACCCAACCCTGCAGAGCCTTTATCGTCATGCCATCAACAGCCTGAGCATGAAGGTCGACCTGATGTCGGTGATTGGCAGCAAGGACTGCCTGTATAATTCCTTGCGCTATTATGGCGAGCCGGACCGGTTCGACATGGCCAATGCAGGCTTTCTCATTCACGCAGCGATCCCCGATGCAGAAAGAGTGAAAGGTCGACAATTGAATGACCATCAGATCCTGGCGATGATTCAGGATGAGGTAGACTATTACCAACTTGACGCCAAGGTGCTGTTGTCCAACCGGATCATCGCCGGGGCGATGGTTGAGAATAATCGCTATCGGGTGTTGGTGCGCAAGGGCCACACATCGTCGGAGCGGGCGGCCCGTGCCCTGTGTCACCATGAGGTGGGGTTGCATCTGGTCACCGCAGCGATTGCCCGTCGTCAACCGCTTGAGCTGTTCCGACTGGGCATGTCCGGCTCGACCGAAGCGCAGGAAGGTCTTGCGGTTTTGGTGGAGTATCTCTCGGGCAACCTGACCATGATGCGGCTAAAAACCCTTGCCCTCAGGGTGATTGCCGTGCGCTGCCTGCTGGATGGTTACAGCTTCGTGCGCACATGGCAATGTCTGACCGAGGATCACGGTGCCAAGCCGGAGCAGGCCTTTATGGTCGCTGTGCGGGTTTTCCGTGGAGGTGGTTTTACCAAGGACTTTGTCTATTTGCGCGGACTAGCCAAGGCTGCTGCCCATGCACGATCTGGCAAGAGTTGGGAACCATTGCTGATCGGCAAGGGATCCTTCGCCACCTATGACCGGATCGACGATCTGCTCAAACGCGGCATTGCCAAGAGCCCGACAATCCTGCCCCGCGCTCTGGTCAATCCGATGCCGACCAATCCGCTGCATGATTACCTGATCAGTTCGCTGCGCAGCCATGAGAGCCGGCCAAGCGAGACGTCTGTCTCGCCGATTGTCGCCTTCCCGCCTCGTGAAACAGAAACCATGGTCGCTGTATAGAGCTGAAAGTCAGCGGGCCCTCTCACCAGCAGGCCCCTCTCAAATGTCAAAGGGGACGGTGATAAACCGTCCCCTTTGTTGTCTCAGTGCAGGTGCTGATCCTAGATCAGTTCGGTGCCTGTGATTTCCAGACCAAAGCCTTCAAGGCCCACATAGTGGCGTTCCTTGGAAGAGAAGAGGCGGATCGAGGAAATGCCGAGTTCGGTCAGGATTTGAGCGCCCAGACCGATGTCACGCCAATCTTCGTCGCGACCTTTCGCGCTGACATGCTCTTCGGCTTCGGCCAGTTCCAGGCCTTCCCGCGGGCGCATGGAGCCGGTGACAACACCGGGAGAACCATCACGCAAATAGACCACCACACCACGATCCGAAGCAAAGCGAGCGACGATGTTGTCGAGGGTATCGGTTTTGCCAAACACGTCGCCGATGACATTTTCCTGATGCAGGCGCACCGGAATGTCCGTGCCGTCGCGAATGTCACCAAAGATCAGCGCCAGATGCTCCATATCGTCGAACTGGGCCTTGAAGGTAATCGCTTTGGCGTCCCCATGGCGGGTCTGGATGGTGAACTCTTCCACCTTCTCTACCAGACGCTCAGTGCGCTGACGATAAGCGATGAGATCGGCGACAGACACATGTTGCAGGCCATGCTCTTCAGCAAAATCGAGCACCTGCTGACCCCGTTTGACGGAGCCATTGTCATTGACCAGTTCAGAAATCACGCCGACGGCTGGCAGGTTGGCCAGCTTGCACAGATCAACGGCGGCTTCGGTGTGACCGGAGCGCACCAACACCCCACCATCTTTGGCGACCAGCGGGAAAATGTGGCCCGGGCGTACAAAGTCATCAGGCTGGGTGTTGCCACTGGCAAGGCCATGCACCGTCGTGCAGCGTTCCTCAGCGGAAATGCCGGTGGTGGTGCCATGCTTGAAATCAACGGAGATGGTGAAAGCTGTCGACAAGGGGGCATTGTTGTTCGCCACCATCGGGTCAAGCTTGAGGCGCGCAGCGTCCTGCACCGTCATCGGGGTGCAGACGATGCCGGAACTGTGGCGAATGATGAAGGCCATCTGTTCAGCAGTCACCTTGCTGGCGGCGACAATCAGGTCACCTTCATTTTCACGATCATCATCATCCGTGACAACCACCATCTCGCCCTTTTCAAAGGCACGGATGGCGTTCGCGACGCGTTCCATCTTGGACATTTCTAGTCTCCCAAACTGATGACGGCATAGTGCTTCTGCGGGCCGTCTTATTTGTGTCCCGATTGTTCTAGCGGGAAAATCCGATTTAGGGATCGGGCGCTGTTTATCAAGCCCCCGACGCTCCTTCGTCCCCGTTTGACCGGTCCTGTTGAGGCTTAGCCCTGTTGGGCACGATGCAAAAGGGTATGATCCGCCAGAACGATGGCCAGCATGGCTTCTCCAACAGGCACGGCACGGATACCGACACATGGATCGTGGCGCCCCTTGGTCCTCACATCCACTTCTGCTCCGGAGCGGGTGATGGACTGTTTTGGCGTCAGAATTGAGCTGGTCGGTTTGATCGCAAACCGTACGACCACGTCCTGACCATTGGAGATGCCCCCCAAAATCCCCCCCGCATGATTGGACAGGAAGACCGGCTTGCCGTCCGGACCGATCCGCATTTCATCGGCATTGTCTTCACCGGTCAGGGCTGCCGTTTCAAAGCCATCGCCGATTTCAACCCCCTTGACCGCGTTGATCGACATCATGGCCGAGGCGATATCCTGATCAAGCTTGGCATAGATCGGCGCGCCAAGCCCAACCGGCACACCGGAAGCAACCACTTCGATCACTGCACCAATGGAGGAGCCTGCCTTGCGGATGCCGTCGAGATACTCAGCCCAGAGGCTTGCTGCCTCAGCATCGGGGCAGAAGAAGGGATTGTTATTGACTTCACTCCAGTCCCAATTGTCGCGATTGATCTTGTGTGGCCCCATCTGGACCATCGCACCGCGAATGGTGATGTGAGGGACGACCTTGCGGGCAATCGCCCCTGCAGCGACGCGCATGGCGGTTTCGCGGGCCGAAGACCGACCACCACCGCGAAAATCACGCACGCCATATTTGGCGTCATAGGTATAGTCTGCATGGCCGGGACGATAGCGTTCGGAAATGTCGCCATAATCCTTGGAGCGCTGATCGGTATTTTGAATGATCAGACCGATGGAGGTGCCCGTGGTGACTTGCGCGCCGGTCTGCGGATGGGGGAAGACACCGGACAGGATTTCAACCTGATCCTTTTCCTGTCGCTGGGTGGTGTAGCGAGACTGACCGGGCCGCCGGCGATCAAGATCCTGCTGGATTTCTTCGCGCGTCACTTCGATCAGGGATGGACATCCATCAACGGTGCAGCCAATGGCCGGGCCGTGGCTTTCGCCCCAGGTGGTGACACGGAAAAGATGTCCGAAACTGTTATGCGACATGGATGGCTTTGTTCCCGTCATTCAGGCGCAAGACAGGGGATTGCAACGCCCTGCTCGACGCTTTTCATAAGTTCTGCTGACGGATGTATTAAAGAGCGGTGGCGCAAAGGTCAAATCATCAGTTGACCGACTTTCGCCATTGCTGGCTCTTGAACCTGACATATCAGGGGAAATAAAAACCAACGCCCAAGGTGTTCTTGCCGCCATCGGGCAAGCACCGCGTCGACCTTCCCTTTGGGGTTCGTTATTTCGTGAAGGTGGTGGACCAGTAGCGGTTGCCATTCTGGACGATGCGGTTACCACGCAGGTAACCGCAGGTCCGTGTCATGCGAATTTTCCAGTCCCGCGCACCATTGACGCCGTCATAGAGCACCATGAACATCTGGTTGCCACGACTATACATCTCATAGGTACGGTAGACATGTTTGCTTTCTTTTGGATCCCGCAGCGACACGCGCTCATACAGATGCATCCGGTCGCCTCTGACTTCACTCAGGGTTTCGAAGCTCCATTTGCTGTCCAACTGGCCCTTGGTGGCCTGACCGATTTCAAACCGAACCTTTTTGTCTGGAAAGCGATAGTCAATCCGCTCAATGCTGCTGCCATGCACGCTGAAACGATAATAGTGGCCTGCGGATTCATTGCCACCCTTGCAGTAGAAATTGCGGTTCTCGAATGCCTTCAGCACGCCCCCCGTGGCGTTGCCGGGCCCAGCCCACATGAAGAGAAAGCCAAAGGCCACCATGGCAAGACTTTTGCTCCAAACTCTCATTGTCCAATCCCCTTTTCTGCTGAACGGCGCACCGTCCTCTTTGATGGGTCAACGGATTTATTGACCCAGCGCCGCACAGTCATCGCTGGTTTCGCAATCGGCAACCTAGCAGAGGAATCTTTCACTTTCGTCAGAAAGAAACGTGAGGTTTGTGGCAAATTTGCCCTGAATTTGCAGAGAATTTGCAGAGAATTTGACTAAAATTGTAGGCAAAAGGCGCCACCGGTCACCCGTCGCCATAAGGCCTCACTGCCACGTTGCCTCGCTGCCGGTCCAACAATAGACCTTGTCCTGAGGCACTTCGAGCAGCGGAGCTTCATTGATGGGAATATTTTCCAGAATCTGGCGCAAAACCCGAAACGTTCCCCCGTGGGCAACGACGATCGAGGGGCCGGTCAGGGTTTCCAGCCATGGACGAATGCGGTCAGACAATTGGGCATAGCTTTCGCCGTTGGGAGGGCAAGTAGACCATTTATCCTTGGCGCGAGCCTTGTAATTGACCGGATCGTTTTTCTTGATTTCCTGCTTGGTCCACCCTTCCCAGTCACCAAAGGTGATTTCGACAAGCCTTGGATCAAAAACCGCACTGTTAGCCCAGGCAAGATCCTGCCAACCAGCGGCTTCAAGGATGCCTTCCAGCGTTTGGCGGGTGCGGGTCATCGGGCTGCAATAGAGCGCCATGGCACTGGGGTCGGATACCAGTTCGGACAGACGCTTGCCGTTTCGACGCGCTTCGCCCCGTCCCTTCTCATTCAACGGAATATCTCGCTGGCCCTGAAAGCGATATTGTGCGTTCCAGTCGGTTTGACCATGGCGGATGAAATAGAGTGGCGGGATGGACATCGTCTCTCCTAGCATCAACAAGAACGGATCCCGGCATGTCTTTCGTCTGCCGGTTAAGCGCGCCCCACTTTAGGCCAAAAAAAAGACCCGTGGTCAACAGGCAGTTTGCCGTGACCACGGGTCATTTCGTTTCTCATCCCTTGCCCATGCATGCCAGCTGGCAAGCTATGGCGGGCAGGATATCATTTTTCCGTCAGCCGGTGGTGATATCCGGTGCGTCAACAGCCTTCATGCCGACAATATGGTAGCCGGAATCGACGTGATGCACTTCGCCGGTCACACCACGGGAATAGTCCGACAGGAAATAGACTGCGGAATCCCCCACTTCCTCAATCGTGACGGTGCGACGCAGAGGAGAGTTATATTCGTTCCATTTCAGAATATAGCGGAAATCACCAATGCCCGATGCGGCCAGGGTCTTGATCGGGCCTGCGGAAATGGCATTGACGCGGATATTCTGCTTGCCAAGGTCTTCGGCCAGGTAGCGCACGGAGGTTTCCAGCGCGGATTTTGCGACACCCATGACGTTATAGTGTGGCATCACACGCTCAGCACCATAATAGGTCAGGGTGAGCATCGAGCCGCCATCCGTCATCAACTTCTCGGCCCGCTGGGCGATGGCGGTGAAGGAGTAGCAGGAAATGAACAAGGATTTTGAGAAATTCTCAGGTGACGTGTCGACATAGCGACCAGACAGCTCTTCCTTGTCCGCATAGGCGATGCAATGCACGACAAAGTCCAGCTTGCCCCATTCTTTTTCAATCGATTCAAAAACGGCATCAATGGAAGCGGCGTCCGTCACGTCACAATGCCCAGCCATAAAGGCGCCCAATTGATCGGCGAGCGGCTCCACGCGCTTTTTCAGCGCATCACCCTGATAGGTGAAGGCCAGTTCGGCACCGGCGTCCTTGCAGGCCTTGGCAATGCCCCAGGCAATGGAGCGATTGTTGGCGACGCCCATGATCAGGCCGCGCTTACCCTTCATCAATTGCGGTATATCAGACATAGAAATCCTCTTAACGTCATATGCGAGCGGTTCAGTCGCATCGGCGTGGCGCATTTGTTGCCACTGATGGAATGACACCAAACTTGAGACACGCCAAAGCTGCAACAGCACGGGCGCAGTGCTCAAGGTCAAGTCACCTTGGTAATGTGTGCGAGATACGCAGTTTTCTGAAAGAAGGAGCTGCGCTGGATGATTCCGGTGTGAACCACTTCGCCTTTAGTCCGGCTTTTATCCATCATGTGATGCCGAAAAAGCAATGCCAAAATGGACAGCCGATGAAGAGCTATGCTCAATCTTTGTTACAGTTTCTTAACCGCGTCATGGTCGAGCCACAAAAAAGGCAAAGGAACGAGACAATCGACTGGTCCGTGAAACAGGTTTGGCAACTGCCCTTAAATTGGGAGGGACAGGAAATAGACAAGTGAAACACTTCGTCTCAGCAGCGATGAAAGCGAGGGAGAACGCAGCCACAAACGCAATAAAGCCGGGTGCGGCCTGCACCCGGCTTTTGAGATCTTAAGCCAACTTCACTTGGGTAAAGTCGCCCCCTTCGCGAAGATATCAAGCGATCGCTGACATCCGGCGCTCTGGGCTTTCCAACTTTACCATATGGCCCGCAAGAATGCCCTTTACCGACAATTCCAGATGCTCCTTGATGTTGAAGTCACATCCGTTGTTGAGCCACAGCTGACCGATACCAAACAGCAAAGAAATGAACGTATTGCTCATGATTTCCGGCTGTGTGGAAGCAACAAGCTGCTTGTTTTCAATGGCCGCATTGCAAAGGCGCTGCAGGGCGAAAGACAGCTGCGTGATGGCGCATTTGTTGCCAGTCGGTCGCCGTTCTTCGCTGGCAATCTCGGCTTCCGCAGCAATGCTGCGTTGGCAGATCAATGTGAGCCAGACGCCCGGAGCGCGTTCAAAACCAACGCCCATTTGAACGACGACATCCTGCAAGAGATCGTATGGATCATTCCAACGTTCGGAATGACCGATCAGGCTTTTCAAGTCCTCGATCACACGCTTATTGGCTTCGTCCAGAATAGCCTGATGAAGTTGCTGTTTCGAACGGAAGTGACGGAAAATGGCAGGCTGAGAAATGCCAACCTTGTAAGCCAGTTCCGTTGTTGAGAGTGACAAATGGCCAGTTGTCGCGATGCAGTCAAAGGCCGCATTGACAATTTCCACCTGTCGATGAGCACTGTTCATACGCTGAACAGGCCTCTTTCGATTTGATATACCTAATGTAGGCATCCAGCTGTCCCCTTGCTGTGATGCAGTTATATTGTGCAACGCAATTGTATAGACAATCTTGGCAACTTTTCCAACTTTTCGTACCAATCCGTCTAAATTTGGTAATAATCGCATCATTTGTAGAACAAATTACGCGTCCTTCTGTGCGTAACTGGGTCAAAATCGATTACACTCATAAGGGTTTTCCACTATCGAACAATTGCGGGTTGCCCACTTCATCATATTGGTCATAAGTGATTCGATTTTAACTTAGCTAGAAGTGACACATTCTCCGGTGCGTTAAAAGACTTGACATCCAAAATCTAGCGACCCTAGGCCATATGTCGCGGCGGAAGAAAAAGTTTTAAAAGTTTAACTCGCTATTAACATACCTTTAGGTCAATCCTTGGACCCAAAAGCAGGCGCTCACCCTAGTCAATTATCCGGACCTGCCCGCCATTGACACTGCTCCCAATGACGAAGGGCTTTCGCCATGGATTGCTTACTGTAATTTGCTTCTGCTACATTTGAAACCAATCAGGGGCAGACGCAAGGCAATCCTCAGGTCTGCCTGTTCCCTCCCTTCTCCGGCACCCATCCGTGCCCACCGAGTGATCAGATCCGTGACAGATACTTCCCGTTCCTGCCAAGCTGTATCCTCTTTGGATCCAGCCATCATTGCCCAGTTTCAAACGCTGCTGGGTACTGCCAACTGCCTGACGGACCCAAGCGACATAGAAAGCTATTGCCGGGAATGGCGAAACAAGTTTTTTGGCGTCTGCCCTCTCGTTCTCAGACCAACAACCACTGAACAGGTCAGTGCCTGCATCAAACTCGCAAATGCGCTTGATGTTGCCATCGTGCCACAGGGGGGCAATACCGGGCTGGTTGGTGGACAGATCACGGATCGCACGGGGCGTCAGATTATTCTGTCAACCGAGCGACTGAACCGCATCCGGTCAATGGATCCCCTGAGCAATGTAGTGGTCGCCGAAGCCGGGGTGATACTGGAAACTGTCCAGATTTCAGCACAAGAAGTTGACCGGTTGTTTCCACTTTCACTCGGGGCGCAGGGCTCCTGCCAGATCGGCGGCAATCTGTCGACCAATGCAGGCGGCACAGCCGTTCTGGCCTACGGCAATGCCCGCGATCTGGTGCTGGGGTTGGAAGTGGTCTTGCCCGATGGCCGGATCTGGAATGGGTTGCGCAGTCTGCGTAAGGACAATACTGGATATGACCTCAAGCATCTGTTCATCGGAGCGGAAGGAACATTGGGCATCATCACGGCTGCATCGTTGAAGCTCTATCCCAGCCCGCGCGACCAGCAGGTCGGCTTCGTGGCGGTTGAAAGCCCGCAGCAGGCTCTCGAACTGTTCAATCTGGCGCAGTCCCATGCCGGGTCGATGTTGACCGGATTTGAATTGATGCCCCGTATGGGGGTGGAGTTTGCCATTCGCCATCTGCAGGGAGCACGGGACCCGCTGAGCGACAGCTATCCATGGTACTGTCTGCTGGAATTGTCCATTTTCTCAAACGCGGTTGACGGGCGCGCTCTGATCGAAGCCATTCTGTCCGAGGCCTTTGAGGCGGGCCATGTGGTTGATGGAGCCTTGGCTGAAAATAAACAGCAGGCGATGGACTTCTGGCATGTTCGCCATGGCATGAGCGAAGTGCAAAAGGAAGAAGGCGGCTCGATCAAGCACGATATTTCCGTGCCTGTCAGCGCCATTCCGGCTTTTCTTGATCAGGCTCTGGCAGCGTGCGAAGCAGCCATTCCGGGTTGCCGTCCGGTGGCGTTCGGTCATATGGGCGACGGAAATCTGCATTTCAACATCTCCCAGCCCGTGGGGGCGGACAAGGTGGCCTTTCTGGACCGCTGGGAAGAGATCAACGAGATTGTCCATGCCATCGTGATGGAGATGGGCGGTTCGATCTCCGCCGAACATGGCATCGGCACCTTGAAGCGGGATCTTCTGCCCGATGTCAAAGACCCGGTTGAAATGGAACTGATGCACCAGATCAAGGACCTGCTCGACCCGAAGGGCTTGCTCAATCCGGGCAAGATGCTTGCAGCCTCCCCAATCAAAGACAAGTGAAGATACCAATGACCAGCCTGATCATTCGTGAAGCATCAAAGCAAGACAGAGACGCGGTGATTGCCCTGTGGCGTGCCTGTGACCTGACACGGCCATGGAATGACCCGGACAATGATTTTGGCTTTGCGCTCGACAAGCCATCATCTCATATCCTGATCGCCTTCACGCCGGAGAACGGCTGTGATCCGACGCATGCTATCGGCACCATCATGGTCGGCCATGATGGCCACCGGGGATGGTTCTATTATCTGGCAGTTACTCCGGACCAGCAGGGACAGGGATTTGGAAAGCAGTTACTGCGGGCCGCCGAAGAGTGGCTGTTGGCCAAAGGCATCTGGAAAGCCCACCTGATGGTGCGCACGGGCAATGAAAAGGTGATCCGCTTCTATGAGGATCTGGGCTACAATGTGAGCGAAACGCAGGTGATGGAGCGTTGGATTGACCCGTCCAAGCGAGGCGACAACGCCTAGCGGACACGTCTCCCTTTTAGCGCATATGCGTCAGCTCTTGGGACCAAACAGGCTCAGGACCACCCAGATCGGCATGATCACCACCATGCCAACCAGCGTGTTGGGTACAGCCCAGATCACCAACCAGTTGATGGTCAGTTCGAGGGCATCTGTGAGCTGGTCGATATAGCTCGACATGCCGGGAAAGATGTCTTTTGTCGTAATGCCCAGAAATGTCAGTACGGTTCCGGTCACCAGCGACGCGAGCAGGGCCTTGCCCAAATTGGACAGCATTCTGGCAAAACGCATGGTCCTCTCCTCTCGTGCGGTTTTCTGATCAGAAATTGATGTCAAAGGCAGTCAGTCCAAACCACAGTGGGATTGGACAGAGGCCAGAGAAACGCTGATGCTGTCTTTGGGCCTTTCGTGCCATTGCCAAGGTAGCGTACCAGCGAAGAGGTAACCATCGGTTAACGATGAAGGCCACCCCTATATCAGAAATCACCCTTGGGAGTGAGGCGATCACCATCCGACGCGCTATCGCTCTGAAACAGCCCGTTGACAGCATCTCCGATGGCTTCTTTCAGCTTCTCTGTGGTGCTTTGTTCGGCCTGTCCTGCATCTGTTGGCGGGGTCTCCTCGACCACAATAACAGGGGCAGGCGCCTGATCAGTTGGTGATGTCAACGGCTGGCGGGAAGCGTCATTTGCTTCTGTCTCTGGCGCAGAGGTCAAGGCCGGTTCCAAATCTGAGGCTGGCGTCTGAGATGTTGCGGTTGTCTCTTGCTGCGCGGGGGCCTGAGGCTGTGCCTGAGTCGGTCGGCTCAGAACCGGCTCTGCCAGCGGACCCTTGAGGCGAAACGGAAGCTTTGTCGCGGCCTCATCCGTGGCGTGCGTTGCTGGATCCGCGCTGTCATAAAGCAACAGGGTCGCAGGGGCATCAACAGCCATGTCGGAGAGAGAGATACGTGCATCTCCCTTGATCGCCCGTTTGCCAGAGGTTAGCCGGACATCATTGAGATTGAGCGCCTTGCCCTGTAAGGCAGCTCGCACCGAGAGAACATCAAATTCAGTGCCACCCTGATAGAGGTCTTTGGTCGCCTGTTCACTCAAGGGATCTGCGGCATTCTTCAAACTGGTCTCAAGGCGATCAAGATTAAAGTGCTCAAAACCGCCTTCGGTGACCACAAGGGATATTTCCCCCGCAGCCTGATTGGCCATTTCGCGCACGGTCTGCCCTTCGCCCTCGACATCCAGTTCGACCAGCGTCGTGCCGGTGACAAATTCAGTGTTGGCAAGTTCGCGGGCAAAGGTGCCCGCCAGCACTCCATTGGCCTTGGCACGAAGATGGCCATACATGCTTTCGGGATTGCTTTTGGCAGGATGCAAATCGAGGCTGGCTTCCAGACGGCCACCATAGGCATAGGTTTCCCCGATGGAAAAAGCCAGCTGGCTGTTGCGGGTGACAAGCGACGCCGCCGTCCGGCCAAAGCGCAAAGGTGCGGCCAGAAGGTTGTCCGTGGAGAGGCGTATATCGAGATCGGTGCGCAACAGATCCTCAGCGGAGACACTGATATCGAGCAACGAGCGGTCCTGATCAAAATAGGCCAGATATGGGCCGAGATCCAGTCGATCACTGGCCAGCGTGCCTTGCACCATCGGGCGATCACGGCGGAAATCAAGCTGTATCACTCCATCGGCACGCTGATCATCGAGGCTCAAGGTCATGTCCGAGAAAGACACGGATGCATCGACGGAATTGGCCCGCGCCTTCAAGGCAGCAGGCCCAAAGCCTGCACCGGGAGGCAACGGCTTGCCCAGCCAGTTGAGCAATGCGCGCAACGAAGTGGTCTCGAAGGCGAAATCACCCTCCAGCTGCAATTGCGCCATGGTGGCGGCCGAGCCATCAAGGGACGCTTCAAACATGGGCGACTTGATTGCCAGCGAGACCGGAGACAGGCCACCTCCAAACAGATCCATCGGATTGCCGGAGCGAACGGAATAGTTCACTGGCTGCTCACGCCATACAACGGAGCCATTCAAAGACGCGGCTTCCCCGGTATTTGGCCAATCAAAGGAAAGATTGATCGCGTCGAGCTGTTCGTCCCATCCGGTTTTGTGATCCTGAATGTGGGCACTGCCATTGGTGATGACAAAGCGGCCAAGGGAAATGTCGGACAGTTTCAGGCGACCATCGTCGGGGTCGTTGGAAATCAGCGAACCGCCGGTCATGTCCCATGAGGTTTGCCCCGCTTGATTGCGCACAAACTCGAATTTCGGATTGTCCAGATGGAAACGCCGCACCTGAAATTTGCCGATCAGCATCGGCAACCAGTACATTTCAGCCCGCAACACCTCCATCGAAACCAAATCGGGCTCATCAAGGCCGATGCGGGAGGCAACCTGCACATTCTTCAGCTTGAAGGTGATATAGGGAAAGACCGTTACGATGGGTTCGCCGCGGACAATAACCGGCAGGCCCATCCAGTCGGAAATCTGGCGCGAAATCTGGTTTTTGACCACCTGCGTGTTGATCAGATGAGGCGTTGCGACAATCAGCCCTATCAACATGATGAGGAAGGCCGAAAATGTCCAAAAAATCCTGATACGCAACGTCCGCGACATGGAACTGCCGTCCTTTCCCCACTGTGCTGCAATCGGTAGCCGCAAATCCTCAGTACCGACGCCTATCGCAGCCTCTCTCCTTCTGACCTGCCCTGCCCGGCTGCTTGCTGCAACTCTGGTGCAAAACAGGCTGCCAAGAGTCGGATGCGGATGCAAGGACAGACAAGGCAAGGATGTCTTCTTGACTCAATAGCGCTCCGCTTTCAGGGATACAAGCGCAAAGCCCTGTCGGGGGCGATATAGTGCTGAATTTGTGGAGCAATCCGGGCATTTTGCGGTTGCTTACCGGCGGGCAGCCCGACGCATTCGAGGTGTTCGAGTGCTGGTGCGAGACGCGCGGTGCCGGGCGCGGCTGTTGAGGGTCTTTTCGAAACGGGCATGCCGGAAGAGCGGTAGAGATGGCACTCTTGGGAAGTCGCGACGGTCAAAGGCAAGATGCTTGCGATCACATGCCTTCTCCTGCTCCTTGAGCAGTTTCTTGACCTGACGGGTCAATGTTCGACATTGTCGCTGCGGGGCAAGACGGGTGGCCTGACGCACAAAGCGCCGTGCGCAGGAGAGATAGATCTGGCGATGCCGCTCCTCGTGACGGCGAGCAAATGCCCGAAAACTGCGCCAGGCATATTTTGTTTTGCGATCCTGTTTGCGTGCCTCCATGGAACGGGGCAGCGTCATGATGAAGCGAATGCTGAGATGCACACGCTTGACCTTACACCCCTTGGGAGATTTGGCCGTTGCGGTTTTCAGCTTGTAACGTGGCCTGATGTTGGCCATTGCAGGGCCATTGTCACCGCGGAACGGGCGCCTTTTCATGTATGAGACCAGCTGCCCCGGCGTGGTGCCATAGACACGATAGTCCCGCACCTCGGTCTTCTCTTCGATTTTTGCGGCCAAGGCGGCCGAAGGCGATATCAGCGATACAAAGGTGGCAAAGACACAGTGCAAGACACCCCAAAAAGCCCAGAGCCCCATCCGGTTCATTGTTTGACTCAATGTCTGGCCCAACTTGAAGCGAAGACCCATTGTCGAGCCACTGATTGGCATTGATCTGGTCATCATGCGCCGGCCCTCTCCCGATGCCGTCTTTCATTTAACCGGCAAAAAACATGATGGGTAAAGACAAGCGGCTGCTGTTTCTGGTCACGAATGCGTGAGTTTTCTCGCTTTTTGCCTTTCTGGAAACGCAAAAGCCCGCACGGCAGGAGCAGCGCGGGCCAAGTTTGGTCAGAATGTGGGAACGCCGTGTCAGTTCTTCAAATCAATGATCAGGTTGGCGTCGGTTTTCGCCTCGACTTCATCGACAGTGACGTCTGGTGCCAGCTGGATCAGCGCAAGCCCGTCCGGGCGCACTTGCATCACACCAAGATCGGTGATGATCAGATCGACAACGCCCTTGCCGGTCAGTGGCAAAGTGCATTGCTTGAGGATCTTGCTCTCACCCTTCTTGTTGGTGTGGTCCATCACGACGACGATTTTCTTGACGCCAGAGACCAGATCCATCGCACCGCCCATGCCCTTGACGAGCTTGCCGGGGATCATCCAATTGGCGAGATCGCCATTTTCCGCCACTTCCATTGCCCCCAGAACCGACAGGTCGATGTGACCGCCACGGATCATGCCGAAGGACTGGGAGGAGGAGAAATAGGATGAGCGCTTCAGTTCGGTGATGGTCTGCTTGCCCGCATTGATCAGGTCGGCATCCACTTCATCTTCGGTCGGGAACGGCCCCATGCCGAGCATGCCATTCTCCGACTGGAGGGTGATTTCCTTGTCGCCGACATAGTTGGCAACAAGGGTGGGAATGCCAATGCCGAGATTGACGTAAAAGCCGTCCTGCAGTTCCTGCGCTGCGCGTTCGGCCATTTGATCGCGTGTCCATGCCATATCCGTCTCTCCCCTTAGCTGGCACGTACAGTGCGTTGTTCGATGCGTTTTTCATGCTCACCCTGAATGATGCGCTGAACGAAGATTTCAGGGGTATGGATGGCCATTTTGTCGAGAGAGCCGGTGTCGACAATTTCCTCGACCTCAGCCAAGGTCACCTTGCCAGCCGTCGCGCATTCGGGATTGAAATTCATGGCGGTCTTGCGGTAGGTCAGATTGCCCTTCTCATCACCGCGCCATGCCTTGACCAAAGCCAGATCGGTCTTGATGCCGCGCTCGAGAATGTAGGTTTCGCCGTCAAAGTCCTTGTGTTCCTTGCCCTCGGCAATGATCGTGCCGACACCGGTTTTGGTGTAAAAGCCCGGAATCCCGGCTCCGCCAGCGCGCAGACGCTCGGCCAACGTGCCTTGGGGATTGAATTCAAGCTCCAGCTCGCCAGACAAATATTGGCGCATGAATTCGGCATTCTCCCCAACATAGGAAGACACCATCTTCTTGATCTGGCGGGTTTTGAGCAACAGGCCCATGCCAAAATCATCAATGCCGCAATTGTTTGAGACAACCGTGATGTCCTTTACGCCGGTTTCGCGCAAGGCCAGAATGAGATTCTCCGGAATGCCGCACAAGCCGAAACCACCGACAGCGATTGTCATGCCATCGAATACCAGCCCTTCCAGCGCTTCAGCAGCGCTGGCATAAACCTTTTTCATTGTGTTCTCCCACATTCGACCCGGCGCTCCTGCTAGCGGAGCTTGCCGGATCTAACTCCTGTTTCCGGTTCATTGACGTTTCACTGGACTCAGCCGCTCATCGAGATACGATGATGGAAGCCAGCGTGACAGCCCAAGATGACAAACGAAGGCTCTTGTCATAGTGGTAATTTCCCGCTCACTTGCTTTGTCCTTTGTTGTCCCCAACCGTCCATCCCGGCGGCAAAAGAGGCAAAATGACTTGCGAACCGGAGCGGTGACAGACTTACAAGTGTTTGTCCAATTTACAAGCCCGGATTGATCCAGATTCATCTAAAGGCCGAGACGGTTTACCTTTTTCCCTTCGCTAGGTGAACCGAGTAACAAATTGTTTCGAATATTAGAAATCAAATAAAATTTTATGTTCTCCGCAAGCGAGAATACATATAAACTGGAACTACAATGTCAGGGCGCATTCTGGTCCCCAAGCGCCTAGAGGAATGGTGAGGAATATGACCTGACTTGTGAAGCGGCTGGCGATAAGGTCGTGCATTCCGTCAACTCAATAACCCGGCTTTGCCGGGTTGCCTTTTTCCCGCCAGTTCCCTTGATGGCCAAGCAGGTGCCACCTCTGCACTGCAGCGCCAAAGACCTAGTTCGCGTGCGACCTATTGGCTGTGCGTGACAAAAGGATCACCGGCACGATGCCGACCAGCACGATGGAAAGCGCGGCCAACGAGCCCTTCTCAAAGGCTTCAAGCGACGCCTGACCATAGACCAACGTGGCCAATGTGTCGAAATTGAACGGGCGGAGCAAGATGGTGGCGGGCAGTTCTTTCATCACATCGACAAAAACCAGCAACGCGCCGGAGATCAAAGCCGGACGGATCATTGGCAGGTCGATTTCGATCAGCGTACGCATGGGCGAGCGACCAAGGGTTCTGGCTGCGGCCTCGAGGTTGGGCGATATGCGTTGCAATCCGGTTTCCCCTGCCCCGTAAGACATAGCCATGAAGCGCACGCAATAGGCATAGAGCATCGCTGCACCAGAACTGATGATGATCAGCCCGGTGGCGATGCCGAACCATTGTTTCATGGTCGAAGCGATAAAATTGTCCAGCATGGCAACCGGAATGAGAATGCCCACGGCAAGCACGGTGCCGGGCACCGCATAGCCAATGGCCGAGGTGCGGGTGATGGCTTCGGCAAGTTGGCTTTTCTGGATGCGCGCGACATAGGCAAGACTGGTGCCGATCATGGTAGTCAGGATCGCCGCAGCTGTCGCCAGAAACAGGGAGTTGCCCATTGCCGAAAGAAAATCGGCTGTCAGATTGTCTTGCCAATTGAGAAATACCGAGCGGGTCAGCACCATCGCAGGCAGGAGAAAGCCGAGAAAAATCGGCAGAGCGCAGATTGCCACAGCGCAGGCGCCGCGAAGCCCGGTCAGGTGGAAGCTGGGCAAGGCCTGATAGCGACGGGTGGTTACCGCAAAGCGCTGCTGTCGTCGGCCATTGCGTTCCAACCACAAAAGCATCAGCACAAACAGCAGCATCACGGTCGAAATCTGCGCAGCTCCTGCAAGGCTGGAGCGGTTCAACCATGTGTCATAGACACTGAAAGTCAGGGTCTTGACCCCGAAAAACTCGACCGCTCCAATGTCATTGAGGCATTCCATCATGGCAAGCGTCACCCCGACCACGATGGCCGGGCGGGCAAGCGGCAGAGCAACAGCAAAGAACAGACGGATTGGCCCCGCTCCCAAGGTGCGCGAGACATCCAGCGCACAGGCCGACTGAAGCAGAAAGGTCGCCCGGGTGGTCAGATAGATATAAGGGTAGAGCACCAAGCTCATCACGAGGATCGCACCGGGTAGGCTACGAACTTCGGGAAACCAGTAATCGCGGGCATTCTTGAAGCCAAACAGCCAGCGCAAGGCACTTTGGGCCGGGCCGGAATAGTCCAACAGCTCGACCGAGGCATAGGCGACGATATAGGTGGGAATGGCCAGTGGAATCAACAGGGCCCACTGAAAGATGGCGCGACCGGGAAAGCGGCACATGGTCACCAGCCAGGCGGTCGAAACCCCGATCAGCATTGTCAGGCTGCCCACCCCGAGCATCAGCCAGAAGGTGGTCATCACCGAACGCGGCAAGACGGTAGACACGAGATGCGGCCAGACATCCCCGGCATCACCAAAGGCAATGATGACAAGCGACAGGATCGGAGCGACGACCAACAGGGTCAACAGGCACAAAAGGCCCCACCCCACCGCGCTCTGCCGTGTCACAGCGACCAGTCGCCAGAGGCCGGGCGTTGCCACGGCGGGCTGATCGACAGCGTCTGGCACGGGATCTTGAGAAAAGTGGGGCACAGGCCGGTCTCGTCGCGACTATTGTTGATTGTTACATACATCTTATAGGGATATTTGCAAAGAAAGATCAAGGCAGGCCGATCCTTTTTGCGATCAAACAAACCTCAACAATAAGTTCGAGAAGGTGGCCAAAAAGAAAGTGCCACGATGTCGGGAGACATCGTGGCACTTACACAAAACGCTTGCCGGAGGGAGTGTTTGAAAGGGACCAGCTTTCAAAGACCTTTGGCCGGACAAGTTCATGTGCAAATCCCACAAGTCATCTCACCGAGGTGAGATATGTGCTGCGAATGCTGCCAGTACGGTGATCGGTTGAAGGGCAAAGGGACCAGCTCTGCTATTCATCACCGCATGCGGGACTTCGGGGAAGTGCGCTTTCCAGACGACTGGATGCAAGAGGACCAGAAATGCATCCAAATCTGTCAAGCGCTATTGGAGAAAAAGAGCTCATACCCCCGTGATCATAGGACCAGTATGACATCGGGGCTGTCACAAAGCGTGACACAAACTCTTTTTTCCAATTCTTTAAAACTCCTTTGATTGCCGTTCTTGTCTCCCCATTCCCGCCGGCTTTGTCATCGAGGCAACAAAGGACAGCAGGAATGGTGGAGTGAAGAAGCGTGACCGATCAGTTCGGCCCCGCATCAAAGTCGACAATGTCGACCAACTCGGATGCCTTTGTGCGCG
This sequence comes from Cohaesibacter intestini, assembly GCF_003324485.1. Lineage (NCBI taxonomy): Bacteria > Pseudomonadati > Pseudomonadota > Alphaproteobacteria > Hyphomicrobiales > Cohaesibacteraceae > Cohaesibacter > Cohaesibacter intestini. Next base: position 251,439 of record NZ_QODK01000003.1, on the reverse strand, counting down.
CATCTGCAATCTTGTTCAAAGAGATCGTGTCAGCCTTGAATGAGCCCCATGACTTGACCAACTTCGAAGGTTCGACGCTTTCAAGCACCGGATATTCGAAATTGACTTCCGCATAGAGATGCTGAGCTGCGTCCGAGGCCAGATATTCCATCAACTTGATGGCATTGTCCTTATTGGGAGCGTATTTGGCCAACAGGACGCCGGAAATGTTGACGTGGGTACCGCGATCTTCACTGTTGGGGAACAGGATGCGTACCGACTCGGCCCAGTCTTTCTGTTCAGGCTCTTTGTCGTTGGTTTGCATCTGGCCCATATAATAGGTGTTGCCCAGAGAAATGTCGCACTCGCCTGCATAGATGGACTTGACCTGCGCACGATCATTGCCGGTTGGGCGGCGCGCCAGATTGGCCTTCACCCCTTCAAGCCATGTCTTGGTTTCCTCTTCGCCTTTGTGGGCGATCATCGAGGCAATCAGGCCGATGGTATAAACATGCTGACCGGAGCGGGTGCAAATACGGCCTTTCCATTTCGGATCTGCCAGCTCTTCATAGGTGATGCTGGTCTGTTCAACCCGTTCCTTGGAGGCATAAATCACACGGGCACGCGTGGTCAGGCCGAACCATTGGCCGTCGACATCGCGATACTGAGCGGGAATATTGGTTTCCAGCACGGCATTTTTTACCGGCTGGGCCACGCCCTCAAGCTTGGCGCCATTCAACTTGCCAATATCGACGGAGAGCAGCAGGTCGGCAGGGCTGTTCTCGCCCTCTGCTTTCATGCGGGCTTCCAGACCCTTCTTGGCAAAGATAACGTTGGTCTGGATACCGGTTTCCTTGGTGAAGGCTTCCAGAATCGGTTCGATCAGAAAGGGCTGACGGTAGGAATAGATATTGACCTCGCCAGCGGCCAATGCAGGCAGGGATGCACTCACCCCCAGTGTCGCAGCCAGTGCTGCAAGCATTGTCTTTTTCATGTCTCTCTCCAACGAATGGGTTAAAGGCCCAAGATCGGATGCTTGAGCCTGCCAGTTTGGTTTGGCGATTGGCTCTCACCTGAATTGTTATGGCCTCAAACTGATGCGAATGGTTCTCAAAGTCAAATCGAAAGTTCTAACAAAACAGTAAGTTACGATATTAAGAAAGAGAAACATATTAAAATTTTTCCAAGTAAGTTGAATAAACCCTTTTGATTGTTGGGTTTCATTTTCAAGTTATCCATGTCGACAGGTGTCGGATTAATTGTTGAAAAACATACTCAGATTTAATTTCCCTCGGACATTTGTCACCCCAAGCGTGTCAAAGCCACAGCCGCTTTAGCAAGAAAAATGCGGTTGAAGGCCGACAAAACAAAAAAAGGAGCGCGACCAAGGTCGCGCCCCTTCTCTAAGGAATTTAGGTCCCCACTTAAATTCCTTCCAAACCAAATGCAGCCTGTTCCGGCGCAATATTGGTTCGATGATCCTAAAATGATCATGGGAGATGAATTTACTCTGAAGAATCTCCTTCAACAAGATCGTTTGTTCAATTTCTTTCATTTTTTTACGCAATTTTGACAAGCGTAGAAATTTTTAGAGATTTGTAGCAGTCTTTACGACATAAATCACTTCACACTTCCCCGCATTTCTACGTAGATCGCAGAAAACCCGCAGGCAAAGACGGTTAGGACGAAAAATTTTGTCATAGGCATTGACAAGCATTTGCGGTAAGCAACGACCAATTGAATGCGGAGACTCTGATGCCCAAACCCAAACAGCCCCCAAGAGCATGGCAAAGGATGTTGTCTGGACGACGCCTTGATCTTCTCGACCCTTCTCCATTTGATGTGGAGATCGAGGACATCGCGCACGGTCTGGCGCGCGTTGCCCGCTGGAATGGACAGACGGTTGGCAATCATCCCTTCTCTGTCGCCCAGCACAGCTTGATTGTCGAGGCGGTCATGCGACAGAAATTTCCCGACATGCCCGCTGACGCAGCGCTGCTGGCCTTGTTGCATGACGGCCCGGAATATGTCATCGGCGATATGATTTCTCCCTTCAAATCCGCCATCGGGGAAGGCTACAAAGCCATTGAAGCCAAACTGGAGGCTGCAATCCATTTGCGGTTTGGCTTGCCTGCCCATCCCAATCGGGAACTGAAGCGCCAGATCAAGAGTGCCGATCATGTGTCTGCCTATTTTGAGGCGGTGCATTTGGCCGGATTTGATAAGGCCGAGGCGGAAATACTCTTTGGCTCCCCCAATGGCATTGACCCCAGCGATCTGCCGATTACCCCCTGGAGCACGCAAAAGGCCCAGACAGCTTTTGTTGAGCGGTTCCACCAATTGCATGATCAGCTTAAGTAGCCGTTTGCCCTTGTCGGACTCTGATCTGACCTCCCATCGAGCGCCGCTCGACGCCGCATGAAGCTTGATGCGACCAAAGGGCTAACTTCCATCTTGGGCGATTGTCGTAGAAAAGCAGTATGGTGCTTTTTCCAGTCCCGGAAAGCTGCCCAACCCGATTGATGCCTGAGCCCGGAGGCCAAACCATGCTTTATGTCTGCTCGCTGTCGAAACTTCAGCAAGTTGTCGATGACGTCAAGGCGACCCATCTGGTTACGGTGCTCAACCCGGAAATGGATATGGAGCGCCCGACCGGCATTGCGCCTGAACGGCATTTGCGTCTCAGTCTGAATGACATTGCTGCCACCCTGCCCGGCTTCAAGCTGGCGTCTGAACAGCAGGTGCAGCAACTGATCGACTTTGTTCACGCATGGGACCGGACCACGCCACTGGTTGTCCATTGCTGGGCCGGGGTCAGCCGCTCGACGGCGTCGGCCTATATTGCCGCTTGCAGCCTGCGACCTGATCTGAGCGAAATGGAGCTGGCCAAGGCCTTGCGCGAAGCCTCACCACGCGCGACCCCCAATTCGCATCTGATCGCACTGGCCGATGCGTTGATGGGGCGCGACGGACGCATGGTCGATGCGATTGAATCGATTGGTCGCGGTGCGGATTGTTATGAAGGCAATATCTTTGCCATGCCACACATTCCGGCATCGGGTGTAACAATCGCCTCGGCAGCAGATGCCCAAGCTCCTTTGCTCGCATCCACCGTATGAGCTGATCATCGATCTTTGCCTTTTCCTGCCCATGCTTTTGCTTATAGTTTGGGATATGGATTCGCCCCGCTTCGGCGCTGGGCGGATCGCATATGCAAGAGGCCATACGCATTGTGACCAATCCAGTCCCTTCTTCACCGACCCATCCGATTTCGGTGGGTTTGAATGCAGCAATCATCGCCATGCATGGCACCATGCCGTTGATTCTGGAGGTCGATCCGGCATTGGTCGGTCAGCCAGCAAAACCCCCTGCCGCTGTTCCACTCCACCAAGATGACAAAGAAAGACGTGGTGGCCTTCCCTTTGGCCCGTTCGACCCTTTGCACCACCGCACACTGGAAACCGGTCTGCGCAGCTGGGTTGAACAACAAACGGGCCTTAAGCTTGGCTATGTGGAACAGCTCTATACCTTTGGGGACAGGGGACGGCGCACCGAGGAAGGCAGCAACAGTCCGCACGAAGTATCCATTGGATATCTGGCGCTCACCCAGCTCTATCGGGACAGGGATGACAGTGCGGCAGAGGAACGCAGTGATTTGCAGGCCCCTGTCGGAGGGCGATGGCACAGCTGGTATCGCTATTTCCCTTGGGAAGATTGGCGTGAGGCCCGCCCGGCCCTGTTGGATTCCCAGATTTTGCCAGCTCTGCAGCAATGGGCAAAAGGGGCGTCAGATGATGGCAACAAGGGCCTCAGCCCAAAGCAGCGCCTACGCCTGTCCTTCGGACTTGATGGAGCTGTGTGGGATGAGGAACGGGTGCTCGACCGCTATGAGCTGCTCTATGAAGCGGGGCTGGTGGAAGAGCATTATCGGGACCGGGGTCTGTCGCCTTCAACTGCCGAGGGATTGCTGTTCGGTCAGCCGCTGCAAATGGATCATCGCCGCATTCTCGCCACGGCTATTTCGCGAATGCGGGCCAAATTGAAATATCGCCCGGTCGTGTTCGAGCTGATGCCGGGCAGTTTCACCCTAACCGAGCTGCAAAGCACGGTCGAGGCGATTTCCGGGCGTCGCCTGCACAAGCAGAATTTCCGCCGGTTGGTGGAGCAGGCGGAGTTGGTGGAACCGACCGGGGCCAGTGCCACCGCCACGGGCGGGCGTCCGGCCAAATTGTTTCGCTTCCGCCGGTCGGTGATGGCAGAACGCCCTGCCCCGGGTCTACGGCTTGGTAGCTCAGGCAGTTCGGGGGGCGTATGAGGGTCAGTTCATGAAGAAAGCCCGCAAACCATCGCAAGGTGCCTTGTTCGATCTACTGGCAGACGGGCCGAATTTCAGCCTTGAGCAGGCAGCAATGAAACGCTCGGGCGGCTCCGTCGCCGGCGTGGATGAAGTAGGGCGCGGCCCGTTGGCAGGGCCAGTGGTGACCGCAGCCGTGATCCTTGATCCCAATGCCATCCCGAAGGGACTCAATGATTCCAAGAAACTCAGCGAGAAGAAACGCGCCGTCCTGTTTGACCAGATCTGCCTTAGTGCCCATGTGTCAATTGCCTCGGCGTCGCCGGGCCAGATTGATGCGCTGAACATTCGCGGAGCGACCTTGTGGGCGATGGTTCGGGCGCTCAATGGTCTGAGCCTGTCGCCTGCCTATGCTTTGTTTGATGGACGGGACGTTGCCCCCGGAGCCCCCTGCCCCGGCGAAGCGGTGATCAAGGGCGATGGACGGTCGTTGTCGATTGCGGCCGCCTCGATTGTTGCCAAGGTGGCCCGCGACCGGATGATGATGCGGATTGGCAGACAATTTCCCGGCTATGGCTTTGAGAGCCATATGGGCTACGGCACCAAGGCGCATATGGAAGCACTGGATCGGCTTGGCGTTTGCCAGCACCATCGCCGATCCTTCAAGCCGATTGCCGATCGGTTGACTCCGCTGGAGAATGAAAAGCTGTAAGGCCCTCACCAACCGCCGCCGCCACCACCGCCACCGCCGCCGCCGGAAAAACCGCCACCACTGGAGCCAGATGACGAGGAAGCAGGCGGGGTCATGGCGCTGGCGAGATTGGTGCCAAGGGTTGTGGTCATGGCTGCCAGTGCCGCGGTTGGTCGAGCGGTATCGAAGCGACCGCTATGCCAGCGCGGACGATAGGTCTTGTCCGGTGGCAGTTGCGAGAAGACCTTGTCTTCAAACGCCTTGGACCAGCTTTTCTCAACCCCAAGCCCAATCGCATAAGGCAGCAGGTCCTCGTAAAGCTGGGGTGTGAGGTCTGGCATGTCGGCATGCTCCGCCTGTTCGGCGACAGTCACGGTCATGAAGAGCCGCAGACCTTCCACCTCGTCGAGCACTTCACGGCCCTGCTTGGTGGGGGCCTTCATCCAGTCGTTGAACAGATAGAGTGCAATGATCATCGCCACGATGAACGGCACGGGCAGCCAGTCAATATTGATTATGTTGACGGTTTCATCGCCCGTCACCACGGTAAAAATGGTGCCAAAGAAGATGATGACAAAGAAGGGAAGCTGAAAGAGTGAGCTGACTTTCTTCTTGCCCTTGAGAACTTTGGTGATGCCAATGACAATTGCCAGCACACCGGTGGTGCAGCCAGCGGCAACCAGTTCGAGCAGCGGAAAATTGAAGGGCGGCGCCCAGAGAACAGACGCCACGCAATAGCCCACCAGTCCGAGAATGGCGATGATGAAACCCGGCACCATGTAGCCGCTATTGCGACGGAAATAGACCTGATCGGTTTCCGCATCGACGGCACTGATGAAGGCAGACATGATGCCCGCCATGGTCTTATAGGACAAATTGGCAAAGGTCCGGCGCGTCTCGGATTCAAACAGTTTGGCAAACAGCGCCTTCTGCCCGGCGGGCAAGCGGTTGGGATCACCCTTGCCGGTCTTTTCAACGGCCACGTCATCACTGGTGCTGTCGATGGTCAGATAGCCCTTGATGGCGAGATCCACCAGGGCCGCCATGAAACTGGCCTGCTGACTTTTGGCAAAGGACCCAAGGCCTGACACATAAGACGCAATGGCCGGAGAAATGCCCTTGGGTGGGTGGTAGAGCGGAATGATCGCGCCGCCTTGCGGATCGCGCCCGACCTTCTTCCAAGCATAGTAGAGCCAGCGCAACTGGGTGACCAACGCCACCAAAAGGATCGCCAATGGGCTGTTGTCATACGCCGTTTCGACCATCTTTTCGGTCTCTGTGGGAGCGGGCACAATGCCCTTTTGCCAAGCGACAGCAATCGTCATGCCCTCACGGGCCGCAAAGGGACGGGTGGAGCGGACCGTGACCTGGCGGTCTGAACGATTGACGACTTCATAGTGATCGGATTGCGCCCCTTGACCACCGGTATAGAAGGCCTGTCGCTGGATTTTGGCCCCATCTGGCAGCTGGACCGAGACTTGGGCCTGATCAATACCAAAGGGCCATTCGGTGCCGATGGCGTTCCAGTAGATCTCGTCATAATTGTCGAAAAAGCCAATGGAATCCGATACGCTGTAACGGATCTCATAGGTGTGCAGGCCATGTTGCAAAAAGACATCGGCGCTACCGATCCTCAGGCGCACATATCGGCCTTCATGGGACAAGTGATAGGGTTCGCGGCGACCGTCACGCTGAATGCTCTTCACATCGAGATCGATATAGACCGTTTCGCCCAGCTTGCCGCGATAGCGCACCGGAATGTCCCGCAACAGACCGCGCTTGAAGACGTTGCCTTCGACATTGATGGTGATGGTTTCGACAATATCGACCGTGCGGTCCTGATTGACCGACAGGGATACCTTGTAGTTGGTGATCCGCTCACCCCGTTGGGCATGAGCATCCAATGGGGCCACAAGAAACGCAAGGACCAGAGCGATCAGTGGCAAAAAGGAACGCATCGCGCGAGCTGTTGTTGGAAACATGGCAAGATAGGGACCAAGCCCCTCTCCCTGCAAAGGATTATTGACCCGCATTGAGCCAATGCGGACCTGTCAAAAATTCACATTGGCTCGCCCGTCTCGTCCGGCAAAGCAAAATGACAGACGCAAGGGCCGCAATGCGGATCCTTGCCCCTTTGTTGTGTGTCAGAACTGGACCTGTGGTGTTGCCCGGTCGGCCTCATTTTCCAGTTCAAAATAGTCACGCTTGTAGAATTGGAAAAATTTGGCAATCAGATTGGAAGGGAAAGATTCCACCAGCACATTGAGATTGCGAACGGTACCATTGAAATAGCGGCGTGCGAGCTGGATTTCATCTTCAACGCTCGCCAGTTCCTTCTGCAAATTCTGAAAGCCTTCATTGGCTTTGAGGTCAGGATAATTCTCAGCGACTGCCATCAGATTGACCAGCGCCTTGGAGAGATCCCCTTCTGCCTGCGAACGCTCGGCGGCCCCACCGGATGCCGCACCTGCAGCACGGGCACGCATTTCGGTGACCTTTTCCAAAGTCTCACGCTCATGCCCCATATAGCCCTTTACGGTCTCGACCAGATTTGGAATGAGATTGGCCCGCCGTTTCAACTGGACATCGATCCCGGACCAACCCTCATCAGCCATCTGGCGGTTTTTCACCAGCTTGTTGTAGATTGAAACCGCATAGAAGCCCACGAGCACAAGCACGCCTAGCAAGACCCAACTGATGGACATTTCTTTTCTCCCCTTTATTGCATGACCCATTGGGTCAATCGTGCCAAGGAGATTAACGGACACGGAGCAAAGTGCAAGTGACAGTTGACCGACACTCTCAAAACCCTGCAGCGGTTGTCCGAGCGCCTTTCCTTTCGCCGCTTTTCTATGGCATAGATCGGAAATGCGGTTGCCTTCGTATCATAAAAAGCAACATCGGCAAGGAAGGCAAAGCTTGTGGGAAGCACCGTCGGGGAGAGAGAGCATGATCCAGCAAACCAAACAGAATCACCGTCCACTTTTCAGGTCACATTTTAGGTTGCATCGCCTTTTCCAGAGAGCCGGCACGGCCTGTATGGTTATTTTGTCACTGGCATTGTTCACTTTTACCGCCACGACCGGAGAACCTGCCATGTTGCTGGAAGATCATCCACTTGCCGACACGATCTGGTCAGTTGCCACAGGCAAGCAGATCGACAAACAAGCCCTGTTCGAAGCCATCAAGGCCAAGGATTATGTGATGATAGGCGAGAAGCATGACAATCCGCTGCATCACCAAAGGCAGACCATGCTGGTGCGTCATCTGCGAGAGACCGGCGCGAAGGGGCAACTTGTTGCGGAAATGGCCGAACAGCGCCATCAGTCGGCTCTCGACACGGCTTTGCCCGACCATCTTGATCAATTGGGTGACGCAATCGAGTGGGAGAAAAGAGGCTGGCCCGCCTGGACCCTCTATCAACCAATTTTTGCCGAGGCCCTAAAGGCGGGTATGGCACTGAAGGCAGGCAACCCGGATCGGGCGACCCTGATGGATGCGGGCAAGGGAGAGGAACTGGACGCCGCCTTGCTCAAAGATCTGAGGTGGGAGCGCGATTATGCTCAGACTCAACGGGATGATCTGCTCGATGAGTTGGTCGATGCCCATTGCGGCATGATGGGTCGGGATGCCATGCAGCCGCTGGTGACCATGCAAAAGCTCAAGGATGCTTTCATGGCCCGTGCCCTGCGTCAGGGGCGAGAGGCAGGCGATGTTGCCATCCTGATTGCCGGCAATGGGCACACCCGCAAGGATCGCGGCGTCGCAATGTTCCTTGACGATGCAGACAAAGTCGTCTCCGTTGCCCTGATCGAAGTGGTCAGAGGTGAGACCGATGCCTCAAGCTACCCCTCCTTTGACCCTGCCCTGTATGATCATGTCTGGTTCACCCCGCGTTTGGATGAAATTGACCCGTGCGAAAAGTTCCGTGCGCAGTTGGAGGCGATGAAGTCCAAAATGAAGGCAAATGGGACAAATGCCGGGGGCAGCAAGGCGGACAAAATCCACTAGCATAGATCGCCAACTCTGTTGGCTCGCCTCCTTGCAGGGCGAAGATCCAATCCTAAGTTGTACAAATGCAAATTAAAAGTTGTGTATAAAATTTCCGCAATTCATGCAAAATTCTCTGCAAATTGCCGTCACCGACACCTTGATTTTCAGACAAACCGGGACTTTTCAGGTGTCAACCTAACTGGGTTCATTCTGTGCAATTTTGGTTGTTGAAACTTTTTTGAAAACCCCTGATTTGCCTCCATATTTCCAAAAACTTCGTCTTTAACGTATTGAAATTTATAATAATTTCAAAATTCAATAAAAACCTTTGGATTTATAGTTTAAATTTATCTCAAACATGTAAATGTGATAATATTCCCATGATTTAGTCTATATTTGTCTAAATTACAGAAAACACGTCTATCTCTTAATATAATATTAATTAATTTTCTTTGACAACGTCTCGATTATTAGCTTTTATCATCTTGCGGCCCAACGAAAATTATAAGGGCACAATTTTTTTTTGGGAGAACCGATATGACCATTCACACTACCAACCTCGCTTTGGCTGCCGTTCTGGCAGCAGCTACTGTCGCAACCGCCGTTGGCTTTTCGTCCGACGCTGAAGCTCGCACTTTCACGGCCGATCGGTACGTCAACCGTGACAAATGCTACAAAGTGGAAAAAATTCCGCAGCTTATCGAATATGACACAAAGGGCATTTTTGTTCGTGGTGCCAGCCGTTCCTGGTCAGGCAACATGCGCCGGGGTGGTTCCATCGTGACCAACAAGTATAATGACCCGGTCTATATCCGCACTGTTCGCGTGCTTGAAGATCAGCATTACACGCTGATCCCGACCAGCTGCCGTTAATCCATTGACTGCCCCGGGCGCCAGTCTGGTGCCCGGGGCATATGCTCTCGTCCATGCTGCCTGTTCCGGTAGCCGCATCAATCACTGGGTGGAGAGATTTGTTTATGCTTATTGCCCATTTTCATTCCATGACTGCCAAGCTGCATTGCAAGCACATCCCGGCCCTGTTCGCCAATCGGATGAACACCCCACAGCGCGTGAGTTCCTCAGCCGAACGCTCCCCCGTTAAGACCCGCTGGGTTGGTGCGGCTACGCTGTTGTTCGCTGCCTTGGTGATGTTTCCTTCCCCTCAGGCCCTTGCCCAACAGCAAGCCCAAGAAGGTCAGGACGAACCGGACGAGCGCGATCTGAAATTCGCTTTCACAACAACCTTGGGAAGCGATGAAGACGGTGAGCTGGACTCTCAAGACAAGGACATCCCAGATCTGTCCGATGGAGACTTGCTTTCGGGAAGTGACCTATTGAAACGGCTTGACGCCAATGACATATCCCCCGGCACGGCAATGTTGAGGGATCACAGCCTGGCGGCCTATATTCTGCACCCTGTGTCAGGCAAGAGCTTTGAGCTGCAAATCGGAACTTGCAAGGCACTTGACTATGCCACAGGTGAACCCCCCTATCCGCAGCAAGTCCAATGTGACAAGGATCTCTATTCTTATCGCGCCGGACCGCACGGGGTGGAAATCCTGATCAACAACGAACTCTTCTTCGACATTCCTCTTGATGAGGGGGATTATCGCCTGAACGGCGTCGATGTCACCTTCACAACGCCCCCTTCCGACAAGCCGGGCGAGGATGTGCCAGACAAGCCAAAGGGTTAACGCGCGTTCGGATCTCAATTCTGAAGTGCGATGGCCCAATTGCGCATGGCTTCGGCTTCCGCCGATTCAGATTGGTAGGATGATCTTGCCGTCCCAGATTCCATGGCAGACATGGTTCCGAACAGGGCCAGCACATAATTAGGGATTGGTCGGTAGACAGTCATTGGATGCGGGTCCGGGCTGTAACGGATAAAATCCCCCTTCTGGCAAATTTCATCTTTCGGCAGTCCCTCGATCACCCGCGTGTAACACCAGGTCGACTTTTGCTTCGTCACTTGAATGTAGGATTCATTCGGCTGGGTGAGCGGCGCTTGGGGACGATCGGGCTTGGTTGCGCAGGCGGATACCAGAATGGCTGCGCCCAGACATGCGGCCCTTGAAGCCACCCTCTTCCAATTTTTGCGCCGCACCGTCACAACATTTGCCTCGCTTTGCACCTGTCCAAGACAGACCCCGCTCCATTCGGATTCGGGGCATCATGTCTTAACCAGTAGTAAGCAAGTATGGTTAACAAAAGCTTGCATTGTTGCAATTTGCAAGACCATGGCCAAGGTCACAACATTTCAATAAATTCAATTAATTGAATATTAAGACTTTCTAGCCCTTTGGTTCGAAAATTCAAACATTTAAGGGTTCATTCAGCGCATCACCCTATATTGATCGCGCGACTGTTTTTTATCGAGGATCCTTTATCATGCGCTCTCTCATTTTGTGCATTGCCGTTCTTTTTGCATTCTTGGCACCTCAGACAGCCATGTCACAAGACGAGCATAGCTGGATGGTTACGAAGGTGACTGGCTCAGCCTATATCGCCGCCAAGCATGAAAATGCGCAGAGGGTGAAACGCGGCATGATGTTGCGCCCCGGTCAAACGCTTTCAACGCATGCAAAAACCCGGATCATGCTCAAAAGGGGCAAGGAACGGATTCAGGTCGGGCCAAGCGCAATCATGGCGATCCCGCCCGCGCGGTATAATGAAGCCGGCAAGACGACGATCCTGCATCAAAGTGGTCGACTGGACCTGACGGTCAATAAGAGGGATGTCAGACACTTCTCGGTCCGCACTCCATTCCTTGTTGCTGTTGTCAAAGGCACGACCTTTGCTGTGAATGTCAATGGGCGTGGTGCCCGTGTGTCGGTCTCTGAAGGCACGGTTGGCGTGTCAGACCACCAGAGCGGAGAAAGTGCAGACATCACCCGTGGGCAGCAAGCGAGCGTACGTGCGGTGAATGGAACAAGCACAGGGCTGACCTTGAAGGCCGCCACGCCTGCGGCCACAAGAGCATTGAATCTTCGGAAAACCAAGCAGCGTAAATCCAAAGCCAACTTCCGTGCGACCAGAAAAGTTAGCGGTGTCGAGAAAACCCTTGAGCCGGGCAGCCTGAAAACCGCCAAAGCCAGCAAGCAGACTGTTGGGAAAGACAAAGCCTCTCGCAATCTGCGCACCGGCAAGATGACAGCAGCACAAAAACGTGCTGCAGCAAAACGGGCTTATGCCGAGCGCGTCAAACAATGGGCGCTTGCCGTACAACGAAATCCACGATTGAGCCTCACACAGAAAAAGTCTGCTGCAGCCAAAGCCGCAAAAGCAGAATCGGCGGCCGCATCCGCAACAGCAAGCGCGAACTCCAACAGCAAGAGCAACGCGAGCAGCAATGCCAATGCCAACAGCAGCAGCAACGCGAGCAGCAACGCCAATGCCAACAGCAGCAACAATTCGAGCAACAATTCCAGCTCAAACAGCAGCAACAACTCGAGCAACAATTCAAACTCAAACAGCAGCAACAATTCGAGCAATAATTCCAACTCAAACAGCAGCAACAATTCGAGCAATAATTCCAGCTCAAACAACGGAAAAGGCAATTCCTGACAAGACGCGATCATGATCACATTGTGACCATGTGCACACATCTGAGTGCTAGGCAGGATGCCGTTCATAAAAAAACCGCCCAGCAGGGCGGTTTTTGTCGTTTGTGGGCCGGTGGAATGCAACCAAGCTGCATTGACCAACAGGTAGATACGGCCTCAAATCGCTCTTAGTCTTGTCACCGAGGCTCGTAGCCGACACCGCCCGCTTCGGTCAGCAGGAAGGCTTCGCCGCAGGCCTTGGCCAACTCACGGACGCGCAGAATATAGCTCTGGCGTTCGGTAACCGAAATCACGCCACGGGCATCAAGCAGGTTGAACAGGTGCGATGCCTTGATGCACTGGTCATAGGCAGGCAACACGCAGAGATGCAGATTACCATTTGCCCCCTGTGAGAGAATGGCTTTGCATTCTTCTTCCGCGTCCTTGAAATGACGGAAGAGTTTCTCCGTATTGGCATATTCGAAATTGTGGCGGGAATATTCCTGCTCGGCCTGCAGGAAAACATCGCCATAAGAAATCTTCTCATCGCCTTCGCGGCCATTATAGTTCAGGTCATAGACGTTATCGACGCCCTGCACATACATGGCGATACGTTCGAGACCATACGTCAGCTCACCGGCAACCGGGGCGCATTCGATGCCGCAGACCTGCTGGAAATAAGTAAACTGGCTGACTTCCATGCCATCGCACCAGCATTCCCAACCAAGGCCCCAAGCGCCGAGGGTCGGGCTTTCCCAGTCATCCTCGACAAAGCGGATGTCATGCAGGGCACTGTCGATGCCAATGGCTTTTAGCGAACCAAGATAAAGATCCTGAAGGTCTTTCGGGCTTGGCTTCAGCAACACCTGAAACTGGTAATAATGCTGCAGACGGTTCGGGTTTTCACCATAGCGACCATCAGTTGGACGGCGCGATGGCTGAACATAGGCAACCTGCCATGGACGCGGCCCAAGGGCACGCAGAGTGGTGGCAGGGTGAAACGTACCGGCACCGACTTCCATGTCATAGGGCTGGAGAATTGCGCAGCCGTAATCGGCCCAATATTTCTGCAGCGCAAGGATCATGCCCTGAAACGAGCGTTCCGGCTGCATATGGGGGGCTAGAATGTCGGTCATCTTCCTGTCAGTCTCTTATTGCATCATGGTTGCATCAGATTGTTTCGGGCAAAGGCCCGGCTTTGGGGCGGACCCTAATGCAATCGGCAGCAGAAGAAAAGCGGGTTTTTGGTCCTGTTCAGTCATGCTTGCAACAGATGGACGCAATCGCGCAAACAGTTCAAAGAACAATCCCGCACCGCGACATGAATCCGCACCGATTGGTGCACCTCCCTCGACAGCGATAATGCGCCGCTTTTGCACACGCCAGGCCCCTGATCTCTTTTGGTTTGTGTCGCGTATAAGGCAAACGGAACCAAGACATCCTGTTCGCCATTGCGTGAAGGGGCCATGCGCGATCAATCCTTTGCGCGCAGGTCTCGGATCCGCCTCCGCACCTTGCGTCGGTGCGCCGGGGCCAACCTGTTCGTCCCCACAATGGGTTCGCCCCTTTCGGCGCACCAGCAGGCCGGGTTCATGACGAGCCTGGCGTGCGGAGGCGGATCTCGTTTCAAGCGCCTTGGCCTTGTCAAACTTGGCTGTCGCGCTCAGGCATGCCGATGCAGGCGCAATTTGCCTGAAATTTCACCTCACTGCACAAAGTCTAATCTGGATATAACATTTTCCCTCTGGCACGATGATAGAAGGACAAATATACCTCTATTTTGCAATTTATCGGACCATACCCACCTTTTTGGAAGTAAATGCGAGATGAAATGAGCGCAGTCACCAACACCGAACCTCTGGTCACACTGGAAAAGCACTCTTTGCTTGAAGATGTTCAGGGTCTTTCCTTCGGCGTGCTGATTGCCGCCGTCGGTCTGGTCTTTCTTACCCAGCTTGGTTTTATCACCGGACAAACCGCAGGTCTGGCCCTGCTGATCTCCTATGTCACCGGCTATGATCTCGGGATTGTCTTCTTTCTGGTCAATCTGCCATTCTACTGGTTCACCTATCAGCGCCTTGGCTGGCGCTTTACGGTTAAATCCGCCCTTTGTGTCGCAGCCTTGTCGGTCTTGATGCAGATTTTACCGCCGCTGATGACCTTTGAAACGCTCAATCCCTTCATTGGCACACTCGCCTTTGGAGCGCTGACGGGCACGGGGCTGTTGGCCATCATCCGTCATGAAGGCAGCCTTGGTGGCGCTGGGGCATTGGCGTTGACCGTGCAGGAGGCAACCGGTTTTCGGGCCGGTTATGTCCAGCAATTGTTTGATGTGGGCATTTTCGGCACAGCCCTGTTCCTGCTTCCACTCCATGTGATTGGCTGGTCTTTGTTCGGCTCGATTATCCTCAATGCCATCATTGCCATCAATCACCGCCGGGATCGCTATATCGGGCGGTAAGGTGGCCCTTTCATGCGCTTGGCTTCTCTTGACGAAAGACAAGGGGATTTGTCACAAGATCTGCATTATGCTGTCTTCATGACAAGTCTCGCCTTTGTGCCAATCAAGAGAGAGTAGCATGGCCCATACATCCGGCCCCCGTTCCTTCATTCCAATGAATATCGCCATCCTGACCGTGTCCGACACCAGAAGTCTGGCGGATGATAAATCCGGTCAGGTGCTGGTGGATCGCCTGCAGGCGGCCGGACATGCTTTGGCAGACCGGGCAATCGTCAAGGATGATGTCGACGCCATTCAGGCACAGACCAAGGCCTGGATTGCAGACAAAGGCATTGATGTGATCATTTCAACGGGTGGCACGGGCTTCACTGGCCGCGATGTCACGCCGGAAGCCATGATCCCTCTGTTTGAGAAGCAAATGGACGGCTTCTCCTGGCTGTTTCACAAGATTTCCTTTGAGAAGATTGGTACATCGACCATCCAGTCCCGCGCCACGGGCGGGGTTGCCGATGCGACCTATATTTTCTGCATTCCCGGATCATCGGGGGCCTGCAAGGATGCTTGGGACGGTATTTTCGCCTATCAACTCGATTATCGTCACATGCCGTGCAATTTTGTCGAGATGATGCCGCGCCTTGACGAGCATCTCAAACGCTCCAAGTTGCAGACCAAACCTGAAGCTTAGTGCTTGCGCTTATCCGCTCAATGGCAAAAAAAGAGCGCGCTTCGGGCTTCGAGGCGCGCTTTGTCCTATTGGAATCTGAGGAAGATTTCTCGTCAGGCGACATGTCTCAATTCTGCAGACATGCGACGGATTGCGTCAAAGTCAGACAACACCTGATCCGGCTCCGGATAGCATTCCATCAAGGCGGCTGTCATGGCGATATAGAAGGTATCGACTTCGCTGTCATTGTCGAGATCGCGCAGGATCTGCAGGGCGTCGAGCAAATTCTTGCAGTCGGAATAGCAAGGGCTGCCCGATTGACCAAACCATGCCAGTTTGACATAGGCGGCAAAACGCGGCCCGCACAAGGTTCCGTTGTCAATTTGATGTTTGGCATATGCCGCGATATCTGCGACGAGCAACTCCAATGCCAAGATATCCGATGGCATAATATGACCCCCAAAGTCGTTCCCCAATAGGGGCAGTTTGCCCGAAACAGTCTTAACAAAAGCTAAAAATGGCGGTCGTTTTATGCTTGGTTAATCATAAAAATACTGCATTCTGCCAAGTGGAACACAACATGACTGCAAGTTATAAACACATAACCATCCAGAAAAGGCAGGGTTTTAAACTATAATAATCGCTGCTTTATATAGAGAAATTTGCGTAGCTTGGAACGGAGAATTTCAAACCAATGCCCATTACTTCAACTACTTGACCTTCCTCTAAGGCATCGGCAATCCGATCAAGGCGAACCAGCGCCAGACCTTTGTTGCCCGATACCTGCCCAAGTGTACCGACAGTCTTGCCACCCGCTGTTATCGAGACCTCGGCTGGGGAAGCTGCCGCAGGCAGCGTCGCTGCCCCCTCAACATGCAGCAGCCGCTTGCGCGCAATGCCGCGATGCTGCATGCGGGAGACAACTTCCTGACCGACATAACAACCCTTTGCGAAGTCAAGACCGCCGAGACAGTCCAAATTGACATCATGCGGGAAAGCGTCGCCAAACTCGAAATCGACACCGGCCTGCGGGATTGCTTCCGCGACAAAACGGGCCTTGAGGTCCTCGTGCCCTCCGTCTGGCTGCCAACCGTTTGCCGGGCCATAAAGGCGCCAGCCAAGGGCCTCTGATCGTGGATCCAGAACACCATCGGATTGCGGCTCGAAGCTATAGCCAACGCGATCCTCAAGAAGATCAATTGCAATGGCCGAGCGCAGACGATAGAGGGTCATTTTCTTGATGAAGTCTTCGACCACGCGCCCGTCAAGATCAAACAGGAAGCCATCAGGCAGGCGCGTGACAAGAAAATCGAACAGGATCTTCCCTTGCGGTGTCAGCAAGGCACCATAGCCTGCTTCACCCACAGAGACTTTGTCGAGATTGGTCGTGATCAATCGCTGCAACAGGGCCTCGGTGTCAGCGCCCGTCATGCGCACCAGTTTGCGGTCTTCTAGAAGGGTGATGGACATGGACACTTTCCTCTATGGAACAATGCAGGAACTGCTTGGTAGGCCAGATGCGGAAGGATGAAAGCCCGAGCACAAGCGAACGGCCGCGATAGCCAGCCGACCCATCTCAGATAGGCAGCCTTGTGTGGATGCACAAGGTTGCAGTTGCCGGCGGCTGGCATTGCAAGGTCGGAGTGAGGTGTGATTACCAGATCAACCGGGGCATATAACCGACAGTCTCGACATCTTCATGGTCGAGGCGATGCTGGACCCGCTCATGATCAGGTGCATCAGGATCACCAAACATCTGGGCGTGGATCCCTGAGGTGATGAAGAGGGCATCGATCTTCTGATAATGTCCACCGCGCAGGTCGGTTGGCACCGAATCCCCGATGGCGAGAATGTCAGCCTTGTCGATTGCGGACCCGGCTGCCTTGTCCAGTGCCGCCCGAGCGGCGTCATAGATTGCGGCTTCCGGCTTCCCGGCCTGCATTGTTTCCCCGCCATAGGCTTCAAAACGACCGGCCAGCGATCCGGCGCAATAGATCAGCGTGTTACCACGATCAACCACCCGGTCCGGATTGGCGCAAATCATCGGCAGCTGGCGCTTGGCAAGATTCTTGAGCAAATCATCATAATCATCCGGCGTTTCCTTGGTGTCGTCAAACAGACCGGTGCAACAGATCATTTCGGCTTCTTCTTGCGCGACCAGCGACAGGCCCAAGCCATCATAGAGTGGTAAATCGCGTTCAGGTCCCAGATGGTAGAGCTTGGTCTTGCCACTATCCACCAGCATTTTGCGGGTAATATCCCCCGAGGTCACCAAGTCGTCGTAACTGTCACGCCCCACACCCAGTTGTTCGAGCTGGGCGGCGATAGGAGCCGACGGGCGTGGTGCGTTGGTAATGAGAACAACCTTGCCGCCACTTTCACGATAACGCGTCAGTGCATCGACCGCGCCTGTAAAGGGTGTCACCCCGTTGTGAACGACGCCCCAGATATCTGACAGGATGCCTTTATAGCGCGGTGCGATTTCGGACAGACCGTTAAGACGGGACGACATGACAGACCCCATGGCTTTGGACACTGGAAAACAGGACGGATCAAAAATAGTTTGACAGGCAATGACAGCGTCTTGCTGAACACTTCTCCCCTCTCCCTTTTGCTAGGTCAAGAGGCAGGGGCGTCAAAACACAGGATAAGCTTGTTTTGCAGCCACTGAGCGAAAGGACCGGGGCAGGCCAAGGCCCATACACAGACCCTTACAGCTTTTGGATAAGTTGGGTCGGGTTTCTTTAACGGATGAGACGTTCGAAACCAGCGCCACCACCGCTTGCATCGGGGCGTGTATCACGGGTCTGCTGGTCGCGGGCAGGCTGATTGCCCAGATCCAGAAACTGACCACGATCTGTGCTGGTCTTCACGCCATAGTCATCGGAGACCGGCAGCCGATCGGGCGCTGCAGAGGCGCGTTGGCCATTGGCTGCACCGGGCAACGACTGACCAGAGCGAGCGGGCCCGTCATCCATCAAACCAGCGGCTTCGGCCAGCACATTGCGGAAATGGTCGCGCGTGCTGGAATTCTGACCGCCCTCCCGCTTTGCCATGGCACGTAAGGCCTGAGCGACACGAGGATTGTCACCCAGTCGACGCTGACTGGCTTCAGAGTCCGGCGTCGGCATGGGGGCCTGTTGGGCCTGAAGCGCTTGAGGCTGAGCGACGGCTCCATTCGTCAGGCGCTCGTTCACTTGCCCCGCACCCCTTGGACCCTCGCCTCTTTGAGCATCGTTCCTTTGACCATGCACCCGGACAGGGGGACTATCACCGACACGCGCACCGACCGCTTGAGATCGATTGTCGGATGTCCCGCCATCCCCGCCACTGCCAGCTCCCTTGACCGCTTTGGCCGGTGCGAAATGATTGCCTTGAGCCAGCTGGACATTGAAGTCGATCAGGCCGACCAACATGCTTTCGGTTTCCACATGGGTAACCACCAAATCGATCCCCTTGCGGGCCAGAACACGGGAAAAATCGGCAGGATGGATGTCGAGCCCGTGGCCGACATCGCGGCTGGTGAGGATCGGCGCGGCGATTTTGGCAAAGCGCACCCCTTTGCGGGCGAATTTATCAAAGTCCGCATTCAGCGTTGTCATTTGATCGACCGAGAAACGGAAGCCCATCGAGCGCAGCAGTTGCAGGGTTTCGTCTTCCAGAACGCCAAACGCGTTCATGTCAGCGAGGGAGAATTCCAGAATGACATGTTCGGCCAAATCTCTGTTCTGTTCGAACAGGCCACGCAACTGGGCAAAGAAGTCACCATCCGCCAGACTTGCCAGCGCCAGATTGCAAAAGCAATCGACCATATGCCCCCGGTCGGCCAGCCGCCGCTGCATGCGGAAGGTTTCGTTGATGGCAAGACGGTCGAGCATTGGCAGGAAGCCATTCTTGCGGCAGACCGGCAGGAAGATGTCTGGCGTGAGTAGACTGCCATCCTCCGACCGCAGACGGGCAAGCGCTTCATAATATTGTGGCTTGCGCATGGGCAGCGTGACGATCGGCTGCATGAACATCTCGATCTGCCCCAATGCCAGTGCACGTCTTACGGCGGCCTCATCTTCAGGCCGGATTATTTCTTCTTCCGGTTCCGGCATTTGATCTTCGGGATAGCCGTAAGGCGCTGTCCCCATGTCATGGGCACTCGGCTGGGACGGTCTTGGATGAGATGCAGGACCCTCGGAGAAAGACGCTGCCTGTTCGGATTGCTGCGGCATCGCACGGACGGATGAGCGCAGCAGGCTTTCCAGCTCCTGAACCGAGTGTTTGGCGGACTGGACAGTGGCATTGATTGCTTCGACCTTGCTATCACCTTCCTGCACCCGTTCATCCAACTCGGCGCAACTTTCCGCCAGTTGCTTGACCAGCGAGCCGATGATATCGAGCTCCGCCAGCACCGGCTCGATGTCTCGATTGACCCGTTCATCGAGATCGCTTTCCAGACGGTGGGCCAATTCGCGGACATCCTGAACCTCTTTGGTCAGGGTTAGCTTAAGGCGCGTCAGGTCATCCATCTGCTCTTCGATCATCATCCGATCGCGCACGCGGCTGATCTGATAGTGGACGAGCAGAAGGGTGAGCAGAATACCGAAGGCAACCGGTGAGGCTTCCGGGATGGAAAGGCCAAACCGGAAATACAACATCGCGCCAACAGAGGTGGAGATCGCAACCATACAAACGGCGATGAATATGGCTCCAAGCCTTTGCATTTGCTCTGCTCCAGTTCGGCATGACACTGCCATGCATTTGGATTCTCGGATTAATTTTCCGATGGCTGCAACATTTCAAGCCACCAGATCTCATCCGAACGCGACGACTGTCCTGATGTTTGACCGGTTTTATGGATCACGACAATCAACAACATGCCCGACGAATCAAGCATTTGACCTATCCTTAACCTAATCCGTGGCGCTGAGATGTAAAAGAGCTCTCGCGCCGGGTGTGGGCTATTTACGCCGATTGGCCAGCCTTTCACCCATGAGTGCAGACAATTTCACACCCATGCAGGGCGCATCTCGGCATGAGGGGGGCAGGAGACAGCCAATCAATTGGGAAAGAAAAGGCTGCCCCGCCTGATCAAAATTGGCGGAGATCAGAACAGGGCAGCGTTAGGCGCGATGACAGGAAGGCCATCGTCATCGCGCAGCAGGAACGATGCGGCGGGTTCCTGCTATGCTTTTCGAATACTAGTCCAAAGACTCAGGCTTCGAATTGTGACATTTGCTTAAACAAATAATTAACCAAAATCAATTTGGGAAAATTGGAGTTTCATCAAAATCAACGGCCATCCAACGAATTTTAAACGTCAGTGTAAAAAACCTCCGATTTTTCCGTTACCTACATGCTTACCTCACATGAAAAATCATGGAAGAAATGGTGGAAACTTTGATATTTGCGCCGTTTCGGGTGCTGTTGCGGGCTTTTGACACCTCCCTTGCCTAATCGAATCAAGTCATCGCTCCTAAAAAAGGGACAATTGGGCAACCTCACATTCCGGTGGCTTGAAATGCTTGAGCGCCAAACGGGTGCGGCGCGTGGCATAGCCGAGATTGCGGCACGCGACTGCCATGCGCTTGTGCAGGATATCTGCATAGGGACCATTGCCACGCATCCGATGACCAGAACGGCTGTCATAGTCCTTGCCGCCGCGCATTGAGCGCAGCACATTCATCACATGGCGATAGCGATCTGGATAATGCTTCAACAGCCATTCCTGAAACAGGGCATTCACTTCATTTGGCAAGCGCAGAAGAATGGTGCCCGCTTCACGAGCGCCAGCATCATAGGCAGCGGCCAGAATGGCTTCCACTTCCTCATCATTGAGTGCCGGAATGATGGGCGCCACCATGACACAAGTCGGAATGCCCGCCTCGGACAGTTTCTCAATCGCTTCAAGACGCTTTTGCGGGCTGGCTGCTCGTGGTTCCAGACGGCGGGACAAGGTGTTGTCCAGAGATGTTACCGATAAGGCGACCTTGACCAGATTGCGTTCATTAAGTGCTTTCAAGCGGTCGAGATCCCGCAGGATCAGGTTCGACTTGGTCACAATGCCAACAGGATGGCCCGTTTCGATTAACACATCCAGAATGGCTGGCATCAATTGATAGCGGCGCTCGATGGGTTGATAAGGATCGGTGTTGGTGCCGATAGCGATGGCCTTGGGGCGATAGCCGGGTGCCGACAATTCCTTGCGCAGCTGCGTCGCCGCTTCGGGTTTGGCGAATAATTTTGTTTCAAAATCGAGCCCGGCGGACAGGCCCATATAGGCGTGGGTCGGGCGGGCAAAACAATAGACGCAGCCATGCTCGCAGCCCCGATAGGGGTTGATCGAGCGATCAAAGGATATGTCGGGCGAGTCGTTGCGGGTGATGATGGTGCGCGACTTTTCCTCCTGCACACTGGTGCGCAGCGGTGGCAGCTCCTCCTCGTCAAAATCCACATTCCAGCCATCATCAACCGCCTCGCGCTGATAGGACTCGAACCGCCCTGCCCGATTGGAGCGCGTGCCACGCCCCTTGACGCGACGGCCCTTGTGGCGATCTGGATCAACCTGAAAGCCGACGAACGGGTCGGCATCTTCAGTGACATCCAATTGTGCATTGGAACGGCGGGTTGCCATGTCCCTTCTCTCCCTCATGACGATGGTGCCACCGCACCTCTGGTTGCTCGGTCGCTTGCATTCGCATTACGTGTTTTGCTTCACTTTTGTTCTTCTCGACTTTGCCGAATGATATGGAACATAGCAAGAACAATTTTCAAGTAATGGAGAAGGAAGAAAGAGTGGGAGGGAGAAAAACAAGGCGCGCCTTGTTAGGCGCGCCAGAAAGGCTTGTTGACAAGCTTGAGGGCTGACTCTCGGGTCATGTTGAAATCCTCAAGCACTTCGGGCGGGAAGGTTTGCAGGTCACGGGCCATTTGCCGCCGTTCCCTGATTCTGTTCCACCAGAGCGCAATGAGCGCCATCGGGGTGCCGAGCCCGATATAGCGGACAGGGGCGCCCTTCATCATGCGGCGCAGTTCTTTTTCGTCGATGCGGCGGAATGGACGCGTCGGGCGTGTATCCATATTTGGGGGGACTCCTTTTCTGGGTCGTTACTATGACGCCTTTTCGAAAGGAAAAAAATTGAATAATATGAACGGATCATGTGAGAAAAAGTGACATGACACCCGTTACATCCAGTTGGAGTATCTGATGGACAATCTGCCACCACTCGCATCCCTGATCGCCTTTGATGCGGTCTATCGCACAGGATCCGTCACCAAGGCAGCTTCGATGCTCGGACGGACGCATAGCGCGATCAGCAAACAACTGCATCAATTGCAGGATCATGCCGGGGTAACCATGTTCGAGAAAAGCGGCGCGGGCATCCAGCTCACACCGGACGGGCGGGCTTTTGCGCAAGTGGTCTCGAACAGCCTTGAGGACATGCGCAAGGCCTATCACAAGCTTTGCGGTGATGATGGCGCACAGCGGATCACCATCAAGGTCAGTTCCACCTTTGCGCGGCTTTGGGCTGTGCCGACGGTCGCCCGCTTCAATATCGATCATCCGGAAATCGAGGTGCAAATCAAACTAACCACGGTTGAAAATGCAAGCAACGGTGATGGCGGGGTGGATCTGGTGCTGTCGTGGGATCGGTTGACAAGCCCCCTTGCGGAGCATCCCAACGCCATCTCGCTTGGCGATGTGCATATCGGCCCGGTTCTCTCACCGGTCTATGATCATGCCTATGACGGGGGGAGCCTCAGATTTCAGACCCGGATCAGCCGACGCGGCTTTGAGCAAGCCTGGGGAAAATGGTCGGAACTGAGTGGCATCGACATCGTGTCGTCGCATGAGACCATTTATGATCTGTCTGCCCTGTCCTATGAAGCGGCAGAGCGGGCAATGGGGGTGACGCTGGCACCGAAATTCCTCATTGAGCGGGAGTTGAAAGAAGGATCGCTGATCGCCCCTGCAGGCTTTGTCCTGTTTCGCGAGGGGCTGCTGGTCCGGCCTTCGAGAGAACGGCCACGGCCGAGCAAGCATGCCATTGTTTTTCTCGACTGGCTTGAGGAAAATGGCCGTCTGGGCGATGACGGTTTCCTCGCCCCCACCATCGTCGAACCCCTCTGGGGATGAGCAACAAGGACAATATCCATGCAAATCACCCATCTGGAAGCCTTCAGTCTTGGCAAGGCCGAGGATGGCTATAGCGAAGATCGGCTGATCCGGACCGCACATCACTTTGGAGTGCTCGACGGCTCGCGTGGCCCGGGCTATGGCGAGGCGGATGTGATTACGGCAATCATGGATGACGCCGTGTCGATGATGGGAGCCGTGCCAAAAGACATCACACTCGAAGCTCTGGTCGAGGCCTTCACCGCCTTGGTGCGAGCGCGCAAGATCGAGGCTCGATTTGACGATCTGCGGCGAACGGGAGGCTTTGTCTTTTGCCTTTACTCTGCCCATCACCACGAAATCTGGCGGGTTGGCGACTGCAAGTTCCGCCTGCGGGGCGAAACGAATGCAAAATTCTGGCGGACAGAAGAATTGTGTGCTGAAACCCGGGCGATGATGATCCGTTCGATGCGATATGATGGCTTGTCAGAGGCGGAAATCATGGCGCATGAGGCGTATGACCAACTGATTGCAGCGCCGCTGTCCTGTGAGGCCAACTATCTGAACCGTGACGACGATGATGCGGCCTTTGGGGCCATTATTGGCACTGCGGTGCCAGCGCCTTTCATCGAACGCTATCCGGCCCAGTCGGGGCGGCTGGTCATCACGTCCGATGGCTATCCGGCATTGTTTGACACCCTTGCGGACAGTGAGGCGCATTTGGCCGCCTTGTTAACGCAAGATCCGCTTTGCATCGGCATCAACTTGCAATGCAAGGGCTTGGGACCCGGTAGGGTGTCATTTGATGACAGAAGCTATATCTCGGCAGATCTGGGATAAGCCTTTTGCTCCGCATGTCCGGTCACTTGCCGGAATTGCGCCCGTCTTTGCGTTCTTCGAACTCACCCGTATCGGGATCCATTTCCAGATCGATGATGTCGGCTTCGCGCTTTTCATGCTCGCGCTTCTTCACCAATTGTTCTTTCTGGCGTCGGACCAGGATTTCCTTGTTCTGCTCCCCCACCTTGGCCAACAGCTTGACCACAAGCCAGATGCTGCCAAGGGCCGACACCAACACCAGTATTTTGCCAATCACGTAATTTGTCTCCGCCGGAGGCCTTATGCGGCACCACTTGTTCTCTTGACACTTTTGTTTTTTGGGGCCGGTCGCTCATCCAAACAAAAAGCCCCCCTCGCCCATGCTTAGCATAGTGGGAGAGCGAGGCCAATTTCTTCTGATCGACGGGTTACGACATTCAGAGGCCAAGCCGCGACCAAAGAGCCCGTTCCTCCATGGCGCTGAGCATGGAATCGGCGGAGAGCCCCGCGGCAATGCGGTCAACGGGATCGCCCATTGCCAAGCCGATGCCGCCATTGCGACCACAGCCAAACCAGCCCGAAGGCGGCGCGATCAGCTTCAGTTTGGTTTTCTCGCCAAAGCGTTCCTTAACATAGGTGCTCATGTCGCCAAGGCCGTCAACAAGTCCATATTCCAGCGCCTTGTTACCGGTCCAGAAAGCACCGGTAAACAGGACATCTTCGCTTTGCGTCAGCTTGTCGGCGCGACGGTCACGCACCATGTCCTTGAAGGTTTCAAACAGATCCTGCAACAAACCGTCGAGATGGGCGACATGGTCCTTGTTTTCCGGCTGGAATGGATCGAGCATGCCCTTTTGGGTGCCTGCGGTATAGATACGGCGTTCGATGCCAAGTTTCTCAATAGCCTCGACAAAGCCGAAGCCACCGGACACCACGCCAATGGAGCCGACAATCGAGCTGGGATCGGCGATGATCACATCGCCGGCAATGGCAATCATATAGCCACCGGACGCGGCAGCATCCTCACAAAAAACCAGCACTTCCTTGTCTTTTTCTTTCGCCAGTTGGCGAATGCGCTGGTAAATGAAGCGACTTTGCACCGGCGAGCCACCGGGACTGTTGATCGAGATGGCAACAGCCGGGGCTTCCTTGACGGAAAAGGCCTTTTGCAACTGCCCCGCCACCGAGGCGAGGTTGAGCGTTGGGCGCATATGCTGCCCAGCGGCAATCGGTCCATGCATCCGAACGACCGGGATGACCGCAGCGTCTTCGGTGAAGGATTTCGGCAGCAGCTTGTTCGGCAGAACTTTACGGATGGTCTTTTTTACGCTCACGACAGACGTCCTCGGGTCATTGGTCCTGTCAGGCAAAGCCCGACGCTTGCTTAGTATCTAGGATGGTTGGCAGGGAATTTCCAGACTTAGCGGTGCTGATCAGGAATTCTCTTCAGATTGCGGTGCAAGATCCTTCACATCTGCGAACGAGTTGCCCATCACATAGCGGGGCCCCGCTCCCAGAGAAGCGGCAACATCGCCCTTGTTGTAGAGCTTGCATTTGTCGAGCGACAGGCAACCACAGCCAATGCAGCCATCCAGATTATCTCGCAGCTTGGTCAAGGTCTCGATCTGTTCCGTCAGATGATCGCGAAAGCTGCCACTGATGCGTTTCCAGTCCCTTGCCGTTGGCGTGCGATGGTTGGGAAGTCGGCCAAGCTCGTCGCGGATTTGCGGCAGGGTCAGACCGAATTGCTGAGCAAGACGGATGAAGGACAGGCGACGGATATCCGAGCGCAAAAAGCGCCGCTGGCCACCTGCATTGCGGGCCGGATGAATGAGGCCTTCTCGCTCGTAATAGCGAATGGCGGAGATGGCAATGCCTGTGCGCTCTGCCAGCATTCCGATGGACATGACGTCACTTTTCTTCATTCCTTCCAGCTCCTTGTCATCTGAATCCTTTGCCCGTTAATAAACATCAAACCCTTGGCATAGCTCGATATTTCCCCAGAATGAAATCGGCCACAGCAGGCTTTTCAACAGCCCCAAGCAAAGGCTTGACCTGAAGTTAGGTTTAGCAATTAGGCTTACTGCAGGCAAACAAAAAGTTAACCCATTTTGAACCCAACAGGGCCTTCGTGCGTTGAAGGGTCAAGAGCAACGGAGCGCTTCCTGCAAGAGCGCTTGCTTGAAAGGATCTGACATAATGGCACCCGCATCTCTGGAACACGCGAACATCACTGTCGCCAATCTCGAGCGCAGCACGCAAATGCTGATCGATCTGTTCGGCTGGCATGTGCGCTGGAAAGGACCATCCAAGGATGGCGGCACGACCGCCCATGTCGGCTCGGACGATCAGTATATCGCGCTTTATTCCAAAGGGTCCGATAGCACCATGGACAACACCTACGAAACAATCGGTGGCCTTAATCATATCGGCGTTGTCGTCGATAACCTTGATGCCATGGAAGCGAAGGTGAAGGCCCTTGGCTACCAGACCCACAATCATGGCGACTATGAGCCGGGACGCCGCTTCTATTTTGACGATCATGACGGCATTGAGTTCGAGCTGGTCCAATATGACTGATTGGCTTCACCCAATCGCCCAAATCAATCAAGAAAGGCCCTGAAAATGTCATTGCTCGACCTTTTGAAGTCCCTCCCCCTGCCGCGCTTGTCTTCTCTGGTCCCGATGCTTATGGTGGACACTCTCATCCGTCGCCATCATTGCAAATGCCAGCGATGACGCGCCTTTATCGCCATTGATCATCGGGACACTCTCCGGCCATGTCGTTTCAATTGAGCAACAGCATGCTCGACCAACTGGTCGACTTTCGTCACACCATCCATCGCCACCCGGATTTGCCGGGACTTGAAATCGGAACAGCCAACAGGGTCGAGGCAGCACTGACTGCTTTGACACCTGACCGGCTCGTCACTGGTCTTGGCGCTTGGCAGGAACCAGACGGCAGTCAATGGGGTGGCACGGGCATTGCGGCTCTTTTTGAAGGCGAGCACCCTGAAGACGGTCCCACGCTGCTCTTTCGGTGCGAATTGGACGGGTTGCCAATCAGCGAGCAGTCTGAAGCGGCGCATCGTTCGGCGATTGATGGACAGGCTCATTCCTGCGGCCATGATGGCCATATGGCGATCATGCTTGGACTGGCAATGCGCCTTGCCACGAACAGGCCGGCGCGTGGCCGGGTGATCCTGCTGTTCCAACCAGCCGAGGAAACCGGCAAGGGTGCGCTCGCCGTTGCCAAGGATCCGGCCTTTCAGGCCTTAAAGCCGGACATGGCCTTCGCGCTGCATAATTTGCCGGGGCTTGGCCTTGGGACGGTGTGGTTGAAGGACGGCGCCATGTGTTGCGCATCGCGCGGCATGCGCATCGCGCTGGAAGGCAAGACATCGCATGCTTCTCTGCCACAAGACGGCATTTCGCCACTTGATGGAGTGATGAGGATTGTTGCCGGGCTGAAGGCTTTGTCCAATGGCCTTGATGAAGGCCAGCAGCTTGATGCGGATTTCAAGTTGGTCACCATCACCCATATCGAGATGGGGGAAGCCTGCTTTGGCGTTTCTCCCGCAAGGGCAGAGATTTGGGTGACCCTGCGCACGGTGACCGATGACGCCATGGCCGGTTTGGTGGAGGCAGCCCATTCCCTTGCCACTGAGACCGCCAAAGCGGAAGGCCTTGCCCTTACGATCAGCGAAGATGACGTCTTTGACGCCTGCACCAATGCCCCTGAAACCACCCAGATGGTGCGTCAGGCTTTGGAAGAGGAAGACATTCCCCATGCACACCAGCCGGACCCGATGCGTTTTTCAGAAGATTTTGGCATTTTTGGTCAGAGCCATCCGGCCACCCTGTTTTTGCTGGGGGCAGGCAAATCCCATCCGCAATTGCATAATCCGGATTACGATTTCCCGGACAGTTTGCTTTCAAGCGGCGTGCAGATTTTCGAGCGGATCATTCGCCAGACCCTTGGCTAACCCCTCCCCGTTTCAGGACAGATCAATCGCCGCTCCGTGGCGGTGCACCGCTTCGATGCGGGCGGCAGGCACGTCGCTGCCAGCATCATGCAGCGCGATGGTCGGCAACAGGCGGAAGGGTGCACGGGACTGTTTCTTGCCCTGAATGACAACCCGATGGGCTGCCTCTCCTTGCCGCGCGGAAAATGGCTGTACTGTGATATTGCCAAAGCGCCCCTGCATCAATTGCAGCAGTTCGGGCAACTCGTCAGCGCGCTGGACCACTGTGAAAGTGCCGCCTTTTTTCAGAATCGACACTGCCGTGCGGAACCATGGCTCCATCCCCTCATCGGTCAGCATATGGGCGGTTGCACGGGCCTCGTTGGGCGAAGTCTGAAAACGCTCAGGGCGATAATAGGGTGGATTGGCAATCACGTGATGAGCCATATTTTCCCTCAGGCCAGCCACTATCCGGGCCTCTCCACGCAAGGCAACGTCGGCATTGATGACACTGCTTTCGGCCAGGTGTTCCGCACAGCGGGTCATGTTCGCCGCGGCAATGGCAGCGACCTCGGCTTCGAGTTCCACCGCCAACAGCTTGATCCCGCTGACGCGGGCAGCAACACAAAGTCCCGCCGCACCGATGCCAGAGCCCAAATCAACCACCAGCTCCCCCGATTTGGCAGGGCAGCAGGCAGCCAGCAGAACCGCGTCGGTGCCTGAGCGATGGTGGCCTTTTTTGGGCTGCAGCAGATTGATCCGGCCACCGAGAAAGTCATCCTCACTGACCGCCAGATTCTCGGGCAGGGCGGCAGAGGACAGATTGGGGCTGTCAGGCAGCAGAGGGGCCGGGCTTTGGGGCATGAGACAGATCTTTTAATGCGGGGTCGCGGTCAGGAGGATTTCTTGGGGATTTCGGTTTCTGCGCCAAGGCCTGCATCTTCGAGCAGACGGCGGGCTTCGGCCTCGCGTTCCTCCTCGACCAGCAGACGGCGCGGCAGAATGCCGATCGAACCATCCATGATGCTCATATTGTGGTCGAGAGACTGATGCTCAATGCCCGCATCCCGCAACAAGGCTTCGGCAAAGGACAGGGTCACCATGTCATTGGTCTTGAGCAGCAATTTCATCGGAACGTTCCTTATTCCTGATCCAGGTCCAAGCAAACCATGCGTGGTCAAGATAGTGATTTGGTGTCGCGATGAAAAGAGGGCATCGTTCGGAAGGCCTGTCGGTGTCAATGCGATTCTGCTTGCCAACCGGACAGGCTGTTTGGTGACAAAAATGCCAATCCAACAACGCTTGGCCGGGGACTCAAGACCAATTGCCATTGAATTTGTGCGCATTGGCTCGCTTTTTCCTTGTCGTTATCTGGTCAGCCCCCTATTCTCGCCCCCGAATTTGACCCATACGAACATCTGGAGCCGCCGCGTGAGCGTTGTCCCTTCTCTGGACGAGACCAACAAGTCCCAAGCCAGCATTCAGCCTCTTATCGATCTTGTCAAAAGCGACATGGGTCGCGTCAATGATCTGATCCTCGAGAAAGCCGGCTCGGACGTTGAGATGATCCCCGAAGTCGCCAAGCATCTGATCGATTCCGGTGGCAAGCGCCTGCGCCCGATGTTGACGCTGGCTGCGGCCAATATGTGCGGCTATGGTGCAGACGAAATCGGCCATGTGAAGCTTGCTATGGCGGTGGAGTTCATGCATACAGCGACCCTGTTGCATGATGATGTGGTCGATGAAAGCGACATGCGCCGGGGCAAATTGGCCGCTCGCATGCTGTGGGGCAATCAGGCCAGTGTGCTGGTCGGTGACTTCCTGCTCGGTCAGGCCTTTCGGGTGATGGTCGATGTTGGCTCGCTGCGGGCGCTCGATGTGCTTTCGACGGCGGCCTGTGTGATCGCCGAAGGGGAAGTGTTGCAGCTATCTGTCGCGCAGAATATGGCCACGACCACCGAAGATTACATGAAAGTGATCGAATCCAAGACCGCCGCCCTGTTTGCCGCAGCCTGCGAAGTG
Source organism: Cohaesibacter intestini (assembly GCF_003324485.1). Taxonomy (NCBI): domain Bacteria; kingdom Pseudomonadati; phylum Pseudomonadota; class Alphaproteobacteria; order Hyphomicrobiales; family Cohaesibacteraceae; genus Cohaesibacter; species Cohaesibacter intestini. The sequence goes on along the minus strand of NZ_QODK01000003.1, from coordinate 220,905 downwards.
GGGCCGATTTTGGCGGGCAGCGGAGAAGACAAAATCATCGCCATGCGCGCCTATGGCATGGAGCTGGGCAATGCCTTCCAATTGATCGACGATGCGCTGGATTATGGTGGTTCGGCGGCTGCTTTGGGTAAGAATGTCGGGGATGATTTCCGTGAAGGCAAGATCACCCTGCCGGTGATCAAGGCCTATGAACGGGGCGATGCAGAAGAGCAGGCTTTCTGGAAACGGGTCATGGAAGAGCGCAAGGATGTCACCGACGGCGCGCTCGATTTTGCCATGGGTTTGATGAAGAAAAGCAATGCCTTGGAAGACACGCTGGAGCAGGCCCGCAATCACGGGGCCGCCGCGATCAAGGCACTCGATGCCTTTGAGGACGGGCCGATCAAGTCCGCCCTGATCGATGCGGTCGAGTTCTGCATTTCCCGAGCGCACTGATCGGGACCTTGAACAGACACGCCTCTTTGTGGCCGAGCATCTCAAACATTCCAGCCAATAAACACCGCCCGCGAGGCGGTGTTTTGCCATCTATTTTCACGATTGGTTGATCCTTCTGGCAATCTGGTTTCAGGGGATCGAATTTATCCGAATTTCCCGCCCGACAGGGCTTGCCCGTCAGCCCTAAAAAAGCCATTCTGCATTCCTAGAAAACAGGCAGCATCCATTATTGTTCCGTCAAAGTCTTAGACATCAAGGCCATTTATATGAAGCATCCACGTCGTTCGTCCCTGTTCCGCCAATTTCTGCTTGCCGGCATTTGTGGCCTTGCATTGCTCAGCAATCCTGCTTCTGGCCGGGCTGCGCAACAGGCAATGACCGAGCTGACAGAGACGCTGGCCGACCTTCCGGTCACGCTGACGGGAAGCTATCTTTCCGCCCGCATCGCCCAGCAGGATCAGGATCTGGGCCTCGCCGCGCACTTCTTCGCACAGGCCATGGAGTTGGATCCGACCAATCCTCTGCTGTTAGAGCGAAATTTTGCCCTGACACTGGCCACCGGGCAGCATGACCTTGCCTTCAAACTGGCCGACCGGATGGAAGAAATCACCGCGCGGGAAGCGGCCAACCTGCCTGACAAGACGCAGACAGAGTCCAAAAAGGATGATCAAGGCGACGCTCCCTCTTCCATCTTTACCGGATCGGAAGCGGAATACCGGATCAAACCGATGATCTCGATGGCGCTCGGTGTCAAGGCGCTGAAGGGAAAGAACTATGCCAGTGCCGTGAAGAGCTTTGGTGATGGCCTTGACGTGATGCAAAATCACCCGGTTGATCTGCTTGGCCCCGCCCCTTTTCGGCGCTCTTTGAACAATCCGCGGCTCTTTAGTGCGTCGGCGCAGTTTGGTCCCTTTGCGGTGATTTCCCAGACTGTCTTGAAAGCCTGGTCACTGATCGGCCAGGATCGGGCAAACCTTGACGCAGCGCTCGCTCTTCTCGACACGGTCGATGAGGGCCAGGTCAATCAGTTCTTCTTCTCGATGCATTCCGGCCTGATTGCTGCCTATGCCAAAGATTATGAAAAGGCAGCCCAGCATTTGCAGCAAAGCCTTGATGCGGACCCCAATTCGCCAATCACTGCCTATGCGCTGATCAACAGCCTGCTGAAGGGTGGCAATACCGAACGCGCAACGGAGGTTTTGGCGGAATTTGACCAGAGCGCAGCCGATGAAGCGGACAAGGACTGGATTCGAAGTGCCTTTGCCGAAATGAAACCCGCGGCCAGCATGGTCCGCACGCCGCAGGATGGCGCCGCGGAACTGTTCGGCACGCTGGGTGATGCTCTTGCGCAAGAAAACGCGATTGAGGGCGGTGCGCTATATCTGCAGTTTTCGGACTTTCTGCGCGCAGATTTCGACCGCACTGAATATGCTTTGGCTCGACTGCATGAGCGGATGAAACAGGATGCCGTTGCACTTGAGCATTATGATCAGGTCACAGCCAAAAGCCCGATCCATCGCCGTGCCGTGCGTCAGTCCGGGTTCGTGCTGACCCGCCTGAAGCGCCCGGAAGATGCGATCGAGCGGCTGAACGGCTTGCTGGCGGGCGATGCATCCGATCTGGAAACCGTGTCCGTACTCTCGCGCGTCTATCAGTCCGAAGATCGCTATCGCGATGCCATCAAGGTGCTGAGCGCCGGCATCGACAGCATCAAAAGCTTACGGGACATTCATTGGTCTCTCTTCTTCCTGCGTGGCTCGGCCTATGATCAGGTCAAGGACTGGGACAACACGGAAAAGGACATGCAAAAGGCCCTCGAGCTTTTTCCAAACCAGCCCACCGTGCTGAATTATCTCGGCTATAGCTGGGTGGATCGCGGCCTCAATCTGGATCAGGCAATCGAGATGATCCGGCAAGCCGTGGCCTTGCGTCCTTATGATGGTTTCTTTGTCGATTCCCTCGGCTGGGCGCACTTCCGCCTGTCGCAGTTTGAAGAAGCCGTGAAGTTTCTTGAGCGTGCGGTTGAGCTGCGCCCGGAGGATCCAACCATCACCGACCATCTGGGCGATGCCTACTGGATGACCGGCCGCAAGAACGAAGCGCGGTTCCAGTGGCAGCGAGTCAAGACCATGTCTCCGAAGCCGGAATTGCTGGTGCAGGTGGAGAATAAAATCGCCAATGGCCTTGATGAAGGCAAACTGCCAGAAGTGAAAAAGAACTGACATCTGCCTAGAGCAATGCCAGATCAAGCCGATCCCTTTGCGGGGTCGGCTTTTTTTTCGACATCAGAGAAAGACGAACGGTTGTCATGGCGCCGATCATAGCCTTACACTGATGACAAAGAGACACACTGCTTCGCCGATGATTTGGCTGAGAATTCAGCGAACCCGTCGCACTGCAAACTGTCCAATAGCAATTTCCATCTGCACCGCATGGCCCATAGGCCTGAAGACACGGGGGGACAAGGCAAGGATGAGTGTTCAATCAACGAAACAAGCAAAACTTGTTCTGGACGCCCCGGCCAAGGTCAACCTGACGCTGCATATCACTGGACAAAGGGAAGATGGCTATCATCTGCTCGATTCTCTGGTGGTGTTTGGCGGCGCTTCGGATCGACTGGTTTTTGAACCATCAGGGCATCTTCATCTCTCGGTCGTGGGTCCCTTCGCCGAAGGGCTGCGGCAAGAACCGGACAATCTGATTGTCCGAGCCGCCCGTCTTTTGGCCAAGGAGTTGAAGCTGCCGGCACAAGCAGCCCTGACGCTGGAAAAACGGCTACCGATATCCTCTGGCATTGGGGGTGGTTCGTCGGATGCAGCAGCGGCTCTGCTTGGTCTGCTGCGCCTTTGGGAGCGGACCATCAAGGATGACAAGTTGCGGGCCATCGCGCTGAGCTTGGGGGCCGATGTACCGATGTGTCTGGAAGGCAGCTGCCTCAGGGCCGAAGGAATCGGCGATGAGATGCAACCCGGCCCCCGGATGCCACGAGACCTTGGTCTGGTATTGATCAATCCACGGGTGCCGATTTCGACGCCTAGTATTTTCAAACGTCTGAAGCGCAAGGATAATTCTCCGATGGGCCCTGTGCCATCGGCTTTCCTGTCTGCCAAAGCGCTGGCGGATTGGCTGTCAGACCAACGCAACGACCTCGAAATGTCGGCGATGGAGCAGGCCCCGATCATCGAGACGGTGCTACAAGCCCTCAATGACGACGGGGATTGTTTGTTCGCCCGGATGTCCGGGTCTGGTGCAACCTGCTTTGGGTTGTTCGCCAGCGTCAAGCATGCGGAATATGCCGCCCGCCGTCTGTCCTTCACCCATCCCAACTGGTGGGTGAGCCATGGAGGCGTTCAGTGACGCCGTCATTGGGTCTTGTCGATTTTGCCATTCGGCTCGCGGATCAGCCTCTTTTTCAAGCGATGCATGCCAGTCCAGACCAAAAGCGCCACAGGGATGACAAGCGCGGCTGACAGCATGGTTTTGCTCACGGGCAGCATTTTGGTCAGAGGCGCCAGCAAATAGCTCAACAGGCTGACTGCATAATAGGAAATGGCAACGACCGAGATACCTTCGACCGTCTCCTGCAAACGGGCCTGCTGGGCGGCTCTTGTATCCATTTTCGCAAGCAGATTGCGGTTCTGTTCAGCCGTGGTGACCGACACGCGGGTACTGAGCAAATCGGCAGCGTGGGCCGTGCGGTCAGAGATGTCTTCCAATTGGGCATGGGCGGAATGGCAAGTGCGCATACTGGGGCTATAGCGACGTTTCATGAACTCCGCGAACATTTGCCGTCCAAGGATCCGCTCTTCACGCAGCAGCTCGATGCGCTGCCTGACCAATGTCTCATAGGCCCGTGCAGCGCTGAAGCGGAAAGCTGAGCGGGCCGACAGCAAAGCCAGATCGGACGAGATATGCAGCAAATCCTCAAGGCTCTCGCCAGCGTCGCGCTGCTTGGCACTCATGGCCTCGACCGTCTCTGACAGCGACTGGTTCAACCGTCCCAACTGGCCCAGAATGTGGCGCGCGACGGGCAGCGTCAGCATTGACATGGCGCGATAGGTTTCAATTTCAAGCATCCGCTGCATGGCACGGCCGGTCCGACCCGGACCAATACCGCCATTTGCCAGCATGGCGATCCGCATATGACCGTCTTTGTCGGTGGTGAAGTCCGCGGCGATGGCGGCGGATTGATCGGTGACGAAAGCAGCGGAATATGTCGCGTTGACCCCGAACCAGTCTTCCGCCCGTTCAGACAGATGGGCATCAAGGGCTGTCTCATCGGGCACCAGGTCAATCCGGGCAGTCACAGAACTGATGATCTTGCCGTCAAAGGCGTTGAGCCATTCAGCCGCAAAATGGCGATGGAGAAAATGGGCAAAGTTGTCTTCATGCTCAACCGTCTTGCAACCGAAAAGGGTGTAGGTGGCGAACTCTGAATGATGCTCCCATTTGAGCACCATATCCCCCAAATCGGCGGAGTGATAGACGGCGTCTTCATCCGGAGGGGCGGCACCAAATCGCGCCAGAAAGGCCACAAGCTGTGCCCGGGACAGATCGGCCGTGTGGCTGCCATCCTGTTCCGGCTTCAAGGCGATATAGGCAAGCCGGCAAGGGGCTTTCAACCGCAAAAATGGCCGGGCATGCAGTTCATCGATCATTGGCTCGCGCAGGGAATGCTGCCAATTGCGCTCACCCTGTTGGATCTTTCCGGTCATCTTGGCACTCCCCTCCCTGCACTTGCAAGCCATGCTCACCCTGTCACTAAGCCCGAGGCGCGCGGCCGGGTCAACCATTCGGGACAGGTGGGACATTGCGTCGCAGGGTTAGTAGCTATGCGCATGAACCGGCATCCCGGTCCTATGTCTTCCTAGCGGGATTGCGTTTGCCTGCAATGCGCACCATCCGCTTGAAGGTCTGGCATTCCATGTGGCTGGGGGCCGGACAATCGGCAACATGGCGAAGCGCCTTGCTGAGCGCGGTCATGTGTTTGATCTGTTGATCAAGGGCATCTGCCCGGGCATGTAGCTCGTCACGCGGCAGGTCCGGCTGGCCTTCCGGGCCAAACATTCTGGCTATGTCCTCAAGAGAGAATCCGGCGCTCTTGCCAAGAGCGATGAGCGATAACTGGGTCAGCACACGCGGCTCATATTGTCGCCGGAGCCCGTTGCGTCCGACGCTTTCGATCAGGCCGATTTCTTCATAATAGCGCAGTGTGGACGAGGGCAATCCAGTTTGTTCGGAGACAGTGCCGATATCGAGAAATTTCATGCTTGACCTCAAGTTGACTTGAACTTGTAGCCTGCCATCGAAGACCAATTCATGCAAGAGGACGTGTCATGACAATAGCCTATCCAGCCCACTCGCCATCCCTTGCCCGCGACCCTCGCGTCTGGGCCTTGCTGTTTGCCGCCAGTCTGACGACCATGGCCAATGCCACCATCGCCCCGGCGCTGACCGGGCTGGAAGCCGCCTATGGCGATCAGCCCCATGCAGCCCTGTTGATCCGGCTGTTGGTGCCAGCACCATCTCTGTCGATCATCCTCTTTGCATCCATGGCCGGCATGGCGGTGGATCGTCATGGACGCAAACGAGTGCTGATGCTCGGGCTTGTCCTGTTCGTGCTGGCGGGACCTGCCGGTTATTTCCTTGAGGATCTATCGCTGATCTTTGGCACTCGGTTGCTGCTGGGGGTGGGCGTGGCTCTGATCATGACAGCGCAAACAACATTTGTTGGAGATTTGTTTACAGGCTCCCGTCGGGCCACGCTCAATGGTTTGCAGATATCGGCACGGAACCTTGGCGGTCTGGTCTTTATTGCGCTGGCCGGATGGCTGGCCGGACTGTCACCACACCTGCCCTTTCTGGTCTATGGGCTGGCGATTCTGCTCTTGCCACTGGCGGCGCTCAGCCTGCATGACATCAGCTCAGCTCATCAGAGAGAAGACGGCGCGGCGCACAGGCCGCACACCGATCCACAAGAGAGGGACAGCGAAAGTGATCATGCAGGCTGGTTCGGACAATTGCTGGCGTTGGCGACCTTGCAAGGCTTTACCAGCCTGTGCTTTTTCCTGATGCCAACCCAGCTGCCCTTTTATCTTCAGGATCTGGGCTATGACAGCGGCGCGATGACCGGCATTCTGCTTGCCGTGCTGATGTTCTTCGGAGGGGTTGCTGCGCTTTGGTATGGCTGGCTCAAGCGGCGCGTCCCTTATGTGATCGTCTTTGGCAGCGGCTATGCCCTGATGGCGCTCGGCATGGGGTTGATGGCTTTGGATGGAGGCGTGTGGGGGCTTGCATCGGGTGCGGCAAGCGTCGGATTTGGCTTTGCTCTGGTGATGCCCAATTTTGTCACTCTGATGCTGCAACTGGCGCCGGAAAGCCATCGCGGACGGGCCAGTGGCATCCTCAGCACATCAATCTTTCTGGGTCAGTTGCTCTCACCCTTGGCCAGCATACCGGTGATTACCGCCTTTGGCTTTCAGGGGGCGTTCGGGCTATTTGGCGGCATGCTGGCGCTTGTGGCGGGCATCGCTTTTGTTCAGGCCTTGCGCCCCGCATCCCCTAGATAACGTCCGAGACGGTGTCCTTGTCCTCTTCGAGCAGCAAGCGGCTGACAACAAGGGCAAGGACCGCACCCACAATCTGGCAGAGAATGAAGAGCATCGCGTCCTGAGGTCGAATGCCCGCAAAGGTGTTGGAAAAGATCCGAGCGATCGCGACCGCAGGATTGGCGAAGCTGGTCGAAGACGTGAACCAGTAGGCCGCGGTGATGTAGAGCCCGACAGCTACCGGAATGGCCTCTGGTCTGGACCGCAGGCAAACAAGGATCGTCAGCACCAGACCGACAGTCGCCGTGATTTCGGACACCCACTGGCTGGGGCCGGTGCGAAGTTTCTCCGAGATCTGGAAGACATCCAGCTCAAACATATAATTTGCCAGCCAACAACCCAGAATGCCACCAAGAATCTGGGCTGTCACAAAGGCCCCGGCTTTGGAAAGGGCCAGTTCCTTGCGCAAGGTGAAGACCAGCGTCACTGCTGGATTGAAATGCGCACCGGAGATCGGCCCCAGCATGGTGATCAGGACAAACAGGATCGCCCCGGTGGGAATGGTGTTGCCCAGAAGGGCAATGGCGACATTTCCGCCTGCCAGATTTTCCGCCATGATGCCGGAGCCAACGACGGTGCAGACCAGCGCTCCGGTGCCAAGGCACTCTGCTGCCAATTGCGCTCTGTTGCTCGATGCCATTAGCGCGGCCCTCCGGTTGCGCCGGAAAAGCTGCCAATATCAGCCATGGAAGCGGCTATTTCTTGACGGGACATCTGTTCAATTGGCAACGAGACAAAGCGGCCAATCCGGTCGGACATTTGCGCATAAGCGGTGAGAAAGGCCAATTTCATGTCCTTGTCATCACCGGAGGCGGCTGCCGGATCGGGAATGCCCCAATGGGCGGTGGCGGGTTTGCCGGGCCAGATTGGGCAGGCTTCGCCTGCGGCATTGTCGCAGACTGTGATGATGTGATGCATCTGGGGTGCAGTTTCCGCAGCGAACTCATCCCAACTCTTGGAGCGAAAGTCAGAAAGGTCGAACTGCTGGCTTTGCAGGAGACCCAACGCCCATGGGTTCGGCTCGCCCTTTGGCTGGCTGCCGGCGGAAAAGGCCGTGAAGCGACCTGCACCAACCCGGTTCAGAATGGCTTCTGCCAGAATTGACCGGGCTGAATTGCCGGTACAAAGGAAAAGAATGTTCTGCATCATCTTGGTTCCGAAAAAGGGTGGTCCGCCATTTGGGCCAACCCGGACTGTCATCATCTTTGTGTTCTGTCTTTTCGCTCAATCAGCGCCAATCAGGCAGACGAGCCAGCACCCAGGCGCAAGCTCTCCAGCAGACTCTTTGGCATGCAGGCCTCGGGCATGGCGTTGCAGCAGTCATCCAGTAGGAAAAGCAGCAGGTTGCTAAGGCTTTCCGGCACGATCCGGTAGGTGATGTTGCGCCCTGAACGCTCAGAAGTAATCAGTCCGGCACGACTGAGGATCGCCAGATGGGTCGACAGGGTGTTGTGCGGGGTGCCCAGATGTTTGGCCAGTCCCCCTGCCCCGATCCCCTCGTCTCCCGCCACCGATAGAAGGCGGAACGCTTTGAGCCGGGTTTCCTGTCCAAGGGCCGAGAGGATCATCAAGGCCTGCTGCTGCGCAACCAGGGCATTTTCTTCACGACAGTCCGCCTCAAGGCGCGCTTGATCCACGAGGTCTGTCTGCGCGGCCTCATTTGCTGTCTTGGTTGCCTGTCGTTGGCGTTCTGCCATCTTGTTGCCCCACCATTTGCGATCGTTTTGTCGACATTTATCGACGATTAATGACAGTCCCATGACAAAAGCAGACGGCAAGACCTGCATCCCCGTCTTGATGATCGCAGCATCTAGCCTATTGGAGAGATGCGGATGAGGGCAGTTTGTCATATTGCATTGCAGCAATCGCTTGACTATAGTCACCAATCCGCAGCTCTGCCCCGACCGTTGCCGCCAACCTTGCTTGTGCACGACCAAGGCCAAACTTGGCGAAACCGGCAGAAAAAAGAGAATTTCACGACTTTCGTCTTGATCTGGTCGGTCAGGCGGGTACACAAGTCTCGGAAGCAGAGAGGAATGTGGCATGGGTCAATCGACCAACGGGGCGACCAACGGGGCGACCAACGGGGCGACCAACGGGCCGACCAAATGGGTCTATAGCTATGGCGGTGGGCAAGCCGACGGGCGCGCTGACATGCGTGCGTTGCTCGGCAGCAAGGGCGCGCATCTGGCTGAGATGAGCAATCTGGGACTGCCAGTGCCACCGGGCTTTACCATTACCACCGCGCTCTGCACCCATTATCTGGCCACCGACCATTCCTATCCTGATGACCTTGGACCACAGATCGAAGAAGCGCTTGAACGGCTGGCACAGCTGTCCGGGCGGCGCTTTGGCTGCATCAAGCAGCCGTTGTTTCTGTCTATCCGTGCGGGCGCTCCGGAAACCATGCCCGGCATGATGGAGGCAATTCTCAATCTTGGCCTGAATGACGAAACCGTCGAGGTCCTGGCGAAAGAGACCGATAATGCCCGTTTTGCCTATGACAGCTATCGCCGCTTCATCCAGATGTATGGCGACATGGTGCTGGGCATCGATCAGAATGAATTCGAGGATATTGTCGAAGAGGTCAAGGACGAGCGCGCGCTTTTCTATGATACCGAACTGAGCGCAGACGACTGGAAAGGCATCATTGAGCGCTACAAGGCGCTGATCCTGCAGGAACTCGACGAGCCGTTTCCGCAAGATGTTCGGGCGCAATTGTGGGGCGCGATCGGAGCGGCCTGTTCCTCTTGGATGAGTGCGCGGGCCATCACTTATCGTCGGGTCCATGATATTGCCGAGGATTGGGGCACAGCAGTCAATATTCAGGCGATGGTGTTTGGCAATCTGGGCGAAAGCTCGGCCACGGCCGTCGCCCATACCCGTGATCCGGATACCGGCGAAAAACGCCTGACCGGCAAATATCTGCTCAATGCGCAAGGGGAAGACGTCCTTGAAGGCAACCGGACGCCGTATGAACTGACGCTGGACGCCCGGCTTGCCAATGGCTCACCAGAGCCGAGCATGGAAGAATTGATGCCTGAGCCCTTTGCCCGCTTCCGGGCAATCTGCGACCAACTGGAGCATCATTATCGCGACATGCTGGAGCTGGAATTTACCATCGAGGGTGGTCAGCTGTGGATCCTGCAAAAACGCACCGCCAAGCGAACCTCCAAGGCAGCGCTGCGGATTGCGGTCGATATGGCGCTCGAAGGACTGATCTCCAAGGAAGAAGCCGTGATGCGGGTCGATCCGCGATCACTGGACGAATTGTTGCATCCAACCCTGTCGGAAAGCGCCGAACGGATCGTCATTGCCAAGGGTTTGGCAGCCTCACCGGGCGCGGCATCGGGCCATCTGGTCTTTGAGACAAAGGATGCGGAACTCTTTACCAGCAATGGCAAGAGGGTCATTCTGGCACGAACAGAAACCAGCCCTGAAGATGTGCACGGCATGCATGTGGCGCAAGGCATTGTCACCGCGCGTGGCGGCATGACCAGCCATGCGGCAGTGGTTGCCCGTGGCATGGGCATTCCCTGTGTCAGCGGTGCGGGCATGATCCGCATCAACTATCAGGATGAAACCCTGACCGTTGGCGCAGAAGTGATGCACAAAGGAGATCTGATCACCCTTGACGGGCGCAGCGGCGAGGTGCTCAAGGGCGAAGTTCCGATGGAGAAGCCGGAACTGACCGACGAGTTTGCCACCCTGATGGAATGGGTTGATGGCATCCGTCGCCTCAAGGTGCGCTGCAATGCCGAAACCGTTCAGGATGCGAAGGCTGCACGGGATTTTGGTGCAGAAGGCATTGGCCTTTGCCGCACAGAGCATATGTTCCTGCAGGAAGGCCGGATTTCGGTGATGCGCGAAATGATCATCGCCACCGACGCCCATGATCGCGAACGGGCACTGAACAAGCTTCTGCCGATGCAACGAGCCGACTTTGCCGCGCTGTTTGAAACCATGGCAGGCTTCCCGATCACCGTGCGTCTGCTCGATCCTCCATTGCACGAATTTCTGCCAAGTGAGCCAGGTGATATCGCCAAGGTGGCGCGCGCTGTTGGGGTGGCCGAGGATGTGCTGGCCAGTCGGATCCACGCATTGCATGAGTTCAATCCGATGCTTGGTCATCGCGGTTGTCGCCTTGCCATTTCCTATCCCGAAATGGTAGAAATGCAGACCCGCGCCCTGTTTGAAGCTGCCCTTGAGGCTGCCGAGAAAACCGGCAATCCCGTGCAGCCGGAAATCATGGTGCCTCTGGTCTCGATCAAGGAAGAGCTGGAATTCGTCAAGGCCCGGATCGATGCCACGGCGAAAAAGGTGATGAAGAAGAGCGGCAAGGAACTCAGCTACAAGATCGGTACGATGATCGAGTTGCCTCGGGCTGCCTTGCAGGCGCGCAAAATCGCAGAGTCTGCGGAATTCTTCTCCTTTGGCACCAATGATCTGACCCAGACCACCTATGGCATCAGTCGCGATGATGCGGCGCGCTATATCTCGGATTATTTGCGGGCTGGTGTGGTCGAGCAGGATCCGTTCATCTCGATTGATGTGGATGGGGTTGGCGAATTGATGGAAATCGCCGTCGAGCGGGGTCGTTTTGCCCGGCCAGATCTGACGATTGGAATTTGTGGTGAGCATGGGGGCGAACCGGCTTCAATCGACTTCTGCGAAAAGATCGGGCTTGATTATGTCTCCTGCTCGCCTTTCCGCGTGCCCATTGCCCGTCTGGCGGCCGCGCAAGCGACGCTGAGACGGCACCAGCGGACGTGAGCCTTACGGATTGAAACCATGGCCGAGCAAGATCTTGTAGGCAAAAAACTGTTTATCAGCCTCACCTATGTCGATGCAGACGGCAAAGTCATCGACTGGCTGGAGACCCATGGCCCGATTACCGAAATCCAGTCGGACAATGTGATCATCGAGCAGGCCAATGGTGAGGGACTGATTGCCATTCCCAATGACCCGGAAGGCATGGAGATCGCCGAGGATGGCGAGTGCCAGATGATCGAGAGCGGGGCAATTGTAGAGGTGGACTATATTTCGTCCTGGACGATCCAGTTGGATCCGTCCGATCCCTTAAGCCTGCTGGATGACAGTCAGTTCGCGACCCTTCACTGACCGGGCGACCAAAGCGGTCGACTCTCACCAATTTTGAAAATCACGCCTTCAGAGCGGCCTTTTTGGCTGGCCATTGCAGCCTGAAAGGCCGCTTTTTGTGTGCGCCCCGTTTCTTCGGACAGGGCATAAGTGCCCCAATGGCTGGCAATGATCTTGCGGGCCCCCATCTTGCGGGCGATGCCAATGACGCCGCCGGGTGTTGTGTGAAAGGCGCGATTGAAGTGCTGCGGCTGGTAGCCACCGACAGGCACGATGGCGACATCGACCGGCCCGTAGCGACGGGCAATGGATTCATAGACGCTGCCAAGTGCAATATCGCCCGACAAATAGAGCTTGCGCCCGTTGTGGCTCAGGACATAGCCCCCCCATAGGGCTGTATCGAGGTCGAATGGCGGACGCCGGACACCATGAATGGCGGGCACAAAATCGATCCCAACAGCCCCGATCTGCCGCCTGTCGTACCATGCCACTTCATTGATGGGGGTATGTTTGATAGCCCTCATCATACGTGCAGTCCCTTCGGGCACGATGATCTGCATGCGCGGAAATTTCTGCCTCAACATCTTCAGGCTGGTCAGATCAAGATGATCATAGTCCGCATGGGTGATCAGCACCGCATCAAGACGATCAAGCCCCAGAATCGGATCGCGCCAGTTGGGCAGGGTTGGCACAAGGCGTCCAATGGCAGCAGGCGACAGGCCAATGCGGCGGGCAATGGTCGGGTCGGTCAGGATGCGCTTGCCGCCGATATTGATCAGAAAAGTTCCATGGCCGAACCATGTGAGACTGTCCGGCTGATGCAGGGCTTGCCGGAACTGCTGATTGGCCGTCTCTTCGTCCATCACATGATGATCAGGCAATCCTTCCTTGCCCGGATAGCCTCCGAAGAACAGCTTCAGGCTGTGGCGAGCCCAATCAAATTTGGTTGCGGTGGGCTGATAGGTTGCGCCGATATTGCGGTAGAGCGTTTCATCCTCATCCAGTTCATGCGGCTCGGCCACCCACGCTCTTGGCTTGAGCGCACCCTCCCCATGCGAGAGGGTTTTGCAGGCTGTCAGAGCCATTGCGGAAAACAGCAACAAGACAATTGAAAACCCGACATCTAGCCATGATCGGCGCGCCTCTGAAGAGGGCCAGCCGGGGACTGAGGGGAGCCTAAACATACAAAACCATCTCTAACAAAATATCCGGTCATCATACATTTTGGATCGAGATGAGCAATCCTGCACTTGTTCGGACCAGCGTGGAATATTGAAATCATCCAAACCCTATGTGGACAAGGGGTTGCGCGTTCTTCTCGCTTCACGAAGCTAAAATTCAGTAATAATTATTGACTACCTCATATTTTTTGACATAATTTATTGACGCAGAGAGAAATTCAGTCAAGTTAATCAATTGGACGGCAATATGATGGAAATATTCCTGAAAGGCGGATTGATCGGTCTGGCGATTGCTGCACCAGTCGGGCCAATCGGATTGCTTTGTATAAGGAGAACCTTGCGTGACGGGCGTCTGGTCGGACTGGCGACCGGGTTGGGGGCTGCCACAGCGGACGGGTTTTACGGACTGGTGGCAGCAACCGGGCTGGCCGTGTCCGGACTGTTGATCAGCCACGGAGACTGGATGCGGATCGGCGGTGGCTTGCTCATTCTTTATCTGGGTATTGCGACCTTTCGGCGTGGCCTTGACGTCCAGCCGCATGATCCGGCCAAAGCACCCGCAGGGCATGCCCCATTGAAAGCCTATGGTACGACTTTTCTTCTCACCCTGTCGAACCCGTCAACCATCCTCGCCTTTGTCGGCATGATTTCAGGTCTGACCGTGGGGGCAGCGGCAGGGAAAGGGGCTGCTTACTGGCTGGTGTTCGGCGTCTTCAGCGGATCGGCGCTTTGGTGGCTGTTTCTGGTGTCGATGACAGCGATGATGCGCCACTTTGTGTCCGATGGGCTGATGCGGATGATCGACTTTCTGTCCGGTGCGATCCTTGCTGTCTGGGGGGCATGGATGGCTTGGCAAGGGAGTTCGGCCTTAAGCCTATGGTAGATTAGAAGCGCCTTTCCACATGTGCTAGAGGTTGAAGACAGCACATTTTCAAGGCCATTCCAGCAGCAGAGGTCAGACCCTCGTGGCAAAGCCCCACCCCCTCACGCTTGACAGCATCCGACAAGGCGGCAAACGGGCTCTTGCCCGTGCCCTCAGCGACATCGAGGCCCGCGACGGCAGTCCGGATGTCGCCGCCTTGCTGGATGACGCGACCAGAGCAGCTGCAGCGCATGTGGTTGGGCTGACCGGACCGCCCGGCGTGGGCAAGTCGACCCTGACCAATGCACTCATTCGTCATTGGCGCGCCGCAGACCTGAGCGTTGGGGTGATTGCTGTCGATCCCTCTTCGAAATTCACCCGCGGGGCCTTGCTCGGCGACCGAACGCGGCTCGATACCGATCCGGGGGATCAGAAGATTTTCGTTCGCTCGATGGCGGCGCGGGATCGACTTGGCGGCCTTTCTCACGAGGCACTGGCTGCCATCGTGCTGATGCGGGCCGTGTTTGATCGGGTGATTGTGGAGAGCGTCGGCATCGGTCAGTCGGAGGCGGACATTGCCTATGCAGCGGATACGATCATTTTGTGCATCCAGCCCGGCTCAGGCGACAGTTTGCAGTTCATGAAGGCCGGGGTGATGGAATTGCCCGATATTGTCGCTGTAACAAAGGCGGACATGGGAGCGCCTGCCCGGCGCGCCGCCGCAGATGTCGAAGGTGCTTTGTCTCTGGCCCTGCGCAAGGCAGAAAGCTGGAGCGTGCCGGTGCTGTTGGTCTCCGCCACCGAAGGGGAGGGTTTGGAAGCCTTGGTCAAAGCGGTTCAGCACCATTATCATCATCTATGTGAAGGGGGCCGACTGGCGAGGCAACGAGCGTCACAAACCAGAGCATGGTTGATTGACCGGATCCGCTGCAAATTCGGAAGTTTTGGCCTGACGGTGGTTGATGCAGATGCCGTTTTATCGCGATCCAATGGTCCCTTTTCCGCCGATTCAAATATTACAAAGACCCTTTCCGACCGTTTGACGGGTGCGTAAAAGACACGTCGTGGCGGCTCAGACCCGAAATTCAGGCGGCAATACACGCCTATACACAAGAAATTTACATCACTCACAAGCGCGATTTGCCTATTTTCGTACAGTTGCAGAAATGACCGATTACGCCCGCAAATGCGTAGATATTCAGGCAACCAAGCAACCTAACAAGCGTTTAAATTGCACCTATGATAGTCACAATCACATATGGAAATTTGCCATAATCTGATAACCCACCCCTAATAATGCACACTTTTCAGGTGATTTCATCGCCATTTCGAGCTAAGTTTGTCAAGTCTGCAGCAAGGCTCGGAGCTTGGCACCGCTTTGGCTCTTGGTGCCGTTTGGACATTCTGCGGGGACTGTTCTTCTTTCGCTCCTGATGTCGGAATTCTTTGCTGGTTTGAATCCGATATGTGAGCCGATATGCAGACACACTTGCCCGGGCCTATCATATAGGTCCGGGCATTTTTACGTCTGGACCACAGTCGCCTTCCTTCTGAGGCCTTCCCCCAAAACCCTCCCTCAGTCAGCGTATTTCATTCAGCATTCCTTTGACGACATTCCCTGCGTGCCTCTCATCAACGCGGCTTTGCAAATTGCATATGTGCCTTTTCAATTTGCAGAGATCCTTTCGCAGTCGTTAAGCAATGACGTCCCGATTCTGAACATCACTCCTGCTGGCAGCCCATCCAGAAAGCTCCCCGTTAAAATGCCGCTCAACCTCGTTACTGGATGGCGGGTGTGCGTGAGCCTTTATCCGCTCGTAGGAACACACGCCAAGCGGGATGCACCACGCCTCCTCGCTCGCCACGCCCTCGCCTTAATGTCCCCTTAAGAGCCTCCCGGTGGGAAAGAGCGGCGTTAACGCTCTTTCAAGGTTAATAGCGCATTATAACTCCAACGGGACCCGTGTGTCTTGGTGTTCCCCGGCTCAAACCGCCCTGTTTGGCGGCGTGAGTGTGTTGTGTAGTTGCGTTGTGTAAATTGGTGACAGAATGTCCAAAACCACGCTTGGCCAGAAGAGCCTTGGTCTTACCACCCGCATGTTGCTGGCATCCGGGCTGGTCCTTTCCATCACGCAATCTCTTGACGAAAGAGGCATGGCAGGCAAGTCTTTGGCCGAGCTTCGGCAGGAAGCATGGACAAAGGAAATTCTCGCAGGCCACACGCCGCGCTTGCGCGGTGGCGACAAGGACGTCCTTGCTTTTCAAGCGCGAGAGGATGAGTTGATCACCGGATCGATGGTCTCCCGGTTCAGAACCAATGGTCCTGTTGAGCAGGCGTCACTGGATGGTGCCATTGTCAAACTGGCGACGACCAGCAAAGGCGAGATCAACAGCGACACGCAATTTGTAGATCCAACCGCAGCCATGCTCCCCGAAACGCTGGCAGTCGATCGCTCGGCCAAGGGCGCCCGGCGCCTGCGCTGGCATTGGGAACCTTATCGGGTCAGCCATGGCCGCCGCGCCATCGCTCTCAATTGGTCCGGGTCGGTCTGGACGATGAGTGGACCCTTTTCACAGGCCTCCCATGTCGAACTGCCCAAAGCAGCCTTTGCTCCTTCTGATGATCTGAAGCTGGTGATGGCGGACGCCTCCCGCTTCCTGTTGCCAGAAGTGATTGAACAGGCCCCGGAGATCCTCTTCGCCAGCAATAAGAGCAATGATGCCAAACAGCCTGTTCAGCAGATTGCTGCCACCACAGGCAATGAGAATACTGCGCTTGCCTATGCGCCCAATTCCGCGGACGGGCTGGATGCTCCCTTTGATGCGATCCTGACAGAACAGCGGACCGGTCGAATTCATGAAGACAATCAGGTGACCATTCTGGGCGCCGTAGAAGACCTCAATCGCCAGCTGGATGGCGACGAGACACCGGCCAAGTCTGCGCCTGCCGATGCCACGTCCGAGGCCGTGACCATTGCCACCCTGCCTCGCATGCGTGCGCCGCGCGAGGAAGAAAACAAAGTGTCCCAGCCCCTTGATGTTACCCCTGTGGTTGCCGCTCTTGAGGCCAAGCACGAGGCCGCAATACAGCAGGAACAGACAGCTCAGACCAAGAATGAAGGCTTGACGCTGGCCAAGAGCAAGGCCGTACGGGCCGAGCTGCAACTGGCCTCTCTGTCCGGTGACAAGGATGTAGTCGAAGAGAAGAAATCTCCCTTCGCTAGCTGGTTCAACTTTTCAAGCAAAAAGAAGAAAGTTGCCAAGATCGATGCGCGTGGCGAGCATGCATGGGTCACCAATCCTCTGCCGAAATCCTCTTTCTCGAAAAAACAGAAAACCTGCCTTGCCAACGCAATCTATTTCGAAAGCCGGTCAGAGCCTGTTGCAGGCCAGACTGCGGTCGCACAGGTCGTGATGAACAGGGTGAAAAATCCGACCTATCCGAACACAATCTGCGGGGTTGTCTATCAGAACAAGCACCGTCGCAATGCTTGTCAGTTCTCCTTTGCCTGCGATCGCATTCCTGATCGCATCCGCTCGAAAGAAGCTTGGGATACCGCTTGGAAAGTTGCCAATCAGGTGGTCAATGGCGAGGTCTGGATGAAGTCGATCGGCTCTTCGACCCACTATCATGCCACCTATGTGCGCCCGCGCTGGGCACGCACCATGAAGCGGCTGAAAAAAATTGGCCTGCATGTCTTCTACAAGACCTATGGCGGCGGCTGGAGCTAAGGCTCCCCACAGGACCAGTCAGACGTTAAAAGGCGGATTGTTAGCAATCCGCCTTTTCTCTTGATGATTGCAACAGCCGCACAGCCACGCTGCATATTGTCGCATTATACGAATGATAACTGTCTGTTCAGACTTTTTGGATAGTGCTGACAGAAGTCGCTTCCCCGCGCGGCAACGAGGCCGTTTGCGCCCGATCCTTGTTTGATGCCCGACTTTGAATGGCTTCCCCGATCAAGTGATCCACTGTTGCTGCAGGGGTGCGCATCAATGATTGCCCGCAGCAAGGTATCCACATGCTCAAGTCCGCTTATGTCCCCTCCCCCGAAGAGGCCTCCAAGATTGCCTCCGCTCCGACCCGTTTCGGTTTCCTGACAAACATGAAAATCTATTATCGCATCGCCGGTCTAACCTTGTTGGCGGTGCTGTCAGTCCTGATTTTGGGGGGAACCTACTATTACGGCATGACGATGAAAAGTCAGGCCCTGGCGACGATGCAAGACAACAATTACATGGTTTCCAAAGTCAAGGATATCGAGATTGATTTCTTGCATTTGCGGAAGTTTGAGCAATCCTTCCTGACCAGTGGCGATGCGGCCAGACTGAAAAACTTCAAGGCCGAGATGGCAACCATCCGATCAACACTTGCGGATCTGATCAACCATAGCGCGGCTACTCATGTGGTCGCCGATCTGAAGGAAGTGGACGAGGATTTCGCGCATTACGACCAAGCCTTCGACGGACTGGTCGCGCAGATCAACACCCTTGGCACCCACGGCAAGGATGGATTGCTCGGGGCGGTCAATCAGTCGGCGGCGGCGCTGGAGCAATCCGTGCTGAAATCATCGCAGAGCAAGCTGATCATTCCCATGCTGGCCATGCGCGAACAGGAAAAATCCTTTGTCATCAGTCAGGAAGATGCCAACTGGCAGCAGTTCAACACGCTGCATGACGATTTTCTCGGCCAGCTCAAATATGCGATGCTGTCGAGCAAGGACAAGAAGGGTTTTTCCGCATTGCTGACGGAGTATAAGGCAGCTCTGGATGCCTGGCGCAATTTACAACTGACTGCGAGTGCGGAACAGGCTGCCCTGCATCAGTTGTTTGTCGAAGTTGATCAGGACTTTCAACAGCTGCTCACGATCGCCCATGACGGGTTCGACAAAGCCAATCAGGATCTTCAGGCTGCGAGCAATCTGGTCAATCGGTCCTTTCTCTGGATTGGTGGCCTGACCCTGATGTGCGCGATTGCTCTGGGCATTGTCATCAGCCGCAGCATCATCGGTCCAATTGGTGAGTTGATCTCGGCGATGAGCCGTCTGGCGTCTGGTGACATTGAAACAGACATCCCCTTCCGAGATCGACGCAATGAGATCGGAGATATTGCCAAGGCGGTGCAGGTCTTCAAGTCCAACTCCGTCGAACGGCGTCGCCTGATGTCCGAGACCGAGAAGGAGCAGGAAGCCCGTGCCATGCGTCAGAGTCAGATTGAAGACCTGATCAGCCGGTTCCGTGAGGCCTCGCAATCGATGCTGAATGGCGTCGTCGCAACAACCGACGGGTTGGAAGACACAGCCACCAGCCTGTCGTCAAACTCCACCCAGACCTCATCCCAAGCCGAAGCAGCAGCGCGTGCATCGAGCGAGGCCAGCAACAACATTCAGTCCGTTGCCGCAGCTGCTGAGCAATTGTCCAACTCCATCGCCGAGATCGGAGCGCGCAGTTCGGAAACCTCGCAGGTTGTTCAAAGTGCCGTTGATGCGGCTTCGGAAACCGATGCCAAGGTGGCTAGTCTGGCCAATGCCGCGCAACAGGTGGGTGAAGTGGTTACCATGATCCAGTCGATTGCTGAACAGACCAACCTGCTGGCGCTCAATGCCACCATCGAGGCGGCGCGCGCTGGCGATGCTGGCAAGGGATTTGCGGTTGTGGCTGCCGAAGTGAAGGAGCTGGCCAATCAGACCTCGAAAGCCACTGAAGCCATTTCGCAGCAGATTTCTGGGATCCAATCGGAAACCGACCATGCAGTCAACGCCATTCGCGAGATTGCCACCACAATGCAGAATGTCGGGTCCGCTGCCACGATGATTGCCTCTTCGGTCGAGGAGCAAGGACAGGCAACCATCGAAATTTCCCACAATGTGCAGCGTGCGGCCGATGGGGCCAATGAAGTCAACCACAATATTGACGGCGTCACCCATGCCGCGGCCAGCAATTTGCAAGCCTCCGAAATGGTTCTGGTTGCAGCACGCGACGTGTCGGCACGAGCGGACGATCTGCAAGAGCTGGTTTCCGGCTTCCTCAATGATGTTGCTGCTGCTTAAGTCAGTCCAACAAAGACAAGCCATTAGAGCCGCTCTCCTTCGGGGGAGCGGCTTTTTGTTTCGCTGAGCGAAGCGGATGGTTATCGCAAGCTGTCGAGTTTGGCGGCCACTTCGAGCAGATCCTGCCATGCCGCCCGTTTTTGAGCGGGAGTCCGCAACAGGAAGGCGGGATGAAGCGTCGACATGGCCGGGATTTCACGCCCGGACACCGTATAGGTCCGCCAGCGGCCCCGCAGCCGCATAATGCCCTCTTTGCTGTCGAGCAATTGCTGCGCCGCTGTTCCCCCAAGGAAGACCAGCAGTTTGGGATTGACCAGTTCGATATGGCGATGAATGAAGGGCTGCAGCATCGCCTGTTCATCGATGCTGGGCTTGCGGTTCCCCGGGGGACGCCACGGCAAAATGTTGGTGATATAGCTATTGGACCGGTCAAGCTTGATCGCTGTCATCATCTTGTCGAGCAATTGCCCGGCCCGGCCAACAAAGGGAATGCCTTGCAAATCCTCATCCCGACCCGGCGCTTCGCCAATGAACATCACCTCACCGTCGGGATTGCCATCCCCAAAGACCAGTGATTTGGCAGATAGTTTCAGGCTGCAGCCCTCAAAGGTTGCCAGCGCCTGTCGCAGATCGGCAAGGGTCTGAGCCTGAGCTGCCATCTGTCGCGCATCTTCCACCACAGAGGCACTGCCGGGATTGAGGAAGGCTGGCGCCTGCCCCTCCTGTTGGCCATGCTGCGGTGCATTCAACGAAGGACGGGATTGATTTGACGATGACTTTGACGTAAGCGTCGATCCAACAGGTTGGGAAGGAGACGCATTTGCCCTGTTGTCGGAAGCAGCCGCCCTGGCGGTGCGCGCAGAGGCTCGCTCACGGGCCTGACGCTGACTTTCCTCGAACCGATCCTGAGGCAGGTCATCCAAGGCGCAATCAGCCCCCATGGCGCCATACCATTCGATAAGGGCAGCGAGGTCATGAGCAGATGTGACAGTGTTTAGCATTTTGTGCACTTGGATTCCGGCTTCGTTTTCCGCTAGACATATCTTATAGGGCAACAAGTGACCATCGGCCAACTTGAAAATGCATGAAGCGCCAAGACGCTCGACCCAAGAACGAAGAGGACCTGCAGATGGCAGATATGAACGAACTCCCCGAACGCGAAAGCATGGAATTCGACGTTGTGATCGTCGGAGCCGGACCTGCGGGCCTGTCGGCGGCCATTCGAATCAAACAACTGGCTGAAGAGAAGGGCGAGGATGTTTCCGTCGTCGTGCTTGAAAAAGGCTCCGAGGTCGGTGCGCACATCCTGTCCGGAGCGGTCATTGACCCGGTTGCCCTGACCCGCCTGATCCCCGATTGGCGCGAAGATGACAGCTGCCCGCTGAAAGTTGCCGTCAAAAAAGACACGTTCCGTTTGCTTGGACCTGCTGGCGGGATCCGCCTGCCGAACTTCCTGATGCCGCCACTGATGAACAATCACGGCAATTATATCATTTCACTGGGCAATCTGTGCCGCTGGCTGGCCGAAAAGGCAGAAGCCATGGGCGTCGAGATCTATCCCGGCTTTGCCGCTGCCGAAGTGCTCTTTGACGAGAATGGCGCCGTGCGCGGTGTTGCCACGGGCGATATGGGCGTTGGCAAAGATGGCCAGCCGAAAGACACCTACATGCGCGGCATGGAATTGCTGGGCAAATATACCCTGATCGGTGAAGGGGTGCGCGGATCGCTGGCCAAGAAGCTGATTGCCAAATATGACCTCGACAAGGATTGCGACGTGCCGAAATTCGGCATCGGCATCAAGGAACTCTGGGAAATCGACCCGGCCAAGCATGAAGAAGGACTGGTCGAGCATACCTTTGGCTGGCCTCTGTCTGAAGGCACGGGCGGAGGCTCCTTCCTCTATCACCTTGAAAACAATCAGGTGGTGGTCGGTTTCGTGGTCTATCTCAACTACAAGAACCCACATCTGTCACCATTTGAGGAGTTCCAGCGCTTCAAGACCCATCCGGCTGTGCGCGAAACTTTTGAAGGCGGCACGCGCGTATCCTATGGTGCCCGCTGTATTGCCGAGGGTGGCTACCAGTCTGTGCCGCGCCTGACTTTCCCGGGTGGCGCACTGATCGGCTGTTCGGCAGGCTTCGTCAATGTACCGCGGATCAAGGGCATCCACAACGCAATGGATTCCGGCATCGAGGTGGCTGAAGCTTTGATGGGTGCTGTAGCCGAAGGGCGCAGCCATGATGAATTGACCGCCTATGAAGATGGCTGGCGCAAAGGACCGATTGGCAAGGATCTGTTCAAGGTGCGCAACGTCAAGCCTTTGTGGGCCAAATATGGCCTGACGTTCGGCGTCTCCCTTGGGGGACTCGACATGTGGCTCAACAGCCTGTTTGGCTTCTCGCCATTTGGCACTATGAAACATGGCAAAACCGATGCGGAAAGCACCCTGCCCGCCGAGAAATGCCGACCGATCAACTATCCAAAACCGGACGGCAAACTGACCTTTGATCGTCTAAGTTCGGTTTTCCTGTCCGGCACCAATCATGAGGAAGACCAACCTTGCCATCTGGTGGTCGGCAATATGGAGCTGCAGAAGACGTCGGAGCATGATGTCTATGCCGGTCTGTCGAAGAATTTCTGCCCGGCCGGTGTCTATGAATGGGTTGAAGACGAGCAGGATCCGTCCAAGGTCAACTATGTCATCAACGCCCAGAACTGTGTCCACTGCAAGACGTGTGACATCAAGGACCCGAATGGCAACATCATGTGGACCGTGCCGGAAGGCGCGGGTGGGCCGACCTATCCGAACATGTAAGGATGTCACACGCATTCCTGCCGATAGGTTTGTCATGAGCGCCTAGCGCTCATGACCTATCTGGTGACATCATGGACCCGAATGGCAACATCATGTGGACCGTGCCGGAAGGCGCGGGTGGGCCGACCTATCCGAACATGTGATTTGATTCCGTCATCCCGAACGAGCAAGCCGCATATGGGGTCCTATGCGGCTTGTTGTCTTTCTTGGTCTGTTGCTTGTCCCTGTCGGGCTGAGGGATTTCCGGCCAGCACGAAAAAGCCGCGCAAAGCGCGGCTCCAAGTGGCATTTTGTCTGAATAATCGCTACGCCGATCAACACTCAGTCAAACAGGGCGTCGATCTGATCCTGAGCGGTCGCCTCTTCTGACTTGCTCGGCTTGGCGTTGAAATCGAGATCGGCCAGCATCGCATCGACGTCGTTCTGGTTGACACCTTCGCCGTCATGCTGCGGACCATGCAGGATTAGCTCGCGTTTGCGGCGATCATGCTCGCTTTCTTCAAAGTCATCGCCATCGATATTCTGCATCTTCATGCGATCTACAAAAGTGGACACACGCTCATCGATGACATTCAAAGCATGGACAACCTTGCTGATGCGCTGACCGGTGATATCCTGAAACGAGCAGGCTTCGAAGATCTCGATCACCTTGTCATTGACCAGAGCCTGATAGGCATCTGAGTCACTGGGATCGGCGCACATGATTTCCTCAGCCGAGGACATGATGACATTGGTAGCCTTTTCCGTCGCCTCGACCACAGCATCTAGCTCACGGCCGGCTTCGGGGATGGCATTGTGGCGCATTTGCGCTGGGCGAAGCGCCGCGATTTCGTCTTTCATATTCGAAATCTCAGCGGCAATTGCCAAAAACTCGTTGTAAAGCGTGCCGTCCATGCTCTTAAGATGGGAATCCAGACTGTCCGCCATGACCTCTGCCAGAGACATGATGTCTGTCAGGGAGACGTCCTCGCCCTTATTCTGTTCAAGAAAGGCGACCAGTTGCGCAACTTTGTCCGCGCTGATTTGTTTTGCCTTCGACATTTTATGCCCTCACAGGTCGGTTCGTCTGTTGCGTGTCAGCCCTTGCTGACGAAAAGGCTTCACCCTATCCGGCGCCCAAGACACTATCGTCGTTATCGGCCGCACAATCTCGCATTCAACAGCTACACCGGCTCTTTTTTCGCACGGGATATGTACGAAATGGCTTGCCGTTTTTGTGTTGAATGGGTCTGCAACTGCGCGCTTACCGTCCATCCGATCTGTCTGGTCCTGTCCGGGGCGTTGGGCCGGGCATATCGCCCGGCACCTGGCCCGACCAACCAATCGAAATGGCGACATGATCACATCAACAGTCTGGCGTTGATGCGATGTCGCACTGGTTTGACTTAGTTGTCGAAAACAGCGTCGATTTTGGTTTTCAACGTTGCCGCGTTGAATGGCTTCACAATGTAGTTGTTTACACCGGCCTTTTTCGCAGCGATTACGTTCTCGGTCTTGGACTCGGCCGTGACCATGATGAATGGGGTCTTGGACAGGCTGTCGCTTGCGCGCACCTGTTTGAGCAGCTCATAGCCGGTCATCGGTTCCATGTTCCAGTCGGAAATCACGAGGCCGTAACGACGGTCCTGCATTTTCGCAAGCGCTTCGGTGCCATCTGCTGCATCATCTACATCTTCGAAACCCAGCTGCTTGAGCAGGTTCTTGATGATCCGGATCATGGTTTTATAGTCGTCGACAACCAGTACCGGCATTGAAAGATCGAGGGCCATTTATTTACTCCAAACTCACACTGCTTTGCCGCCTTTAATAGCGGACTTTTCGACTTTTCAGACTGTTGGTCTCTTTGATGTCATCAGGGTCAATCGCCTCCCTGATCAAGATTGGAGACTAGCTCAAGGATTTAAAAAAGCGGTTAACTGGCCTCTCGTGCTGTCAGTAGAAATTATACGAAATTGACCCGAAATACTGTCAAACAGGCTGAAATTGCTCAAATATTTACTCAACTGTAGGGTTTTGTTTAGTCTTTCATAACCTTTATTTTGATTAACCATGTTTCAGCGATGTTATTCACCGCTTCGCCCCACAGGTGCGAATACGTGTCTTTACGTACATGCGCTGACGGCGGGTTTCTGCCAAGAAACAGGTTGGCAAGCGCTCTTTTTTGGTTTTATTGACAGTTTGTTGCATTGCACCATTTCCTATTGTTGCCTAAGCTCAAATCAAACGGCGCTGTAAAAAAAAGCAGGCTGACCATGCAATCAGTCATCCATGGTCCTGTTGCCCTGTTGAGATCATCGCCAAACAAGAAAAAAGAAGGAGGGGCACCCATGAAAGTGCAAGAAACCAGTCAGCCAGCAACCACCGTCTATTTCGAGGATATGTCTGTTGGCCAAAGTGTCAGCCTGACCCGGATTGTGACCGAGCGGGACATCGCCTCGTTCGCGGACCTGTCCGGCGACTATAATCCAATCCATGTGGACAAAGCCTTTGGCGAAGCAAGTCGCTTTGGAGGCAACATTGCCCATGGGATTTTCACCGCCAGCCTCGTCTCCACCCTGTTGGGCATGCAGCTGCCGGGTGTCGGCACGATTTATCTGGGTCAGTCCATGCAGTTCAAGGCACCCGTTCGTCCCGGTGACGAGCTGGTCGTCTCGGTGACCATCCGCGAGCTGGTGCCGCGTGGTCGCCGCGTCATTCTCGATTGTCTGGCCAAGGTGGGGGATGTGGAGGTGCTGACCGGTGAGGCAACCGTGTTGGCGCCGAAAAAGCCCCTTGCCGCATAGGCACACCGACACCTGATCATTCATATCTTATGCAAAAGGCCCGAACCGGTTGTTCGGGCCTTTTATGTTGAAGCCAATGCTGACCATCAGAATTTGACCAGTCCCAGTCTTTCTCTGTATTGAAAGCGGAACGCCAGAATGATGCCGGTCACGGCCAGTCCGATGGCCAAACCGGCCCAGATCCCCTCACCCTGCCAGCCAAACTTGAAACCGAGCAGATAGGCGATCGGGAAGCCACAGCCCCAATAGCCAAACAGGGCAATCAGCATCGGCCCACGCGTGTCCCCCAAACCACGCAGCGCCCCTGCTGTCATGGCTTGCAATCCATCGACGATCTGGAACAGGCCAGCATAAGCAAGAAAGGTAACCGCCAGGCCGTAAGGCACCAGATTGATCGCTTCATTCGGATCGAGGAACAAACCGATAAAGAAGGTTGGCATGGTCAGGAACAGAGCGCAGGTGCCGACCATAAAGCCGGTGCCCATGACAATAGACACCCAGCCAGCAACCTTGATGCCGTGGCGGGACTTGCGGCCATAGGACAATCCGGTCCGGATGGTTGTGGCCTGACTGAGCCCAAGCGGCACCATAAAGGCAAAGGCGGCACATTGCATGGCGACCGTATGGGCGGCGAGCGCATCCTTACCCAGCCATCCCATCAACATGGTTGCTGCAGCGAACAGCCCCACCTCAATCATGATCATCAGACCGATTGGAATCCCGATGCGCAGCATTTCCCAAAAACGCGGCCAGTCGGGCTTCCAGAAACGGGCAAACAGATCATAGGGGCGGTAGGTCTTCTTTCTGGCGACATAGAACAGGATTGCAACAAAGACGAAGCTGTTGACGATGGAGGTCGACAAACCAGCGCCAGCCAGTTCCATGCGCGGAAAGCCGAAATGGCCGAACATCAGCACATAATTCCCCGCCGCATTGACAAAAATGCTGACAATGGTGATCAACAGAATGACGGCGGTTTCGCTGTGGGCAGCCACCAGTCCGCGCATCGCCAGAAAGCCGAGCGCCGGAAACAGGGCAAAGGCCGCATAATTGAGATAGGACTGGGCCATGGCCGAGGTGTCCTGTTCCTGCCCTGCGAGAAGAAAGATCTTCTCACCCTGAAACAGGATTATCATCAGCAAGACCGCAATCAGGAAAGCAATCCAGATGCCCTGCCGGGCGGTGCGGCGAATGGATGGCGTATCGTCGGCCCCAATCGCCTGAGCGACCATCGGGGCAACTGCGGTCACAGCCCCGATGCCGAAGACCAGAAGGGGGTGCATCAAGGCACTGGCCAGCGAGCCGCTGGCCAGATGATCACGCCCCAGCCACCCCATCATGATGACGTCGGTGGTTTGCAGGGAAAACTGGGCCACTTGGGTCAGAACCAGCGGCCAGGCAAGCGCCAATGTCGCGCGGAACTCTGCGCCGACAGATATATAGGTGCCTTTTTCATCGGGCGTGTAAGCAAGGGATGCGTCAAAGACAGATTTCCCTTGCCCTTCAGGCCCATTGGACTGGTCGAGCATAATGTATCACCAATTGAACTGAAGATCCGGAATGACTGCGTGATCTGGGGGCCAAACGCTTGGCGACAGGTCCCATCCATCAAAGTGAATCGGCTCGCCTGCCAAAGGGCGCCATAATCCGGCAGCACCGGAACTGTAACTTGAGCCGACACACTATCCATGTTGCCAACAGAAGTACAGGCATAAAGTTTGCTGCTTTACGACAGCGTGACTGGACATTGGCACGTTGCTGTCGCAGGGTTGAACGTGGCGTTTCACCCGCGCTTTAATCGAAAGACCAGACCCCATAGTGACCAGTTTATTTTCAAACCGACGCAAGAGGATTTCATGCTCAACACCAGATTTCTCCCAGTGCTTTCCCTGCTGATGATCGTGGGACTGTCGGCATGTCAGACCGTAACCGAGGGCGTTGGCTCGATGTTCCCGAGCGGCACGCGGGTTTCCGGCGAGGTGCAATGGTTGTTTGCGGCTTCGCAGGGAGACGTGGTCTATCTCTCGCTTCAGGATGGCTCGCGCACTTTGGTCGCGCAGGAATTGCTACCCACCCCCGGTGCCAAGCATGTGCCATTTGATCTGGTCCCCGCCAATGCGGATGCCCGAAACTGTGCGCAGGGTCTGTGCGCCTATTCGGCGCGCCTGACGCGTGGTGAACAGGTGCTGGCGAGCGGTCAGGCCGCCTACCAGAGCAGTGGCAAGGTGCGGATCGTTCTCACCACCGCTGGGGAGACCCAGCAAGGCGATCCTGAAAGCCCATCGGAATGAGCAAGTCTGCGCTTTCCCCAATCGGCTGCCTTGATGTGCGTGGAAAAGCGCCTAAATAGAAGTCCTCCCTTGACGTTGCCTTGCGAGTTGGGCAACGTCCCGCCAGAAACAGGATGGAGAGTCCGGGCCGCCAATGGCCGAATTGTCCGTCATCCCACTCAATCGACAGCCTTTTCGACACAGTCGGCAGGACGGACCTTGCCCGCATGATGGCCATAGCCCCTTCTTTCATCGATCTCCAGCATCCCCAGCAGCCGCTGCCTGAAGCTTTGCGCGGCGGAGTCGTGGCGATCGGCAATTTCGATGGCATGCATCGCGGCCATCAGGCAGTGTTGGAAGATGCCATGCTGGAAGCCCGCGATGCGGGCCTGAAAGCCATCATGCTGACCTTCGAGCCGCACCCGCGCTCGGTCTTTCGCCCGGACCATCCGGTCTTCCGGTTGACACCGCACGCGGAAAAAGCCCAACTGGCCAAGGCGCTCGGTCTTGACGGCATGGTCTCACTGGCCTTCACAACTGCCTTTTCGCAGCAATCCCCTGATCGCTTCATCGAAGACATGCTGATCGACGGGCTGGCTGCGAAGAAAGTGATTTCCGGTTATGACTTCCATTTTGGCAAGGATAGGGCCGGCACGCCTGACTATCTGCGCGATGCTGGCAAGGCACGGGAGTTTGGCGTTACCATTGTCGACATGAAAGCCGATCGTTCAGGGGACGCGGTCTCCTCAACGCGGATTCGGCAGGCGCTGGAAGATGGTGCGGTTGACACCGCCAACCGATTGCTTGGCTACAGGCATTTCTTTACCGGCACCATCGTTCATGGCGCCAAGAATGGCCGCAAACTCGGCTATCCCACCGCCAACATGACCCTACCGGACAATAGCCGTCTGCGAGAGGGTGTCTATGCGGTGCGACTGGTGCGAGAGAATGGCGAGATGCATAATGGCGTTGCCAGCTTTGGTCGGCGGCCGATGTTTGACAACGGACCGCGTATTTTTGAAGTCCATGTGTTTGATTTTTCCGATGATCTATACGGCGAAGAGGTCAAGGTGATCCTGTTTGGCCATCTGCGGGAAGAGGCAAAATTTGACAGCCTTGATGCGTTGGTCCAGCAAATGGACCGCGACAGCGCCCAAGCTCGTTGTCTGCTGTCTGCCGTCCCTCCCCTGTCCGAGCTGGAGCAGCGTCTCTGGCTCTAGCGCAAGCGCAGGCGTGGCCAGCGGGAAAAACTGCCACGCCTTCTTGCTTCAGGCCTTGTCTCCACGGATCAACCACCGAGATCGACCAGTGAATGGTGAAGCCAGCCTTGCTGGCCATCGGCTTCGACCAGATGCCAGATTTCCGGATGGCCGAGGGCATTGTAGGTGCCCGAGCGGATGATATGGATCGACGCGCCTTTCGCCAGAACCTTGATGATATTGTCGTGATAGGATGGCCAGCGGCGCAGATTGGCGTCGGCCATCAGAAGTGGTCCGGCCTGATCGTCTTTCTCTCCAAACAAGGTGGTACGCAGGTTTTGCAGCGGGAAGAGCGGGTTGGGATCGATCTTGCGACCCGGCGAAATCTCCCAGTGCCCTGCAACAAATGACAGATCATAGCGCGCAATCAGCACCTGACAGAGCGCAGTGAGGGTGCGCAACTGTGCCTCGGTATAATCAAGCCACCAGCCTTTGCCATGGGCCTTGCTGGAAGCAAAGGCAAAGGACAGGCCATCGGCGCCATCGCGATAGCGCTCCTTGAACCAGCTTTGCAGGTGGCTGTCACGCAACTTGACGCATTTGCCGACATTGACCAGTTCGATGCCGAAGGCGAAGGCATTGACATTGTCCATGTCGCGATAGTGGCTCTTGCCTGTATGCCAGGCGCGGCGATCAAAGCCCACTTGCTGGGTGACCGAGCCGTCGCGCTCAATGGTCAGATGGGCGGAGGCGCGGGCCTCGGCCTTCAGGAACCAGTTGACCGCATGGCCCTTCTCCAACCGTCCGGCAGTGTCATGGAGAATGATGCCGCGGGGGGCAAAGTCTGCAGACTGGTTGGGGGAGCGCAGAAAACGGATCGGATTGCCCAAATGGAACAGGCGGTGATTGCGGATCGTGTAGGGATTGGGTGCGAAAAGATCGGTCATGACAGGCCCTTTTGTCGGTTGGCAATTGCCTTTGAGCCTTGCATGGCCGCAGCGAGTGGGAATAAGGGGGGGAAGGCGGTATAAGGGCCAAAAGAGAGGGCTTGTGCTCGTCAAAGGCTTGAATTAATGTCGCGCCCGAACCGGAAGGCAGACATGATGCTGATGAAAAGTGCGCCTTGCACGCTGTTTGAAATGAAATTTGCCAGTTTGCGGTGCCCGCCGCCGCTCTCCCCGATTGCCATAGGCCAGACCGCCAGTCGAATTACTGGCCCGGCCTTCGCGTGATCGGCGCATTGCCTTGCGCCCGCGAGGGACCGGGATTGATAGAAGGGTCGGAGCGTTTATCACGCGCGCCTGCTGCCCTCATCCCCAACTCATCAGATGACGAACCCAATTTCCTTGCCGGGCCTGACCGTCCCCTTACAAACAGAGAGTGATGGTCCCATACAATGAGACCCCCGGCAATCCATTCACGAGAGTGAAAGAAAAATGACTGAAGCACGCGATTACTCCAAGACGCTTTACCTGCCCCAGACCGAATTCCCGATGCGCGCAGGCCTGCCCAAGAATGAGCCCAAGCTCACCGCCCGTTGGGACGAGATGGACCTTTACCGCAAGCTGCGCGACCAGTCCAAGGACCGCGAGAAATATGTGCTGCATGATGGCCCTCCCTATGCCAACGGCAACTTGCATATCGGCCACGCGCTGAACAAAACCATCAAGGACATCATTGTCCGCTCCTTCCAGATGCGCGGCTACGATTCCAACTATGTGCCGGGCTGGGACTGTCACGGTCTGCCGATCGAATGGAAGATCGAAGAGAAATATCGCAAGAAGGGCAAGAACAAGGACGCCGTTGAGATCAACGAATTCCGCAATGAATGCCGTGAGTTTGCGCAGGAGTGGGTTGGTATCCAGTCCGAAGAATTCAAACGCCTTGGCGTGATCGGTGATTTCAAGACCCCTTACCTGACCATGAGCTATGACGCGGAAGCGCGCATTGCTGGCGAGTTGATGAAGTTCGCCATGTCCGGTCAGCTGTTCCAGGGCTCCAAGCCCGTCATGTGGTCGATCGTCGAGAAAACCGCTCTGGCCGAGGCCGAAGTGGAATATCAGGATCACACCTCGCACACCATCTGGGTGCGCTTCCCAGTGACCGGCGTGCATGGCACGGTGGCCGAAGATCAGTTGGATGCGCTGCTCGATGCGGATGTCGTTATCTGGACCACCACCCCATGGACGATCCCGGGCAACCGCGCCATCTGCTATTCGAAATCCATTTCCTATGGTCTTTATGAAGTCACGCAAGCGGCGGATGACAATTGGGGCAAGGTTGGCGACAAACTGATCGTGGCCGACGGGCTGGCAGAGAGCATCTTCAAGGCCGCCCGCGTCGATGGCTATGAGCGCAAGTTCGATGTCGATCCAAGCCTGATTTCCGAATGTGCCCACCCGTTCAACGGGGTGGAAGGCGCAGAAGGCTATTATGATTTTGACGTGCCGGTGATTGATGGCGACCATGTCACCGACGATGCAGGTACGGGCTTTGTCCATACCGCTCCGGGTCATGGTGCAGAAGATTATGATGTCTTCATCGCCAACCGCGAGCGCTTTGCCGAATGCGGTACGCCAGAAGTACCGCACACGGTGGCCGAGGATGGCTCTTATTATCCGCATGTCACCCTGTTCCAGGGCCTTTACATCCTCAACCGCAAGGGCGGCGAAGGCACCACCAACTCGGCAGTGATCGACAAGCTGGTGGAAGTCGGCGCTTTGTTGGCGCGCGGCAAGGTGAAACATTCCTATCCGCATAGCTGGCGCTCCAAAGCCCCGCTGATTTTCCGCAACACGCCGCAATGGTTCATCGCGATGGATCGCAATATCGATGATGAAGGCGACACCCTGCGCAAGCGGGCCCTTGATGCGATTGACGCGACCCGCTTTGTGCCAGCCACCGGTCAGACCCGTTTGCGTTCCATGATCGAAACCCGCCCGGACTGGGTGATTTCCCGCCAGCGGGCATGGGGTGTGCCGATCACCATTTTCATCAAGAAAGACGACCCAACCGTCGTTTTGCAGGATGAGAAAGTCAATCAGCGCATCTTTGATGCCTTCCTCGTGGAAGGGGCTGATGCTTGGTTCGCTGAAGGAGCAAAGGAACGCTTCCTTGCTGATGAGTATGATGCGAGCGAATGGGACAAGGTCGATGACATTCTCGACGTCTGGTTTGATTCTGGCTCGACCCATGCTTTCTGCCTTGAGCAGCGTGAAGATCTGAAATGGCCAGCCGACCTTTATATGGAAGGCTCTGACCAGCATCGCGGCTGGTTCCATTCGTCCTTGCTGGAAAGCTGTGGCACCCGTGGTCGCGCGCCGTATGACGCGGTTCTGACCCATGGCTTCACCATGGCAGAAGATGGCCGCAAGATGTCGAAGTCCCTTGGCAACACCATCGCGCCTCAGGACATCATCAAGCAATATGGTGCTGACATTCTGCGCCTTTGGGTGGCGACCTGCGATTATACGGACGATCAGCGCATCGGGCCGGAAATCCTCAAAACCAGCGCCGATGCTTATCGCAAGATGCGCAACACCATCCGCTGGATGCTGGGCTCGCTGGCCCACTATGATGGCGAAGCGGTTGCGCTTTCTGACATGCCGGAACTGGAGCGGCTGATGCTGCATCGGCTCCACGAGCTTGATGCCATGGTGCGCTCTGCCTATGACAATTTCGATTTCAAGCGGATCATGCATGAGTTGAACTATTTCATGGGCATCGAGCTGTCGGCCTTCTATTTCGACGTGCGCAAAGATGCCCTTTATTGTGATGCGCCAAGCTCGGCCCGCCGCAAGGCTTCGCTCTATGTGATCCACGAGCTGTTCATGCATCTGACCAGTTGGCTGGCACCAATCCTGCCATTCACCATGGAAGAAACCTGGCTCAGCCGTTTCCCATCCGACACCGATTCGGTGCATTTCCGCCAGTTCCCGGATGTGTCTGCCGATTGGCACGATGCAGCTCTGGCTGCGAAATGGAGCAAGATCAAAGCTCTGCGCCGTGTCGTCACCGGAGCGCTGGAAGTCGAGCGCAAGGAAAAACGCATCGGTTCTTCGCTGGAGGCCGCTCCGAAGGTCTATGTCACAGACAAGGACATTGTGACGGCAATGGATGGCATTGATCTTGCGGAAATCGCCATCACATCTCAAGCCGAGTTGATCGAGGGCAATGCACCAGAGGGTGCTTTCACGATTGATGAGGTGGCTGGTGTCGGTGTGGTGCCAGCTCTTGCGGAAGGCAAAAAGTGTCAGCGCAGCTGGAAGATCCTGCCAGAAGTCGGCAGCGATGCGGACTATCCAGATCTTTGCCTGCGCGATGCGGCAGCCATGCGTGAGATCGAAGCGGCCTGATCAGGCCGACGATTCTGCGCCGGGCCTAGCGGCCCGGCTGCGATCAGGTATCAATTGGAGTGCGCTATGTCTGCACGAATTATCGGCTTTGCCGTTGCCGCCTTTGGGCTGATCACCGATCAGGCTTTGAAATTGTGGCTGTTGCTGGAATTTGATCTGTACAACAAGGTCGCCAATAACGGCCCAATTCATCTGACATCCTATTTCGATCTTATTCTCGCCTGGAATAAAGGGGTGTCCTTTGGCCTGTTCCAACAGGATGATCCGCTGGGACAGATCGTGCTGATCATGGTCGCTGCTCTGGCTGCAGGCCTTCTGGTTGCCTGGATCCGCCGGATGCAGTTTGGTCTGCCGGCTGCCGCAGCCGGTCTGATCCTTGGCGGAGCCATTGGCAATGCCTTTGACCGGATTATGCATGGTGCGGTGGTTGATCTGTTTCACTTCTACTGGGGTGACTTCAGCTGGTATGTCTTCAATCTGGCTGATGTGTGGATTGTCCTCGGTGTGCTGTTGCTGGTCTATGACAGCTTCTTTGGCCCCAGCGCCAAGGCGGAAAAAGCGGCGGGAAAGTGATCGCCGCATTGATGCCGCAAAGTCGTGATTGGTGACGACGAGCAAGCCAAGTGCAGGCAGAATCGGCCCTGACTACCCATCCGCCGATGAATCAGGCGGATTGCAGTCTTGATCTCAAGCATCAATGCGCAGTATGTCTAGCGACACTTGGTTCATTGCATGGCTCAATGTCCCGTTAAGACGGGATTGCTGCCTTTGAAGCGCCAAGACGAAATGCTGCCGACCGGACGGTTTCGCCAGCGCGTGTGTAAAGTGAGTGTGACATGTTGAATGTGAAGAAACAGAGCGCAAGTGCTCCTGCTGCCGAAGCGTCGGCCGACCAGACCGCTCCGGTCGCGTCTCGTTTTGCGACTCTGGCTATCATCGGCTCGGTCAGCATCGCCTTAACCGCATGCTCCAGCATTGGCGGCACCACTTATGGCACAGGCAAAAGCCAGGAAGCAGAACTGCTAAAAACGGTCACCACCGGTTTTGGCATTCTCGGCGATGAAGAAAAGAAAGAGCCGATCGACTATTCCGCACGCGGAGGACTGGTTCTACCGCCTGAAGGCGCACCGATGCCGACACCACAGACAAGCCAACCCGCCTCCAACAGTGTTGCGACTGACTGGCCACAGGATCCGGACAAGCTGCGGAAACTCTATCACAACCGCCTGACCAACATGACAGAGCAGGAACGCAAAGCCTTGCTTGCCGAAATCCGCAAGCTTCCAAAGGAACAGCGCGACCAAATCTTCAAGAATGACCCCGCGTCAACAGAATTTGCCAATCAGATCGAGGAACCCGACTATAGCACGCATGTCTCGCCCGCTCAGGCGAAGGCCTATAGTCGTCAGGTGAAAGAGCGCCTCGCCTTGATCAAGGAGAGGAATGGCGAGAATACAAAAGGCCGGAAGTATCTGACCCAGCCGCCAACACGCGTGACGAAAGTTGGCCCGGAAGTGCAGCAGGAACTGGACAAGCTTGCGACCGAAGAACAAAAGGAAGAGAAAAAAGGTGGACTGAGACGCCTTTGGCCTTTCTGAAACTAAGTTCTATTGCGTCGCCCCGCCCTCTGCCACAGATCGACAACAAACCTGCCTTGGTATCACCACGGCAGGTTTTTTATTGTCAGGCAGTCCTTGGGGGAAACGCCACTGCCGTATGCCTCACTCCGCGCGCATTTTGCGACTCGCACCATACCCATATCGGTTTTCGGTCGGTGATTCCGTACCTGGCAAGTAGATAAGTTTCTCGGATTCGTTCTTGTGAAGGCCCTCGGATCGGCCTTGATGCAAGAATGTCGCCTTTTGTTCAAGGCGATCATATAGGTAAATTCCATTAACCATTCGGTAACGAATTGGCAGAAATCCGGGGGTTAGAGGCATTTTTGTGTTTTTTGTGCAACAGTCGATGCAAAGCGATCCGGGCAAAGGGTGGAGAAGATTGCAACTCCGTGGGAAACGAGTATTGTCTCCCTTGTCGCAAGCAGTGAACGCAAATGTCTGACTGGACTGGTCACTGCCCTAAAAAAGTTTTTATGACAAATGAAGGTCAGAAACATGAACATCAAGAGCCTTATCCTTGGTTCCGCAGCTGCTCTCGTAGCAGCTCCTGCAATGGCTGCAGATCTGCCTGTAGCTGAGCCAGTAGACTACGTTAAAGTATGTGACGCATACGGCGCTGGTTACCACTTCATCCCAGGCACCGACACCTGCCTGAAAATCGGCGGTTACGTTCGTGCAGAAGCTAAATTCAACGAGCGTTTTGCACGTGCTGACGACAAGTTCAGCATTTGGGCTCGTGGCGTTGTAACCGTTACCGCTAAAGAAGAAACCGAACTCGGCACCCTCGTTTCCTACATCGAACTCGAAGGCGCAACCGATCAGGGCGCTGGCCGTTATGTAGCTATCGACAAAGCATGGTTGTCCCTCGGTGGCATGTATGCTGGTTACATCACTTCTGCTTCTGTAGTTGACCACGTTGGCGGCATGTATCTCGGCGATTTCGACCTTGGTGACCAGACTGTTGGCGCAATCGGCTACAATGCTGATCTGGGCAACGGTGTATCTGCACACTTCGCAATTGAAAACGAAATCGTAGAAGGTGCTTCCGCTGTTGTTGGTGGTATCGAAGCTGGTCAGTCCATGCCTGCATTTGCTGCACGCATCAAAGTTGATCAGGCTTGGGGTTCCGCTTCCTTGGGTGGTGTTGTTCGTCAGATCAACTACACCAACGCTGCTATTGACTCCGATCTCGGCTGGGCAATTGCTGCTGGTATCACCGGCAAATTCGACGCTCTGACCGCTGCATTGAACGCTGTTTATGCTGATGGTGCTCTGGGTTACACCGAGTGGGTTGGCGGCGTTGACGCTCTCTCCGGTACCGTTAACGATGCATGGTCCGTCTCCGGTATGTTGAAATATGCATTCGCTGACAACGCTTA
This sequence comes from Cohaesibacter intestini, assembly GCF_003324485.1. Taxonomy (NCBI): domain Bacteria; kingdom Pseudomonadati; phylum Pseudomonadota; class Alphaproteobacteria; order Hyphomicrobiales; family Cohaesibacteraceae; genus Cohaesibacter; species Cohaesibacter intestini. The sequence goes on along the minus strand of NZ_QODK01000003.1, from coordinate 184,246 downwards.
CGGCTTGATCGCTGCTGGCTACGGCGAATATGACGGCGCTGCTGGTACCGATTACGAAGAATGGCAGATCACTGCTGAAGTTGGCTACACCCCAGTGAAAAACTTCTCGGTTAAAGCTGCTGTTCTCTACAAAGACCAGGATGGCGCTAAAACCACCGACAGCTGGGAAGGCAAAATCCGCCTGCAGCGTGACTTCTAATCTAAGCCTAGCTTGGATTTAGAAACGTAAGTTTCTAGGGGCCCCGAGAGTTCATTCTCTCGGGGCCCTTTTTGTTGTTACTATGCTGTTCTGATTGCAGGATCATTGCAGCCTGTTGGTGTTGTTGAGACTTTGCTCACCTTTTCCGGCAATTTTCGACATCTCGTCAAGCATTTGGAAACCTTGCGCTTTTAGTCTAGGGCTGATTGCACCTTGTCAATCAACAGACGGTCAAGGCGGGCCCAGTATGTCAGAACAAGCACCCCTTCCTGATGAAGCAACACTTCGCGCGGCAAACATCAATCCGACGACGTTGCTTGCGACGGATTATCTCAATCATTTCAATGAAGTTCTGATGCTGATTGAAATGCTACCGGATATGCCTGATTGCGCCGAGGATCTTTTTTCCTGGCGGCCCATGACCTATTGCGACTATTTCGCCCAATCCACCTTCAAAGAAAAGCAGCTGGCGATTTCGCTCTACGATTCGGTTGTCCTGACCATTCGGGAACGGTTCGAAAACTTGATCGCGGATATCGACGCCAAGGTTTTGCTTCTGATCGAGAAAATCAGCGCGTCGGATGGCACGCCAACGATGGACTCATTTGAAGCATTGGCCTTTTCCGCCTCTACGGAAATTCGCCCCTTGATTGACCGTGCAAGCGCGCTGATCAATGATGCGGATACGGTGACCGACTGGATGCTGGCCATTGATCATCCAACCGCTCAGGATGAGGTTGATCGTCTCTTCGGATGATGCTGCTGGATCCTCTCGGATCCTGATACGTCACCGGAGTGATGAGAGGAATCGCCACCATGGCCAATGATCGCTCCTATCCGGCTCGTCCCTTCTTGGGCGTGTCTGCCCTAGTTCTGCACAATGGCCATGTTTTGCTGGCTCAGCGCGGCAACCCACCAGCAATTGGCGTCTGGAGCCTGCCCGGTGGTGCGGTTGAAACAGGCGAGGCCCTTTCAGCATCGATCAAGCGGGAACTGATGGAAGAGGCTGGCCTACAGATTGACCCGCTTTATGTTGCCGACCTTGTCGAAATTCTTCGCCATGATGCCAGTGGGCGCTGTGAGCGGCACTTTGTCATTGCGGTTTTCTTCTGCACGGTGCGCGACGCCGACGGAATGTTGCCCCCTGTCGTGGCTGGAGACGATGCCATGGACGTGCGATGGGTGTCTCCAGATGCGCTTTCTGACTATGCCCTGACCGATGGCACGCTGGCGGTGATCGAAAAAATCCTGTCAGGAACACGCATGCTGACCTAGCCGGTCTGGCTTCGATCTCTCTTCAGCATCCCTCTCACAATTGTTTGACGCCAAGTGATTTGGCTTGGCTTTGTGTCTCTGCCACTCTGCTGCTGCGTGCCGACAGGCAAGCCGAGGGCCAGTAAGACAGATGCCCGAGAAATCTCTTTTCCAGGCTCACTATTTTCAACCAGATTGGGGACAGACTGTGCTGTATTTCGCATCCCAGACACAGTCATCCCCTTAGGAGGAGGGTGCGGCATACCCCAGACCCCTCATGCCTCATCCTCCTCCACTATCCAGCTTTCCTCAAGCGCTGCCGCTTCCCACGCTTGCCAGGATGGCAGCGCTTTCATGGCGCTCTTGTAGGCGTGAAAGACTGTGCTGTCACTAAGAGCATAGATCTCGAACCGGTTGATGACCGGAGCGAACATCGCATCCACAGCCCCAAACGCACCAAACAGGAACGGACCGCCCGAAGCGTTAAGGCATTCGGACCAGATGTCTTCGATCCGTTCGACATTCTTGACCACTGCGGCGGCACTATAGGGATCGAGATCAAGCGCTTTGACCGGACGTCGCATATTCATCGGGCAGGACCCGCGCAGACCGAAGAAACCGCCATGCATTTCCGTTGCAAAAGCGCGGGCCTTGGCACGCTCAATCGGATCAGATGGCCAGAGCGCCGCTTGCGGGAACAGGTCGGCAACAGCCTCGATGATGGCGAGGCTCTCACAGATCGTGACGGGGTCCTTGCCAGCGCGCTCGATCTTGAGGGCAGGCACCTTCTTGGTCGGGGAGAATTCAATGAAATGGGCATGCCCGGTGGATTCATCAAAGGGCGACAAATGCTCAGTAAAGGGAATGTCTTTGGTCTTTAACGCCATCCAGGGACGCATGGACCAGGAAGAGTAGTTTTTGTTGGCAATGTAAAGCGTCAAGGCAACCTGATCGGACATTTGTTTCTCCCGTCTTTCTCATTGGGACCTCAGACTAGTGGGAATCCCCTTCAAAGCAAAGGATTTTTGCCTTGGAAAGCGGGTGGAGAGTGACGGTTGGCGTTACAGCTACAGCGTAATTTCCATTTGTGGAAGCGAGCGATCCGGGTCCACTTCGGACGGAACGGCTCCGATTTGTTGCGCGCCATATTTGCGATAGAATGGCTCTGCAAAAGGATCCGAGGCGAGCATCATGCGCTTGGCGCCTGCGCTCCGGGCTTTGTCCATTGCCCATTCGAGCAACATTTTTCCCACGCCCTTGCCCACGGACTGAGGATCAATAAACAGCTTTTCAAGCTCCGCCTCGTCCCCCTCGATGCCTAGTTGGACGACTCCGAATATCAGGTTTCCTTCTTCGGCCACCATGACATAATCCGTTGTGAGGTCCGCAGGATGAATGGTCAAAGGCGTGCGGCAGCCTTCCAAAAACGCGGGTTCATAGTCCCACAGGCTCTTGGATCTTAAGCAAAGATCCGACAGGGCGGACAATTCGTCTAGGCGGGCCGGGCGAATGATCATCAGGAACCTACCGAAGGATGATTGGGTGGGATGGTGGCGACAGCGGCCTTTTGTTCATCTTCCGCGATCAGTTCCTCGGCTGCTTCAAGGCTAACGGAGACCAGCTGCGATATGCCCCGTTCGGCCATGGTCACCCCAAACAGCCGGTCCATTCGGGCCATGGTGATCGGATTGTGCGTGATGGTGACAAAACGGGTTTCGGTCAGCGCCCGCATTTCTTCGAGCAAGGTGCAGAAGCGCTCCACATTGGCATCATCCAGCGGCGCATCGACCTCATCGAGCACGCAGATCGGGGCCGGATTGGTCAGGAACACCGCAAAAATCAGCGCCATTGCCGTCAGGGCCTGCTCTCCACCGGACAACAGGGTCATGGTTTGTGGCTTTTTGCCCGGAGGGCGGGCGATGATGTCGAGGCCTGCCTCAAGGGGGTCATCGGCGTCGGTCAGTTGCAACTCGGCCTGACCGCCGCCAAACAGCTTGGAGAAGAGCGCCTTGAAATGCTCATTGACCACATCGAATGAGGAAAGGAGGCGGCTGCGGGCTTCTCTATTGAGGTTGAAAATACCGGTCCGCAGTTTCTTGATTGCCTCGATCAGGTCGTCTCGTTCGGTCTCCATGGTCTGGAGCTGGTCGGCAATTTCACTGGCCTCTTCATCGGCCCGCAGATTGACGCCGCCAAGGCGTTCTCGTTCGTTCTTCAGACGGTCCAGCTTGCCCTCTACGGCCTGCATGGTGGGTAGGGGCGCATCCTTCTTCAGGCCCGCAAGACCGAAGGTGGCGGCGGGAGAACAGTCGAGTGCTTCGGCAATCTGGCGCGTCAGCTCTTGTTTGCGCCCCTCAATTGCCTTGACCCGTTCATCGGCCCGGATGCGGGCTTCTCGCGTACTGCCCAGTGTTTCCATCGCCAGTTTTGCAGCGACACCGGCTTCCATCGCGGCTCGTTCTGCGGTGGCCAACACATCGCTTGCTTGTCTCTGGGCGTCTTCAGCCTTGGAAATTTCTGACAAAAGAGCACGGCGCTTTTCGTCGATGGCATCGGGATTGTCCTTGAGGGTCTCGATTTCGGCCTCAGTGTCGGCCAGACGTTGGCGCAATGTGGCGATCTGTGCATCGGCATTCTTGGCGCGCATTTCCCAGCTGCTGCGCTCACGGGCAATGGCCGACAGGCGACGCTCGCGCAATTCGGCTTCCCGACGCAGCCCTTGGGCGTGAGCCCGCACTTCTGCCAGATGACTGCGTTGTTCACTCTGAAGCAAGCGAGCTTCGTCGCGTTCCTGTTTCAAATGGTCAAAATCCGGCAGGTCAGATTGTTGCTCTTCCGCTTCCAAAAGCGCTGCGCGGGCTTCCTCTTCCTCTTCTTGCAAGCGGGCCAATGTCGCTTCCAGAGTGGCCTTGCGGGCCAAAAACTGGTTGGCCTCACGTTCGGCTTTGGCCAGCATGTCCCTCAGGTTCGACAGGCGTTTTTGCATGTCCCGTGCCTGCATGCGGGCGGTCTGCTCCGCCTTGGCCTTGTCGACGGCGACGTCTCGCATGATCTGGAAAGCCTGACGGGCGGCATCGAGCCTGCTTTCGGCCTGATTGAGACTGGCTTCCACTTCTTCCAGCCGGTTGCGCTGTTCGAGCCGCTGGGCGGCGGGCGTGGGAGCGCCTGCCTTGATCACCAGCCCGTCCCAACGCCACAGGTCCCCTTCCCGACTGATCAGCCGTTGCCCCGGAGCCAACTGTGCTTGCAACCCTGCACCGAGATCCGCTGCAACGATACCGATTTGCTGCAAGCGACGCGTGAGCCGCTCAGGCCCCTCGACATGGTTGGCCAAGGAGGGCAAATCATGCGGCAGGGACGGATCGGTTTCCAAAGGATCCATTTCCCCCCAATGACGCGCCGCATTGGCGTCAATGGGTGCGTCGAGATCTTCGCCCAAGGCAGCGGCCAGAGCCACTTCGAACCCTGCATCAACCTTGAGAGTGCCAACAATCGGCGGAAAGCGATCGTCCTGCCCCGCATGAACCACTTTGGCCAAAGTACGGGCCTCGGTGTCCAGTCGGTTGAAGGCGGCTTCTGCGTCGGCACGGGCCCGCCTTGCATCGGTTTCCGCGTCGCGTGCCTTTGCAACATCATTGCTGGCAGTTTCGGCTGCCAGCTCCAAGGTTTCAAGCTGCGCAATTGCCACTTCCACTTCTTCGCGGCGTGGCTCCAGACCATCGTCGTTGTTGAGTTCGTCATTGACCCTTTGCAAGTCGCGCGCGGTCTGGGCCGACTGGCTGGCCAGACGGGCCACCCGGCCGCGGGCGGCCTCGGTTGCCTGATGCAATTGGCGCGCGCGCCCTTCGGCTTCAGCCAGACGTGTGGTCAGCTCACTGGCTGTCGTTTCAATCTCTTGCAGCTCATATTCTGCTGCGGCCTGTGCCTCCTTGGCCTCTTGTTCAACCTCGGAGCTTTCGGCATCTTCTGCCATCAATTCGGCTTTTTCGTCATCGAGTGCCCTTAACAGATCGGCATTTTCTTCGACCAGCTGGCGCTCGCGCAGCTCGTCCGCCTTCAATTGCTCAACACGCCGACCAAGATCGGCGAGCTTTTCACGGATCCGGGTTTCTTCGCTATCCAGCTCTCGGGCAGCAAGGGTCAAGCGCTGCAGCGCCGCAGCCTTGGCAGCTTGGGCATCACGCAGCTCGGGCAGCTTGTGACTGACGATGGCTTCTTCGCGGGCGGCTGTGGCCTGTGCGGTGGTGGCTTCGGCAACGCTCAGATCCGCCTTGCGCAGGTCCTGCCGTGCGGCCTCCTCCTCGTCCAAGAGCTCCCGCCAGCGTAAATGGTAAAGCGTCGCTTCCATGGACCGGATATCGGACGACAAATTGCGATAGCGGCTGGCCTGTCGGGCCTGACGCTTCAAGCCTTCAAGCTGGGTCGATATCTGCGCCATGATGTCTTCGAGCCGTTCAAGGTTGCTCTCGGCAGCCTTAAGGCGCAATTCAGCCTCGTGGCGGCGGCTGTGAAGACCGGAAATGCCAGCCGCTTCTTCCAAGAGGCCACGGCGCTGGGTTGGTTTCTGGCTGATGATCTCGCCAATGCGGCCCTGCCCGACCAGCGACGGGGAACGGGCGCCGGTGGAAGCGTCGGCAAACAGCAATTGCACGTCACGGGCGCGGACATCCTTGCCATTGATCTTGTAGTTGGACCCTGACTCGCGCTCGATGCGGCGGGAGACTTCCAGATCATCGGCATCATTGAAGCCGGCGGGCGCGGTGCGGGTGCTGTTGTCGAGATAGACGGTGACTTCCGCGGTGTTGCGGGCCGGCCGATTGGTTGAACCGGCAAAGATCACGTCATCCATGCCCGATGCGCGCATATTCTTGTAGCTATTCTCGCCCATGACCCAGCGCAGGGCTTCGACCAGATTGGACTTGCCACAGCCATTGGGACCGACCACGCCAGTCAGCCCGGGCTCGATGTGAAAGTCCATCGGCTCCACAAAGGACTTGAAGCCCAACAGGCGCAGTTTGGTGAATTTCATCGCGCACGCCTCCGGCCCTCAGGCACGGATACAAAAAGGCGCGCCGCGCAAAGCACATCATGCTGCGGGCACGCCTTTGAAGCGGCTTGACTGGGTAAGTTGCCGGACCTAAGTGAGCAGAGGCTCCAGAATTTTGTCGAACTCTTCACTCGACAGGGCTCCGACATGCTTTTCGCCATTCACAAAGAAGGTTGGCGTTGAATTGATTCCGAATTCCTTCGTACCACGTTCCCGCACTGCTGTAATATCGTCCAGCAGTTTTTGGTCGGTCAGACAGGCATTGAAGCTGTCCTGTGTAAAACCTGCCTGTCTGGCAAAGTTGAACAGGCTCGAGACCGGATTATCCGAGTAGGCCCAAATTCTCTGATTGCCAAGCAACACATCGATCATGGCAACCGCATTGTCGCCCGGCGTGCAACGGGCCAGCATGGCTCCGGCTGCGGCCAGCGGATCAAGAGGGAATTCGCGCAGGATGAAGCGCATCTTGCCTTCTTTGATGTAGGTCTCTTCCAAATGCTTGAAAGTGGTGTTGTGGAAGTTTGCACAATGACCGCAAGTCATCGAGAAATACTCAATAACAGTCACCGGCGCATCTTCCGGCCCAAGCACGATATCGTCGAGTGTGCCCTTTTCCATCAAGGCATCGAGATCGACACTCTGGGCATGGGCGGGCAGGCTGGTGGCAAGGCCGAAGCTGCCAAGGGCAGCCACGCCGAGGCTTAATTTCGATGCCGATACAAGAAAATCTCTACGCGTCAGGGCCATTGTCTCTTCCTAATCATTGGCGACTGGGTCAGCCGGGTTTGGGGCATCTTAGCGAGCCAGAGCCCGTCAGTCCTTGGTATGTTCCTACTTTTCAATCACATTTTGGCGATGAAAGGGCAAGGTTCAAGCAATTTCTTTTCGTTACATGTTTGTAATTTTCAGTCTATCGCAACTATGCTCAACGCACCTTCCGGGCCACCACGAAATGGGCCATCTTCACCTTGGCAAAATTGCCTTCTTCGACAATCTCGAACCCGGCCTCCCGCATCATGCGCGCAAGGCGCTTGGCCGAGATGAAGCGGACGGGTGGTGCCTTGCCAAACAATTGCATGAAGAAGATGGGAATGCGTAACAAGCCATACAGTCCAGACAGGCAAACGGTTTTGGAAATCAGCAAACCGTCCGGCTTGATCAAGCCATTGATGCGCTTTAGGGCGTCCGGCGTGTCTTCGAACAAATGAATGACGTTGAAGGCCAGAAGCGCGTCATAGGGCGCTTGCTCATCGAGGCTTTCGGCGTAGAGATCGGCCTTGACGAACTCTAGGTTGGCCTGATCGGACTGTGCCAGCTTTTCATTGGCAATGGCAATCATTTCGCCGGAAATGTCACTGGCACGATATTGCCCGACATGACTCGCCAGAAGCAAAGCGGTGGAACCGGTGCCGCAGCCCAGTTCGAGCACAGACGCATCCGTTGAGAGATAGTGTCGCACCCGATCCAAGGTCTGCTCGTAAGCCTCGACATTGGAGATTGGTCTGGCAGCATAACGGCGCGCCAGCTTATCCCAGAAAACGGCAGATTTAGGCGTGGTTTCAGACATGGGCAATTACTTTCAGGTTGTAACAATGCCCCATATATAGGTGTATTCCCTGCCCATGCCATGGCTGGGGCAGCATAAATATGGAAGCGCTGAATATAATCATCCGCTTATAGACACACCATCGGTTTTATGAGAGGTTACGCACTAACCTGTAGATGAAATTCATGAAGCCCACTTTTGTTCAAATCTCCCTCCTAGCCCTGTTTCTTCTTCATTGTCTGCCAGCCACATCGACGCGTGTTTCTGCTGCGGAGATCGGTTCACCCCGACCTCTCATTCGAAACTATCTGATGGCATCGGAAATGCTGAAGCGCTGCCCAACTGCGTCAGCAGATGAGCGGATTACCAGACGGCAAAGCCAGATCGCCCAGTTCGGGGAGTTTCTGATCAACAGCCTTGCCAGCAGGGCCACCAAACTGTCGCCGGGCCTGACCAGTGATGCTGCCGCCGGTCAAGTGCGCATGTGGCTCAGTCGTCAGGCCAAAAACACCAGTGATTACCGGCTCTGCACCATGGCATCCAACAGCCAGTTGCTGAAAATCATTGCCAGCTTCCAGCGCCTTGACACCCGTCGTTGGTTGCGCGCCTATGCTGCACGGTCTGACGTGAAAATTGAACCCGTGCCGCTGGATAGCAACAAGCTCTTGAAAAGCTACGCCTTGCCCGCCTTTCAGCAGGTCGTGTTGAAGTCCATTGCCAAATCCCACAGCCCACGGCAATGCACCCAACCCTTTGTCGAAAAGATTGATCTGATCCGCAAGAAGCGTACCGAGACGATCAATCAACCAGCCTATGTTCTGGATGCATTGTCCTTCATCGAGCGATGGGAGTTTTCCTGTATCGGCCGGCGATACTGGGTTGAAGTATCCTTCTCGCGCGACAATGACGGTATGCTTGGTCTTTATTCCATCAGCGGCAATTGATGCCGTTTTGTTCATCGGTTGGCGTCTTCAGACATAAAAAAGGCGGCCCCAATTTGATTGGGCCGCCTCGAGCGCAACTCGTGTGGGGACAAACGAGTGCTGCCTAATAGGTTATTTCACAGTCAGACCGACGCGGATATTGTCTCGGGTCGCGTTGGAATATGGACAAACCTGATGGGCCTTGTCCACCAGTGCAACGGCCTCGTTGCGCTCCAGATCGCCCAGATCGATTTCCAAATCTACCTCAATTGCAAAGCCAACACCCTTGTCATTCGGACCGATCCCTACAGTCGCCGCAACCGTGGGTTCGGATGGAAGAGCCAGTTTTTCCTGTGCTGCGACAAATTTCATTGCACCGAGGAAACATGCCGCATACCCGGCACCAAACAATTGTTCTGGGTTGGTACCCGGTCCATTGTCTCCACCCATTTCCTTTGGCGTGCTCAGGGTGACGTTCAGTTTTCCGTCTTCAGACTTTGCGTTGCCTTCACGACCGCCTGTTGCCATCGCTTTGGTGGTGTAGAGAATGCCCATATTCGTTCCTCTTTCATTCGGTGGTTACTTGTCTTGAACCGGATATTTAGTTATCGCGATAATTAATTCAACCCATAAATGTTGCGCAACCCGGTTGAACAACCTGTAATCCACACATTTGTTATCGCGATAACTATTTCGGCAGCGCTCTCGGCCACTCCTTTTGAGAATGGGTGTCGTTTTCAGAATAAGGGCATTATTCGGGCTTTTGCTGCACAAAAAGGCGGTTCAAGCCTCCTGTGATGCATCAATGGAGTTGATCAGATTGTCCCGCAACTCGATCAGTTGGCCATGCAAATCCATCAAGCCATCAAAAGGAACACCACAGGCGCCAACCACACCGGTGCCAACATTCGCGGCTTGAGCCTTGAGCGCCCGTCCATGATCGGTGAGCCGGATGTTCAACGCCCGTTCATCCGCCTCATCGCGCACACGCTCCAGAAACCCCTCCTGCTCCATGCGTTTGAGGACCGGGGTCAATGCGCCGGATTTTTGGCCGAGCATGGTGCCAATTTCCTTAAGTGTCCGCCCGTCCTTCTCCCACAGGATCAGCATGATGAGATATTGTGGATAGGTCAGTCCCAGTGGTTTCAGCAGAGGTTTGTAGATCTGCGTTAAGGCGAGCGAAGCGGAATAGAGCGCAAAACACATTTGCTTGCTCAAAGGCGCAGGGCCGGCAGATGGATCGTCGTGAATGCTGTCAGCCATTGGGCGCGTCTCGTTGTTCGGCATGGATGTTTTGTTTGGGTGATTTGCAGGCAACACAGTGGTTCTTATTTAGTTATCGCACAAAGTAAATCGAGAATCGGCAAAAAATCAAGCTGCCGAAACGATTTTTGACGCCTTGCCCCAAAACAGCCTCGAGCTATGCATTGAGCAACTCTCACAAGTGAAAGGCGCCTTTGGGCGCCGTTGTTCATGGTCAGTTTGATTGCCTGGTCGTCAGCCCTTGGCCATGACGGCAGCACCAAAACGGCGCAGGGCGGCAGCCATCCGATCATCATTGACCCCTTCAAGCTGATGCTCGAGTGTCTGGGCCTCATTGCGTGTCAGTGACCGCAACGGAGCTGGACGGCTGGATTTCTTGGTGTTGATGGGGCGCTGCAGGATCTGGATGCGATCAATTGCCGGATAACCGAAATAGGCGTTGACGCGCTGGATGATCGTTGCCTGCTCATGCTGCAGAAAGACGGACTGTGCGCCCTCGCAATGCAGAACAAGGGTACCGGGCTTGAAACCATCGCCTTCCCCCCGTCGTGGCCAACGGATGCGGTCAGGTTCGGTACAATCGGCAAATTGCGGCCCAACGATCTCGCCCCAATAGCGCAGGATGTCGGCGGACGCAAAGCCCTGCTTGCGGCAAAGCGGTGTCAATGATGATCCAATCAGGTCACCCAGCGGTCGCGCACCTTTCTTTCGGGCTTTTTCCAAAGCCACGATGTCGGCGTTCCTACGCGTTCCGTCTCGATTGTCTTTCTGTTTGCTCATGTTCCAGTCGACCCCATCAATCCCGTGATGGTCCCATTTCGGGATGCTTAATCCCAAATCATGCGCCCCAGATTCTGTTTTAAGCTGATTTGCGGATTTGCGCCAGAGTCCGCAAGGAGGCCGCGTAAAATATGGTGAAGATTGGGGCAAATTTTCGCCCGCACACATAAAAATCCCCTGAGGATCGAGATGCTTGTCGTGTCTTTTCACTTCTTTGCGATCTCATTTCGTCTCTGGGGCGGCTGATGGTTCGCTGATCCGGGCCGGGGTGATCTGAATAGTATATTGCGTTGGGACCGTCCCTCCGCAAGCATAGTAACTATTCGTTAAGATCAATCTTTTGGTAACTAATATTAATCAGTTGTTATCGATAAGAATCCGATTTTGACAAACATTTTGTCGCATTTCGCGCAAATTGTTCATGGAAGTGAAGAAGTTTAACTGGTGGTTTACCATGATCACGCAGGATGGCCTCAGTTGCGGGCGATATCTTGGCCCGGTTGTGTTTCTGTATTCATCAGTTGAGTAGGCGTATGCGTTCCAATCAAACCACTTTGTCGGTCCACGATCAGTCAGTAGCCCACCAACCTGATTGGCTGAACACCATTCTCAAGGGCGATTGCATTTCGCAGCTGGAAAAGCTGCCAAAGCATTCGGTCGACGCGATCTTTGCTGACCCGCCCTACAATCTTCAGCTTGGCGGCGGCTTGACCCGCCCGGATCAGTCCGAAGTCGATGGTGTGACCAACGACTGGGACCAGTTCGAGAGCTTTGAGGCCTATGACGCCTTTACCCGTGCATGGTTGCTTGCCTGTCGCCGGGTGCTCAAGCCCAACGGGTCGATCTGGGTGATCGGCTCCTATCACAATATCTTCCGTGTCGGCGCAATCATGCAGGACCTGAATTTCTGGCTGCTGAATGATGTGGTGTGGCTGAAAACCAACCCGATGCCGAACTTCCGCGGCAAGCGCTTTACCAATGCTCATGAAACCATGATCTGGGCTGGCAAGGACAAAGCTTCGAAATGCACCTTCAATTATGAAGCGCTGAAGACCTTCAATGACGATGTGCAGATGCGCTCGGACTGGACCCTGCCAATTTGCACGGGTGGCGAGCGGCTAAAAGGCGAAGATGGCAAGAAAATCCATCCGACCCAGAAGCCTGAAAGCCTGCTTTACCGGGTGCTGCTGTCCTCGACCAATCCGGGCGATGTCGTGCTGGATCCGTTCTTTGGCACCGGCACCACCGGAGCGGTCGCCAAAAAGCTTGGCCGCAATTTCGTCGGCGTTGAGCGGGATCGCGACTATATCGCAGCCGCAAACGCGCGGATTGAGGCCATTGAGCCGGTTGATCTGGGCGCTTTGAAAGTGACCCAAGGCAAGCGAGCCGAACCGCGCATTCCGTTTGGCCGCCTGTTGGAAAATGATCTGTTACAGCCGGGCACGGTGCTGACCGACAAGAAAGGCAAGATTTTTGCCATGGTTCGGGCCGATGGCTCGCTGATTTCCGGCGCGCATACTGGATCAATTCACAAGGTTGGTGCTTTGGTGCAGGGTCTGGATGCCTGCAACGGCTGGACCTATTGGCACTATGACAATCAGGGCACGCGCGAACCCATTGATGCGCTGCGCCAAATCATTCGGGACGCAGCGTAACAACGCAAGGTTCCACACACTGCGGGCCACGGCCCGCCCAGAAAAGTTTAAGGCAAAAGGAAGAGTTCTGAGTTCCAAACCTTGGTGAAGTCCAGTTCTGGCCGGATATGCTCAGCCGATTGTGCTGCGTAACTGAGCATCGGTCGATTGGTATTTGCGACATCAAACTTCACCTACCTAGGGCGTTTTGTGTCTCTGCTGAGCCGCAAAGCGCCCTAATTTTATGGAGACGACGGTTTGGTTTTGGAAAGCCTCTTGCGCATGGTGATCGAGGTTGGCCGGTCATAGCCTTCATGGGCATCTTCGCCAGTCTTGATGAAACCGAACGCGCCAAAGGTGCGGTGATTTTCCACCAACTCGATCCGGCTTTGTAGTTCCAGCCAGTCATAGCCATGGATGTGGGCTCTTTCCTCAGCCAGCTGCATCATCCGAGAAGCCAACCCCTGCCCGCGCGTTGGCTCGTCCACCGTTACCTTGCCCAGATAAAGGCAATCTGGCTTCAAAGTCATGAAGATGCAGGCAACAGGCGGCGAGCCAATGGTCCAGACCTCGCCGTCTTCGCATTGTGTTTCAATGGCTTCAACACTCAAGCGATGCATCGAGCTGGGCGGATCAATGCGGCTCTCCATGTAGGCGAAATTGCGCTGAATGAGGGAAAGAATGTCATGAAGGCTCGGATCGCCTGCTCTGATGCGTCTGGGTTTAATCATCTGTTTTCTCGGAAAAGTCTACCACCTTGCGAAAGACCGTCGGGAGAGCTTCACCGCTGATGGCGTGAGGTTCTGACCACCAGCCCTCAGGAGTCGGGGCGGGTTGATCGGTGTTGGCGTGATAGACATCGAGTTGGAGGTGGAAGTGGGTGAAAGTGTGGGTCACCTGCCCGACCTTCTTGGTGAATATCAAGCTTTCGGGTGCGTAATCAAGGGCGGTGGCAAGGTCAAACGCCTCCCCTTCCCTTTTGTCGAACCAGTTGGTGGTTGGCACCTGCGCCATCGAGGCAAGCAACCCCTTGGCGGGGCGTTTGCCGAGCCACAATGCGCCATCTGACCGTTCGATCAGAAAGGCAGCGCCGCGTCGGGTCGGCTTTTCTTTTTTTGGCGCTTTCACCGGATATCGCTCCATGTCGCCCGCCCGTTGCGCTTCACAAGCGCCTGAGAAGGGGCACAGGCCGCAGGCGGGCTTTTTCGGGCTGCAGAGGCTCGCCCCCAGATCCATCATGGCCTGAGCAAAGTCTCCGGGGCGCTGGGTCGGTGTCAGCACAGCCATCTTTTCCTTGATCGGCCTTTTGGCTGCAGGCAGGGCCTCGGTGATGTGATAAAGCCGGGCGATGATCCGCTCGATATTGCCATCGACCACCGCAACAGCTTCGTCAAAGGCGATCGCCCCTATGGCCGCCGCTGTATAATCGCCAATGCCGGGCAAAGTCTTGAGCTCTGCTGCGCTGGATGGGAAGCGACCTGCATGGTCTTCGACCACCTGCCGCGCACATTTGTGCAGATTGCGGGCACGGGAATAATAGCCAAGCCCGGCCCATGCCTTGAGGATATCGTCTTCTTCGGCGGCGGCCAGATCAGTCACTGCGGGCCATTCGGCGACAAAGGCGGTGAAATAGCTTTTGACCGCACCGACCGTGGTCTGTTGCAGCATGATTTCCGACAGCCAGACATGATAGGGGTCGGGCACGACACCAAGCGCGGCATCCTCCGGCGAGACACGCCATGGCAAGGTGCGGTGATGGCGGTCATACCATGCAAGCAAAGCGTCGGCGTTCGGAGACGCAAGGCGCTGGTCCATAGGGTGATCCTTGTTTCTTATGCATCACAAAGCCCCACTCTGTCGGTCACAGGACGTAACGTAAGGTGCGGCCAATTGCGATCAAGACTTTATTCTCTTCTGGATATTCGCGGTCAATCCCCTTATGTCTAGGTGAAACACTTTTGAATGCCAACCGATACGGGTTCCAATGCTGTATACAAATGCCACTCTGCCAGCCTCCCTTCAGGACATCACCCCTGCCGCAAGTCTCATTCCGGGGGAAGGCAAGGATTTGCTGGAAAGTTACGGACTGGACCGCGAGACCGTGTGTCGGCTGTTGGCTGACACCCTTGACGGTGCGGATGATGGCGAACTGTTCCTTGAACAAACCCAGTCGGAAAGTCTGGTCTTTGACAATGGTCGCCTGAAAAGCTCCACCTTTGACACCGGCCAGGGATTTGGCATGCGAGCGATTGCCGGCGAGATGGCAGGCTATTCGCATTCCGGCGAAATCGACATGGGCAGTCTCAAGCGGGCTGCTGATGCGGTGCGCAGTGTCGGTCAGGGCTATGGTGGCGTTCTGGCGCTGGCCCCCAACAAGATCAATCGCAATCTCTATGACAGCCTCAATCCGGTGGATTCGATGGCTTTGGGCGCGAAAATCGCGCTGCTGGAAGACATCAATGCCTAT
Source organism: Cohaesibacter intestini (assembly GCF_003324485.1). NCBI lineage: Bacteria > Pseudomonadati > Pseudomonadota > Alphaproteobacteria > Hyphomicrobiales > Cohaesibacteraceae > Cohaesibacter > Cohaesibacter intestini. Next base: position 169,133 of record NZ_QODK01000003.1, on the reverse strand, counting down.
GCGCGGGACAAGGATCAACGGGTCCGGCAGGTTACCGCCTCGCTGTCCGGCAGCTGGCGGCGGATTGCCATTTTGCGGGCAGACGGCTCCTTCGTGGAAGACATTCGCCCCTTGGTGCGGATCAATGTCGGCGTGGTTGTGGGCGAAGGGTCCCGACAGGAAGCAGGCAGCCACGGATTTGGCGGTCGGAATGCCTATGACTTCTATCTGGAAGAAAACGGCCTTGAGGGTGGCTGGCAGAATGCGGTGGATGAAGCCGTCCGTCAGGCGCTGGTCAATCTTGACGCCGTGGATGCGCCAGCCGGAGAGCTGGATGTCGTGCTGGGGCCGGGCTGGCCGGGGGTATTGCTGCATGAAGCGGTGGGCCACGGCCTTGAGGGCGACTTCAACCGACGCAAGAGCTCGGCTTTTTCCGAATTGATGGGCCAGCAGGTCGCAGCCAAAGGCGTAACCGTGGTGGATGATGGCACGCTTGGCGGCAAGCGTGGTTCATTGACGATCGATGATGAGGGCACACCGACACAACGCACCCCACTGATCGAAGACGGCATTCTGGTTGGCTATATGCAGGATCGGCAAAATGGTCGCCTGATGGGCGGCCAGTCGACCGGCAACGGGCGTCGCCAATCCTATGCCCATCTGCCTATGCCACGGATGACCAACACGATCATGGAACCCGGAGAGCATGCGCCCGAAGAGATTCTGAAGTCCGTCAAGAATGGGCTCTATGCAGTCAATTTCGGCGGCGGTCAGGTTGATATCACCTCGGGCAAATTCGTCTTTTCCTGCACCGAGGCCTATCGGATCGAGGATGGCAAGATTGGTGCGCCGGTCAAGGGAGCGACCCTGATCGGCAACGGCCCTGCAGCGATGAAGCGTATTTCGATGATCGGCAATGACATGGCGCTCGATACCGGCATCGGCACTTGCGGCAAGCAAGGACAAGGCGTGCCGGTCGGCGTTGGACAACCAACCTTGCGAATCGATGGCATCACTGTGGGCGGTACAGCAACCGGCTGATGGGCCGCAGCTCCACGCCTTGCCACACTTGCGCATGAAAGTGATGTCCTTTTTGATTCATAATAGCCCCAACATGTCCATTTCAGGAGCATGGTGTTCGCCTGTGGTGTACACGGATACTGCCTGCGGCAGCTTAGCAGTGGGGCACTGAAACGTTTGCTTGTTCCTTAAAATTATACATCCTAGTCTGGCATTCCATTCTTCACAGATTCATGTTTTTGGGGAAACAGAGTCATGCGCCGATTTTGGCAAAAGGGGATGATTGCGCTTGCGCGCTCTTCCCGCCTGAAACACTTCATGCAATCCAATCGCGGAGCCTCCAAGCTCGCCACCCGCTATGTGGGCGGCGACAATGTTGTCGAGGCATTGGATTGTGCAAACCGCCTTTCTCGCAGCAACATCCGCAGCTCCCTGTTCTATCTGGGCGAGTATGTCGACACCCATGAGTTGGTTGATCGCAACATCACATCGATCAACCGTGCCATTGACATGATCAGCTTGTCCGAATTGGACGGGCATCTTTCCGTCGATCCCACTCAGGTGGGGTGTTCGATTGACTGGGACAAAGGTGCAGCAGCCTTCTGGCCGATCGCCGAAGCGCTGAAGAAAGCGGTTGGCGAGCGAGACGGCGTGCATTGCCTGATGATCGATATGGAAGATGACAGTGTCGTCGAGAGAACCGTAGCGCTCTATCATGCCTTGCATGCGGATGGTTATCCGGTTGCACTAACGCTGCAGGCTTATCTGAAGCACACGGAAGGTGATCTTGAAAAGGTCATCAGACAAGGCGGCAAGGTACGGCTGGTCAAAGGTGCCTTTGTGGCCGGATCAGACATAGCCCATGTGGGCAACGCCGCCGTGAAGGCCAATTACTATCGCCTCGTCGACAGGATGTTGTCGAAGGAAGCGCTGGAATATGGCTTCTATCCAATCTTCGCGACCCATGATCATGAAATTCACGGCTATGCCATCGAGACAGCACGCGCCAATGGCTGGCCGCAATGCAGTTATGAAATCGAAATGCTCTATGGGGCACGCGATGATGTTGCCGAGGAGCTGTCTGCCCATGGGGAGCGGGTCCGTCTCTATCTTCCCTTCGGCGCGGATTGGTGGCCCTATGCGATCCGGCGGATTGGTGAAAATCCCAAAAACTTGAATCTGCTGCTGCGCAGCCTGATCTGAGCGAGCATAAGCCAGAGACGAAAAAGGCGACCGCACGGTCGCCTTTCGTTTGTCCTGGGCCAAAGCAAAAACTGCTTCTGCAATCAGGCAGCCACTTCCCTGAGGAAGGTTTCAATCTGAGAGCGCAGGATATCGGTGCTGTCCTTGAGCTGATCGGTTGCGTCTTTGACGGTTTCTGCCGACTGGGTGGTCACCTGCGCCCGGTCCATCACGTCTCGCATATTGCCAGAAGCGCTTTGGGTGCTGGCAGCAGCTTCCTGCACATTGTTAGCGATCTCACCGGTTGCTGCGCCCTGCTGATCGACAGCTGAGGCAATGGCTGTCGTGTAACCGTCAACTTCACTCATGACGCTGGCAATCTTGGCAATGGATTCCACCGACTCCCGGCTGGAAGACTGGATCGCGGTAATCAACATGCTGATCTCTTCGGTCGCCTTTGAGGTCTGATTGGCCAGTTCCTTGACTTCGGAGGCCACCACGGCAAAACCTTTGCCGGCTTCACCGGCACGTGCCGCTTCGATGGTCGCATTCAGCGCCAGCAGGTTGGTCTGCTCGGCAATGGCCTGGATGAGGCTGACGACTTCGCCAATCTTACGCGAGGATTCATCGAGCTGCGCCACCTTCTCATTGGAAATGCGCGCGTCTTCGGTTGCAATGGCGACCACTTCCTTGCTGCGCACCGCCTGCTGCATGATTTCATTGATTGAAGCCGTCAGCTCTTCTGCCGCAGACGCAACGGTCTGCACATTGTTCGAAGCATTGGTCGACGAGTTGGATGCCTCGCGCGAGCTGCCTTCGGTCTCAATGGCGATTTCCTTCAACTGAAGGGCTGCCTGTTCCATCTCAATGGTGCGTCCATTGACGATGCCGATATTTTCCGAGACCTGCTTTTCGAAGCTTTCGATCAGTCTCCGGGTGCGTTGGGCTTCCGCCATCCGCTTGTTGTCATGCTCTTTTTCCTGTTCTTCGAGACGAAGACGTTCAATCGCATTGACGCGGAAGGTTTCAACGGCACGGCTCATATCACCGATTTCGTCGGTGCGGTGGGTGCCGGATACCGGCTCATCAAGTTTGTTTTGTGCAATCGCCAGAATATTCTGGTTGAGCGTGGAAACCGGACGCGCAATCGACCGTGCGAGCATGAAACCAAAACCGACAGCAACCAGGATCAGCAAACCTGCAATGCCTGCGCTGGTCAGGGCCGCTTTCCAGAAGGCTTCTTCCACTGCCGACATCAGCACGCCTGAACCGATCACCCAACCCCAAGGCTGGAACGCTTTGACATAGCTGAGTTTATCCCGGCTCTTGCCCTTGGGATCTTTCCAGACATAGTCGACATAGCCAGAACCGTCGCGTTGTGCCAAATCCACAAATTCCTTGACGTGGAACTTGCCATCACCATCGGTCGACTTGATCTTGTTGGTGCCCTCGGTATCCGGTTTGACCGGATGAACAACCGTGTTGCCTTTATAGTCAAAAACAAACACGTAATCCTTGCCCTGATACCGCATGCTGCGCAGGGAAGTCTTGGCACGGACTTTGGCTTCGTCCTCGCTCAAGGTGCCGTCCTTGAACATCGCATGATGTTTGGCGATCACATTGTGCGCGACTTCAACCACGCTCTTGATTTCATTGCGCTTGAAGGAATCGAGGTTCCAACCCAGCGTTTGCAGCTGATAGACAAGCATCACGACAAAAGACAAGGTAAAAAAGGCTACAAGCGCATACAGCTTGCTTGATAGCGAACGAAAAAGCTTAAACATCCCACTGGCTCCAATTGCAGAGACTTCTAGCAAGAGATGCCATCAAGTTCCTCTGCACCCCACGCTTCTAGATCTATGTCAAGAATCTAGGCAATTTGTTTCAAAACCGTTTAACCATTGGAAAAACTTATATCCATAAGGCTAGGAACTGGCTGAAATCCGCAGCCTTTGCCGTTATATGTTAATTTCTTATTGCATATCTCGCTGGCACAACACGGAAGCTCAAATCGTCGCTAGATGGCGAGTTATGTCCATAATGTCGCAGGGTTACGTCTCAAATCTGCCTAAGGAGTAAGCAGATGACAGCGCAGTTCTACCCACAATGGCGCGCGTCAGTTTGCCGCACCCATAATACACCTGAATAAAAAGAGCCTGCAGAGCCGGGTTTCTCATGGCGTTGGGCGCCGCGATCTGAGTTCACGCAGGCGGAAAGGCCGCACAGCTCAACTGATTGTCATTGCAGGAAATCCAGCTACCAGCGGTATCAGCCTGCAGACGGGCACAGGTCTGCCAGGAGGCGACCATGGTTTTCTCCCAAACAAAGAAATCGTTTTACGGCTCGGTCTTTTTACCGTTTGTTGCGAAATGTCACGCTTTCTCTTCGGGAGGATTTGACCTTTCGCCTTCCCTCCAGTACAAGAGCCGCTCACCCCGTGCAAAGTGGCCTATTTGACGATGGACGACAAACGAGATCCATCCGACAGGGGTTTGGGCTTGAGACCGCGGGAAAATTTGACTGGTAAGTCAGCCTTGTGCTGACAGGGATTTCCCGGAAAGCCAAATACTCATGACACAATATGAAAATGTGCATCCCGCGCTGGGGACTGCACTGGATGCGCGCGGCTATGAAACTCTGACGAGCGTTCAGACCGCTGTAATCGAACCCGAAGCCAAGAATCGCGATCTGCTGGTTTCTGCACAAACCGGATCGGGCAAGACTGTCGCCTTCGGTATGGCCATGGCAGAAACCCTGCTTGGAGATGCTGAACGCTTTGGGCGCGCCGCCGAACCGCTGGCCCTTGTGATCGCACCGACCCGCGAGTTGGCCCAGCAGGTCAAGGCAGAGCTGACCTGGCTCTATGCCAAATGCGGCACCATTATCGCCTCTTGCGTTGGTGGCATGGACATCCGCCGCGAACGCCGTGATCTGGCGCATGGCTGCCACATTCTGGTGGGAACGCCGGGGCGCCTGCGCGATCACATCGAACGCGGATCGCTGGATCTGACCTGGCTGAAAACGGTCGTGCTTGATGAAGCTGACGAGATGCTCGATCTGGGCTTTCGCGAGGATCTGGAATTCATCCTGTCCAATGCTCCGCAAGACCGTCAAACCTTCCTTTTCTCGGCCACCGTACCCAAGCCGATTGCGGAACTCGCAAAGACCTATCAGCGGGATGCTCTCAGGATCACCACGGCCGAAGAGCGCAAGCAGCATGCGGATATTGATTATCACGCCCACCTGATCGCGCCCAAGGACAAGGAAAAGGCAGTCATCAATGTGCTGCGCTATCATGAAGCGACGAGCACGATGATTTTCTGCTCAACCCGCGAGATGGTCCGTCATTTGTCTGCCCGCCTGTCCAATCGCGGTTTTGCAGTCGTGGCACTGTCTGGCGAGTTGAGTCAGGCAGAGCGCAATCATGCACTGCAGGCAATGCGCGATGGCCGTGCACGGGTCTGTGTGGCAACGGACGTCGCCGCCCGCGGCATTGACTTGCCCAATCTCGATCTGGTGATTCATGCCGATCTGCCAAACAATTCCGAGACCCTATTGCACCGTTCGGGCCGGACGGGTCGCGCGGGACGTCAGGGCAATTGCGCGATCATCGTGCCGCAAAATAAGCGTCATCAGGTCAATCGCCTGCTGAAATTCGCCAATCTGCGAGCAACCTGGTCGCAGATTCCGGGCATTGATGCCATCCTCAAGCGCGATCAGGAGCGGATTTTTGCCAATCCCATGCTTCAGGATGTGCCGACCGGTGACCAGCTGGAAAATGCCCAGAGCCTGTTGGCCATCTATGGTCCTGAACAGGTGGCAGCCGCCTTTCTGGCCACGCAACAGTCCAATTATCCGGCACCTGAGGAAATCATCGAGATTGCGGATCGCTTTGAAGAGCGCAGTCAGTCCCGCGACCGGGCCGATTTCGACGATGGTGTCTGGTTCCGGGTCAATGCGGGCCGTAAGCATCGCGCCGAGCCACGCTGGCTGTTGCCGATGATTTGCCGTATTGGCGGATTCTCGAAGAAGAAAGTCGGTTTCATTCGCATTCTGGAAGCCGAAACCGTGTTCGAACTGTCCCCTGACGTAGCGGACACTTTCTTTGAGACTGCCCAGACCGAAGGGACCGGCGAAAAAAGCCTTCGGATTGAGAAAATCGGGGATCGCCCCGCGAGCATTGGCAGAAATGACGAAGGCCCTCGCGGCAAGGGTGGTCGCGGCAAACGGGGTGACAGTCAAGGTCCGGATCGCTTCAAGCGCGGCAAACGTCCCGAAGGCCGGGGCGGACGCAAGCAGCATGGGGACTATAAAGGCAAGAAGACCTTTGGCGGCAAACCCCGCAGCAAAGCGCGCGACTGAGCTGTAAAGCCAGTCCAGTGAGATCAAACGGCAGGACAGGGATTTCCCTGTTCTGCCGTCCTTGTTTTGGGCCATAGCAAAGAACCATGGCAAACCCGCTTCCCTAAAGTTCCTCCTTTTGTGCGGCTCGCTCTTTTCCTGACCCGCCGCAATCCCTATCTTGAGGGCTCCCTCCTTTGAGTCCCAGCGGAGTTAGCATGACGGATCAAAAAGCGCAGTCAGACGAGCAAACCTCCGATGGCAACGGCGCACAGCAATCCAGCAAGAAAGATGTCGGCAAGTTCGTCACCGGCTCGATCTTCCGCCACGTGGTGACAATGACCGGGGCGGGGTCTGTCGGCTTGATGGCCGTGTTCGCGGTTGATTTTGCCAATCTTTTCTATATCTCCCTGCTTGGACATACGGAGCTGGCGGCGGCGATTGGCTATTCTGCGACGTTGATGTTCTTCAACACATCGGTCGGCATTGGTCTGGCGATCAGCGGCTCGGCGATTGTTGCACGCGCAATTGGGGCGGGAGACAAGGATCTGGCAGGTCGGCGCGCAGGCAGTGCCTTGGTCACCGTTGCCCTAGTGATGAGTGTGATAGCTGCTACGGTCTATTCCTTCATCCCACACCTCCTGACCCTGCTTGGAGCCACAGGTGAAGCCCATACGGTCGCGGTCGACTTTCTGTCGATTGTGATCCCTTCCCTGCCCTTGCTCGGCATTGCAATGATGCTGGGCGGGATCCTGCGTGCCAACGGCGACGCCAAAGGGTCGATGATGGTGACACTCGCCGGGGGCTTTGCTTCAGCGATTCTGGATCCGATCTTCATTTTCGGCCTCAATATGGGGGTGACAGGCGCTGCGGTCGCTTCAGTTTTGTCGCGGATGGTGATGATTGCTGCCGGAGTGCAACGCACTTTCCTCAAGCAGAAACTGGTGCATATGCCGAAAAATGTCGCTGAACTGGTCAGCCATTGGCGCGTCTTGTTCCCGATCGCTATTCCGGCCATTGCCACCAATGTGGCGACACCCGTCGGCAATGCCTATGTCACCATAGCGATTGCCCGTTACGGGGATGCTGCAGTGGCAGGCTGGGCGATCGTCGGACGCATCATTCCGATTGCCTATACCGCCCTGTTCGCCCTGTCGGGATCGGTCGGACCGATCTTCAGTCAGAATCTCGGAGCCGAGCGGTTTGATCGCGTAAGAGCGACGCTCAAGGACAGCATGACCTTCATCCTGATCTATTCTGTCAGCATCTGGCTGGTTCTGTTTCTGGCGCAGGATTTGATCGTCATATGGTTCAATGCGCAAGGGGAGACAGAGAATTTTGTCCGCTTCTTCTGTAACTGGGTTGCGGCAAGCGGGATCTTTATGGGCTTCCTGTTTGTTTCCAATGCAGCGTTCAACAATCTGGGCTATCCAACCTATTCGACCTTCTACAACTGGGGCAAGGCAACGGTGGGGACCATACCGCCGGTGATGTTGGGCACCTATCTGGCAGGCGCAGAAGGGGCCATACTGGGTCAGGCTGTAGGCGCGCTGGTGTTCGGCACTCTTGCGATTGTCACCTGCTTCCGAGTGATCCATCGCCGCGAGGAACAGGCTCCACAAGCAGGCGATGCCACAGGCAGCGATGCTGCGATCTGGCGCCGTGCCCTTTCGGGATTGTCATCGGGCAAGGCAAACATGTAGGCTTGAAATTCATGCCCAAAGCCCTGCTCCAACCCTTGCCAAGTGCGACGCCACTCGCTAGAGCAGGTCTTGACAAAAGCCCTTGGGGCCTTTGGGCATCCCCAGGTCAGAAATATACAAATTCGACAGGACGTGACAGATCATGATTTCCCTTACCGGCGCAGGCAAAGAAGCCCAAATCCGCTATCTCGACGGCGACTATCAGGTGCTGGCAGGTGGCACATTCGTAAAATGTGCCGTCACCGGACGTGCCATTGCGCTGGAAGATCTGAAATACTGGTCCGTCAAACGGCAGGAAGCCTATGTCGATGCTGCGGCTTCCCTTGAAGCTGAAAAGCGTTCAGAGACGGTCTGATCGGCTCTCGGGCGCATTTGTCTGCTCCTTGAAAGCCATCTGATGGCCTTCTAGCGCCGGGAATATTTTCGTTGGGCCTGTTCCAGCACCCGGCGCGGGAAGGTCGCATCATCGAACTGCATCTTCACATCAATGATATGGGTCTTGCGCGCCAGGGTCGCTGCGGCCTCACCAATGCCAATCAGTCGGACATGGTCCTTGGCGGTGGTGACGATGGTGAGATTCTGCTCTTCGGCCTTTGCGAGAATTTCGTGCGCTTCCCCGTTGGTGTAGGGATGGTGGTCAGCAAAGTCGCGGCTGTCGACAATGTCGAGTTCCAAAGCCTCCACAGTGCGGTAGAACTTTGCTGGCTGACCGATGCCGCAAAAGGCAAAGACCCGTGTGCCACCAATCAGATGACAGCGGGCGGGCTTGATATAGGCATGGTTTGACGCCTTGCCCAATTGGGCTGCCAATTGCCGCAGACGGGGACCGCGATCCCCTTTCCCCACAACCACGAACTGATCGGCCCGCCGGACCTGCGGCACCAAGGGTGCCCGCAAGGGGCCTGCCGGCATGACAAAACCGTTGCCGATGCTCTGCTGAGCATCCACCACAACCAGATTGAGATCTTTGAACAGATAGGGATTTTGAAAGCCATCATCCATGATGACAATGGCCCCTTCACGGGTTTTGGCCAGCTCTTCAGCCTGACGTGCGCCTTCAACCCGGTCTTGGGCCACGATGGTCGGCGCAATGCGGGCCAGCAACAGGGCTTCGTCGCCCACGTCTGCCGAGACATGTTTGGTCGGGTCCACCAGCAAAGGTCCTTCCTGTGCCCCACCAAAACCACGGGTCAGGAAGATCGGCGATAGACCAATGGAAACAGCCGTTTCTCCAAGCGCCAGCGCCATTGGTGTCTTGCCCGCTCCACCGGCAACCAGATTGCCAATGCAGATAACCGGCAAACGGGCTTTGTACCGGGCCGGTTTTTTGAAACGGGACAGGGAAAGCCGGCCATAAATCAGGCTGGCGGGATACAGCAGCCATGCGAGCAGGCCGCGCTCGTTCCAGAAACGGGGCGCTTTCAAAGCCGGGTCCTCTTCTCTAACTTTATATCAATGCCCATTGTCCGCGCCGTTGCCCGAGCGCTGCAATTCTGCGTTGATTTTGAGCGGATTGAGGAACGGCGTCAAGGCCATGACGGTGCGATCCAGTGCACCTGCAAAAGGATGCAGGGCATGGCGCGCCAGCTCAGACCGGCGATGAACGTCTGCCGGGGAAGCAAACATGCGTGACAGTGCCTGAATAAGATCGCGCTCCGCATACAGACACTCGGCCCCACCAGCAGCATCGAGTGCATTATAGATGTCGGCAAAATTCTGAGTGTTGGGGCCATGCAGAATGGTGCAGCCAAGGCGGGCCGGTTCAATCGGGTTCTGACCGCCATGGGGAATGAGCGACCCTCCAAGGAAAGCAATTCGTGAGAGTCGATAGAGCAAGCCCAGCTCACCAAGCGTGTCGCACAGATAAATCGAGGTATCCGGCTTCAAGGCGGGGTCCTGCGAGCGGCGCTGAACGCGTTTGACAATGCCGGACAGTTCTTTTTCCAACTCTTCTCCCCGTTCGGGATGGCGTGGCACCATGATCGTCAGAATATTGGGCAAGAGGGCAGCCATGCGCCGGTGCGCCTGAGCCAGCACACGCTCTTCGCCCGGATGGGTGCTGGCGGCAATCCAGACCGGGCGTGCGCCAATGGCTGCGCGCAAGGCGGTCAGTTCGGCTTCATCGGCGGCGGGCGGCGGCACGTCGAACTTGAGGTTGCCGGTCACTTCCACATGAGACACGCCAAGCTGGGCATAGCGTTGACCGTCTTCCTCGCTCTGGGTCAGGCATAATGGCACATTGCCAAACATTTCCCGCACGGCAAAGGGAAAGCGCGACCAGCGCTCGAAAGAGCGTTCCGACATACGGCCATTGACCACGATCAGTGGGACATCGCGATGATTGAGCTCGGACATGATGTTGGGCCACATTTCCGATTCAACAAACAAGGCAAGATCCGGCATCCAATGATCAAGGAAACGGCGCACGAAAGGCATCGTGTCAAAAGGCACGAACTGATGAAAGGCCCCTTTTGGCAGTCTTTGCTCGGCCACTTGAGCCGACGTCACTGTCGTGGTGGTCAAAAGGACATTGGTGCCCATTTCGACGATCTGTTCGAGCAACGGCATGACCGCGTTGGTTTCACCAACCGAAGCTGCATGAACCCAAACAAGTGGTCCCAGTGGCCGCTTCAATTTGGACTTGCCATAACGCTCACCACGCCGAGCCCGGACTTCCTTGCCGCGGGCACTGCGGATGGCAACCAGCAAAGGCGTCAAAGGCGTGACGGCATAACCTGCTGCGCGGTATGCTGAAAGGGCAATGCGTCCTGACCAATCCATCAAGTGTCCGTTCTCTACTCTGCGATTCGTGTCGTTCTGGACCGTGTTAAAGATCAAACATGGCAATTGCTGGAAGACGCTTTGCCGTGCAAGAAGGAAAACCGCTTTTGCACCGCTTGTTCAGGCCAGCAACAAATATAGTACAATTTTGCACAAAAATCGGATCTTTCAAATGGACTTGGCTGATAGGAATATATTGATAGCCTCTTTTCGGCGGATATTTCCACAGTCAGCGGCTCTTCGTCCCGTTTGTATCGCTATGTCCGACTGCCTGTCGCAGGGGCATCATGTCCCATATGTGCGACTACTATCCTATGCAGGCCACAGTAAATGCAAGGATATTCAACCCTTGGCGGTACCACTGATGGCGTAAGCCTCCTCAGTGACCCCATTCAACCCAGCTTCAACCGCTTTGCGCAATCGCTCCATTTCGGCATCGTCTGCATCACGAGGAACATAGATCGGCTGCCCCACCTTCAACGCGGCGCGACTGAAAGGCAGATTGATGACGGCACGATCCCAGCTGTTCAGCTCGATATATCGGGAGGAAGCATAGGCAACCGGAACGATCGGTCGTCCAGACATTTTTGCCAGAGTGATCACACCCATGCCGCATTCACGAGCGCCCGTTTTGGGGACATTGACCGTCATCACCACACTCAGACCTTCTGCAAGTGTGGAAATCAGGCTCTTGAGAGCCTGGATTCCGCCTTTGGAAAGGGTCTTGGCCCGGTTGCGCCCACCGGAGCCACGCACCACCTCGACACCAAGGCTTTGGGCTGCAATGGAATTCAGATGGCCATCGCCAGAGCGGGAAATCAGAGCGCGGACATGAAAGTCTTCGCGTCTCATGAAAGGCACCATCAGATGCTGACCGTGCCAGAGCGCGACAATGACAGGAAACTCGTCCTTGATGCCATCATATTGTCGTGCCGGATCCTCAGCCATGCGCGTCGTGGCATGGACAAAACGGAGCCAATAGGCAATCGCCAACCCGCCAATCGTCAGGACGGTCTTGGAACGGGTTAATTTCTTCAGTCCGGACACGGTTTGGTTTGTCTCCCAAGGGGACAACAGCCGCAGAGACCTTCAAGGTCTTGCGACTGAGTGGCGCTTGCTTATGGATGCAGCTTCCATATAGAACCATTTGTCCATAAATGAAAGGGCTACCCAAAGGTGGGGCTATCCCGATACACAGGCGTGGTGGCAATCTTGCATGCTCTTGTCTCGCCAGCTCTTGCCTTGCTTGCCGGGATTCCGGGCCCTTGTGGTCCGTTGGCCTTATTTGGGCTCTTCAGGATCCATCAAGCGGTGCATATGGACGACAAAGTACCGCATATGCGCATTGTCTACCGTGCTTTGGGCTTTGGATTTCCAGACGTCATAGGCGGTGGCATAGTTTGGGTAGATGCCAACAATATCGAGATTGTCCAAGTCCTTGAAGTCCAATCCATCAAGGCTGCTCAATTCACCACCAAATACGAGATGCAGGAGTTGCTTCTGCTGTTCTTGCGCCATCGTCTCTCTCCGCTAAAGTTGATGATCCTCAGAATTCCTGTTCTGTAACGGCAAAATGCCGCAAGAACCAGTGCAGAGAACGGGATTTTCAGCACAAAGGCTGTTTCTCCGTCGAAAGTAGACCCTTGTTGTGCCATTTCAGGGCGTTATCGGCGCACAGGGAAGGACAGGCGCGCCATCATTGGCTGAACCAGTTCGCCCAAATGGGCATTGGCCGCATAAAGGCTGGCATGGCGCGTCTGGGGCTGATTATACAGCAAATGGCTGCCATTCTTGTCGCGCAGCTGGCCTTTGGCCTCTTCGACGATCAGGTCGGCGGCGGCAAGATCCCAGTCATTGGCATGTTCACGGGCAAGCGCCAGATCAAGGGCTCCGGTGGTGATCATGACAATGCGGTAGGCGAGCGACCGAATATAGTCGTGGCACTCGACGCCTGCACGGGCCAAAGGCCCCTTGCGGATGGCACTGCCGGGACCTGCTGCGCGGGCACCCAGCAGCTTTTTGCGGTCCGGGCAGACCAGTGTCTCCCCATTCAGCGTCGCCCCACCATTCAAGTGGGCGCAATACATTTCATCGCGCACCGGGGCAAACAGAGCGGCAGCCACCGGACGCCCCCGCTCGACCACAGCCAGCGAGATGGTCCATTCGGTGCCGGCATCAATGAAGGCGCGGGTGCCGTCAATCGGATCGATGACAAAGACCCGATCTTTTTGCAAGCGGCTCTTGTCGTCCTCGCTCTCTTCGGACAACCAGCCATAGTCGGGGCGGCGCGCCATCAGGGTTTTGTGGAGATATTTGTCGACGGCAAGGTCGGCTTCGGTCACAGGGCTGCTGTTGCCTTTGGTCCAGACTTGTGGATCGGCCTTGAAATAGCCAAGCGCGATCGCACCGGCCTCTCTTGCGGCTGTTTCGAGCAGAGCGAGATCGTCCCGATCTTCACTGGTTGGCTTGATGGTCACTTGTGACACCTTTCCCAAAGACTATTTGGCCTTAGCGGCCCGCAATCGTCATGCCCTCGATCAGAACAGATGGGGCGCTGACGGCGCTTTCAAATTTCAAATCGTCGGCAGGCACCATCCGACCAAACATGTCAATCAGATTGCCCGCGATGGTGATTTCGGAAATGGATTCGGCCAGTTGCCCGTCACGGATCCGGAAGCCCGACGCCCCGCGGGAATAGTCGCCGGTGACACCATTGACCCCGTGGCCAATCAAATCGGTGATGAAGACGCCATTCTTGACGCCTGCTATGAGGTCTTCCTGGCTCTGGCTTCCCGGCTGGAGGGTCAGGTTGGTGGTCGAGGGGTAGGGATTGGCTCCGGATCGCGCAGCCCTGCCGTTGGTTTTCATGCCCAACTCGGCTGCCGTGGCGCTGTCGAGGATCCACTGGTTGAGATAGCCATCGGCCACCAGATCAAGCGGCAGGCAATCGGCCCCTTCGCCATCAAAGGGGCGCGAGCCCAGTCCCCGCACCATGGTCGGATCGTCGGTGATGTTGAGCCCTTTTGGGAAAATTCGGCGGCCGAGCTTGTCTTTGAGGAACGAGGTGTGACGGGCCACCGCCGAGCCATTGATGGCTCCGGCCAGATGACCAAGCAAGGTGCCCGCAACGCGCGGCTCGAAAATCACATCATAGGTGCCGGTTTCGACCTTGGCGGGGTTGAGACGGGCAACCGTCCTCTCCCCTGCACGGCGACCGACATGGGCAGGCGACTTGAGATCTTCGCGATGCACGGCGGTGGAGAAGGAATAGTCTCGCTCCATTTGCGTACCCGTACCCGCAATGGCGGTGGTGGAGAAGGAAATGCGCGAAGACATATAGGAGCCCACAAAACCGTGCGATGTCGCCAACACCATGCCACCGAGAAAATGCCCGGCACTGGCGCCTCCGGATTTGCTGACACCATGCTCTGCCAAGGCGGCTTCTTCGGCACCTTGCGCCATGGCAGCCAACTCTTCAGTGCTGGGAATGGTCAGATCGACCGGATCCAGTCGGTCCAGTCTGTCAGCGATCAGTTCCGGCGAGAGCAGGATGTCTCGGGCGGCCAAACGGGCAAATGGATCAGGTGGCGACAGGCGCGCCATGGCGACGGCCCGTTCGGCAAGGTTTTTCAGGATGTCCGGATCCGAGGTCGTGTTGGTCGAGATCGATGCCTTGCAACCGTCGATGAAGACGCGCAGGGCCATGGAGTCATTTTCGGAATGCTCATTCTCTTCCAACTTGCCATCCCGATAACCAACGGAGCTGGAGGCTGACCGTGCGGCCACAGCATCAGCAGAATCTGCGCCCGCCTTGAGCGCGGCTTCCACCAGATGTTGAGCCCGGTCGAGGATGATGGATTGATCAAGTAAATCGGACATATCGCTTCTAACAATCATAAACTGGGTCAGGCCGGAGGCGGCACAGATCGTGCGCCATCTCTTCCGGCTCGGCTGCTTGCATGGTCAGTTCGGCCCCAGACTGTCCCGACTTGACCCGGATAGCTGGCTCCATGCTGCATCATTCACATCCCTAACACTTAGGTCCTGTTGCCCATGGGGGCAAGCAAAAAGGCATGAAGCCTCTGCTTGTGGGCAATGAGGGCGTGGTTAGCAAAAGATGAAGGCCAACATCTGGTAACCAATCTCTAACCCTATAATATATCACGATTTTTTAACCCTGCCGCTTAAGAGAATAGCGAAGCCTGCCTGTTAGAGTGAGCGCATACAGAAAGAAGCACCCGAAAATGGGGCTCGCAGGAGAAGGCACGTGAGGCGTCAAGACAATCATAAATACACACAAGCCATTTCCTATCAGGTTGAGGGGTCGGCCCGGATCGACCCCCACAATCTCAAGAAATTTTTCCAGACATCAGAGATCCGCAAGAAGGCAGCCACGCTGACCGGCTTGCCGCAAGCCATCCTGTTTGGTGAGAGCCGCTCCGGTATGGTGCAGATCAAAAGCGACCACGCCCTTGTGGAATGCGCGCTGACCTGTGGTCTGCCGCTAATCGTGCGAGTGCCGATGGGCTATTATCAAGGCATTGGTGCGCGCTTCGTCGTGGGCAATCGCGAGGGCAATCCGCTGGTTTGCATCCTTGAACTGGTGCATAAGGATCCAAGCCTTTCGGTTCCGGTGGCGGTGTCGACCGACCTTGAGGATATTGCCATTGACTGGCAGAGCTGGTCGCGCCGGTATGATCTGACCATGCTGCATCAGCCGCTTGGTTCTGGTGACTATGTTGCCGCAGAATCCAATGATACATCCCTCTCCGGGCTGTCCGTGGCCAAACAGCAGCCAAGGCGGCCACATGCGCAGTTTTCTGCCCGCCGCCCACGCTTTCTGGCCCGCCGCAAAACCGGCCTTGCCGGTCAGATGCCCGCCCTCAAGGGCCGCGAGATCATCGCCCGCGACTAGTCTGGCGCTTTCCCCTCATTCCCTTTGCCCCTTTGCCCCTTTGCCCCTTTGCCCCTTTGCAATAGCATGAGCATCAGCATCATCTCTATGCTGGCCTATTGGCAACCATTGTGCTTCTTCCACATGGCCGGATCATGGCCTTTTGGAACGGAGCTGCATGGATCATCCTTGGCATATCCACGCAGCGTATTGTAAAGCGCGATCTGCTGTTTTGTCAGGATGGCGGGTGTCTTCAAATGGGCTGAGAGATGAATGTATCGCAGGCTCTCACGCGCTTCTGCGATCCGATGCAGACTGTCCTTGAGTATGGCATCTGTGATGTTGCCGGACCGAAAATGCGTTTCCAGTTCCCGTTCCAGATCAATCAAGGTCGCGCCCTGCAGCCTTGCCTTTTCGTTCATCTCGTCAAACAGGCGCTGAAGAGCCGCGATCTGTTCGGGCGTCAGCGTGATGTCTTTCTGCATTTCCAGCAGATGAGCAGGACCGGGAACACCATTCAGCTCCGCGGCCTTTGCCAATCCCCAGCCGGCACCACGCTGCAACTGGGCAATATCCTCTTCTGACAGGCTTTTAATGGCGCGGTTTTCCTGCCCTGCATAGGTCGACGTATGTTGATGAGTCGGTTTGTTCGTACTGGCCACGGCCGGCAACGAGCTGGCCGCCATGGTCGCAATGGCCAGCAGTCCTGCCAGTCGTCTGTCTCGTTTCAACATTATGCCCACTTTATGTGATTATACGGATCACCACACCATATCACAGAATGAGCAAAAGCAACGACGCCTCGCGGAAGTGTTATCGATTCCTTAGCGGTGATTTGCCTGCAGAAAGCGTTAATGGCTCAGCATGGCGTCAAGGGCGTGTTTGACATCCTCCTTGGTTTGTTCGCTCGCCTTGAGGATTTCGTCTGCCTTAAGAAAATCAAGGGGCCGAAAGGCGCCAATACGCGGATGAACCAGCAGATCAACCCGGTCATGGCGCATTTTTTCGCGTTGAATGGTCTGCATCAGGATCTGTGACGCTCCGAACCCCATCTCAAACGCCCCCAACTTGCCCTCATCCGGGGTCTTGGGCAGGCCAACCACATCCACCGCCACCACGATATCGGCCAAGGCGCGAACGTGATCGACGGGCATGGGATTGACGCAGCCACCATCGACCAGAAGCTTTCCATTCAGGGTAACGGGTCGAAAAATGGCGGGAATGGCCATGGAGGCGGCAAGCGAAGGCAGCACCGCACCTTCCTTCAACACCACTTCCTCACCGGAAAAATAATCGGTTGCCGACAGGCTCGCTGGGAACAGCATGTCTTCAAAACGCCGTTTGATCTCTTTGGGAAAGAAAGCTTCGGCAATCCATTCCGGATCGAACTGCACCCACGCACCGACCGGCGAGGAGTTTGACCAGAAATCGGAAAAGCTTTTGGGGCGATTCTGCCAGACGCGAGACAGGACTTCTGTCCTGTTGGCAAAGACCCGCAAACTGAAGTCATGCAACTCTGCCCCGCTGATACCGGACGCATAACAGGCCGCGGCAATGGCACCGATCGAGGTGCCGGACACGGCGACGGGCGTCACGCCCAGTTCATCGAACGCTTCCATCACCCAGATATGGGACAGGCCGCGCGCCCCGCCGCCGCCAAATGCAATGGCTACCGTCTTGTCGCTCATAGCTTCAGTCTTTCCGTCTTGATGTTGATTGAGGGCCAATATGCGCCTTTTTTCACCTGAACAGCAACCAAGCTTTGTTCCATCAGCACCGCAAAACTGGCATAGCTCACCCCATTGGGGCGCAGACTTATCATTTAGGCAGAATTGACTTGGCAGCAATCCCCCCGATAGGGTTCGATTGCACTTGCTTTATGGCAATTGCCTTGTGACAGGAGCCCCCTTGAGTAACGAGACTTTTCAACGCGCTGATGACGGCATGATCCGGCTTGCCAGTGGGCGGGCTGATGTTGAACGCGACATTGCCCTGCTGCGGCAGTGCCTTGAGGATGGGCATTCAATCCTTGCTGGTCATGCAGGCTATGAAGATTGGGGCAAGAGCAAAGCAGGCGGTGGTCAAATGCTCTATTGCCAGAGCTCGGGCTCAAGCGACAAGGCCAAGACGATCCGTCGGACGGCTGCGTCCTGGATCCGAACCTTTCGCAAGACCCGCTCGTTGTTTCATCTCTCCGCGCAGGACCCCTATGCGGTTCTAGGCGCTCTTAGCCACTCCCTCACACTCTATGGCATCCTTGAAGGACTGGAGGTGGGCGGCGGTGTCGATGTGCTCACCGGCCTCACGCCGCGCCATCAGGCAGTGGCTCTGGCACAAGCGCAAAGCGCGGTGCTGTATGCGACCCCTTCGCAATTGCGGTTGCTATTGGAAGGGGCAAAGATCGCACAGATCACCCTGCCCGCAATGAAACTGATCTGGAGCGGCGGCGGCAAGCTGGACCCGGATTGCCGAACCGGTTTGGAGGCACTCTGCCCCAATGGGCAAATTTTGGAATTTTATGGCGCATCGGAAACCAGCCTGATCACCCTGTCGAACAAGGAAACACCGGTTGGCTCGGTCGGCAAGGCCTATCCCGGTGTTGATGTTCAGATACGGGATGCTGACGGGGCCGTGCTTTCAGCGCCCGACCAGATCGGCGAGATATGGATCAAGAGCCCCTATCTGTTTGATGGCTATGAGGCGGGGTCTAGCCGCGACACGCTCTGGCGGGATGGATATTTGACCGTCGGCGAGATGGGATCGCTTGATGCCAATGGCTTCCTGTTCCTGAAAGGCCGGAAAAGCCGCATGGTAACGGTGGCCGATCAAAATGTCTTTCTGGAAGATGTCGAAGCGGTGTTGCAATCGAATCCGTCGGTTCGGATCTGTGCGGCCCTCGCGGTGCCGGACAAGCATCGCGGTCACGTGGTGATGGCGATTGTCGAACGCACACCGAGCGCGGCCAGCGATGGCGAGGATGCTGGCACGCATGTCGATCCGTTAGCCACTCACTTGCAAGCGCAATGTCGTGCGGTTTTGGGACCTCTGGCAACGCCCAAAGCGGTTCATTTCATCGATCATCTCCCCCTGCTGCCAGCAGGCAAGCCGGATCTTCTCGCCTTGTCTGAATGGCTTGAGGGTATTTTGGCGAAGGAGCGACCATGAGCAAGAGCTACTTGATGGCCGCCAGACGCAGTGCCGTGTCGCCGCGCCATGGCGCTTTTGCCGATCTGTTGCCGCATCAATTGGCCGTGCCTGTGGTCAAGGCGGTGCTGGCCGATGCAGGGCTGGACACTTCGGACGTGGGTGAGATCATTGTCTCCAATGCACTGGGGGCTGGGGGCAACCCGGCGCGATTGGTGGCCCTGGCCAGCGACCTGCCGGAACGGATCGGCGGCCTGAGCATTGATCGGCAATGCTGTGGTGGTCTGGATGCCCTGCTGCTGGCGGACGCGATGATACGCTCAGGCCAGCATGATGTGGTGGTGGCCGGGGGCGTGGAGAGTTATTCCCGCCGTCCACTTCGCTCCCACACCTTTGCCGATGGTTCCGAGCCTCGGCCCTATGATCAGGCCCCCTTCACCCCATGGCCAGAACGGGACCCCAATATGGCGGTTGCTGCTGATCAGCTGGCTCAGCGGCTCTCCATTTCCCGCGCTGAACAGGATGATTGGGCTATCCACAGCCATGCCAAGGCACTGGCTTCACAAGACAAAGCCGCTTGCGAGATCGTTCCGATCGCTGAGCTTGCCCATGATCCGTTTGGCCGCAAACTGAGCCAGCGGCTATGTGACCGCTCCCCGGTGATCGCCGGTAGTATCACCAGCGCCAATATGTGTGTGGCAGCCGATGCGGCGGCCTTCGTCGTGCTGGTTTCCGAGCGGGTGGCGAAAAAGGCCCCTCACCCTTTGCCCGAATTGCTGGCGGGAGCGACAGTGGGCGGAGAGCCTGACATGCCAGGCCTTGGCCCTGTGCCTGCCATCCGGGAAAGCCTTGCCAAGGCGGGGTTATCGACCGGCGATCTGACGATTGCCGAAATTATGGAGGCCTTTGCCGTACAGGCGATTGCCTGCCAGCGTGAAGCCGGTATCGATCCGGCCATCGTCAATCCATTTGGCGGGTCGCTGGCGCGCGGCCATCCCATTGGTGCATCAGGCGCGGTTTTGGCTGTGCGCCTGTTTCATCACTTGCAAAGGCAGAATGGTGTCGGTCTGGCAGCCATTGCTGCGGCCGGTGGGTTGGGCACAGCCCTGATTGTCAAATCGGGCACGCCGGGCCTATAGTGAGCGTTCATCGAAGCACCCAGATGTCAGGGACAAAGAGCATGATCAAATTGACAGTACAGGAAATGGCTTGCGGCGGTTGCGTTAAATCCATCAAGGAAGCGCTGACCGCGCTTGACGGATCAGTTAACGTCAATGCCGATCTGGAATCAGGCACCGTGGAAGTCACCAGCTCTGCGGAACCGGAAGCCATCCGCGCCGCAATCGAGGAAGCCGGTTTCCCCGCACAATTGGCCTAATGCCGTTAGGGCATGTTAGGTGGCGAACTTATGCAAAGGCGTTTCCCACGGGAAGCGTCTTTGCTGTTTTTGGACAAAAACAGCGTAAAACCCTCGCATTCTGCATTGGTTTCGAGGCTTCTTTGGTAAAGATTTCGATTTGCAAAGACTTTGTTTACCCTGTTTGAGCAACATGGCGTCGTAAGTAGTTTTTAGAAAGGCGCCACCATCATGTTATCAGGACACGCGGATGCCAATTCCGTCCGCATTGCCGTTGTCAGTTCTGACCCCGCCTTCCGCCGCATGATCAACGAGCGATTGTCGAGCATGCTGGAAGAGCGGTTGATGCAGCCCTGTGATTTTCAGATCTTCGACGACAAGGCCCCGGCGACCTTCCTCATGGAGCCGAGCTGCGCCCTTGTCACGTTCGATGACGAGGAAGACCTCAAAAGCCTGTCGCGCCTTGCAAGCCGTCATCCCAACATGCTGCTGCTGGCCTTGAGCGAGAATGGTTCGGTGTCACGCGCGGTTGCCTCGATGCAAGCTGGTGCCCATGATTTCGTCGCCCGCCCAGTGAGCGCCGCCGCCTTGGCGAGCCGGCTGACCGAATTGCTGGCCCAACACCGCCCAGCGCCCCATCCAACACGCATAGAGGCGCCTGCAACAGCAGAGACCGCTTTGCATGTCTCCAATGGGCAACCGATTTCCGTGCAGGACAACTCGGAAGCGATGCGCGATTTTGAAGGCTTTATCGGCAAGTCTCCCGCCATGCAGGGAGTTTATGACCAGATCCTGCGGATTGCCGCCTCCAAAGCGCCGGTCTTCATCACAGGTGAATCCGGCACGGGCAAGGAAGTCTGTGCGCAAGCGCTGCATACGCGCTCCAGCCGTGGCGAAGGCCCTTTCATCGCCATCAATTGCTCAGCCATTCCGTCCGATCTAATGGAATCGGAATTGTTCGGACATATGCGCGGCTCATTCACAGGCGCCACCGAAGACCGCAAGGGGGCTGCTGAACTGGCCGATGGCGGCACGCTGTTTCTGGATGAAATCGGCGAAATGCCCCATGATCTGCAAGCCAAGTTGCTACGCCTGATCCAGACAGGCACCCTGCGCCGGGTCGGAGGGCATGAGGAAATCTCCCTCGATATCCGCTTTGTCGCTGCCACCAACCGGGATCCGGTCGAGGAAGTGCGTGCGGGTCGGTTCCGCGAAGATCTGTTCTACCGGATGCATGTCTTGCCGATCCATTTGCCGCCTTTGCGCGAACGCAGCGGGGACATTATGCCGCTGGCCCAATCCTTCCTGACGCAGTATGCGCAAGAGGAAGGCAAGGCCTTTGCTCTGTTCAGCACCGAGGCTGAACATATGCTCAAGGCCTATCGCTGGCCGGGCAATGTGCGACAGTTGCAGAATATCATTCGCCGACTGACAGTGATGTATGACGGGATGATTGTCGAAGCCGACTTCCTGCCTGATCTGATGCATAGCGACGAGCATTATGAAAGCGATCTGGATCACGCCATTTCCAACCTGCGCGATATCGGATCGGTGATGGCGGAGAGTATCGAGCCCTTCTGGATGCAGGAAAAGCAGATTATCGAAGGGGCTCTCAGTCATTTTAACGGCAACATCTCACGCGCGGCTGCTGCTCTGGAGATCAGCCCTTCAACGATCTATCGCAAGCGTATGAGCTGGGCGCAGAAGGAAGTCTGCTAGGCTTTTTCGCGCATCCTTGGAGCCGTCCAGTTGCTCCTGGACAAAGATAGCCTCTCGACAGACGCGTTTCTGCCGACTATGAGTGGGCAGATCCAATGTCTTGAAGAGAGATGGCATGATTTTCTGTATTCAGGGGCGGGCCAGCGAGGCCCCAAAACCACCCCAAACCAAAGCACAGCGTCGCAACTTCGTGGTCTGCATTGATAGTGACCATCCGCGTACCGCGCAGGAAGAGGCTGAGAAGGCGCTCGAAGCGATCGATTGCAGCTTCATCACCGTGACCCGCATTCTGGAAGTGCGTGGCGAGACGCGCGATCCGGCACTGGCCAAAATCGTGGACGAAGCCCGCAGAAACGGCCTTGGACTCGCGATCTATCGCTGAGTTCCGACCCGCTTCCCTCTGCCTGCAACGAAAGAGCCAGTCATGAGCTATACGTTCATTCGCCCTGCCACCGATGAGGATGGCCCGGCACTCAAGCTTCTGATCACCGAGATTTTTGCCGATTATGACAATTGTCACTTCGTAGATGAGGAATTTCCCGAACTGGCCCACCCCGCCAGCTATTATGTGGCACTGGGTGGCCAGATGTGGGTGGCGGAATCGGACGGTGCGCTGGTTGGCTCACTGGCAGTCGGCGAGAGCCTGACGCCGGGCGTGTTCGAATTGTTCAAGGTTTATGTGGCCCGGAAGGCGCGTGGTCAGGGTCTGGCCTGGTCGATGTATAATCTGGCCACCGATCTGGTGGATAGCCGTGAAGGCCATACTCTCAAATTATGGACGGACACACGCTTTGTCGAAGGCCATCAATTCTATGAAAAGGTTGGCTTCGAGCGGGTTCCGGTCACGCGCTATCTCAATGATGCGTCTGACACATGGGAATATTGCTACCGGCTGGACGCCCATGACGGCTAGTTCCGTTGACGATTGGACATAGAAAAGGGCGCTCCCATCCGGAAGCGCCCTTTTTTGCAAGGCCTTACGATCATTTGCCCTCAGCTCAGCGCCCAAAGGGCAAGGCTGCAAACCACGATATGCAGCAGGATCGGCCACCAAATGGGGCTTTGCGGCAAGTCTGGCAGGGACAATCCAGATCGCTTCGATCGTTGCGATTCCAGCTGCGGCATTTGAGTCCAATGGTCCAGGATACTCATGTCTGGCTTCCATTTCCCGGCATTCTGGACGAGCAAAATCTCTCACCCGCGCCTGTCTGAGGCTAGGGCTGCTTCCGTCTCAAAATCCCGTATTTTTGCGTTTACAGGCTGTATTTTATGGTTTGATGCATGAAAAGAGAATGATCGCACTGGCCAATATGATATGCTCAATGGTAGTCTTTGCATGAGACAGAAACCAAGAGGCCGGACGCATGGAAAATGGTCATAAATATCTGCTGCGCACCGACAGCTTTCCACCCTGCAATCATCCGTCGGGGGAAAGCGGCAACCTGAATTACTCCCGCAGTCTGGGCACAGATGGCAACTGGATCGGCTGCGGCTTCATTGCGCAGGTTCATTCGGACGGCAATTATTACAATATCAAGTTCCCCTATTTCTCCCTCGTTTATGTGGCCTCCGGCACGGGCAGTTATATCGATCAGGATGGCAATGTCTTTCCATTGTCGGCAGGGTCGGTGTTCATGCGTCTTCCCGGTATGGTCCATTCCAGCACGGTCGATGATGTCGCCAAATGGCGCGAATATTATCTCGACTGCGATCAGGCTCTCTATGAGCAACTGATACGGCAGGGACTGTTGTCCGCCAAGCTACCAGTGTTGCAACAATCCCCTTCTGATCGCCTGATGGGGCGGCTGGAAGACATGCTTTCGAGCCTCAAGCATGGGGTGGAGAGCGATCTGGCAGAGATCCAGATTCACTTCCTGTCCTTGCTGGTTTCCCTTACCCGGCCACAAGAAGCTGGCAGCAAGGAAAGCCAGATGCACAGGCGGATCACCCAAGCCTGTGAGGATTTTGACCAGATCTATGCTGGTCGGCTCGATCTCAGGGCCTATTGCATGGACAAGGGCTGGTCCTATGAGCATTTCCGCAAGGTTTTCAAACAGCATACGGGCATTGCACCGCGAGACTATCTGATCCGACGACGGATGGATCATGCCTGCCGCCAGTTGCGTTCAAGCTCCTTGCGGATCTCCCAGATTGCCGACCAGTTGGGCTATGCTTCGCAATATGAGTTTTCAAACCAGTTTCACCGTCATTTCGGGGTCTATCCGAAGCATTTTCGCAATGGGCATTAGCAGCCCGAACTGCTGCCCCCCGAGGAAGAACGCAAAAACTCCGCCATCCTTGCGAATGGCGGAGCAGGCAATCGTGTCAAATGTCGGTGATGGATAAGCGGGTCATCTGATCAGGATTTTGGCGCGTCTTGCGGGGCTGGCTGCTTCTGCATGGAGCGGCCCCATTTGCCGCCGCGGCGGTCGGATTTGTCGATTTTGCCGTCATCATTGCGGTCCATGCGCTCGAACATAAAGCCCGCCGGTTCGCTGATTTCTTCAAGGGTCACCTTGCCGCTGCCGTCGCGATCCATGCGCTGGAAAGCCCGCACCATACGATCCTGCGTCATGCGCATCCATTCAGCCTTGAATTCCTCAAGATCAACGGCACCGTCGCCGTTGGCGTCATTGTCCTTGATCTTTTTGGTCAGGCCGGCATCCAGCTCTTCCTTGGTCAGGGCGCGGTCGCTGTCGGTATCAAACTCCTTGAACAGCTGCATGGGACCTTTCATGCCGCCGCGCATGCCTTTCTTGTGCCAGCCGTGATGGCCTTTTTGGCCATAGTCATTGCCCCATCCCCGGGCGGAAGCCGGATCGGCGGAAACCAGAGTGGTTGCAGACAGGCCAGTCATCAGGGCAACAGCCAAAGCGATTTTCGATGCGTTTTTCATATCATTTCCTCTCAATGTATGGCGCCAGTTCGGTTGGCGTTTTCAGGGCGATTTGGTTGCTCAATGTCGCATTCAAAGTCAGAAACTTATTGCGCTCGGGCGGGCCTTTCAGCACCTCTTCCCTTGCGCCACATCCAACAGATAGGGGGCAATTGCCGCGAAAAAATGCTGAAATTGCGCCATTTTGTCGCGCTCTGTAACCATCTTGCGGCTTGATACATTCGGTTACAAATTTCCCAACCATCGGCTGGAGACGCCTTTCATGGCCCATATGTCTCGGCATCAAGCCCGACTGCAGGCACCCCAAAAAAGAAGCCCCGCCACCGATGACGGTGACAGGGGCGTGATGTCAGATCAGAGTGAGATCTACAGGCTTAGTTGACCTGCGCCAAAGGGGGCAGAGGCGGCTGAGGGGCCTGCTGGGCCTGTGGTGTCTGAGGTCCCTGCGGGGCCTGTGGACCGAAACCCGGACCAAAGCCTTTGGGGCCGAACTGGCTGTTTTGTTGTCCAAACTGGCCGTTTTGTGGTCCGAAGCGTCCATTCTGCTGGCCGAACTGAGGACCATTGGGGCCCTGCTGCATATTGCCTTGCTGCCAGCGGCCACCATGGCGTCCACCGCGACGGCCATCGTCGTCACCCCAGCGTCCACCGCGTTTGCCCATGCGCTGTTGCGGGCGGTCGTCCTTGTCGATTTTTCCGTCATCATTGCGATCCATGCGGTCAAACATGAAACTGGACTGCTGTTGCAATTCTTCCAGCGTCACCTTGCCATCCCCGTTGGGATCAAGGCGCTGGTAGGCACGGACCATCATCCGTTCGGTCTGCTTGGCCCATTCGGTTTTGAATTCTTCAAGCGTGATCGCCTTGTCACCGTCGGTGTCATTGTCGGTGATTTTCTGCTCCAGCGCGGTCGCCAGTTCTTCCTTGGTCAGCACACCGTCCTTGTTGATGTCAAACTGCTGGATGCGCTGTTCTGGCCCCATTCCGCGCGGTCCACCCTTGAAGCCACCACGAGGGCCCATGAAATTCTGACCCTGTTGCGGGCCACGGTCGTTCCAACCGCGTGCAGATGCCGTATCAAGGGACAGTGCGGTTGCTGATACACCGCCGATCAAAGCGACTGCCAGTGCGATTTTGCTAAAGTTTTTCATTGATCTATTCCTTTGTTCAAGGGGCCAATTCCTCATTGGCCTTGGGGCCGTCTCACAGGCCGGTTTGCGCGTGATGACCCGCCCATTTGTTGATTGGGCTGGCCGGGTGATGGTCGGCGTGGATGCTGGCCAGTTGGTCTTGGTTTGGCCGTTCTGCCGATGCACTGAAGTTAGGAAGGATTTGTCGCAGAACTATCTCGCAAAGCGGCAGAATTGTCGCGCTCTGTAACCGCATCCCAAACCGTTACAGAGCGATACAAATTACCGGACTTTGCGTTGAAAAAACCCGCTATTCTGGCTTTGTTGATAAGGAAATCATGCTATTTGAAGAAGCATGACCCACGCCAACCCGCACAGACAGCTTCTGTGAAGTGGCGCGTGCATCACACAGACGACGAGACCACAAGGAGAGACACATGGAGCAATCAGCACATATTCTGGTGGTTGACGATCACCGCGACATTCGTGAGCTGTTGTCAAAGTATCTTTCCAAGAATGGTTTTCGCGTCTCGGATGCCGATGGGGGGGTGAAAATGCGGCAGGTGCTGAAGACCGCCGCCATCGACCTCATTGTGCTCGATGTGATGATGCCGGGCGAAGATGGGCTGACGCTGTGCCGTCATGTGCGCGGGAATGAGAATATCCCGGTTATTCTGCTGACGGCTCTGGGGGAGGAAACCGACAGGATCGTCGGGCTGGAAATCGGTGCGGATGATTATGTGTCCAAACCCTTCAGCCCGCGCGAATTGCTGGCGCGCATCAAGTCGGTTTTGCGCCGCAGCCAGTCGATGCCACCTGAAGCCCAGCGTTCCGAAGAGCCCGAGCGGCTTCGATTTGATGACTGGGTGCTGCATGTGCATCAACGCGAGTTGGTCAGCCCGAAAGGGGTCACGGTTCCCCTGAGCGCGGCAGACTATCGGCTGCTGGTCACCTTTCTCAAACGCCCCACCATGGTGCTGTCACGCGATCAGTTGCTTGACCTGACCTCTGGTCGGACAGCCCAGATCTTTGATCGTTCCATCGACAATCAGGTCTCCCGCTTGCGCAAGAAGATCGAAGAAGACCCCAAAGTGCCCAAACTGATCAAGACCGTCCGCGGAGGCGGCTATGTCTTCACCGGCAAGGTGACTGGCAAAGTCTCTGATGCCGACCTGCCTGACATGGATGAGGAGACCGGCCTTTGATCAATAAAAAGCAGCCCACAACCAAGTCTGACGACAAGAAGCGCCCTTCCCCTGCGCGCTCCTTCCGGCTCTGGCCAAGTTCATTGGCCGGACAGCTGGTGGCTGCCTTGATGATTGCATTGGTGGTGGCCCAGGCGGTGACCATCCTGCTGTTTGCCTATGAACGCTCGAACATCGCGGTAACGACGACCCGCGGACAGGTGCTGGACAGAACGGCCTCTGTTGTCCGGTTGTTGAATGAAACAGACGAAAGCCTGCATCAACGGGTGATCCGAGCGGCAGAAGGGCCGGACATCCTGTTCACCCTGCGTGACAAGACCAGCCTTTTGGTGCCGCGTTCAGGAACCAAGGAATCCTTTCTTGTCCGTCGTCTGGAACGCCGCGCAGGCCTCGAAGAGGGCACTGTGCGGATCAGTGATCTTCCGCGCAAGTTGACCTTCAACAAATCCGATCCCCAGTCGCGCAATGACGATGCTGTGCAAACGGATGACCGCTGGCGGAAATGGAAAGAAGAGAGGGACGAAGCCCGCAAAAGAGGCTTTGAGGCCTGGAAACAGCGTCATGACGACCGGATGCGTGATCGCAACTGGCGGGATCGACGCCCCAAGCTTGCTGCTCTGGACATGACCCTTGCTGTGCCCCTGAATAGTGGAAAATGGCTGCAGGTGCGCACTGGTTTGCCCAAACCGCCCGAAAAGTGGGGCCGGCCTTTTCTGATTTCGCTGGTGACAACAGCGAGTTTCATCTTTCTGGTGGTCATCTTCACCGTTCGCCGTTTGACGGCACCGTTGCGCGATCTGGAAAATGCCTCCCGCAAGCTGGGACGGGGTGAAACCATCGAGCCATTGGCCGAGAAAGGGCCGAAGGAGGTGCGCGGCACCATCATCGCCTTCAATGCGATGCAGGAACGCTTGATGCGCTTTGTTCAGGACCGAACCCGGATGTTGGCAGCGGTCAGCCATGACTTGCGCACCCCCATCACCACCCTGCGCCTCAGGGCCGAGTTTATTGATGATGAGGAAATGCGCGGCAAGGTTCTTGAGACGCTCGAAGAAATGCAAGCGATGACCGAGGCTGTGCTGGCCTTTGCCCGCGAGGATGCGACAAGTGAGGAAACCCGCGAGGTGGATATTGCCGCAATGCTGTCGTCGATGGTGGATGACTATCAGGAAATGGGCAAGGATGTGCGCTTCGAAGGGCCCGACAGTCTGATCCAGCTGTGCCGGGCGGTGAGCCTGAAACGGGCCATGCGCAACCTCACTGAAAATGCCTTGCGCTATGCTGGGGATGCGACGGTTCAACTCGCCAAAACAGCAACCGGGCTACGGATCGATGTCTGTGACCGTGGACCGGGCATTCCCGAGGATAAGCTTGAAGAGGTCTTCTCGCCTTTCTTCCGGGTGGAGGGATCGCGCAATCTGGAAACAGGAGGCGTCGGGCTTGGATTGTCGATCACGCGCACAATCATCCGCAGCCATGGGGGTGACATCACACTGACCAATCGTTCTGGCGGCGGGCTGAAAGCAACCATTCAGCTGCCACGCTGACAGATGTGTCGAGAAGCGCGAAGGTTGGGCACGGCGTCACATTATTGTCATCTGTTTCAGTGCATAACCGGCAAGAACCAAAGAACCCGTTCAAAGTCGGTCGCCATCGCCATTCGGGCGAGGCCCATGTCAGGCCGGTTGATATAAGGATAATCCGATGACAGCACAATTGCGTCTCGCCAAGGCCGAGCAGATTGCTCATATCCGGCCACTCATTTTCTCCGCCTTCTCCCCCGTTGCCGCTCGCATGAAGAAGACGATCCCGGACGATGCCTGGTCCGATCTTGGCGACTATGTCGATCAGCGCAATCTCTATATTCTGAAAGACGAGGACGGTGATGCCATCCTCGGTGTCCTTTGCTTGAGAGAAGGCAAGGACCATATTCATGTCGATACGGTGGCGATCCATCCTGATCATCAGGGACGTGGACTGGGCACGATGCTGCTGCAGGATGCCGAAATGATTGCCGAGTCTCGTGGATGCCCACATTTGCGGCTGCACACGCCGGAAGTCATGGACGAGCTTCTTGGTTTCTATGAGCATCTCGGTTTCAGGGAAACCAAGCGCGCCCTGCCCAGCCATGGCCGCGATGACATTCTGCGGGTGCATTTCGAAAAAGAGATCGCCCATAGCGACTTGCAGGTCGATCCAGAGTTTGAGCATGATCGTCAGCTGTGCTGACTTTGCATGGCATCAGGGCCTGTTTCGCCCTTCCAGCTATCCCATCCATGCATTGCAGCAATGCCCGCCTCTTTCAGTCGAAGGCAGGGCTTGAGCCGTGAGAGCAAAAGCCTTAAGCAGGTCGTAATCTATCAGGCCAGCCTTTTGCCGTACCCTCTCGAAAACACCTATTCGTGTCTAGGATGGCCTGCCCCCCGCGTGCAGGGGCAGAGCGCCCGTCGCACGCCTTTTGTCAGGACAGGCTGATCCATGCGCCAACCAAAGCTACTGACCACCCTTCGCACGTATAATCGCCGCGCCTTTGCAGCCGACTGCATGGCGGGGATCACGGTGGCGATGGTGGCGATCCCGCTTAGTCTGGCGATCGCCATTGCGTCGGGGGCTGATCCGGGCAATGGATTGATCACGGCGATTGTTGCCGGTTTCTTCATTTCGCTGCTGGGCGGCAGCCGGGTCCAGATTGGCGGTCCAACCGGGGCCTTCATCGTTGTTGTCTATGACGTGATTGCCACCCATGGCTATGATGGTCTGGTTTTGGCGAGTTTCATGGCCGGGTTGATTTTGCTGGTGGCGGGGTTTTTCCGGGTCGGACGCTTGATCGCCTATATCCCCGATGCGGTGGTCAATGGTTTTACCATCGGCATCGGCATCATTATCGGCTCCAGCCAGATCAAGGATTTCATGGGGCTGGATCTTGCGTCGGTTCCAGCGGATTTCCTTGAAAAACTGCCCGTCCTGTGGAATGGCCTCGACAGCTTCAATCTGGCCGCCTTCATCATAGCTTTGGGCACGCTGTTGTTGATTGTCGGCTTGCGCCATGCCTTACCACGCTTTCCCGGCCTGATCATTGCGGTTGCGGTCGGATCGGTGATGGTGGCCCTGCTGCAATTGCCCGTGGATACGCTGGGTGGACGCTTTGGGGCGCTGCCAAGTAAATTGCCGGTCCCGGCATTCCCGGATCTGTCGATTGGGCGGGTCATTGAGCTGTTTCCTTCCGCGCTGATCATCTGCTTTCTGGCTGGGGTCGAATCCCTGTTGTCAGCCATGGTGGCGGACCGGATGATTGATGGCAATCATCGCCCGAATGCGGAGCTGTTGGCTCAGGGGGCTGCCAATGTGGCCTCGTCCCTGTTTGGCGGCATGCCAGCCACCGGAGCCATTGCCCGCACGGCAACCAATGTGAAAGCAGGTGGCAAGACCCCGGTTGCGGGGATTGTTCATTCGATCGTGATCCTGCTGGCCATGCTGTTTGCCGCCCCGCTGGCGGCTGGATTGGCGATGCCAGCGCTTGCCGCCCTGTTGATGTTGACCGCATGGAATATGTGCGAAGTCCACAAGTGGGGAGAATATCTGCGTGGAGACAGAACCGAGCTTGCGCTGCTGCTGCTTACGCTTATTCTGACAGTCCTAGTGGATTTAACCGTCGCGATCGGTGTCGGGGTTTCGGTTGGCCTTGCCATTCGTCTCTCGCGCCGCAAATCTGTCGAAAGTGACTGGCACATGCCGGAACGGTGAGTATCAATGGCTGTTTCACGTTTGCCCCGCCTTGTCCTGACCGGGCCTGAAAGCACTGGCAAGACAACCCTTGCCAAAGCCTTGGCCGAGCATCTGGATGGTGTTCTGGTACCGGAATATCTGCGAGACTATTTCCAAGTAGAAGGCAGCCTGACACTAGAAGATGCCATCCCGATTGCACAGGGCCAGTGGGTGAATGAAGAACGCGGTGCCGAACAGGCCAGCGAGCAGAACCGGCTGCTGGTTTGTGACACCGATCTCGTCTCTTCCCTCGTCTATAGCTGTCATTATTACGAAGATGAGATCAACACCCCGCTCTGGGCCTTGTGGGAGCAATGGTCGGAGCGCCACAAGAAGCGCCTCGCCAAGCCCCCCTATACGCCCCGTCTCTATATATTGTGCGATGTGGACTGGCCTTGGGTTGACGATGGCCAGCGTGATGCGCCGGACCTACGCGGGCTGTTTCTCAAACGCTTCAAAACCGAGCTGGAAGCCATGGGCCATGATTTTATTTGCGTCTCTGGCTCTCTGGATGAACGGCTGAGCAGCGTGCTTGCCCATCTGGTACGCCATCATGCAAACAGATAAGGTCCTTTGGACCGCGCCTTGAGATTTCCAGCCCTCCCCCCTTTGGCACACAGCCTCTGGAAACCGTTTGGAGACCAAGCCCTATGGTTTTTGTCTGTCAGCGAGGCGCCAGATGGCAAAAAAATTTGTCTCAATTGTTGACTTCTCCCTATGCCTTGCCTAAATGAGAGACCGTCGTTAGCACTCGCCTATTAGGAGTGCTAATACACTTGTTGAACGAGGAGCAGATCGCTCGGATGCCGCTATAAATGGTAGGGGCATAGCATGCCCAACCAGGGTCCGGGGACTGCATAACAGATTAGGGAACGTTTCAGAGATGAAATTCCGTCCTCTGCATGACCGCGTCGTTGTACGCCGTTTGGAATCCGAAGAGAAAACCGCCGGTGGCATCATCATTCCTGATACCGCCAAAGAAAAGCCGTCTGAAGGCGAAGTTGTTGCTGTAGGCAGCGGCGTTCGTGACGAAGCTGGCAAACTGGTTGCACTTGACGTGCAGGCTGGTGACCGTGTGCTGTTTAGCAAATGGGCTGGCACCGAAGTCAAGATCGACGGTGAAGATCTGCTGATCATGAAAGAGAACGACATTCTCGGCATCATGGGCTAAGGCCGGATCCGACGTCGTATCGCCTCACATTCCAAGTTTATAGATTTCAGGAAGAGCTCAAATGGCTGCTAAAGAAGTCAAGTTCGGTGCTGATGCACGCGAAAAAATGCTGCGTGGTGTAGACATTCTTGCCAACGCTGTAAAAACCACCCTGGGCCCTAAAGGCCGCAACGTGGTTATCGACAAATCCTTCGGCGCTCCACGCATCACCAAAGATGGTGTGACCGTTGCCAAGGAAATCGAGCTGGAAGATAAGTTCGAGAATATGGGCGCACAGATGGTGCGTGAAGTGGCTTCCAAAACCAACGATATCGCTGGCGATGGCACCACCACGGCAACCGTTCTGGCACAGGCCATCGTTCGTGAAGGGCACAAGTCTGTTGCTGCAGGCATGAACCCAATGGACCTGAAGCGCGGCATCGATCTGGCCGTTGCTGAAGCGCATAAAGCTCTGGAAGCTGCTTCCCAGCCAATCAACAATTCTGACGAAGTCGCTCAGGTTGGCACCATCTCTGCAAACGGCGAAGCTGAAATCGGCAAAATGATCGCCGATGCCATGCAGAAAGTCGGCAACGAAGGTGTGATCACCGTCGAGGAAGCCAAAACCGCAGAAACCGAGCTGGAAGTCGTTGAAGGCATGCAGTTCGACCGTGGTTACCTGTCTCCTTACTTCGTGACCAACACCGAAAAGATGATTGCTGATCTGGAAGATCCGTTTATCCTGCTGCACGAGAAAAAACTCTCCAACCTGCAGCCAATGCTTCCAATTCTGGAAAGCGTTGTTCAGTCTTCCCGTCCGCTGCTGATCATTGCAGAAGACATTGAAGGCGAAGCACTGGCAACTCTGGTTGTCAACAAGCTGCGCGGCGGCCTGAAAATTGCTGCTGTTAAAGCGCCTGGCTTCGGCGATCGTCGTAAAGCAATGCTCGAAGACATCGCGATCCTGACCGGTGGCACCGTGATTTCTGAAGATGTTGGCATCAAGCTTGAGTCTGTCACTCTCGACATGCTCGGCACCGCCAAGAAAGTCAACATCACCAAAGAAACCACCACCATCGTTGATGGCGCTGGCGACAAAGACGGCATCGAAGGCCGCGTTGCTCAGATCAAAGCTCAGATCGAAGAAACCTCTTCTGACTATGATCGTGAGAAACTGCAGGAGCGTCTGGCTAAACTGGCTGGCGGTGTTGCTGTTATCCGCGTTGGCGGTTCGACCGAAGTGGAAGTGAAAGAGCGCAAAGATCGTGTTGACGATGCTCTGAACGCAACCCGCGCTGCCGTTGAAGCTGGCATCGTGACCGGTGGTGGTACCGCACTGCTGCGTGCTTCCAAAAAAGTTGCTGAGTTGTCTTCTGAAAATCCTGACATCACTGCTGGCATCAAAATCGTTCTGCGTGCCCTGCAGGCTCCGATCCGTCAGATCGCCGAGAATGCTGGTGTTGAAGGGTCCATCGTGGTCAACAAAGTCCTCGAAGGCAACGACACCCTCGGCTTTGACGCTCAGAACGAAAAATATGTCGACATGATCGAAGCTGGCATCATCGACCCAACCAAAGTGGTTCGCACTGCTCTGCAGGACGCCGCTTCCGTTGCTGGCCTGATGATCACCACCGAAGCCATGGTTGCTGACGCACCTGCCAAAGAAGGCGCTGGTGGCGGCATGCCTGATATGGGCGGCATGGGCGGCATGGGTGGCATGGGCGGCATGATGTAATAAGCATCACCGTTCAGTACCTAGCTGAAATTGAGGGCAGTCCCGACGGGGCTGCCCTTTTTTTGCACCCATGCAACCCTGCATTTATGCGCCGCCTGCACACGGAGGCGACGTGATGCCAGCACAACCGGTCAACATCTGACTGAGATTGTAGGCAGTCACGAAGGTGCTGCTATTGAAATCTGCATATATGGAACTGGAACCAATTCTTAGATCAACCATTGGTTGCTTCGCAAATATTGACTGCACTTACAGATTATCGACACAAATTGCCAGTTCACAACCTAATGTTCGTATAATTGCTTACTTGTACCCACCTAAACCGGAGCGTGTAAAATCAAATCGCGCCGATCTTGCTAAATTATCGGTAAATAACTAATCGCCATATCCATTTATTCCGCATTTGTTTTTAAACCAGTTTCTAATTTTACTACCTATAACCATCAGTATTTCGACATTAGTTCTTCTCCTTAGATCAAACACTGTCAGATTTAATGATAATTTTACTGGATACAGTCAGAGTCATGGAAAATCTTTGATCTTGTGGGGTCACTCTATGTTTAAACTTTCAGGAAATCTCGATAAGGCACGTCTGAATGCAATTGGTGAGTCTTGGGCCGTGATCGAGTTCGATCTCGACGGCACCATTCTCACGGCCAATGACAATTTCTGCAACGCGCTGGGCTATTCATTAAATGAGATCTTGGGGAAGCATCACAGTATCTTCGTCAAGGATGATCTGGCCAGCAGCTCATCTTACGTTGAGTTCTGGAAGGCCCTTGCCTGCGGCAAAGCGCAAACGGGCGAGTTTCCACGCATTCGAAAGGATGGCGAGACCATTTGGATTGAGGCCAGCTACAGCGTCCTCAAGGATGGTTCCGGCAACCCATACCGCGTGATCAAGATTGCAGCAGATATCACACAGAAGAAACTGGAAAATCTACGCTCTGCCGGTCAGATTGCAGCCATCCAGCGGTCACAGGCGGTGATCGAGTTTGAGTTGGATGGCACGATCATTGATGCCAACGAAAATTTCTGCAATGCACTCGGCTATGCATTGTCGGAAATTAAGGGCCAGAACCACAGGGTCTTTATCGATCCCTCACAGGTCAACAGCCCGGACTATGGCAACTTCTGGAACCACCTGCGTTCCGGACAATACCATTCCGGGGAATTCAAACGAATTGGCAAGGGTGGCAAAGAGGTCTGGATACTGGCCACCTACAATCCAATCCTCGATGACACAGGCAAGCCAATACGGGTTGTGAAGTTTGCCACAGACATCACGGATGTCGTTGAAAACCGCCTGCGCCGAATGACGATCCAGAAAGACATTGATGCTGATCTTGATCTGGTCGCAGATGCCGTCACTGGCACCAACCAACAGGCAGCAAGCGCCGCCAGCGCCGCGACACAGGCTTCCTCGAGCGTTCAGACTGTGGCAGCGGCCTCTGAGGAACTGGTCGCATCGATCGAGGAAATCAGCCGTCAGGTTGCGCAGGCCAGTTCGGTTTCGGGTCAAGCCGTGCAGGAGGCCAACCAGTCAGAAGGCATCATGGCAGGCCTGTCCGAAGATGCTCAGAGTATTGGTGAGGTCATCGAGCTGATCGAGAATATCGCCTCCCAGACCAATCTGCTGGCCCTCAACGCCACCATCGAGGCTGCCCGTGCGGGTGAAGCTGGAAAAGGCTTTGCCGTCGTGGCCTCCGAAGTCAAGGAACTGGCATCTCAGACCACCAAGGCAACGGAACGGATTTCAGCGCAAATCAGTTCGGTTCAGTCCTCAACGGGCAACGCCGTCTCCGCCATTCAGCAAATCAAATCCGTTATCCAACAAGTCAACGCCATCTCGGAGAACATCGCCGCAGCTGTCGAGGAACAGGCTGCTGTCACCCGCGACATTTCCGACAATATGCAAATGGCGTCGACGGGCGTTGCGACCATCTCCGAGAATATCGAGACCATTTCCAAGGCGACGGCACAGATGCAGGATTCCACCATCAAAGTTCGAGCGGCTTCCAAAAAACTGGCTTGACCGTCACGCATAATTGCAACAAAAGGCCGCCTCATTGGAAGGCGGCCTTTTTGTTTGTCCATTTCCCAAGGCGGCTCAGCCCTCAGTAAAGCTCAGTAATGCGGTGGCTTCTGGTTGGCAGGTGGGCCGACATTGTCTTCCAGTTCGACGACAGCCTCTTGGAGGAACTTCATCTTGCGGGTCAGGCGATCAATCATGTCCCACTGGCGAGAGACCATATCGGACAAGTCCTCGACCGTCTTGGTTTGATGGGCGAGCTGGATTTCGAGATCGACGACGCGCTCTTCCAATGGGTTTGACATTCCGCTTTCCTCGTTCTGGCTTGTTTGCTGGTTCATGGGATATCGCGCGCGCGTTGCTTTGTCGAGAGCCTTCTCCGGGTTACGTTCTCCCGCCCCTCGTCCCATGGATGCGACAACAGGACAAAGGAACACCCTAAAAGTTCCCCTTTTTTTCATGAATTGACGCAGCGCAAGGAAAAATGCGCCAACTTCCGCAGAAATGTGGGGCGTCAAGCTTGAGGAAACAACGATGAGACTGGCCAAAGGCACTGATTATGCCTACCGCATCCTGATGTTGGTGGCGATGAATGATGATCGCAATCTGACGGTTGAGAGCGTTGCGAGCGCTTTGCATCTGTCGCGCACCCATTGCATGAAAATCATCGCGAAGCTGTCGAACAATGGTTTTCTGAAAACCATGCGCGGGCGCGGTGGCGGATTGGAGCTGGGCAAGGAGCCTGCCGAAATCCGTATGGGCGATGTGGCCAAGGTGATGGAGGCGGATTTCGGCTTTGTCGAATGCCTTTGCCCTCGTTGTGAGGATGCCCCCCAACCAGACTGTCCGATGTTTGGCGGCTGCGAAATGAGCCGTCTTATGTCCAAGGCGGTCAAGCAGTTTGTTGCCAGCCTCAATGAAAACAGCCTAGCGGACATCCTTGAACGCTCCAAAAACACACCCAATCTGGTGATGTGTGGCTGTGAAACCGGTCGCGGCACGCCGGGAAAAGCCGATGAACTTTCGCAATCGGCCCCTGTTTCTCTCGCTGCGGACTGATCCGAGCTGAAAGTGTTAGAAGCCCTACACCCGACTTGATATTAAAAGTTGCACTGTCTATTCTGGCACTCGTCTTTTTGGGGAGGGGCGAATGCTGGATGATGTGCATGTCAAGGATCGCGGGGCGCAGTTTTCCTTTCTGGTGCGTCAAGCCATCTCGCGCAGCGAGAGGTATGATATCAAAACCATCGCCAAGCGCATGGGACTGAGCTATCAGGCCTTCTATCAGCGACTGAATGGGTCCACCCCTTTTGCTGCGGACGAAATCCGTCGTCTGATTGCCGTCTTTCCCGACCCTTCCATCGTCAGCTATTTGCTGC
This sequence comes from Cohaesibacter intestini, assembly GCF_003324485.1. NCBI lineage: Bacteria > Pseudomonadati > Pseudomonadota > Alphaproteobacteria > Hyphomicrobiales > Cohaesibacteraceae > Cohaesibacter > Cohaesibacter intestini. The sequence goes on along the minus strand of NZ_QODK01000003.1, from coordinate 131,721 downwards.
GCGGCACGGCCTATGTCGCCGCCGAGCGGATTGGAGAAACGGAAGGCGACCCCGAGGACACCCTTTACCAGGCCGCTCATCGGGTGGTTCTGGAGGCATCCGATGTGTTGCGCGAAATTGATGTTGCGCTTAGAGATCACCGGATCGACCATCGCGATACGGCTTCCATCGTCAAGGAAATCGAGGATGCAGAGCGCAGCCTGATCTCCTTGCGCACTTTCATTGCCGGGCGATAGTTGCCCTCCCCTCCAGATGATTGTTCACGCCAGCTTAAAAACCCGTAGCGTTTTTTTAGCGACGGCAGACCCCTTTCCTTGCCATGTCTGGTGCATCAGACGCCGCGCACCGGTGAACCGATGTGCGCCTGCGCAAAGGAGATGCGAAATGCCATTCGATGCACCCCATGCCCATCACCAAAGCCATAAGGAAGGCCCTGTCACCCATTTAACGCCTCCTGCAATTGCACCATCAGGTGTCGAACTGACGCATTTGCTGGCCCATCCGCAAGGTCAGTGTGATCTGGAGGGCCTTGCGGCTGCAATCAGCATGCAGGACCTGGCCTTTGAATGCGAAGGAGACGGACAGCTGGCTCAACATCCCGCCTTTCCCGCAGCCGTGCGTCAGGTGATCGGGTCGGAACTGATGTCGACAGCCTCGCGTGAGGCACTGGCGGGACTGCCCTGCCCCTGGGGCCCGGCCTGCGGCCTGCATGTCTTTTTCAATGGTCAAAGCAACAAGCAGATGGCCGGACTGGCCTGCCCTTGGCTAGTGCGGACAGACAGCACTGGCGCGAACAGCATGCGCGTCACCTTGCGATTGTTCGGGCTGGGGCAGCTTTGGTGCAACAGTTTGGGGGAAGCAGCCCATCGGGCACTGGAGCGGGGCATCAATCTGGCGGGGGTGAAATCGGCATGCCAAGGGGTGCTGATCCGTTCGGTGGATCGTCTCTGGTCTCCCTTGCAAGACCCGGTCCCGAAGGCCAACAGGGCACTGGTGCACTTCACCACGCCCTTCCATGGGGCAGCATCGACAGAAGAGTTGATGGATAGCCCTTCTGATCGGGCGACCGTCGGGTCGCAGTTCCTGAGCAGCCTGCTTTCGCGGGCAGAGGATATTGCACGCTGGCATGGCCTTTCGCTGGCAGTGGACCGTCAGATGCTGGATGATGCCGTTGCATCGGTTCAGATGACGATGGACGCACTTGATGTAAGCGAATGGAACCGGGCTATCAGCCAGAGCGGTACGGCCCGTATTCCCATGCGGGGACATACAGGGCTGTTGCAGTTGCAGTTGGGACCGGCGCCGGATCCGGCTCTGTTGCGGCTGCTGCAGATTGGCTCACAGCTTCATTGCGGCCAGGATCTAGCCTTTGGACTGGGGCGTTATGAGCTGTTCCTGACTGCCGATCAGGACTCGTCCTGTTGATCCTTGCGCCGGACGAAAGCGAGGAAGTCCTTCGACATGACACCGTGATCAAAGGCATCGGGTGGCGCGATCCGACCTTGCATAAACACTGCCATTTGCAAGGTCTTGGCGATGGTCTCCGCCCGGCTGATATAGAGATCCGCCGCCGCCTCGGGACACAGATCACGCGCGGTTTGGCGGAACAGGGTCAACCAGTCGGCGAAGTCTTCCGGATCGAGCCCCTCGAGCTTGAGATGGGCAGGAACAGGCTTGCCGCCATATTCCCGCGTCTGCATCAACATAGAGCGCCAGAATGCCTTCATCCGGTCCAGATGCTCAGGCCACTCCATGCTCAGGCCACCGGCAAACAACATGGCCAGCCGGGGATGCTGGCGGACCTTGCCGTAAAATGTGTCGACCAGATCCGAGACCTGCTGCTCGGTGATGGATGCGTGGAGCGGTTTGCCGGTACGTTGCTTTCTCACCAGAGGACGCCCGACCAACTCTTCGCTGGTAGCCGTGTGGGGGCCCATGCCGAGATCGTTGTCGTCTTCCTGCTGCATATCACTTTCTTTCCCGCAAGCCAGTATTCTAGGTGTTGAACCAATCCATTTGATCAAAACGCCTTCCCGGGTCATTGTCAAAGCGCTCGAGCCGAGCCCTGTCGCGTTCCTCGTCAAGAGAGGGGCGCACTGCGTACCATATCTGGGTGTCTTGTCGCCAGCTGGATTTCTGAGGCAGTCGTTTGAACTGTTTGACTTCCACCAGCATCCGGCGGTTCCAGCTCTGGGCCTGATGCAGATCGCTATGCCAAACGAAACGGCGTGCCATTCTTTCACGCAAACCACCGGGCCGTGACAGGGTGGGCACAACCATGGCAATGGATCCGAGATTGAAATGCCCGAGACTGGCAGTCGCTCCCAACACTGCCGGTGCAAACATTATGATGGCCTCTTCCAACAGAATGAAAGCCGGCGACCTGCCCATATGCGCAATGAAGCGCTTGATCTGGGTACGGAACTCCCCTTCCAAAATGCGCGCATCCAACCCACCAAACCGCGCCGCTGCAATCAGATCCTGCCGACGCGGCAGAGATCCCTCAGAAAGACGGTTGGCCGGAGCAAAGCCACTGCTCAAAGGAGAGAATGCGCCTGTCAGGCTCAGATGCATTCCGATGACAGTTGACAGAGCCGGATTTTCGACCACCTCCTCGCGCAAGAGCCGAGCACTCTGGGGCCAAAGGTCCGACACAGGCAGACAGGCAACCGCTCCGAGAACCTGATGCCGCACGAGCTGCAAAACGGCCTTGTTGATGCCATCGGTCATCGCATAGTCCAGAACACAGAGCAAGGCGAGTCCTTTTCATTCTTCAGCCGGTTCAGGCACCATGCCAGCGCAACTCGACCCATCTCCAGACATCAACCGTTTCATACTGATGGTCAGTTGGCGCCTCTATTCCGCAGCATCAATAGGCTCTTGATCGAACCTGTGCAATATGTGTTTTCGGGCCGGAATGATTCGTTGACCTCAACGCGAGACCTATTTTTCTTCGTGCGTACAAGGCGATATCGACTTATTTCCGAAGCGGCGGGTTCAGAACTGTTAAAAACACCTTTTGACAACTGGGCAAGGCGATCGGGTCTGGTCAACAAATTGGGCTTACAAGACAGACCATTCCAAATGCAGGATGGTCTCAATATTTCGGCAGGAAACCTGCATGCGACCATGGGTCCTGAGATTTGAGTGGAGAAATTGGTATTTAAATTCCAATCCACTTACGTCATACTCAAATCTTCGCCTTCTCATATATGAGGTTATTTTTCCGCGCGCCCAATTGTTCGTGTAAATAAAAACAATAGTAAATTCAGGACTAAACCCCACCTTAACTCTCAGCATTCCAATGCACAGCCCAATTTCAGCCTATCAATTAAATTTTCAGTTTAAAAAAAATCATTTAACAATAACTAAAGTCATAATTACAGCCATACATCACTGAACAAAATTAAAATATGTTTTTATCAAATCACAATACTGTCAATTTATAAATATCATAAAATTATTTTCCTGAATTTTTCTAGATATTCTTTTTATTGACTATTTAATACACTTTTCTCCTAACTTTATAAGGAAAAAATCTGGCCTTTTTCAAGAATTTCCCCGTATAACCACTTTTACTATGGAAAAGTGATCTCCTGTAAAATATACTGAAACACGGAGAAACTAAGACTGCCCGACCGGCATTTGTCCCCCAAATCGATGCCGTATAGGAGCGCGGTTTCTCCCAAGACGGTCCCCACATCTAACCGTCACGAGAGGTCGTCGGCAACGACGGCCTCTTTTTGTTAACTGTTGCCCTTGCGCCACGCCAACAGTCTGAACAACCGCTTCTTCATTAAACCACCTTGATCTGGCCGCAATGTCGCCGTATGGTTTGGCCATCATCATGAGAAGGGCTGGCGCCCTCGCCAACCTGCCAACCGCGGCAAGGTGGCACCTATTACGGGATGTGGCGGCATCTTTGCAAACCGCGAAGATGGCGCAAACACGCGGATATTCCCATATCGTCGCCAGTCTTCCAAACCGTGTCAGGTGCACCAGGCGCTTTGACATGCAAGGAAGGAACAAAAATGTTTGAAGCAGCCGATTTCGATCGTCACCATTCTGCAGAGTCCGATTCCATTCTGGCACAAGGACATGGAAAACGGATTTCATCTCCCCTGAAAGCACCCGTCGATGCGATTGCCTATGAACGGGCGGTACGCACCATTCTCGAGGCTGGGTTCAAGGCACGGGTTTTGTCCTGGCGATCTGCCTATGATCTGGGCGCACAGAACAATCTGTCCCTCGAAGCGCTGCGGGAGCGCGTCAGCCAATGCGTCCGGTTGATTGATGCCGGTCTGGGTTGTGCGATTGACGAAACCCTGTTTGCGGCTTTGGTTTTTCATTATGCTCCGCTTGCGCGCGATATTGCCCGTCAGCCCCGATGATCCAACTGTGCGCACGGGTCTCAACGCACCCTCGGCTTGGTCAGCCTTCATCAGGTTGAGCGGGAGCGCTGGATCTTGTCTGCCGACTGGAAAATCCGACCTTCCTGAATGCGCCCCTCGCGGATGGCCGAGCGGATCCAATCGACCGCTTCGGACGGGTGATCCGGGTCGGGCTTGAGACTGTTGGATAAAAGCAGCAAGTCATAACCCGCTTCCACTGCTCTGAGCACCGCTTCACGGGGTTTGGCGACCTTGCGCACTGCTCCCATATCGAGGTCGTCAGTCATGGTCAAACCCTTGAATTGCAGGCCCCGCTGTAGCACATCCCGGATCAGGGTCCTTGAAAAGGTGGTCAATTCACCATTGTCCTGCTGGGAAATCCGTACATAGAGATGGCCGGTCATGATCATGTCGGCCAGCCCCTGTCGGACCAGCAAGGAGAAAGGTTTCAACTCCTCCGGATCCCAACTGTCGCGAATGTCGACAAAGCCGTTATGGCTGTCCTTGTTGGACAGACCGTGGCCGGGAAAGTGCTTCAGGGACGTGTTGATGCCATAGCGGCGATGGGCGCGGATGAAGGCAGCCGCATAGGCGACAACCGTATCAGCATCAGCGCCATAGGCGCGCAGGTTGCGGCCTATGACAGGATTGTAGGCGCGATGAAGATCTGCAACGGGGCCCAGATTGAGCGTGAAGCCCATTTTGGCCAGTTCGCGGGCCGCCACTCCATAAAGTTTTTCTGCACCCGCCACATCTCTTGTCTGGGCGACACGCAAGGCAGACGGTAGACGCGTGAAGCCCTGCTTCTCGCGCAGGCGCTGAACAGCCCCACCTTCATGATCAACGGCAATATGGGTGACCTTGGCATTGTGAAACAGGTTGTTCAGCCCCTGCACATCACGACCCGAGCCAATATTGCCCGAGAGATAGACGACTGAAGAGGCCCTGCCCTTTGCCACATGATTGGCAATGGAGCGGGCAAAACGACCCTTGGCGCTCTTGCCGGAAAAGCCGATCATGATCAGACGCCCAATCGCCCGATCCAGATCAGCGGCATTGACGATGTCGGCCTTGATCAAGGCAGGCGCAGCAAGAGAACCGGCAGCCAGTTGCAAGGCCCGACGACGAGAAAGCAAGAAAGGCTGCTGCATGGATAGGTCCGCTGTTTGTGCCCGATGGATCCGCTTGGACGCGTCAAAACCAAGGCACAGGCGTGCCTGCATGATTCTGACGAGCCGATTTCGCTTCCCTTGAAGCCAGAGCTTTGAGTCGAAATCAAGGCCTCGGCAAAAAGCCTAGTCGTCGAGGCGCGCGATCAGGTGATCAAACAGCGGATTGGAGGCTTCGAAAATATAATCGAGGCTTTTGACCGACACTTCCGTCGCCCCCAAAGCCCTGAGGCGTGCGGCGATCGGATAGACCGAACCTTCGGGCGCATGCAATGTGACGAACCCTTCCCCATGGCCGAGCGGCGCATAGGCATTGGCGTCGGCAAATTCATCACAAATCTGCTGACTGACAGAGGCGGCATCAAAATGGGCGGCGGTGATTTCGCGCCGGGTGCGGGCAGCTTCCTCGGCCTGTATCCGATCAAGAATTTCGCTCAAGGCAAGGCGGGCCTCTTCCGACCAGTCCGTTGTGAGGGAGGCGACCAGATTGGCCTCGGAGCGCAAGATGACACCATCATCCAAGATCTTGAGATTGTTGGCTTCAAGGGTAGAACCGGTCGAGGTGATGTCGACAATCACGTCTGCGGAGCCTGCCGCCGGCGCCCCTTCGGTCGCGCCAAGGCTCTCGACGATCTTGTAATCGACGATCCCGTGGCTGGCAAAGAAGCTGCGGGTCAGGTTGATATATTTGGTCGCGACCCGCAGGCGGTGACCATAGCGGGCGGGCATGTCGATGGCGACGTCGCCCAAATCTTCCATGGTGCGGACATCAATCCAGGCCTTGGGCAGGGCTATCACCACATTGGCATGACCAAAACCGAGCTTGATCAACAGATCGACATAGCGCTCCGGCGTGGTCAGATGCTCGCGGATCAGATCCTCGCCCGTCACCCCAAGATGGACGGAACCGGCCTTCAGTTCCTTGGCAATTTCAGAGGCTGACAGGAAGGCGATTTCGACATTGTCGATGCCTTTGAGGTGACCGCGATAATTGCGTGCTCCGCCGGGACGGGCGACTTTCAGCCCAGCACGGGCGAAGAAGGCGTTGGCGTTTTCTTGCAGGCGGCCTTTGGAGGGCACGGCGATGATGAGAGGTGACTTGCTCATGATAATCTTCCCTAGCCCTCAGCTTTGTTCAAACGATCCAGCCAGATCACAAACCCGATGGCAGGCAGGGCCTCGAGCGAAAGGTTTGCATCAACGCGCGGGGCCAACAGGCCCAGCAGGCGATCATAGCGACCGCCACCGGCAACCGGGCTGGCTTCGTCTTCAAAATTCAGCTCGTAATTGAAGCCGGAATAGTAATCGAGGCGGCGGCCGAAATCGGCCTTGAAGCAGATGGGTGCGTCGGAAGCAACAGACGCCTTGATCGCTTCAACGCGCTCTGCAAACTGGCTCAAGGCGTCTCCCAACGGATTGCCTTCAGCCGCATCAAAGGCTTGCAACTGAGACAGGCTGTCATCAAGCGAACCGGAAATGGCGAGATAGCGAGAGATGGTGTCGATTTTCCCAGCGTCCCAGCCTGCATTGGCTGCCAGCTCGGCCTTTTCCATGTAACGCTCTGCAATGTCGCCGACAGAGCGTCCGCCAACCGCGGCAAGACCGGCAATGTCGAGCATTTCCTCGACCGCGTCGCGCACGGCGGCAGGATCCTTGCCTTCAAGAATACGGGCAAGACCGGCAGAGGCTTCCTGATCATCCGCCCCACCCTGAGCCAGACGCTTGAGCATCTTGTCGAGCAATGCCCGGTCGCCGAACGCCCCTTCAAGGCGACGCTGCCAGACGGTTGGCGTTTCCAGCGCCGTCAACAAGGCCGAGAAGAGCGCATTGTCGCCAATGGTGACAATCGGGGTGCGGTTCGACAGGCTTTCGACAAGCTTCAAGGCCCCGGTGAGGCTGTTGGCGTCAAAGCTAACACCACCTTCAGGGTCGAACTGTTCAAGGCCCGCCTGCCAGCTTTCGCCGGGCAGATCGTCACCACGCTGGCGGAAGACCGGACCAACACAGGCATAATTGGCAACTTGATCAATCGGGGCCGAGGAGAGATGGTGCAGGCAGGCCGGAATGGTGAATTCGGGCCGCAGCGCCATGGCTTCGCCATTGGCACCGGGGGCCACATAGAGCCTGCGACGGATGTCTTCTCCGATCAGATCGACAAAGACATCGGCATGAAACAGCACCGGCAGATCGATTGCGGTGGCACCTACGGCTGCAAATTGCTCGGTCAGCTCGGCCCGCATGGCATCGGTCATATAGGTCATGTCATCTCCTTACCCGGTTGCCCGGGGATCTTGGCGGCCCCTGTAGCCGCTGAGCCGAATTCACCCGGCAGCGTTGGCTGCAGCGCGGTCGGCGGCTTGGTCGGCCAGCATCTTCCTGACGGTATCCACCAGATCGGCAGTGGCCACTTCGACCTGTGCCGGGCGGCTTTCGCGCCAGGTGGCATTGTCCTCGATCTCGGCGGACAGGCGCTTGCCCTCTTCAAGATCCTTGATCTGAACGATGCCTTTTTCTTTCTCATCTGATCCTTGAATGATGGCCAGCGGACAATCGCGCTTGTCGGCATATTTCAGCTGATTGCCGAATTTCTTCCAGTTGCCCTGATAAAGCTCTGCCCGGATGCCTGCGGCACGCAGGTCCTGCACCATTTTCATGTAATGGCCGAGGCTTTCCACGTCGCCATCCATGACGGTGACCAGAACCGGGGCAACCATTGGGTCATTGCCGAGTTTGCCGAGATTTTTCAGCGCGGTCATCAGGCGGGAAACGCCGATGGAGAAGCCGGTTGCTGGCACATCGCGGCCAACGAAGCGCTTGACGAGGCCATCATAGCGACCGCCGCCGCCGACAGAGCCAAACTGAACCACTTCGCCCTTTTCGTTGGTCACATCAAACAGCAATTCGGCCTCATAGACCGGGCCGGTATAATATTCGAGGCCACGGACGACAGATGGATCAATCAGGATGCGGTCCTTGCCATAGCCGCAGGCATCGAAAATTTGCTGCATGACTTCGAGTTCGCGGGTGCCGTCATTGTCCATTTCCAGCGTGCCTTCAGTGAAAGCAATCACTTTCTCGACATTCTCGGCGCTAAGGCCTGCGCCCTTGGTGAAGTCGCCGGACTCATCCTTGCGGCCTTCGCCAAGCAAAAGGCGAACCCCTTCGGGGCCGAATTTGTCGAGCTTGTCAACCGCCCGCAGCACCATCAGGCGGGCTTCGACATGCTCATCGCCACCAAAGCCGATTTCGTCCATCACGCCATCAAGCACCTTGCGGTTGTTGACGCGGATGACATAGTTGCCGCGTTCTATGCCCAAGGCTTCCATCGTGTCGGCCATCATCATGCAGGCTTCGGCATCGGTCTGGACGCCCGGCGCGCCGACGGTATCGGCATCGAACTGCATGAATTGGCGGAAGCGGCCCGGCCCCGGCTTTTCGTTGCGATAGACATAACCGACGCGATATGTGCGGTATGGCAGCTGGATTTCGTTGATATTTTCCGCGACGTGACGGGCCATTGGCGCGGTCAGATCATAACGCAGGCTCATCCATTGCTCGTCATCATCCTGCACGGAGAAGACACCGGCATTGGGGCGATCGGTGTCGGGCAGGAATTTGCCCAGACAATCGGTATATTCGAAGGTAGGCGTCTCAATCGGGTCAAAGCCATGATGCTCATAGACGGCCTTGATCTTTGCGAGCATGTCTTCGGTTGCGCGAATGTCTTCGGCAGTCCGATCCACAAATCCGCGCGGCAGGCGGGCCTTGAGCTTGTTGGGCTTTTTCTTGTTTGCCTTGTTCTGGGCCATGATTGGACGTCACTTCGTTCGGGTTGAAAGAGGTTCAGGCTGCCTTTGTTGGAGCGGCGAAAACTTGCCAGATCCACAAATGCACCCTGTTCGGTCTCTTCCCTAGCCCATCACTCAAGGCGCGACAAGGTTTTAGCCAGAAACAATTGGCGCAAAGACCCGTTTTTCTCTCGCTTGTCGACAAGCATCATCACTTTGCCGTATCAGCAAAAGGTTGCGCAGACATGACAAAGGCAGCGCCTCAAGGCGCTGCCTTCGCAATTCGAGAAGTCGGTGAAAGGCTCTCGGGCCGGTCAGCCTTGCTGTGCTTCGCCTTTGGCCTCTTTAAGGACTTCAACCTGATGGGGATAGGGAATGGAAATATTATTGGCATCAAAGGCTTCCTTGGTGGCCTTGATGAAGGCGAATTTCAGTTCCCAATAATCAGCCGCCGCGCACCAGAGGCGGACCGTCAGATCGACCGAGGAATCCCCCAGATTGGTCACCCGCACCCATGGGGCAGGCTCCTGATGGACGCGCTCATCCGCATTGGCCAGATCGAGAAGGACTTGCATGGCCTTGTCCATATCGTCGTCATAATCGATGCCGAAGACTAAATCACAGCGGCGGACCGGATGAGCGGAATAATTGGTGACAATCGATCCCCATGCTTTGGAATTGGGCATGATGATCTGCACATTGTCCGGCGTCGCCATCTCGGTCACGAACAGATTGATATCCTTGATCGTGCCGGCCGTGCCGCCAATGTCGACATAGTCGCCCATTTTGTAATGGCGAAAGATGATCAGCATAACGCCAGATGCCACATCGCTCAAGGTGCCCTGCAAGGCAAGACCAATGGCCAGAGACGCTGCACCCAAGACCGCGACAAGGCTGGTTGCCTGAAACCCGAAAAGCTGAAGGACCGCGATGCCGACAAAGGCCAGAATGAGCCAACGAACCATAGACGAGGCGAAACTGACAAGGGTCTGATCAAAGCGGCGTATGCGCGAAAGGCGATTGCGGACAATCCGTCCGGCCATTCCAGCCACCAGATAGCCAATGATCAGGAAGGTGAAGGCCTTGACGACATTGATAATAAGGGGTGCATAGGCCCCCAGTTCGTTGATCAACTCATTCATGCTAAAACTGCTTCTGGTTTGAACGATGTGTTACCTTGCTGATCCGATCAGTGAACAGAGGGAGTTGTCGATCGCAACAGCAAAGTAGATTTACCTACAGTCTTATATCAAATACAGAGCAAAGCAAATGGTTGCATTGCCACAGGCCTCAAAACCGGCTTTGGGTGATCAGGCCGCATTGGGCCGTGTGAAGCTGTCGCGTTCACCCTCGATCACGTCACGACAATAGCAGCCTTCAACATGATCATTGACCAGTCCCATGGCCTGCATGAAGGCATAAATGGTGGTCGGGCCGACAAAGGACCATCCACGCTTTTTCAGATCTTTGGAAATGGCTTTCGAAATGTCGGTTTGGCTGAGCTTGACCAGTTCTTCATAGATCGGGCGGTCTGGACGATCTGAGGCACCGGGTTCATGGGCCCAGAAATAGGCTGCCAGCGAGCCGAACTCGCGGCGCAATTCCTGCGCCCGTTTGGCATTGTTGATGGTGCTTTCAATCTTTTTGCGGTGACGGACGATGCCCGCATCGGCAAGACAGCGCTCAATGTCGGCCTCGGAGAAGGCTGCCACCTTGTCCATGTCGAAATTGGCAAAGGCGGCGCGAAAATTCTCGCGCTTCTTGAGGATCGTGTACCAGCTCAGCCCTGACTGAAAGCCTTCAAGGCAGATCTTCTCGAAAAGAGTCCGGTCATCGGCAACCGGGTGGCCCCATTCGTCGTCATGATAGGCCTGATAATCGGGCTTACCACCGTGCCACCAGCATCGCGCCTTGCCATCTTCACCGATGATCAGTCCGTTGTCTGCCTGTTGATCTGCCATTGTGCTTCCCCCGCTCAATCAGCGCACACGTTCCGTCTTTGTTCTTATTGTGATTCCGCTATGGAGTCAATCAGGCGCACGCGCGGACCGAACGAGATCGACGCAGGGCGGACCGTTGATGCACTTGGTGCTATTCCGAGGGGGCTTGCGGGACGTTGATGGGCGCCGCCTCATTGGCTACGGATCGCATTGCCTCATAGGCAGCGACCCATGCTTCATCCGGCATCTTGGGACATGGACGATAGGTCTTGTCATAGTCGACCAGGCGCGGCAAGAAGGTCAGATCCGATCTATCGGTTGGATCGCTTTTGAGGAAGCCCATCTCCTCGAAGGTGAAGGCGATCCGACCATCATCGGTCTTGGCAGTCACCGCTTTCTTGAGTGATTGCCCCGTTTCCTGCCCGCCAATGAAGGACAAGGTTCCCTTGCCATCAAAACGGAACATGCGCATCGGAATGAGCGTATAGTTGGGAGAGGTGAAGGCGTAAACATAGCGCAGGCTGTTGGCATTGCCAGCATCGTCGAGGGTGGCCCTGTTGTTGGCGTCGCTCTGCTTTTCCCGCACACGCATGCCCACGGCCCGCAGAACGGCATGCGACATGGCAAGGCGGTGATAGAAGCCATCAAGGCCCTCAACCGCATCATTCAAGCGGTAGGCCAGCGACTTGTGCATCACATCATCGACCGGCCATGGGTGAGACCCGTCAGGAAGCGGAGGCCAATAGTCTTTTGCTCGCTGTTTCACGTCTGCCAGATAGGCTCGATATTGTTCATTGGTGACCGGGCCAAAACTGCACGCGTCCTGATCCGATTCCCGATAGAGATATGGCCAGGCAATGTTGGCCATATAAATGATCAGGATGAGGGACAAAAGAAAGCGGGGAAGAAGCGATACCAAACGCTTGGCAAAAGGCGGCATGTCAGTCTCCGGTGGTCAAACAGCACGTCCGGGCACGACCAGTATGGTCTTGTCTGGGCAAGAGGAAGCTTGTTTCTTTCTGCTTCTTCCGAGACGGAACAAACAACAAAAAAAGCCCAAGGGTATAGTCCCTAGGGCTTTTAGACCATTTTTTGCAGATTGTGAACTTAGTCGAACAGGGCGTCGATGTCGTCCTGGCTGGCCACACCTTCTTCGCCCCCCAGAGCCGGGCCGTTGAGCAGTGCGTCGTCGCCGGTCTTGGCCAACGGATTGTCCACTTCGATTTCCTGGAAGTGGTCGATGCCGCCCCAGATTTCCATCATGCTGACGATGCGCTCTTCGATGAAGCGCAGAACGTTGACCACCTTGGTGATGCGCTGGCCGGTGAGATCCTGAAAGTTACAGGCCTCGAACATCAAGACAACGCTATCCTGAATTTCATGAGTCCATTGGTCTTCTTCACCGGTCAGAACCTTGGACAATTTGTTGGCATTGTCATCGATCGTCTCGGCTGCGGCCAAAATCTGCTCGGTCGCCTGCTCGGTGCCCTGCACAATGGCGTCAAGTTCGTCGGTGACCCTGTTCATCTCTGCGGAATGCAGGCCATTCACATGCAGGGTGGCAATTTCGCGCTTGGTTTCGGCGATGGCTTCATAGATTTCGTCCATCTCCTTTTTCAATTTCAGCGCTTCATTCATCTCGGTGCGGTAGGTCTCCACCAGATTGGTGTTGAGTTCCTGAGCCGGCTCGATCAGGGAGCGAAGAGCTGCCAGCTCTGCCATGATCTGGTTGTGCTGCTCACCCGTCATCGCCGAATTGGCTGCTGAGGTTTTTTGTGGCAAGGCATCGCCCAGAATTTGTTCGATTCGAAATGGTTTCGTAGCCAACGCCATTTCCACTTTACTCCCACAGATCATACTTCGGATGCGCTCCGCCCTATTAATAAGTAGAAAAACTTAGTGAGCGGCCGCACTATTTTCATCAAGGGTAATCCTTGCGTTGCAGAAGTCTATCTTGGCTTTCGTTAAGATAGGGTTTTTGGAAACTGAAAAATGAAATTTTTATCTACCTGTATTCGTTGTAGAAATCTTGCTGCTTTTCTCACTCCTTGCCATCGACGCAAAGATTGTCACTGTGGTGCCATATGTGCTGTTTGCTTTCTGCAAGACTAACAAGCAAAGAGAAGAAACCGGACCGACCCCTGTCGGATTTTTGATTGGGCTGGTGACTGGCTTTTTTTCGGTCTGTTGGATAGTGTCTTTTCCAGTCAGACAGACAGCCCTCCCTGGATGGGTTGCAAAGTCCGTCCAAATGCGACCGATATTCAGTAAGACATGCCCAGATGCTCCGATTGTTCGACAGATTGCCGTTCCCTTTTGCCATGCTTGTGATTGGTGCCAAGCGGATGGCATGCATCATGCTGGCTGCTGCCTGCCTGACCCTGTCGGTTCAAGGGTCTGTTTTGCACGCTGCGAATTTTGCCGACACCGATATCGCCGACGGATTTTACAAGACGGTGTTCGGGGCAGAAATCCGGTCCCTTAGCTGGGGAAGCCAGACGAACCGGGTCAAGAAATATGTCACACCGGTAAAGATCTGGATCGACAATCGCGCCCGGCTCAATCGACTGAAGACAGTCAGGCAGTTTGTGCGCAATCTGCCCAGACAAATTCCCGGACTGAAGGTTCGCTTTGCCCGGACTCCTAAGGATGCAAATTTCCGTATTTATATAGTCGATGCCAAAGATTACGAGGAAACGGTGCGGTATGAGGTGTTTGGCCAGGCCAACATGGAGGTGCCGGGGCAGTGCATTGTGCGGGTTCTGTCCCGCAGATCGGGCATCTTGCGTTCGGACGCGGTGATCGTATCGGATCAGGGCCTTTCCCTGTTTCGCCGCTGCATGGTGGAAGAAATCCTGCAAGGACTGGGGCCCCTGAACGACGATGCAAGCCTCATCCACTCCGTTTTCAATGATACCAGCACGTTTGATCACTTTACCCGTTACGACCGGCTGATCATGAATATGCTATATAATCCGGATGTTAAACCGGGCATGACCTTGAGGCAGGTGCGTCCAATGACCCCTCGCCTGCTTAAAGAAGCCAAACGGATCGTTGGCGCGCGCTAAGCCCTCTGACCTGCAAAGTCGCCTCATCCTGACAGAGTGTTTTGCTCCGCTCAGTCTGGATCACGCGCGCCGGATTGGTAAAGAATATTGGTAAATTTTTCCTTTTTTTACACTTTCTTTACGCTGACTCCATTCAGGCATCCAAGCAAGCTTTTGTTTACCTTTTTGTTTGGTTTCAAGCCTACACTGAGATCCATAATTCGGGAGCATTTTTTGAATTTTGCTCCATAAGTCAGCTATTCGCCCCGGCCGCTCAGTCGCCGGATGACGTCGATAATGTGTTGTGAGTCTGTCGATGAAGCGTCTTGTTTATTCTCTTTGTGCTGTTGCACTGAGCAGCGGCGGTGTGATTTCCACGCCCGCTGATGCCACTTCCCTGCGCTATGCACCGCCACCGCCGGTGATGCTGAGCGCTGACCGGATCGATCCATGGATCATGCAGTTGCGTCCCGGTCAGGTCCGCGCCGTTCCAACAGAGGTGCGGCCAAAGGTCAATCGCAAGCATTATGCCTCCGTACCGCGTCAAGGTCGGACACAGGCGCTGTCGGCGAAAAAGACCAAACGCCGCGCTCCCACCATTGATCCACGTTTCTTGCCCACAGTGGTCGATTATCAAGGCCCGCACAAGCCGGGGACCGTGATCGTCAATACCAATGAGCGCTATCTCTATCTGATTGAACGGGACGGCACAGCCCGCCGCTATGGCGTTGGTGTCGGACGTCCCGGCTTCGAATGGGCGGGCGCCCACAAAATCACCCGCAAGGCCGAATGGCCAAGCTGGCGGCCACCGGCAGAAATGCGCGCCCGTCAGCCGGGTCTGCCTGAATTCATGGAAGGCGGTCCACGCAATCCACTTGGTGCCCGCGCCCTCTATCTGGGGTCCACCCTGTACCGAATTCACGGCTCCAACGAGCCCTGGTCCATCGGCCAGGCGGTCAGCTCCGGCTGTATCCGGATGCGCAATCAGGATGTTCAGGACCTTTATGAACGGGTCGGTGTCGGCACCAAAGTGGTGGTCATTTAAAACCGCCCCTTCAATAGCATTTATAAAGTCAAAAAAGTTGAGAGAGAGATCCACATTGGATCTGTAAACTGGGCTTCCTTCGGGAAGCCCTTTTTTTGCGACGGTTTCAAAAAAAACGCCCGCATCCGATCTCACGGACCGACGCATAGGCATCAAAGCTACGGTCCAGCCGCAGCATGGAACAGTCAAACCGGTTGAGTGGGATCAGATATCGAGTTCGATGAAGGAAACCGAACGCAGGCGCTTGTCATGATACATGCGGGCATCGGCAAGGGTCGTCAGCGAAGACATGGAGCCATCGCCTTCGAAGAAGTGGACCACCCCCATGCTCAGGCCGAAGGACTCGAACCCCTTCTCGGCCAGCGATTGCTCGACTTCGTTGATCTTTGTGCGCAGGTCCTCGGCCTCGAGCGCCCCGGCACGCGGGAAAATCTGCACGAATTCATCGCCGCCCAAACGGAAGACCCGGCTATCAGGGTCGATTTCGGACAAATGCTGCGCCACAAGGCGCAGGGCACGGTCGCCTTCTTCGTGCCCCAGACTATCATTGATCCGTTTGAAGCCATCAACATCGACCAACATCACGATGGCATTGCGCATGGCATTGGGATCGAACATCGCAAGAACCGGTGAATCCTTGGTTTCGAAAGCCATGTCATCAAGGCATTCCTGCAAATAGGCTTCACAGGCCCGGCGGTTGCCTTTGCCTGTCAGGGCATCGGTATTGGCTTCAGCGACCGCAACCCGCGCCTCCAACTGGGCATTGTCAGCCTGAAAGAAGGGGCCATACAGAG
This sequence comes from Cohaesibacter intestini, assembly GCF_003324485.1. Classification (NCBI taxonomy): domain Bacteria; kingdom Pseudomonadati; phylum Pseudomonadota; class Alphaproteobacteria; order Hyphomicrobiales; family Cohaesibacteraceae; genus Cohaesibacter; species Cohaesibacter intestini. Next base: position 115,547 of record NZ_QODK01000003.1, on the reverse strand, counting down.
CTCGCACTTCGCGCAACAAGGTTACGGTCTCATGAACATTGCCCGGTTCGTGATCATCAGCCAGAAGCGCAAAGCCAACGCATTCCTTCTGCATATCCTTGAGCGACACGCCAACCAGATGCCTGATGCCCAGTTCCTCAGCCAACTCGTGCCGGGCGAAGCATTTCGAAATGGCACTGGTGGTGATGATCGAACTGCAGAAGTCCATATCATCGTCCGGCGCGATATCGGGGATGATGCCCGAGCGGATTTTATCGCCGTCAAAAGCCACATCAAAGGTCACCGCTCCGACCTCGGGATCCTTGGTCCCAATAGCAACCCATCGGGAGGTAACAAATTTGCGCAAGACCTGCATGGCAGCCAGACTTGGTGTGACACCATCAACCACCTGACGGCTGAATTCTTCGCGCAGTCGCTCGATGCGCTCAACCAACTGGCAATCCTGACGGAAAATATAGGCGGTGTTGGACCCGACCGGATGGCAGGACACAGTCCAGCCTTCCAGTGAGTTGTCGGCAGCAGGTTCCCAGCACTGATCGTGGCCGCCGCTCCCGTTCACCTTGCCATTGTGGTCAAGAACATGATTCTGGAGGAAATCCGGCAAAGAGGACATGGACGCGTTGCGATAAATGACGCTGCCCGCAGCGGACACAATCATCACCCCGTCACTCATTCTCTCGAAAATCGCATAGAGATCCATTTCAGGAACCCGCAATGTCGCCGTCATTCTGTCGTCCCCACTTGACATGCTTGCCTTAACTATCGCGGGGAATTGATAAAATCTCATTAAACAGGGGCAATTATACATACATGCCCTGAAAAGTTGCGCAGCGCTTGGGGTGACAAATCACCAAGAAGCAACCCAAAGTGTCGATTTTCATGAACAAATTCTTGCAACAAACACAATATATGGTGCGCATAGGCGCCTGTGGGTATCTACGTAGAAGTTCCCCACAGCTTCCCCATGCCAAAGTCGCATCTCGGCATGCTGACGCAGCGACAATTTGCCGCGAAGGAGAAAAAATGTTGCTTTTGATGTTTGTCATTAATCCAAGCATGCAATTGATGCGATATAGAAATGAAGTGTTCGGGGTCGAGGATGGATAGGGGCCTGAACGACAAACTCTTACAAAGGACCAAAACATGAAGCGTCTCGTTTCCGTTGCCGCGATCGCGGTACTTGCAATGACCGGTGCAGCCCTTGCTGAAGGCGATGCCAAAAAAGGCGAAAAAGTCTTCAAAAAGTGCAAAGCCTGCCATCAGGTTGGCGAGAAAGCCAAGAATAAGGTCGGCCCGATCCTCAATGGCATTGTTGGCCGCAAGATCGCATCTGTCGAAGGGTTCAAATATTCCAAAGCCTTCACCGAGAAAGCTGAAGCCGAAGCGGATTTTGTTTGGAACGCGGACAATCTGCACGCTTATCTGACCAAGCCCAAGAAATTCATCAAAGGCAACAAAATGGCATTTGCTGGTCTGAAGAAAGAAAAAGACCGCGACAATGTCATCGAGTATCTCAAAGGCTTTGCTGAATAAGCAGCCTTGATCGCCTGCCCGACCGGGTGCAGGCTCGATCTGACAAGACCCCTCTGGCCTCGCTGTGCCGGAGGGTTTTCTTTTTGGCCTCACATGGTGCGCTTGGCATTGTCTGTTGCAAGAGCAGTGTCTCGTGGAAGGGTCAGGCGATGGATTTGAGGGTCAGGCGCGTCCGCAACTGACGCAGATCACGCCAGAGCCACCCCTTTTCTCGAAACGCGATGCGTCCATTGACAATCTCGACCCGCTTGCCTTGCTCCTCACCGCCGATGGCCTGATAGAAATTCTCCGCCTTGTCATTGCCGCCAACCATCCAGAGGCCGGCCATAGCATAGCCTGCATCAATCAGTCGCTCGGCCAGTCCCGCGAAAAGCTGCTTGCCAAAGCCTGCACGCTGGCGTTCGGGATGGATGTAGATCGCATAGATTTCCGCGTCGGCATCAATTTCCGATCCTTCCCGATCCCCTTTGCGCATGGGGCCGGCAAGACCATAGCCGATCAGATGTCCTGCCTCTTCCAGTACCAGGGCAATGAGACCGGAGGTCGTGTCTTCCAGCCAGTCGCGCCAATGGGGAGCTTCAGCCCGGGCGTCCAGACTGGCCAGCGCACTGTCCGGCATCAATCCGGCATAACTATCCCGCCAAGTGATCACTTTAAGCTCGGCGATGGCCATTGCATCGTCCGAAGTGGCAGGGCGTATCGCAATGGCATCAAGGGCGGTCTTTTTCATCTGGTCTACCGATATTCTCAATCTTAAGGGAATGGATGAGAAAGCTGGATCCGTGCCCACGGTCTGCCCAACACGAGACGCGCGTCACGCACGAGATACGCAGATTGATATGGTATGGGATTTCGAAACACTGGCCCGGTTTCCGGCATCAGTTGGGTAGGCCAGGGAGGTTTTGTTCACTCCCCAGCCTGACCCGGCCCCCTCGCAATTCGACGGTGCATCGCTGGCGGCGACGCAACTATCAGCATGATATCTCGTTCGAATTGGACACAGAGGTCCGGCGCGCCATCACTGTATCAAGAGCGAAGGCAGCCACAGTACGGTTTCAGGCCTGATCAGACAGGCCGCCAACCCAATCAACTGAAGCATGATGAACAATAGCAAGCTGATCGGGCCAGTTTGAGTCTTTCTGAGGTCCGGCGCAAGTGTTTTTATAACCAATTCGCCATTTTGCTTGGCGTAGGTGACCAGCCCCGAGATAAGGGAGAGCCACAACAGGGCTGCGAACCAGAGCTTCGCCTGAATGATTATCTCATTCGCCGTCAGCAAGTTAGATGGTTGGATTGAGGCCAGCCGGGTGCCAATGCCGGCCCATTTGGGCGTCAGAAGGCTGTTGAAATCCATATGCGTAAAAATGGGCATCAGCAGGGGAACCACCATCACCGCCAAGATCAACCAGTCCAAAACCAGCCCCAGCAAGGCCAACGCTGCCAAAAGGGCAATCAGGGCCAGCCATGGTTGCGGCCCGCTATCAGGCGGCACGATAAGCGATGCCAGTTGCTCCAGCCTCAGCGCGCCACCAAGATCCAAATAGACCATATGAAAACTGTAGGCAGCAATAAGAATGGCCGCGACGGCCCCTGCGGTCACCGCCGCCCGGTTCATCACCTGCAACAGAAGGCTCGGCCCCAAACGCCCATGACAAATGGCAACCAGAATGAGACCGAGAGAGAGAATGGCAAGGGTCGCAAAGAGGGACACCCGATATTGCGTTAGCAGGATGAGCGCACCACCACCCAACAGAAGCGGCGGCAACAAACGCGTCAGCATGGAAAATCGGGACGGCTTTCTGCCTGGAGGCGGCGCGCCCTCAGGATAGCCGGTGGCACCGGAGAGCCAGTCCTGTTTGAGAGTCTGATGGCCCAACTCAACCCACATACCAAGGATCCAGTTGGTCACATAAAGACCCACCAGAACGAGAGCGATGGGCAACAAGCCAAGGGTTAAAAACTCGGTTGGTATTTCAAACGTCCGCGCCAGGACGATGCCGAGCACGGCTCCGGGGACAAAGAGTGTCATGAAGATCGAGCGTTCCGGAGCTTGAGGCTTGCTGGATTTTGGTCGTGAATTCCGGAGTCGGTGCGGTTGAGCTGCTGCATTGGCCCCTGAACAGGGCAGTTGGAACTGGCTTTTGAGCGCGTGGGAGAGGCCGGCCATCTGCCCGGTTTCGATCATCAGTTCGCAGAAGAACAATAACAAAGGCAGAGCAAGCAACGCCGGATCGAGCAGGATCTGGTTGAAAATCTGGGCTGGAAGGCTGTGATAGTCGGCAAGATGAACAAGCCCGGACAGATCACCAAACAGAGCAAACAAAAAAGCCAGACCACCAAGAATGAAGGCGATCGGATAGCCGGTCAGCAGCATCAGCAATGCGGCAATCAACAGCAAGTCCGGCGCGTGGCTTTGCCAGATTGGCAGAAGTGTCTGAACGGACGCCTCGATCATGCCAACTGTTCTCCGGACGAATGTTGTTTGGTCGATTGATCTTCGTCCAGTTTTGTTTTGGTTCTAGCCGGGTTGACCCGCCCTTCCGACCTTGAAGGCACAGCCGACGGCTGGTCACCTTTTCCGGTTGACCCTGAAACAAGCTCCAGATGGGTCGCCGAACGCTTGACCAGATAGTGGGGGCCGTAAAGGAAGATCAGCGAGCGCAGAATGAGACTGAGGCCCGCCAGCCCGAGGAGCAGGAACGCTGCGGGAAACATGATATAGAAGCCCCATTGCGGCACCGACAATCCGGGCAAGAGAGCGTCGAGCGCCATGGTGACCGCACTTTGGTCGCGCGCCAAGGTCGCATGGGCCCAACCAGCCTCAGCCATCACCCAACAGGCAGGCAGCAACAACAGCAGTGATCCGACAATATCGAACCAGGCCTGTATGCGAGGAGACTGCTTCTGGCGTATCAGAAGATAGCGATGATGAACATTGCCAACACAGGCCGCCGCCATGCCACCAAGCATGATAATGGCACTGAACCAGACAAACATCTGGATTTCCGGTCTGGCGGACAGCATCGGTGCATCCTGCCAGGACACCAGATTGAGCGGCAATTGATCGACCGGCTGAGTGGCGGTGGAAGCAAAATAGAGGGGAAGGATCAGCAAGGGCAGATAAAACAGGGCCGACAAGCGAGCAAACCCGGTGATCACACTTTCAATATCCCCGCTTGCTTCATAGGCGCTGAAACGGGCCCCACCGGGATGCTTGCGGCAACTGATCATAAACACCAATGCCGCGATGAATAGCGCACCAAGCAGAGCTGCAATGAAATGAACCAGATTGCCCAGATCCATGGTGACGCCATGGGGTGAGCCAAAGCGATTGATCACCGCCTGAAGGCCAAGAGGATGGATCGCGAACACTTCCGCGCCAATCAGAAAAGCGAGTAACAGGAAGATCGGTCTCGCCTTGCGGATGACCGCGACAAACGCCAACAGAGCAGCCAAAATGAAAGCAAAAGCCACCAGATCCGGGCGCAGAACAAAACATGCCAACGCAGCCACCACAGACAAAAGGGCGCAAATCAAGCCGGTCATCTAAGCGTTCCCCCTTTCGCTCTGGTCATTGGTTGCGTCCGATAGGGATGCGCCCCATCAGCAATTCCTTCGCGCAGCATGACACAACAAAAAAGCAGACCGCACCCAACCACATCACAAAGGTCATCATACTTTGCAATGGCTTGGGATCAATCATTCGTCCCTTTTTCGGCCTGACAATGCCGCCTATCAAGTTTGACACAGATTGCGACATTTCGGTTCATGCTAATCACTTTTGTGCAGCATTTTGTTTAGACATTGTTAACGACGCCCCCTCTCAACAGATGCTTTTGCCGATGGCAACTCCTGATGCCCATCACCGGCTTGAGCCATGGGTTCAGCATCGGGCTACAGGGCTTGCTTGCGGCAGGATCATCCGGCATGGAAGGTCGCGGTGGGACACGCAGTTGAGGCACTCAATTTCTGCGGTTGATTGATTTCCAAAAATTGGTAAAATAAATTTACCAAATCAGCAACGTCGCCCTTTGAATTCCGGCATCGTAAATGCAATAGTGGTTTTGAAACAAGACCTACTTTGGCTGACATGCTCCCTGAAACACGCGACAGACCATAGTCTCGCCCCCTATTCTCCCTTTGGAAGCAACCATTCATGATTTTCAGCTCCATCAGTCAGAATCGTACATCAGACGCCGTGGTCAATCAGTTGGAGCGGCTAATTCTGGAAGGGGTGCTGCGCCCGGGCGACAAGCTGCCACCGGAGCGCGACCTCGCCACCCAGCTTGATATTTCCCGTCCGGTTTTGAGGGATGCTCTGAAGGATCTCGAACAGCGCAACTTGCTGCGGTCGCGCCATGGGGGCGGCACTTATGTGGCCAATGTGGTGGGTACGGTCTTTACCGATGAGATTTTTGACCTGATCCGTCGCCACCCGAAAGCCCAGAGTGACTATTTTGAATTTCGCCGCGACATGGAGGGCATTATCGCCGAGCATGCTGCCTTGCGCGCCACCGATGCGGACAAGCTGATCCTGACCCGGATCATGAAATCGATGCGCGGCTATCACGAAGAAGGCGATCTTCAGAAGGAGAGCGAGGCTGACTTCGAGTTCCATCAGGCGATCGTTGAAGCTTCGCACAATATGCTGATGATGCATACGATGCGCTCCTGCTATCGGTTGCTGTCGGAAGGCCTCTTTTACAGTCGCATCCGGCTGTATGAATGGCCGGGGGTGCAGGAAGCCTTGCTGGCCCAGCATGAACAGATCCACGAAGCCATCATGAACAAGCAACCCAAGGAAGCCCGGATCACGGCCCAGCGCCATATCGACTATGTGGAACATACCATCAACCGCACCCAGCAAGCGGGCAGCTGGGAAGAGATTTCCCGCATGCGCCTGTCGCAACTGGCAGACCGCAATGGTGGCAAGCAGGGATCGTGATGAATGAAGGGATTTCTGGCGCAACAGGCCGCGCCTGCCCTTCCCAGACTTATCAATCAAAAACGCAATCACCCAATGAACCGGACCGAACAAGATGGACCAAATCGAATTGAATCTGGAAGCTGAGGCTTCGAACGGCGAAGAGACACAGGCCAAGGGCAAACGGGTCGGCCTGTTTGTCACCTGCCTTGTTGACCTTTTCCGCCCCTCTGTCGGCTTTGCAGCAGTCAAGCTGATTGAAGCGGCGGGCTTCTCTCTCGAGGTCCCGCGGGATCAGACCTGTTGTGGCCAGCCGGCCTATAATTCGGGCGACAAGCAGGATGCCAAAAAGGTGGCCAAACAGGTGATCAAGGCCTTCGAAGACTATGATTATGTGGTCGCACCATCGGGGTCCTGTACCGCGATGATCGTCAAGCATTATCCGGGTCTCTTCGCCGATGAACCAAACTGGGCCGCACGGGCGGAAAGCCTGTCGGGCAAAACCCATGAATTGGTCAGTTTTCTGGTCGATGTGGCAGGGCTGGAGAGCGTTGCCTCACAGTTCGAGGGCACTGTTACCTATCATGACAGCTGCTCGGGGCTTCGCGAGTTGAAGATCGAAAAGCAGCCACGCAAGCTGCTCTCCTCGATTGACGGGGTGGCGCTAAAGGAAATGCAGGATAGCGACGTTTGCTGCGGCTTTGGCGGCACCTTCTGCGTCAAATATCCCGATGTGTCCGACGCCATCGTCACCAAGAAGACCGGCAATGCAGAAAAAGCCGATGTGACGACCCTTTTGGCGGGCGACCTTGGCTGCCTGATGAATATGGCGGGCAAGCTGAAACGGCAGGGTTCGGCCATCGAAGTGCGCCATGTGGCCGAAGTGCTTGCGGGCATGACCGACCAACCGGCCATCGGCGAGAAGCCGGGCCGTTGACCCTTCGGGGACCAGCCTTAGGGGACCAACATGAAAATCACCTCACCGACCTTTAAAGAGAATGCCAGAGACGCGCTGGCCAATCAGACGCTGCAAAAGGCGCTGAAAAATATCGAAACCGGCTTCATTGGCAAGCGCCAGATGGCAGTCGACGCCCTGCCGGAATTTGAGGATTTGCGCGATGTGGGCCGGGATATCAAGACCCATACCTTAAAGCATCTGGACCTCTATCTTGAGGAATATGAAGAGAAGGTCACCGCCAGCGGAGGTCATGTCCATTGGGCGGAAACCGCTGAGGATGCCTGCAAAATCGTCAAGCAGATTTGCGAATCCGTCAATGCCAAGACCATCACCAAGGGCAAGTCGATGATTTCCGAAGAAATGCAACTGAATGCATTTCTGGAGAAAGACGGGCTGAATGTGGTCGAAACGGATCTGGGGGAATATATCATCCAGCTGCGCGGCGAGCATCCAAGTCACATTATCGCGCCTGCGGTGCATGTGACCAAGGATCAGGTGGAAGAGGATTTCCGCCGGGTCCATACCCATCTGGCCGCCGATCGTGATCTGAGCGAAGCCACCTCGATGCTGGGGGAAGCGCGTGAAGTGTTGCGTGAGCAATATTTCGCCGCCGATGTGGGCATCACCGGGGCCAATTTCCTGATTGCCGAGACGGGCTCGTCGGTCATCGTCACCAATGAGGGCAATGGCGATCTGACCCAGACCCTGTCACGGGTGCATGTGGTGTTGGCGTCGCTCGAAAAGATCGTGCCGACGATGAATGATGCGGACCAGTTGCTGCGTCTGTTGGCTCGCTCAGCCACCGGGCAGGAACAGAGCGTCTATACCACCTTCTCCACCGGGCCTCGACGGGAAGAAGACCCGGACGGTCCGGAGCAGTATCATGTGATCCTCTTGGACAATGGCCGCTCGTCGATGCTCGGCACCGAATTTGAGGAAATGCTGCGCTGTATCCGCTGCGGGGCCTGTATGAATCACTGTCCGGTCTATCATGCGGTCGGCGGCCATGCCTATGGCTGGGTCTATCCCGGCCCGATGGGCTCGGTGCTGACGCCATCGCTGATCGGCGTTGACAAGGCGGGCCATTTGCCCAATGCCTCAACCTTCTGTGGCCGCTGCGAAAGCGTCTGCCCGATGAAAATTCCGCTGCCGAAAATGATGCGTCATTGGCGGGAAAAGGAATATGAACGCCATCTCAACCCATCGACCCAGCGCTGGGGTCTCAAAAGCTGGGCCTTCCTTGCCACTCGCCCGGCGCTCTATCACGCGCTGATGGGCTTTGGCATGGGGGTGATGAAACATCTCGCGCCGATGACCGGCCTGATGCAGAAGCTGCCGATGACCGGGGCATGGACAAAGCATCGCGAGTTGCCAGCGCCGGAAGGCAGCACCTTCCAGCAAATGTGGGCAGCAGAACAGAAGAAGAGGAAAGCCTCATGAGCGCGCCATCATCCGCCAAATCCGCGATCCTAGGCAAGATCCGCCGGTCTTTGGGCTCGGCTGCCAATGACGAGGGTTTGGAACAGCGTAAGGCCGCGGTGGCCGAGCGGCTTTCCAAGCGGGACCGGGGCATTTTGCCTGCCCGCGGTCAGATCGAGCATGAGGCTCAGGTGCAGATGTTCCTTGATTATGCGGAAAAAGCCGCCTCGACGGTCAACCGCATTGCCGATTATGACGCCCTGCCCGCTGCGATTGGTGCCTATTTGCGGGGTCGCAACCTGCCTCAGCAAATCCGCACCGGGTCTGACCCGCGACTGGCATCCGCCAATTGGGCATCCGAGCCACAGCTTGAACGCAAAGTCGGCCCGTCGGACGGCACAGATCTGGTTGGCGTGACCCATGCCTTGGGTGGCGTGGCTGAGACCGGCACCGCGATTTTCCTGTCCGGTCCGGACAATCCCACCACGCTCAATTTCCTGCCCGAGGATCACATTATCGTGGTCCATGCAGATGATATTGCCGGGGATTATGAGAGCGTGCAGGAGCGCCTGCGCGATGAGCAGGGTGTGTCACAAATGCCGCGGGTCATCAACCGGGTAACAGGCCCGTCGCGCTCCGGCGACATTGAGCAGACTATCCTGTTGGGGGCACACGGGCCGCGGTCCGTTCATGTCATTGTGGTTGGTTGAGGCCTGAAACAGCAATCAGTCGAAAAATATCGACTGATTGTCCACCCTCGCGCCTCGCCTGCCCCACTCTGCGTGCTTGCTTGACGCCCTGTGAGGGAACAGGCATGCTGGTTATCGGAATTGGTTCGTTTTCTCAATATCTTGCACAGAGTTGGAAATGGACGCGAAGGGTGTCAGACAGCAGGGAGGCGCGAGATGGGCAACAGCATGGGCAAGATGGCGAGCGGATATCTAGATTTTCTCGAAGGGCTTTATGGCCGCGCTGCGATCGATCAGATGATGGAGACATCAGGCCTCGACAGGGAGGAGATTGAGAAAGCCAGCGACGCTTTTGCCCCTGCCTTCCTTGATAGTCTTGCCAAAATGCGTGACCAGTCTCTGGCAGCATTTGGCAGTTCGGCCGCGACCTCAGACCTGTCTAGCCTCTGGCCGTCAGAAATGAGCAACCTGATGCAGGGCTTCCTAAAAGAGGCCAACAAGGCCGCCCAATCCTTTGCCAAATCCCCGGATACCGGCGCCAACGCGTCGGCCTTTCCCTTCTCCCTCTATGCAGAGCAGATGGACAGAATGGAGAAGCTCAACACGGTGTTCATGGGGCAGATGGCACAAGCGCAGCTGCTCGAAGAAGCCACCCGCTCCACCGGCATTTCCGCCAGCCAACTGAAGAGCCTGTTCCCGATGCTGACCACCTTCGGTCTGATGCCCTTGATGCCGCAAATGGCGACGCCGTCGCTCAATGATCCGACAAGCTGGATGGAATATCTGGGCGCGATGGGGCGCCGCAATTTTCGCGAGGCCAATCGAGATTATGACGCGATGCCAAGCCCACTCCATGCCGCGTTCGAAGGATTGTTGGCGGGCCTCTACCCCCAAAAATCAAAGGCCCCTTCGCAGTCTTCCGCTGCCAAACCGGACAGGGAGCAAGAGATGCAGGCGGCTGCGATGGAACTGCAGGCCAATTATCTCAAAGGGTTGAACAGTTTGTTCGAGCATTATGTTCCAGCGCGAAACCAGCCACCTGCCTCGAACGACGATCAAACCTAACGGTCTGACCCAAAGAGGCGCTGACACCGACATCCTTTTCAAGACAAAAAAAGACCCGCCAGTGGCGGGTCAAGGGGTTGGGGATCTTTGCTAAGATCCCCGGCTGCTTAGCCGTGGGCGCCTGACCTCTGAATGGTGTTGCCGAGGCACTTGGCGCAATAAAAAATGTCCTTTGAGGCCCCCCAACACGACCGAAGCCGTGAAAATATGCGGAGCGGGGCGAGTCTGCCTCAAAGGACAAGGCAGTGATGGATCAAATCAGCAAGCACCGCTTGCCGGCTTGCCACAACGAATGGTGCGCGGTGCCAAATAGGGCTGCTCAGGCATCGGGCGCGGCCAGCGCGCCAGAGCCTCAAGCTCCGCAGCCTTGATGCGACGCCGGTCTTCGAACGGATCGATCAGGAATGGGTCCTGGTAGAATGGCATGACACGGGCAGACACAATGTCACCGCGGGTCAAGCCAATATCAGCCAGAGTGTGGGCATCGAGTTCGTCAAGACGGCTGAGCGCGCGACGATTACGCGAAATGGTTGTAAGAGTGGATCCGAGGCGGCGGAGGCCGCGTGCCGCGGATGACAAGGCAGAAAAAAGGCCTGCAGTCAGCATGGGTATCTCCGTTATGTGTTGCGGTCTCGGGCATAAACCCTTCGACCCTTTCAAATTTATGGACCGCCTCCCGATCCGCGAGGATCCCTTTGAAAGCGGAACCGCCCCACCCTGATGGACTTGCTTAAGGCTTCATCAGAGTACAGACCACCGCACCGAAACCAGCGACAGCAGTGGCTGTTGCAAGATCCGGTTGAGAGAAGGCTTTGTATCCTCATCGGTGTTGAATTGAATATGATGTCTCCGGTCCAATAAATCCAACGAATGTTTTTTATGGAATCCATCTTATTTTGTGATAAATAGAAAAGAGACAGATAAAGAGCATCAATCAATCCGATGACCGGGACAGGCATTATGCACCCTGCTCTCTTCGCGGAGATGCTGCACTCGATTGGGAAACAAGGGGAATGCCATGCATGCATTGATGGATCTTGACCAGTTGCGAACTTTCATTGCCATTGCCGAAACCGGGAGCTTCACGCGGGCTGCCGAACAGGTCAACAAGACCCAATCGGCCGTATCGATGCAAATGCGGCGACTGGAAGAGCGCATTGGTCAAACAATCTTTGTGCGGGATGGTCGCCAGAGCCGGTTGACCGATTCCGGTGTGCGGCTGCTCGACTATGCAAGACGCATGCTGTCACTGAATGCGGAGACGGTCGCGGCCTTTTCATCCGATGTCATGTCGGGCAAAGTGCGGCTTGGGCTGCCTGATGATTATGCGCCGCGCCTTTTGCCAACCGTTCTGGCCAGTTTTGCAACCACCCATCCCAATATCGAAATTGAAGTGGTGTGCGAGCAAAGCTCCTGCATTCATCGGCGGATCGAAGATGGGCGGCTGGATTTGGGTATTGTCACCCATGGCGACTATCAAAAGGCTCGCAACGGGCGGATTATCCGCTCTGAGCCGTTGCTCTGGGTGTCATCAGCCCATCACTCGGTTCATTGCCAATCGACAATCCCGCTCGCCTTGGGCACAAAGAACTGTTGCTGGCGAGCAAGCGCCACCGAAGTGCTGTCAAGGGCGGGCAAGGCCTATCGTATTGCCTATGTTAGCTCGACGGCAGCCGGATCGTCGGGGGCTGTGATGGCAGGGCTGGCGGTTGCGGTTCTGCCTGAAAGTGCGCTGATGCCAGACATGCGGGTTCTGGGACCCCGGGAGGGCTTCCCTGAATTGCCTTACTGCAATATTGCGCTCATTCGCTCTGACAATGCCAAGGACCGCATCCATACCGCATTGGCGGCCCATATCGTCAATGCCCTCGACAATGTGTCGGGCAATGGAGCAGTGGCAGCCGAATAGAGCAGCTGAGCGCGTCGCCTAGGTTCAGACATGACAACGCCACCCTCTGCATATCAGCAGGGGTGGCGTTTTCGTCTTTGTTCCTGTCGCTTGCTCAGGCAACCTTTTTCTGGTGCATCACCAGCACGTTGCCTGCAATGATCGCGGCCAACCCGAGCATGCCCGGCAGGGTCCATTGATACTCTTCAAAGATTGTCGACAAGACCAGCGCAACAATCGGAAACAACACCGTCAGATAGCCGGCACGCGCCGGGCCGATATTGTTGAGCAGGGTCATGTAGCCCCAGAAGGCCACGACCGATGCCATCAACACCAGCCATGCCATGGCGATCCAGTATTTGCCGCTCCAGTCCATCATGAACGGAATGTCGAGCAGCTGGGAGAGAAACAACAGCCAGAGGGTTCCGTAGAACATGCCCCAGGCATTGGCACTGACCAGCGGCAGGTTGAGTTTCTTGTTGGCGACGGTCAGCATGTTGCCGGTGCAGAAGCTGAGCGTTCCCGCAAGACCAAGACCCAGCCCGATCAATATGCCTTCCTTGCCTGCATTGGCGGCAATTTCGGGCCAGAAGATCATGCCAATCCCGCAAAAGCCCAGCAAAGCCCCGACAATCGCGTTGCGGCTCGGGCGTTGACCGAACAGGATCGCGGCCAGTGCGGTATTAATAAGACTGGTCGTCGAAAAGACCACAGCCATCAAGCCAGAAGCCATATAGGTGGCTGAATAATAGAAGAGCACGAAGTTACTGGAGAAAATGAAAATACCCAGCACCATGAAACGCAAATGAATGCGCCAAGGGAACCGCAAGGGATGGCGGGCAACCAACGCCCAGATGAAGGTTGCAAGGGCTGCGAGCGAGAAGCGATAGACCCCGGTGATCAGCGGTGGCACCACATCAACCTGATTGGCCATGGCAATCCAGCTGGTTCCCCACACAGCGAGCATCATCGCATAGAGTCCCATGTCGCGTGGCGACATGACGTTGATCATGGTGGGTGGCAAAGGTGGGGTCGTTTTGTTGCCCAAGCTGGTGTCAGACATCGGATGATTTCCCTCTTCGGGTACCGCTCGGCAGTCGGCGGCCATAGTCCGGTTGCGTAGGGCGGCAGTTTATCAAGGAGAAACCATCAAGACTAATGACAAATTTGGGATTATTAATCACCAAAAATGATTGTTGGCATGCCACCAGCGCAGCGCGTAGCATGCTTTGACCCAGTGAAACTGTCAGCAGTCGCCTTGCTCAATCAATCAGAACGGTCTTGATGATCCGTTCCATATCCAGACGGAAGGCATCACCGGTCTCGGTCTTCAGCATCACTCCCTTGGATGCCATGCCAAGCACAAAAGCCTTGTCTGCAGCCGCTTTGCGATCGCGCACCAGATCCGCTTCAAGCATCAGATCTTCAAGGGCCCGATAGAAGCTCTCATCATGGCTGGAGCCACATTGGCTGACCGTGTCGATGGCGCGATCAAGAATTTCACCCCCATGCTGGGTGCTATGCAGGATCGAGACGAATGAGCCGATCCACTGATCAAAAGCATCCGCCATGCGCTGTGCCAGTGGATTGTCCGCGTGGGACAGGGCTTGCAAAGCCCCGGTCAGTGCGGCTTGCATCGTCGCTTCGATCACCCATTCAAAGACTTTTTCTTTCGATCCGAACTTCTTGTAAATTGACTGTCGCGAGACACCCGCTGCCTTGGCGATGTCCTCCATCGACGCCTTGCGGAAGCCGTATTGACAAAAAACCATCATGACCGCGTTGACATTCATTTTGCCGCCACCATATCTGCCATCGTGACATAATTGACAATTTCGATCAATTATGTAAACTTTGTAAATCTTCCTTCAAGGGTATCCCCTTCCCGGTCCCTTGGCAACCGCATACGGAACTTGATGATGGCTGAGAAAACCATTTCGACCCTTGGCGTCACTGACTGGCGTGAGGAACGTCTGCCAGATTTGAAAGGCAAGATCTATGTGATCACCGGCGGCAATTCCGGCATCGGCTTTGAAGCAGCGCGCATGCTTGGTGAGGCTGGCGCCGATGTGATTTTGGCCTGCCGCTCACCGGAAAAAGCAGAAAGCGCCCGTCTCCAGTTGCTGACAACAACCAAGGGCAGCGTGTCGCTGGTGGGTCTTGATCTCGCCGACACGGCGTCCGTCCGCGCGGGAGCTGAAGGCGTGCGGGGGATGACGGACCGGATCGATGGTCTGATCAACAATGCCGGCATCATGCACACCCCTGCACTCAAAACCAAAGACGGGTTCGAGTTGCAGTTCGGCACCAATCATTTGGGGCATTTTCTCTGGACTGCCTTGTTGCTCGATCTTGTCGAAGCCGCCGCGGGACGGGTGGTGGCAGTTTCCTCACTGGTGCACAAGACGGGCAAGAAGACCATCGACTTTGACGATTTGATGCTGGAAAAGCGCTATTCGCGCTTTGATGCCTACGCTCAGAGCAAGTTGGCCAATCTGATGTTTGCTTTCGAGCTTGACCGCCGTTTGGCAGCGAAAGGGTCTCCAGCAATTGCCGTTGCCTGTCATCCCGGCTATTCGGTCACCAATTTGCAGACAACGGGGCCCTCTCGCTTGCTTGCCATGCTTTACAGCGTCATCAAGCATGGTTTGAGCCAGTCGGCGCATTTCGGGGCTCGGCCAACGGTGCTGGCCGCTGCTGGTGCCGAGGCAAAACGGGGGGCCTATTATGGTCCAACGCGCCGGAAGGAATTGTTGGGGCCGGTGTCAGATGCCCGCGTTTCCAGTCACGCGCTCGACCAGTCGGTACAAAAACGCCTTTGGCAAGAAAGCGAAAAATTGCTGGGCATTTCTTTTCCGGCCTGATGCCTGCTTCCGCTCGTTGTCTTCGCTCTCGCATCCCATAAAAGAAAACGACCGACCAGATGATTCTGGTCGGTCGATGGGGCAATCGAGGGTCTTGCTCGTAGAGCTCGCAGACTCTTAGAGATCGCTAGGCTTTTTGTCGACGATCTTGGTCCATTTGTCGTCTGCCTTGACGATGTAGCCTGGAATATCGGCTTCCCATTTGGCCTGGATTTCGTCGGACAGGTTCAGGTAGAGTTCGCCATCAACGATTTTCCAGTTTTCCGGATCGCCATCGAACTTGTAGCCCATGGACGCACCAAAGGCACAGAAACCGCCATACTGCGGCAAGTATTTGTCTGGGTTGGCTTCGAACGCAGCCTTGTGCTCTTCACTGGCGAAACGGTAGGTCACATCCTGATGGACAGCCGTGATTTTGTAGCTGCCTTCGGTTGGTTTGCCCATGGTGAAGTAAGCTACCGGATCATAACCCTGCAGGGCCAGGCCAGTGTTGGAGGTGTTGAACTGGGGGCCAGCCGCAAGAGCGGAGGTGGCAAGGGTCAGGGAGAGCAGAGCGCCTGCAGCGATTTTATTCAGGATTTTCACAATCAAATTCCTCAAGTCAGTTGGCACAACACCAACAAGGTTTCAGTTGATCCCGCACGCCTCGTTGTCGGGAGCATTGCAGGTGCAACTCAATTAGGAATTAAGACCGATCGGTACAAATGAAGTCACCGTGAGCTATATGTGATCCATCCCAACCTCATCCCTCAACCGAGCCTTGGAAGTTGCGTTTGAGAAGCATCTATGCCGACTGCCTTGCTCTCAAGTCGACCTGTCTAATTGAGCCGAGATTCGCCGGATCATCCAACCATTTGCTGGCAAAGTGCCGCATCAAAGGGACAGCAGATTTCTCCCTCGCCCCTGAGGAGGCCAAGGTCTTGTTAGCCACTTCAGGACCTAACACCTTTGTGAGATGACCCGTTTCGGCGGCACAGAAAAAATTTCAATCCAACCACGGGGCAAGCTTGCAGCCGCACGGTGTCCCCAAAATGGGCAATTATCGGGTGAAGGAAAAGACGTCTTGAGAGAATTAAGCTTGTCCATGCTCCACATCAGCAACCAAGTTTGATTGTCCAATAAACACGATACGAATCAATTATTTCCACATGTTTTAGTGGTCACATCAGTACAGATATGCAGGGGCTATATAGTTTTCATTGTTTAATTTTGAATCCAATTTGAAGAAGAGATTGAGTTAATAGAATATTAAGTATTTTACATTTCGAAATTAATAAAACAACTTGACGAACCCACATAGTTGTCGCTTATCATATCCTTATAAAAGGCCACACTTTTGCCGGGTCAAGTAAGGAAATGTTCCTCAAGGATATCCCGAATTTAGCCCAATCATTCCATTTAACACGGGCAGGGACTCCACGGCTGAAGTGGCAATAGCAAAAACAATCGACAATGTTCAGGGATGCATTCACGAGGGGTTGGGCGGGTTCGTTCTGCATATGCAAGCTCCCCCAATAAGAATTCCCAATGAAGATGCCGCCGGGAGGGCCGCATCTTCCTTTCGAATGACCCCAAGGGCGCATCGTCCTTCAGGCAGCAAAGACTGCAAAGACTGATCAGCGCCCCTGACCGCCTCGCGCGCCAGACCCTGACATCAGAAATACCCCACTGCGGCAGCTCACATTTTTGCCGGTCTACCTACTGTTCACAAGGGAGGCCCTACAATGATTCCGAGATCAAAGACCGCGACAGTTGCAACCAACTTCGTGCCCGATGTTGCAATGTCGACACCGGTTCGCCATTCCAATCTGGAGCATGATCTTGCCTGGCATCAGGGCAAGCATCCTATGGAATCCTGGCATTTCGCCACCAATCTGCGCGGCGATGGCAAGCAATATAGTTTCCGTGTCCATTTGGTGATTGTCGAGACCGATCAGGAGGAACCACAAGTTTCCATCGGTCTGTGCCTGATCGATCAGGACACTGGATGGATCCGGGAGATCGAGAATACGGTTCCGCTCAGCGATATCGTCATTCGCAGCGATGTCCTGCAGATATCGTCACAAGCGCTGGAAATCCGCAGCAAGGGCACCGACATGTCGCTGACAGCGGAACTGCCCGACGCCTTTGTCGAACTGTCCGGCACCGTCGGAACCCCGATCCTGATTAACAACGGGCAAGGCAGCATCAGCTTCTTTGGCGCACAACAATATAAGTTCGCCTTTCCGGGCATGCAGGTTTCCGGTGCCGTCACTCTGATGGGCAAGCGGCAAACGGTGACCGGGGCAATGTGGTTCAACCGCCAATGGGGCGACCTGCCACGACGCTTCACACTCGACCGCAATCTGGAACAAAGACAATGGATCTGCCTGTATCCCTCACTCAGCAACGGGGTTAGCATCAGCGCCTCTCAGGTCTGGGATTTCCGCACCAGCCGCGTGGATACCAACTGCACCGTGGTGCTGCCGGACGGCACGCATGTGGTGGAGAAAATTCAGCCACTGGAGCTGAGCGATTATGTTGACAGCCGGCGCTCGGCCCGGCGCTATCCACGCCATGTGATCCTGTCCAATCCAGCGCTGGAAACCTGTCTGCAAATCAGCCTTCCTTATCAGGAACGCGAGATCGTTTCCAAGATGGGCGGCATGATCAAGTTTGATGGCAGGATGGTCGTCGACGGATTCATTTTCGGAGACAGGGTCACCGGCGATGGCTTTGTCGAAATGGTTGGCCGCTGGCGTTAGTCGCCTTTTCAAGCGGCTACCTTTGCGAGACGATCAGGCGCCGGGCTTTGTCCGGCGCCTTTTTTATGGAGAATAGGAGGCTCGCTGATATCACGTGTCGACCGGTCTACCCAACTTGGCATGCAGCCAGTTTAAAGCCAATTGACCACCGATCCGCCAGCAACGGCTCAGATCTCTATGTCTCTATGTCCCTATGTCTGGCAAACCTCGCGATGCCATCAGAGCGCTTTGTGGGGGCTCTCCTGCCAGCCTGCCAGCATGTCACAATCAGGCGTGTCTTTGCTTGCCCGCACCCATCCCGATGGATCAGTAGGCGAAATCTTCGAACACCCGATTGATGTTGCCGCCCCATTCATTGTTGAAGCGCATCAACAGCTGATCGGCGGGAGAAAGACCAAGCGTCACGGTTTCTTCCAGCGCTGCGAGATACTGGGTTTCATCGAAGCCAGCACCATTGAGGCGATCCCGAGCAGCCAGTCCCTTGCGGGCGATGGTGACCACTTCCTTGGCGATGGTCTGCACCGTGGTGTCCCGGAACTTTGTTCTAAGGCCATCCTTGGCCACGCCAATGCGCAGGGCGTCGCGCTCTTCTGCTGTCCAGTCCTTGACCAGATCCCATGCGGCATCCAGACTTGGCTGATGATAGAGCAGACCGGTCCACAGAGCCGGCAGCGCACAAATTCGGCGCCATGGGCCACCATCGGCACCACGCATTTCGATATAGCGCTTGAGGCGGACTTCCGGGAAGACGGTCGTCAGGTGATCTTCCCAATCCTGTAGGGTCGGTACAGTGTCTGGCATGCCATCCTTGCGTTTGCCGCCAAGATACTCACGGAAGGTCAATCCGGTCATATCGTGATAGGCGCCGCCACGGGTGATGAAATACATCGGAACATCGAGCACATAATCGACATATTGCTCATAGCCGAAGCCCTCTTCGAACAAGAAGGGCAGCATGCCGGTGCGGTCCGGGTCGGTGTCCTGCCAAATGGCGGCACGCATCGACTGATATCCATTCTTGTGGCCATCCAGGAACGGAGAATTGGCGAACAAGGCCGTGGCGATCGGCTGCAAAGCGACACCGACGCGCATTTTCTTCGCCATGTCTGCTTCACTGGAAAAATCGAGATTGACCTGAATGGTACAGGAGCGGAACATCATGTCGAGGCCGAGCGAACCGACCTTGGGCATGTAATTCATCATGATGCCATAACGGCTCTTCGGCATGACCGGAACGTCCTCCCGGTGCCATTTCGGAGAGACGCCAAGGCCGAGAAAACCGATGCCCAGCGGATCTGCGACTTCGCGCAACTGAGCCAGATGGTTATGCACTTCGCGGCAGGTCTGATGCAGATTGTCGAGCGGTGCGCCGGACAGTTCGAACTGGCCGCCGGGTTCGAGCGAAATCGCGCCCCCGTCAACGGGATCAACCAGACCGATAATCTTGCCCTTGTCTTCGACCCGTTTCCAACCAAGCAGGCCTTCCATGCCTTGCAGCAGGCGCTCGATGCCACGATCCCCTTCATAAGGCACCGGCTCCAAGCTGTCCTTGTAGAAGGTGAATTTCTCGTGCTCGGTGCCGATGCGCCAATTGTCCTTTGGCTTTTCGCCTTGAGAAATGGTTTCGATCAGGGTTGCACGATCATCAAGGGTGATGGCGACGGCGTCGGTGTCGGAAGCGGCCATGAAACAGGCTCCTTGCAGATTGGCAGGGCGCGACAGGGCTCTTGCCTCTATGTCGCGTTCTGTCAAATTAGGGATTCACCCGGCGGGTTACAATGGGTTGATTTTGATATCCGCAAAATGTGCCGCCAGCACAATCAAAGAAATGTGACTTTGTCAAATCCCTTCGCAGCGAGCGTGGTTTTACCCAACATCTTCCCTTTTCCGCGCGGCCGCACGCTGGAATAAAAAGACACCGATGGCAACAAGAAAAGCCGCTAGGCCAAGATTGGGGGGCAATTGCTCACCCAAACCAAAGCTGGCGACACCCGCACCCACCACAGCTGCGACAGAGCCGATTTGACTGAGATAGACGGGGCCAGCAACCTTTTGCAGGATGAAGTAGAAGAAGTAGAGCGACGAGAAGGTCAACATCTGCCAGACCAGAATCACCACCGCACCGTCCGTGATCGCGGATAAAAAGCCATTCCCACCTTCAACCACCAAAACCAGAGGCAACAACATCAACCCCGCCATCAGCAGCATCTGGCTGGCAAGAAACAGGGGTGCAACGCCATAGGGCCATCGCAAGGTGCGATAAAGATTGCCTGCCGCAATAACGAAAGGTCCGCAGAGAGTCAAAATGATCCAGATCAGCGGCGCATCGCCCAGACTGGCCTTTGAGGCTGCCAGCAGTACCCCACCGGCGAGGCCGATGAGGACCGCCAAGGCTAGCAACAGAGAAAACCGCTCCAGACCCGCGATCAGGGCAAGGCAATAGGTGATCAGGAGCGGAAACAGAAAGGTCATGGAAATGAAGCCTGCCCCCACATACCGGACTGCGAGAAAGCCAACGATGTTGGGCAGCAAAAACAACAATCCGGCGACCATCCCATATTCCAAGACCCGCAAGGACAGACGCGCGGCCTGCCGTCGTATGATGCTCAAAAGCCAAAGGCCCAGACCGGATCCCAGCAAGGCAAGACACAAGAAGGCCAGCGGGGCAGCGCCCGCATTGATTGCCAGCTTTCCAACAATCAAAGAGCAGGCGAGCAGGCTACCAACCAGCAGAACGAGCAGCAAGGGAAGGCATGAGCGCCAGCGTGAGACGGTCATGTCTGAGTCTTTGGTGTCTGGCTCTGCCTTTGAAGTCAGCTGTCGCTGCTCGGACGGGCTGATCGTGACCTCACAAGATTCCGACATGATTGATTTGAGTCCATTCGGGTTGTTTCTCGGCCTTACGGACTTGGGGCCAAGCCCAGTTCGAACGGTATTAGATGGTTGCCACTTACCTTGCAATTAATTATCTTAATGTCAAGATACTTATTTAAAAGACAAATTGATCTTGGTCTCTCACAGCGTTAAACTGCCGTCGTTTTAGGGGCGGCCATGTGCGGCCGAAGCAATTTACGCAAGAAGGTCAGGGCAATGGACAGGAAGACAGCGGACCGGGCAGCCTTTGCGGTTGGGCAATGGAAGCAGGAGAAGCCGGATTGGGATTTCTTGCCAATGGAGCTGATCGGCCGGATTGGCGAGGCATCGCAGGTGATCCGCAACGGCCATATCGAGCCATTGTTCGCCCGCTATGGCTTGCAATCAGGCGCTTTTGATGTGCTGGCAACGCTGCGTCGGGCCGGACGCAACAAAGCGGGGCTTTATGCCCTTACCCCATCGCAAATGTATGATTGCACGATGGTGTCGTCGGGGGGCATGACCAACCGTCTCGACAGGCTGGAGAAAAAGGGGCTGATTGCCCGCCACCCCAATCCCGAGGATCGACGCGGCACGCTGGTGGCACTGACCGAGACAGGCCTTGCCCTGATCGAAGAGGTGCTGACTGCTCATCTGGCCAACGAGACGCGGATTGTCTCGCCTCTCAGCCGGGATGAACAGGCGCAATTGTCCACCTTGCTGGGCAAACTATTGGCGGGAGTGGAAACGCTTGGCACGCCCGAAAGCAAGTGATTACAGGGGGGCTGCGCTCTTCTCTGCAGTGAGCTTTCGTTCTGCCCGCTGGGCCTGCTGTTCGCGATAGATGATATAGAGCCCGGACGCCACCGTGACCACGATGCCGAACGCGGCAAGCTGATTGGGGAGATCGGAAAAGATCACCCAGCCGATCAGGGTGGCAAACGGGATTTCGAGATATTGCATCGGCGCAAGGGTGGCAGCGGGTGCAAAACGGATGGCCGCTGACATCAGCAAATGGCCAATCGAGCCGATTATCCCGGCCATGACCAGAAAGGGCCAATCTGCTGCTGCAGGTTCCACCAGATCCCATAGCGGCCAGGCCTCGCCATTCAACAGCACAATCGGAATGGCAATGAGGATCAGCGCCATGGTTCCGGACACGGCCTGAATCGAGACCGGATCGACTTCACGGCTCATCTGACGGGTGGACAAGACAAAGATCACAAAGGTGAAGGCTACGGCAACGGGCCAGAGCGCATTGAGACCCACCGCGACGAAATTCGGTTGCACCACCAACAAGGTGCCAACAAATCCAACCAGCGCGGCGATGGCCCGGTGGGGCCCAACCTGTTCCTTGAGATAGAAGTGACCGACAATCAGCATCAGAATGGGAAAGATAAAGGCAATTGCAGTGGTGTCAGCCAGAGGCATGTATTTCAGACCGTAATACATGCCGATGATGCCAAAAATATGCATCGTGGTACGCCAGAAAAGATGCCACCAGGCCCGCCGGCTGTAGCGCAGAATATGGGCAATGCCACCCTTCTGCCACACCATTGTTGTCCCCATCATCAGAACCTGAATGGCATATCGAATGACCAGCAATGTCATGACCGGCACGGTTTGTCCCAGATGCTTGACCAGCGCATCGCCAAATGGAATGACGGCGCAGAAGGACAACATCAAGCCGATGCCGAGCAGCGGATTGTCTTTCAGATCAGGCAGTGGGAGCGGTTTTGTGGACATTGCGCGACGCTATCGGAACCCCTGCCCTTTCGCAAGTGAAAGAAACTGATCCATACCCCCTGTTTCAGTGATGAATGGACAGCCCTTTTCAGGCTGATCAGTCTGTCAGTGCCAAACGGACCCCGAGCCCCATCAGCAAACCACCAAACATCCGATCCAGCCAGAGGGCAAAGCGGTGATTGGACCGCAAATAGGCCCCTAGTGGAGCGGCGGCAAGCACGAAAAAAGCCTCAACAATCAAACCGATGACGATCACGATGCTGCCAAGAAGGCATGTTTCAAAAAAGACCTGCATGCTGGTTTGCGTGCCATCGTGGCTGAGAAACTGTGGCAGAAAAGCCAGGAAGAACAAAGCGACCTTGGGGTTGAGAATGTCGATCAAAACGCCTTGGCGATAGGCAGACCAGACAGTCAGGACCTTGGGGTCGCTGGCCTGCGCGTCCATGGTCAGACTGCTTTCGCGCGACAAAAGCGCCTGACAGCCCAACCAGACCAAATAGGCAGCGCCGACATATTTGACGATCGAGAAAACCAGAGCCGATGTTGCCAAAATGGCCGAAACGCCAAGCGCGGCCGCCATCACATGCACCAGCGCACCAGAGCAGACCCCGAAGGAGGCGGCGAAGCCGATTTTTCGGCCATGTCCAATGGCCCGCGACAGGATGAAAATCAGGTCCGGCCCCGGTGCCACATTGAGCATGAAGCAGGCAATAAGAAACAGGCCCCAGGCCTCGGCTGACATGATCATGGACTTTTTTCCGATTGCAGGATTGCACCAAAACCAACCCTTCCCGGTACGGGCCAAAGAACGGCCTCCAGAATGGAGCGGTATCCTGCTTATGAGAAAT
The DNA here is from genome assembly GCF_003324485.1 of Cohaesibacter intestini. Classification (NCBI taxonomy): domain Bacteria; kingdom Pseudomonadati; phylum Pseudomonadota; class Alphaproteobacteria; order Hyphomicrobiales; family Cohaesibacteraceae; genus Cohaesibacter; species Cohaesibacter intestini. Next base: position 92,016 of record NZ_QODK01000003.1, on the reverse strand, counting down.
CACAAAGTCCCCGTCAAGCCCGTCTGCCACTGGCGCATAAAAGCGTGTGGTCCATGCGGCCTATAATCATGGTATAAATGCTTATTTCAGTCTGGCTTGGAGGGCCAAACCCAATGAAGAGAATGCAGGCGTCTGATTTTCATCCCAAGTTGCTTGAATTGTATGATGGTTATGTGCACGGCAAAATGTCGAAGCGGGACTTCCTGACCGGAGCCACACGCTATGTCGCCGTCGGTGTGACGGCGATGGCGGTTCTGGAAAGCCTTCAACCCAATTATGCCTTGGCCAATCAAGTGGCCGAGGATGATCCGGACATTGCAGTCAGCGATGTGACCTATCAAAGCCCGGACGGTCACGGCGCAATCAATGGCTATATGGCGATGCCTGCTGGAGCGATTGGCAAACTGCCCGCTGTTCTGGTGGTGCATGAAAATCGCGGTCTCAATCCTTACATCAAGGATGTGGTGCGCCGGGCGGCAAAAGCAGGTTTTCTTGCGTTGGGGCCGGATGGACTGTCCCCGCTTGGGGGCTATCCGGGCAGTGATGACGAAGGCCGAACCATGCAGAGGACCCTCGACAGCGCCAAGCTGATGGAAGATTTCTTTGCCGGCTTCGAGCATCTGGTCGGCCATGAAAAGTCCACCGGCAAGGTCGGGGCGGTTGGCTTTTGCTATGGTGGCGGGGTCTGCAATGCGCTGGCGGTGGCCTATCCCAATATGGCCGCATCGGTGCCCTTTTATGGCCGCCAGCCTCGGGCTCAAGAGGTGCCAAAGATAGAAGCGCCTCTGCTGTTGCATTATGCGGCTCTGGATGAGCGGATCAATGCCGGTTGGCCGGATTACAAAGCCGCGCTTGAAGCCAACGGCAAACGCTTCGAGGCGCATATTTATGAAGGCGTCAATCATGGCTTTCACAATGACACCACCCCGCGCTTCAATGAAGAAGCCGCCAAGCTGGCGTGGGAGCGCACGGTCGCATTCTTCCGGCAGCATCTGGCCTGAGGCCGTTGTCACACATACGCGCATAAAAAAGGCGTCTCGACCATCATCGAGACGCCTTTCTTGCATTAAGCCTTGTTCGCCGTGGATTATTTGTCCGTCCAGTCACCGAGCACCGACTGGACAATCGCCAATGCGGCAATGGCGGCGGTGTCGGCTCTGAGGATGCGCGGGCCGAGCGGGATCGGCGTGACGAAAGAGGCGGCACGCAGCATGTCTCGCTCTGTTTCCGAAAAGCCACCTTCCGGACCTATCAGCAAAGCCAGTGGCGGCACGCTATCCCCTTCGCCACGAATGGTGTCGAGGATCGAAAGCGGGTCCTTGCCCAGTTCGCCCTCATCGCAAAAGATGATGTGACGCCCCTCTTCCTTCTCTTCCCAAGTCTTTAGCAATTCGGTCAGGCTTACTGGCTCGTCGACAGGGGGAATGGTCAGGATGCCGCATTGCTCGGCGGCCTCGATGACATTCAACCGCATTTTTTCGAGCTTGGGGCGGCGCTCCTGGGTATGCTGGGTGAAGACCGGACGCAGACGGCAGGCACCCATTTCGACAGCCTTCTGGGCCATATAGTCGATGCGGGCAGATTTCAACGGCGCAAACAGGTATTGCAGGTCGCTGGCCAGTGGATCGGGCTGTGGGCGCATCTGCTCAATGGGAATGAGGGCGCATTTCTTGCGGCCAAGCGGCTGAACCTCGACCTTCCACTCCCCATCCCGGCCATTGAAGATCAGCATTGCGTCGCCTTCTTCCATGCGCAGCACATTCAATAGATAGTTGGCTTGAGCCCGGTCGCAGGGAATGGCGATCCGTTCCTGAATATCCTGCTCCACCCACAGGCGTTGGCTTTTGAAATCGTAATGGGACATGACATCTCGCTGTTGCTGCAACCCGGCTGCATTTTCGGGGAGTTTTGCGCTCTTTCGCTCTGCCTTGCAAGTCCCCGGACCAAACGCGCCAGCGGGATGGGCGTAATTCCCCCGGGATAAAGGGCTGTTCTATTGACCCGGTGGCAAAAGCTGGGCACCAATGGGGATTAATCTCAACGAGCACGAATCTGTCTGGAAAGCGCCATGTCCGAGTCTACGGCCACCAATGCAGCCGAATTTACCGTCTCTGAACTGTCCCATGCGGTGAAATCTTCCATCGAGGATCAGTTCGGCTATGTGCGGGTGCGTGGAGAGCTCGGCCGGGTATCTCGTCCGGCATCTGGTCATATCTATCTGGACTTGAAGGATGATAAATCGGTCCTGTCCGGGGTCATCTGGCGCGGGGCGGCAGCCAAGTTGGCGGTCAAGCCGGAACAGGGCCTTGAAGTCATTGCCACAGGCAAGTTGACCACCTTTCCCGGTCAATCGAAATATCAGATGATCATTGACCGGATGGAACCGGCTGGCGAAGGGGCGTTGATGGCGCTCCTGGAAGAACGCAAGAAGAAGCTCGCAGCCGAGGGCCTGTTCGCACCGGAACGCAAGAAAAAACTCCCCTTCCTGCCAACCGTGATCGGCGTGGTCACCTCCCCCACCGGCGCGGTCATTCGCGACATTCTGCATCGGGTGCAGGATCGCTTCCCGGTCCATGTGCTGGTCTGGCCGGTGCGTGTGCAGGGAGAAAGCTGCGCCGAGGAAGTGGCCAACGGGGTGCGCGGCTTCAACGCCCTGCCTGAAGGCGGCGCTATTCCGCGCCCGGATGTTCTGATCGTGGCGCGCGGTGGCGGCAGCCTTGAAGATCTCTGGGGTTTCAACGAAGAGGCTCCGGCCCGCGCCATCGCCGAAAGCAACATTCCGGTGATTTCTGCGGTTGGCCATGAGACCGATGTGACACTGGTCGACTTTGTCGCCGACATGCGCGCGCCAACGCCAACCGGGGCGGCGGAATTTGCCTTGCCGGTGCGCAGCGAGCTGGTGGCGGGTCTTGGTGATCTGCACTTGCGGCAATATGGGGCTGTGAGCCGGATGATGGATCGGCGGCGCGCGGATTTGCGCTCTGCCAGTCGTGCCCTGCCTCAGCCGCGGGACATTCTGGCCTTGGCGCGGCAACGGTTTGACATGGCCTCCGGCCGACTGAGCCAGAGCCTGATCAGTTCGACCCAAAGCAGCCGCTCGCGACTGGATGCGACCGCGGGACGCCTACGCCCGGCGTTGGTGACGGACCGCCTGACCTTGCAGAAAGAACGGCTCGGCGACCGAACCGACCGCCTGAACCGGGTGGCCCTGCTCACGATGGAGCAGAAGCGTAAGCAGCTGGATTCCACCAGCCGTCTGCTCGAAAGTCTGTCACATAAGGGTGTGCTGGCGCGCGGCTTTGCCTTGGTACGCGACAAGGACGGCACGCCAATGCGCAGAGCCGAGGCGATCCATGCGGGACAGGCCCTCAATATCGAGTTTGCCGACGGCTGCATCAATGCCACCACGTCCCTGCTTGATCCCTATTCTGATGCACCTGCCACGATGCCTGATCCGGAAATGTCCGCCTCCGATGCATCACACCCTGAGGAAAAGGACGCCGAAGTCGGGGCCTTTGGCATCATGGGGGCGGATGCCATTTCAGCGGAAGATATCGAAGCGCATCTGTTGACCATTGCAGGCAAGCGGGCGCGGCGACGCACCGCCAAACCGAAGGTCGAGACAGCGAAGAAGCCCACGCAACCCGCCAAGGACACGGAGCCTGTGGCTGCCCCCGTCAAACCGGAGACTGCCGTTGACAGCGGTTTGGTGGAAGTGGAAGCGGAATCTGCGGAACGGCTTGAACGAGCGACGGCAAAATTGACCGAGGCGATCGAGCAGGAAATTCTGACGCGGATCAAGGAACAGCAAAAAGCCACCCGCAAGACCAAGAAGGACAAGGATGACGACGCGCAAGGCACCCTGTTCTGAGTGGACTTCCTTTTTGCAAGAAAAAAGCCCGGACATGGTCCGGGCTTTTTCATTTGGTTGGTTTGATCAACCTTGTAGCTGTTCGATGATCTGCACAGCACCGGTTTTTTCGGCAACGCCCGGATTCTCTTCAAGATTGAGATGGGTTACCACACCATCCTCGACAATCATCGAGAAACGCGTGCATCGGGTGCCCATGCCTGCGACCGTCAGGTCGATATCAAGTCCACAGGCCTTGGCAAAGGTCGCGCTACCATCAGCCAAAAAGGCAATCTGCCCCTTGCCGCCGCTGGCGGTGGACCAGGCATCCATAACGAAGACATCATTCACAGCGACCACGGCGACCTCATCAACGCCGAGCGCGCGAATGCCATCGATCGAGTTGATGAAACCGGGCAAGTGATTGCGGTGGCAGGTCGGGGTGAACGCACCCGGCACGCCGAACAGGACCACTTTGCGGCCGTTGAAAATCTCGGCAACGCTTTTGGTTTCCTTGCCTTCCTTGCCCATTACGAGAAAGTCTGCATCTGGCAGACGGTCGCCAACCTTGATCATATTTGCCCCTCTTTTCCTCTATTGATGAAACCTGACCATCAGGTTCCCTTCGAGATGGTGATCCCATCCTATTTTTGCAACGTGATGACTTGTTCGACTGCTTCCTCGCCATTGGTCAGCGTGAAGCGGAGATCTGTCCCCTTGCTTTGCCCGCCTTCAGGCAGGCCGTCAAGCGTCAGGGCGAATTGCTGGTCACTGGCCTTGGCGCTTTGCTGCTTGACCGTCAGGGGCAGCAGCCAGTCCTTTGGCCCCTCGACAAACAGATCCTTTTCCCCGTAACCATCGGGGATCCGGGTGGCGATGACCAAGCGGTCCGGCTTGCCATCCTGCCCTTTGTCATGGCTGATATTGGTGATCTTGAAGCCATCAGAAGCCGCGACAGGCACCAACGCCATATCCCGGTCAATTAGCAACTCCACCCCGGGCGCCCGGCTGCCACCTGCCGGAATATCAAGAGACAGATCCGCTGCCATGGGGACGCAAAGATCAGAGCAAAGACCCAGTTGCACATTGATGGCGAGGCGGGTCGGCTGGTCCTTGGCCTTAGGGGTCACCAAGATGGGAAAGATGATCGCATGCTTGAAGCCGAGAATTTCGGATTGACCAACCTTGATCCTGCTTGGCACCGGCCAGAGAATGTCCATGTCAGCGACATTGCCGGACGCAGCACCATCAAGCACCGGCGGGATGCCGCTGTCACCGGGTATCTTCCAATAGGTTTTCCACCCTTCATCCAAGACGATTTCCAGCCCTGCCTTGTAGCGGCCGTCGCTGGTGCCGCCGGCAATGAGGCGCACCTTGCCTCCCAGCGTCTCCTGCCATTCGGTTTGCATTGCCTGTGCAGGGACAGCCAAACTGCATGACAGGGCGACGAATGCCAACAGGTTGCAGATGGACAACTTCCCTAAATTACTGAAATACTTCACCTATATCACTCTTTTCAAGTTCGCCGAACCAGCCAGTCCAAAATTCACATTGTTGACATACGGGCTTGTAACCATTTTGCCAATTGCCAAGCACGGAGCTTGGTGTTCATGCTATCTGCTAACACTGCTATCATGGCGAGGTGATGGCCGGGCACTAAATCCCGAAGGTCAGATGCTCATTTTTTTGTGATCAGCCAATCCTCCGCCGCACCGAGTGGTCTTTACATTCAGGCACTCTCAAAGGTACCCTTAGGTCATGGTTGATTTGGATGAACAGGATATAGCGGGCACGCAGCCTGCCTCGTTGGCCACTTCCCTCGAAGGGAAGTTTCTGGTGGCCATGCCGACGCTCAAAGGGCCCTTCTTTGAGCGTTCCGTCGTCTATTTGTGCAGTCATTCCGATGATGGCGCGATGGGGCTGGTGGTCAATCAGATCTCAACACAAATCACCTTCCCTGACTTGTTGCGCCAAGTCGATATCTTGAGCGACGACGACCAGTCGATCAATTTGCCCGCCCCTGCCCGCAACATGCAGGTGCTCAATGGCGGTCCGGTCGATCAGGGACGCGGCTTCGTGCTGCATAGTGCCGATTTCAAGCTTGAAAGCTCGACGCTGGATGTGTCCGAAGATATCTGTTTGACGGCGACCATCGAGATCCTGCGGGCACTGGCGGAAGGCAAGGGACCGCAATCTGCCTTGCTGACACTGGGCTATGCGGGTTGGTCCCCCGGCCAGTTGGAAGAAGAACTGCAAAGCAACAGCTGGTTAACCTGCTCGGCCGATCAGTCGTTGTTGTTCGAATGCGAGGCAGAAGACCGCTACCAGCGCAGCCTTGATCTGATGGGTATCGATCTGACCATGCTGTCCAGCGAAGCGGGCCACGCCTGATCCGGTCTTACCTGAAATGACTTGTCGTATTTTATGATCAAAAGATCAGGCATCTGTCCCATACGGATCAGATGCCTGTCTTTCCCGTCAGTCTTTCTTGCCACCAATCATCGCCTGCCTGATGGCTGATGCGATATCCTGATCAATGCCAGACATGTCCGGCATGGCAAAGGGCAACCCGCCATCCTGCTCTGTGTCGGGCTTGCGGCCCGCCGACACGGCACGGCCAACCACCGGGGACGCCGGGGCTGGCTGTGGGGATTGAGGCTGTTCAGATTGCTCAGACTGTGTGGTCTCTTCGCCTTTGTCAGCTTCCCTATCCTGTTTCGCGTCCTTTGCGGCAGATGATATCTGCTGCTGTTTGGCGTCATCCATGTCAGGAGAGGGATCCTCATTCACCCTTGGGGCTGCCTCTTCCCGCTCGGATGGCTCCGGTTTCGGGGTGGATTCAGCTGCGGGCTGTTCGGGTGAACGGTCTTGGACCACAGTCTCGACCGCTCCATCTGCTGCCGATTCCTTGGAGGCAGCATTGGTTCCCTGTGGCGCCACAGAGCCAAAGTTAGGCATATTCAGTGTTGCGACCGGAGGCAATGCAACGACCGAAGCCTTGGCGCTGGTAGCTTCCTCTTGCTTGGGTGGGACCGGAGCCTGTTCAGCATCCGAGACTGTCGGCGGTGTGCCCAGATTGTCGACGCCGATGGCCTCGGCCACTGCGGCACCGATGGCGTCTTCCAGCGTATTTTCGTGTGCGCCTTTCAATTCTGGCTCAGTTGTCGACGTCTTTTGGGTCTCTTTTGAAACTGCAGCCGCAGCGTCTAGGGGAGGCAACACGGGTCCGGATGCTTGCTGAGGCTCGCCATGCCGATGCTGCGGACCAGACGCTGTGTTGCTTTTCTCAGTCTGCCCCTTATCAGCGCCTTCATTCTCGCGCGGCGTAGCGGCGCTGTCCTGCTGTTCGGCTTTTTTGGCCATATCGGGTTGTTTTGGCGGAACAGGGTTGATCACAGGCGGATTGACCGGTGCGGTATTGGGTTGTGCCGCACTGGGTGGCCTTGGAGCATTTGCCGGGGCGATTGCGGAACCATGGGCTCCACTTACTGGCTGCATCCGGGGTGCAGGGTGAGCGGACGGGTGCGATCCCGAAACTGGCGCACCCTTTGGCTTTGCCGGACCCTTGTCGGTCAAGTCCAAAGCGAGGCCTTCCGCAAGCCGGGCTTCCAGTGCATCAGTTGGGTGTGGTCCTGCGGCTTTTACCGGCTGTTTCGAGGCATCCGGCTTTGGCAGGCTCTGCTCGGCGATGGAACGGGCATAGGCCTGTTTGCGCTCAAGCTCTTCTGTTTCCTTGCGGCGGCGCTCTTCACGGGCGCGACGCTCTTCCTCTGCCTTGCGGGCCTGAGCTTCAGCTTCCTGCTGCTTACGGCGCGCGGCCGCTTCTGCCTGCACCTGCTTGGCATGTTCAATCTGACGAGACAACAAGCTTTCAGCGTCCGCAGAGACCAGTGGTTTGCCGAACAGATAGCCCTGCCCCATCGGACAGCCCATCTGGGTCAGCTGGGCAACAGCCTCCTCATTCTCTACCCCCTCGGCCACGAGATTGAGACCAAGGTCATGCGCCAGCTTGACAATCGATTGCAGAATGACCGGTGTCACGCCTTTGCCATGGCCAACGAAACTCTTGTCGATTTTCAAGGTGTCGAACGGGAAATGCTGCAAGTAGGCCAGCGAGGAATAGCCGGTGCCGAAATCATCAAGTGACAGACCAGCGCCCAGCCCCCGTAACTTGTCGAGCACCTGCGAGGCATATTCCGGATTCTCCATCACCAGGCTCTCGGTCAGCTCGAGCTTAAAGGTGCCCGGATTGACGTTGGAGCGCGACAGAATGGTTTTCACATCATTGAGCAGATCATGGCGCAACAATTGTTCTGAGGAGACATTGACGCTCATGAAGAGACGGTCAGCGCCATCCAGCTTTTGCTGCCATTCGGTCAACTGGCGAGCAGCCTGTTCCATGATATGCAGGCCAAGCGGCACAATCAGGCCATTGCGTTCAGCGGCCGGGATAAAATCGGACGGCGGAATTGGTCCGCGTTGCGGATGATTCCAGCGGGCAAGCGCCTCGAAGCCCTTGATCATGCGGTCTTGCAGATTGACGATCGGCTGGAAGACCACATCAATTTCCTTGCGGTCAAGTGCGGCAATCAAATCCTTGTCAAGAGAGCTGCGGCCCCTGCCCTGCTGACGCAGGGATGGGCGGAACGGTTCGATGCGGTCGCCGCCCATGCGTTTGGCATGATAGAGGGCCAGCTCGGAATCGCTGAGGATCTCACCTGCGGCCTTGTGAGACTGAAGATCGAAGATCGCAATGCCAAGCGATACCGACAGGGCAATTTCCCGCTCACCGAACGTAATCGGCACCTTGAGCACCTTGCGCACATTGTCGGCAAAGACTGCAATGCGTTCTGGCTGTTGCTCGGAAATGAGGATAATGGCGAACTGATCGCCATAGAAACGAGCGATGGAATCCTGCGGCTTGAGCAGGCGCGACAGGCGACGGGCCACTGTCAGCAGAAGGGAATCGCCGATCGACAGGCCGTAGCTGTCATTGATCTTGCGGAAATTATCGATATCAACCAGCAGGACAGCCGGTTTGGCAGCGCCTTCGGCCTGTGTGCGGACCATGGCAGCAGACAGACGATCCTGCAGCAACTCGCGGTTTGCAAGGCCGGTCAGATTGTCATGCACCGCATCATGCAGCAGCCGCGTTTCGGCTGTGCGCTGGTCGGTGATGTCAAGCAAGGTGCCAACGCAGCGGACCACTTCGCCATCGGTGCCAACGACCGGGCGCGCGCGCAGCTTGAACCAGCGGTAATGGCCATCGTCGGCACGCAAACGGAAATCCTGATTGACCCGCCCACGGCGCTGATCGATCACCGCATCAAGCATGGCGGAGAATCGATCCTTGTCCTGAGGGTGTAGCATTTCCAGCCAGTCGCGGGCCGGACCATCCAGCGCACCCGATTTGAGGCCAAGCAGTTTCTCGGCTTCGCGGGTGGTGTGAATGCGGTCACGCGGCACATCCCAGTCCCAGACCATATCGCCGGATCCGACGATGGCCAGAGCTCGACGTTCGCTGTCGGACACAATGCCTTGAGCCAGAATGCCGCCAGAGAAGGCGTGCTGCATGATGGTGAAGCAGAAGAGCAGCACCAACAGAACCATCCCACCGCTCAAGGCTGGCTGGACCAGATCATTGTCAACAACGCCGGACACTGCGGCACCGGCTGCCAGCAGCCAGAGCAACAGCAGGATCCATGTCGGGATCAGCATGATGGCGCGATCAAAGCCGGTGAAGGCCAGATAGAGGATCACTGCGAAACCGGCAAGCGCGGTGACGACCATCGACAGCCGGGCAATGCCAGCGCCGAGCGACGGGTCATAGAGCGCCAGCCCTAGAATCACCACCAGGAAGATCAACCAAATGCCCGATGCATGCAGATAGCGCACATGCCAGCGATGAAGCGTGAGATAGGTGAAGAGCAAAACGAGGATCGAGGCGGAGAAGACCACCTCGGATCCAGCGCGCCAGATCGGCTCGTAATTGGTCGGAATATCGAACAATTGCGCCATGAAGCCGAAATCAATCGCCAGATAGGCAAGCACGGACCAGGCCAGCAGAGCCGCCGCGGGAAACATGGCTGCACCCTTGACGACAAACAGAATGACAAGGAACAAAGCCAACAGCCCCGCGATGCCGAGCACAATGCCACGGAAGAAGGAGTAGCTGTTGACATAATCCTTATAGGCTTCAGGCTGCCAGAGATTGAGACTGGTCAGACTGCGATGGGCCTGTTCACCGACGAACGTGACAACATTGCCCGGATCGAGGGTGACGCGGAAAACATCGGCTTCGGAATCGGGAATCCGCTCAGGCGCGAAGCCCTGAGAGGTGGAAATGGCATGGACACGCTGTGCGCCGAGATCGGGCTTGAGGAGCCCGGACCCGGGCAAGCGGAAATGGGGAATGACGAGATAGCGGTCGATCTGGCGGTCGGTATTGTTGGCCAGTGCGAAGACAAACCAGCCGGGGATGACGCCCTGCTGGCGTGCGCGCACCTCGATACGGCGCACGATGCCGTCAGGGCCGGGGGCCGTGGAAACCTGAATGCGGTCGCCGTCGCCGTCATAGCGTTCGATAACATCGCTGAGGTCGAGAACCAGACTATCCGCCTTGACATCGACAGCCTCAACCGCTCCAGCCCCACCAAGGGACGCAAAGCTGAACATAACGGTCAGCAACAAGACAATCAGAACGGATACGCGATTCACCAGAGATCCTCATATTTCAACAATCTGCGCTTTGTCGACATGCGCAGAAACAGTGCATCATAGTTAAAATTTTGCCACTCGCCGCACAAGGCGAAATTCGCAAACTTAGCCTTTTTCAAAGGAAAAGGCTGATCTTTTCGCCCTGCTCACAACGAAAGCATAGGCAAGAGCAAAGCAAGGCCGATCAGTTTCCCCAAAGGCTTGTCAGGAATCACTATCCACCCAAAGTCGAAAGTCTGCATCCTGCTCCGATCCATCGGACCTGATTTGCTTCAAGGATGCAGGGGGAAAGATCCTGTGGTGGAAAAATGGCTGCCTGATGTCTGCAAATCCGAGCGAAGGACCGAATAGAGCAAATGATCTTCCCAGTTGCCATTGATGCAAAGATAACTCCGGGCCTTGCCCTCAAACTGAAAGCCGCACTTTTGCAGAACCGCCATGGAAGGCCCGTTGCTTGGCAAACAGGCCGCTTCAACGCGGTGAAGCCCTTGATGATCAAACAAATAGGGCAATAACAAGGCTACTGTCCGGGTCATGTAACCATGGCCAGCGAAATCCTCACCCATCCAGTAGCCAATTGACGCAGACTGGCAAATTCCACGCCGGATATTGGAGACATTGATGCCGCCAATCAGGCGATTGTCTTCGTGGCGGAAGATCAGAAAAGGCAGGGCGCGGCCAGAACGGCGGTCTTTCTGATATTGTTCCAGACGACGGCGAAAACCGTGAGGCGTCAGATCGTCAGCCCCCCACAAGGGTTCCCAGGGGCGCAGGAAGTCAGCACTGGCAGCGCGCAAACAGGCCCACTGATTATAGTCTGCCTTGGAAGGATGGCGCAAATAGATCAGTGCGTTGCTCAGGGGGGACGAGTGTGGTGGCGGTGTAGGGATACCGGTCCAGACAGACCCCAGTGAGGCCGAGAAACGCCGAATCGGGTCTGGACCTTTTCGGGTTTCAAAGTCTGCGCGCATGCGAGGACGCATAAGCTTGCCTTTCACTGCATGCAGCAAAAGGGTCATCCAGGCTTTACCGGACCCAACCTGATCGCCAGCCATATCGTTCTTCCAGCCTTGCTGTTGCCGCCTCTGAACAGTGTCAATTCACCGCCAGAGGTTCGCATGAGCGGGTGTTCAAATATGCGAACCGTCAGGATCTGCTGCGCGGACCCACAAAGGTTGCAGATCCATACTAATAGAACAACCGCATTTCCCCTAGCCCGAATTGAGGCCAACCGAATGCGGTGCAGTTCCCCTTCTGGTGCTTGCACGGGCTTTGACACGCGGATGGTGCCATCGCCCCCTCTCCCGTTACGGATGCGCATGATGACAAAGACCATCAGGCAGGCACATATACGGGACTGACCAAAAAGGAAGTCTTCTCTTTTTAGGTCAGTTAACGGCGGTGGACCAGTCGTCTGTCAGTGCGAATCCGGGAAACGCACCGCTCGTCCCCATGTCAGTTTGTCGCAGACCCCATCCGTTCGGCCACTTCATCGGCCCACATCAGCTTTTCAACTGGCCCGACCGAGGCAAGGGATGGCTTGGAACCGGTGATAATGTCGGCAGCCAGATTGCGAATGTCATCGATGGAAATCTCGGCGATGGCGTCAACCATTTCCTCAAGCGAACGTGGCTGCCCGAAAATCATGCGTTGGCGGGCCAACTGGCTGGCGCGGGCCGACGGGCTTTCCATACCCATCAGCAAACCTGCCTTGATCTGGGCACGGGCGCGATTAAGCTCGGCATCGGAGAAATCCTCTGCAGCGCGGGCCAGTTCTCCCGTGATGACCGGCATTAATTCTTCGAGATCTTCAGCGCTGGTCGCCGCGTGGATGCCGAACAGGCCGCTGTCGGCAAAGCCCCAATGAAAGGCATAGACGGAGTAACACAGGCCACGCTTCTCGCGCACTTCCTGAAACAGCCGCGATGACATGCCGCCACCGAGCATGGAGGCGAGAATTTGGGACTTGTAGAAATCCTCGCTCTTGTAGGAACGGCCCTTGAAGCCAAGAATGACCTGCGCTTCCATCAGATCCTTTTGCAGATCCCGGCTTTCGCCGCCCACATAGTGTGCTGGCACCAGCGGTTTGGCCGGCTGATCGGCAAAGCCACCAAATGCCTGCTCCCCCAAGGCCACCAGCTCTTCGTGGCGCACACCACCAGCTGCAGACAGGATCATCGAAGGTCCATGATAATGCTGCCCCAGATAGTCATGAATGGCGTCGGGCGTGAAGGACTGGACCGTTTCGGCGGTGCCCAGAATGGTGCGACCCAAGGGTTGATCCGGGAAAGCCAGTTCCTGAATGTGGTCGAAGACCCGATCTTCGGGCGCATCATGGGCTGCACCGATTTCCTGCAGGATGACATGCTTTTCGCGGCGCAGTTCTTCAGGATCGAAGGTCGAGTTGCTGAGGATGTCGCCAAGAATGTCGATGGCAAGCGGAACATCCTCTTCAAGAATGCGCGCATAGTAGGACGTGCTTTCGATCCCGGTTGCCGCATTGACCTCGCCACCCACGGCCTCAATCTGCTCAACGATATCGGTCGCAGACCGCGTTGCCGTGCCTTTAAAGGCCATATGTTCGAGCAAATGGGAAATGCCATGCTCATCGGCCCCTTCAGACCGTGAGCCCGCTGCAATCCAAACCCCGACAGCGGCGCTTTTCAAGTGAGGCATTTCATCGGACAGAACGGTCATGCCGTTGGTGAGACGGGTCATGTTAACGGTCAAATGCTTTCCTCCCTTTCCTGACAGCGTCAGGGTTTATGGTCAGACGCTCCCACCCGCATGGCAGCGAGCAGGAGCGTCTGGCGGTCTGATTGATCCGTAGTTTTAGGATCTGTGGCGTTGCGGATCAAGCCTCATGAAGGGCGCGGGCCCGTTCTCGCATGAAGGCCTCGACGGCGTCAGCGCTGTTTTCCAGTATCGAGAAGCGCTCTTCACGATCCATCAGGTTCGACAGCCAGAGGGGCAAATCCGGATATTGGCCCGAAGCCTCTTCAACTGCAGCCGGGAATTTGGCCGGATGGGCGGTTGAGAGAACCACCATCGGGCTGTTTGAGTTGTCTGCTGCAGCCACCTTGCGGGCCACATGCACACCAACAGCCGAATGTGGATCCAGCAAATAGCCCGTGTCGGCCAGCACCTGACGAATGGTTTGCGCGGTGTCTTGCTCACTGGCTCGATCCGCAGCAAAACCGTCACGCAGGCGAGACAAAGGCCCCTCGGCAATTGTGAAAGAGCCGGACTGCTTCAGACCGGACATCATGCGCACAACGCTGTCGGCGTCCCGATCATGGACCTCAAACAACAGCCGCTCGAAGTTGGAGGAGACCTGAATGTCCATGCTCGGGGATGCTGATGGGGTGACGCCAAGCACTTCGTAGGCACCATTTTCCAGCGTCCGGGCCAGAATGTCATTCTGATTGGTGGCGATCACCAATTTGTCGATTGGCAGTCCCATCTGCTTGGCAACAAAGCCGGCGAAAATGTCCCCAAAATTGCCCGTTGGAACCGTGAAGGAGACAGTGCGATGCGGCGCGCCCAGCGACAGGGCAGCGGTGAAGTAATAGACCACCTGCGCCATGATCCGCCCCCAGTTGATGGAGTTGACGCCTGACAGGGCAATCTCGTCACGGAAGCTCTTGTTGGCGAACAGATCCTTGACGATGGCCTGACAGTCATCGAAATGGCCCTCAAGCGCGATGCAATGCACATTGTCATCGAGCACAGAGGTCATCTGGCGCTGCTGAACAGGCGAGACACGGCCATTGGGGAACATGATGAAAATATCGGTGTTGGAGCGCCCCCGGAAGGCTTCGATCGCCGCCCCACCAGTGTCGCCAGAGGTTGCACCGATGATGGTGGCACGGGCGTTGCGCTCGGCCAGCACGAAATCCATCAGGCGGGCGAGCAACTGCATGGCGACGTCCTTGAAGGCAAGGGTCGGACCATGGAACAGTTCAAGCACAAACTCATTGGCACCGGTCTGGATCAGCGGCGTTACCGCATCATGACGGAAGGTGGCATAGGCCTCGTCAATCATGGTGCGAAAGGTGTCGTCTGGAATTTCACCTTCGACAAATGGCTTCATCACCGCAAAGGCGATCTCTTGGTAGCTTTTGCCCGCCAGTGCCGCCATGTCCTCGGTGGTCAATGTCGGCCAGGTCTTGGGTACATAAAGCCCACCATCACTGGCAAGACCTGCCAGAATGGCATCACAAAAACCTAGTTCGGGGGCCTGCCCCCTGGTGCTGACATATTTCACGACGAATGCGCCCTTTGTCTCCTGAGCCTGAGTTGTTTCAGGCTCCTTCTTTCATTACGCGCGGCACCCTACATGGTCCGATCAGGCAGGGCAAGCCTGAGGCGACGCACGGCCACCAGCCACAGCGATTGCGATGTGGATCGCCCACATACGCACGGAGCGGATGCGGGGATTTTGCCTGAATGAGGGATCGAACATGCCGGACTGAAGACAGGCAAAGGAAAAGCAGCGCAGAATTGCTGCACTGCTTTTCCGGAAAGGCTGTCGCCCCGATAAAGGGGGATTCTGAAGCGCTTATTCTGCTGCGATTTGGGAGCGCAGCAGCCCCTTGGTGGTCGGGATCACCGGACCAGCAGGAGCGGCGCTAGATGCCAGTGCACGCATGGCGTCTGCCATGGAGTGCGAAATTTCGGATGTTTCATGCGTCAGGGCTTCGAGATCCTTTTCAGACCTGTCGTGCTTCGAGACGAGTTCGGACTGCTGCAAGTGGAACTGCAGCATTTTTTCTTCAAGGAGCCTCAAACCGGCCTGCAACACTTCGGCATCGCTGCCAAAGCGCCCGGAAGCGACCTGTTTTGAGATGAACTGTTCGAAGTAGGAACCGATTTCCACCGCTTTGTTATCCTGTGTCACGACAGTATTGCCTTTCCTTTGTTTTGGTCTTGCCATCCAAGAAAACCAATCTCGGGTGAAAGTGTGCCGCACCCACCCGGGACAGATTTTGACACAGACAAACCGAGCCGCGATGGCACCTGAAAGTGCCAAGCCTCTTTGTTCGCGGCTTGCGCCACGGATCGGAATTTGAAGTAATCGAAACCAGAAATAGGTTGCCTCGATCAGACATCCGCGCTTTGTCTGCATCTGGCGCTAGTCTGGCAAGGCTGTGCGGATTAGGAAACGATTCTTTAACGTTCTTTTCGCGGTAAGCTGACAAGCCTTTTTTTGGCTTTCCACATATCCCCAATGTGCGATGCGATAAGCCTCTGACTCTTCGACTATCCTTGCGAGTCAAGATTGACGCGGGGCAATTTTTCCACCTATTTCGCATTTTGGGCTTCCCTTCACTTATCCCCAATTCGTACTTTATTTGTTCCTCTTTTAACTAATCTGTTTTTGATTTCTCAGGACAAGTACGGAGATTCTTTTTTGCCGCTCAATTGCCTCGCGCGCGGTGTGGTCATTTTTATTCTTCACTGCTCAGAAACATGGAAAATAACCCATAAACCATTTTAAGACATTGAAACTTTGAAGCAAAAAATAGTGTCCACACGGAACACTGTCGTCATTAACCTTTAATTAACCTCCGAATCACTTCTCCCGTGCAGACGCAATCGGAAATTGATAAAATTCAAATCAAATGCGGTCCGGCCTCTCCGGATCCGTAATGATGGACGCATCGGTGGAAACGGTCCGCGCGACGCAGGATCTGGCCAGCCGAGCATTCAGGGGGATTTAAACAGTGACACACACACCGGAACGCCGCACGGAAGATCGCCAGCGCGTCCTGAAAGGTGGCAAGGTCTTCTATAACAATTTCGCGATCAGCCTTGATTGCGTCATTCGCAACGAGAGCAGCCACGGCATGCAAATAACGCTCGACCCGACCTGCGCCCTCCCCAATGAATTTTCCCTGCTCAATCGCAAGGAAGGCACATTGGCCGACGCCAAGGTTATCTGGAAGAACGGCGACAAGATGGGCATCGAATTCTGTTCCAAGATGCAGGATGTGCGCACATTCGCCAAAGCGGATATCCGCCGGATGTCCATCATCGCAACGCGTGGCTGATTGCCCGGCCACACCAACGGCTTGAAGACGATTGCAAGAAGTTGACCATCCTCTCCTGGCATCCCCATCTGGGAGAGACGGTCTCGCGCGGCCCCTTGTCTGAGCGGTTCAGGATGAACCGGACAGGCAAGGGTCTGTGCGCCCTACAAGACCCTGAAAGGCTGATCAGTCACCCAATTGTGTCAGCCTTTCAGAAATTTCGAACAGCTTGATCTCACACGACCTCACTGGTGGAGCCCTTCGCGGGTTCCACCCTTTTCTTTTGGGGCTAGCCCCAAGCGTTTGTCAGCTGCGTTCAGCCTTGAAGGGTGCCATGCCACGACGGGCCAGATCATCCGCCCGCTCATTGCCTTCATGGCCCGCATGCCCCTTCACCCAGTGCCAATTGACCTTGTGCCGTTTCAACGCTTCGTCCAGGGCCTGCCAGAGCTCGGCATTCTTCACCGGTTTCTTGTTGGCAGTCTTCCAGCCATTTTTCTTCCAGCCGTGGATCCAGCCAGTGATGCCGCCTTTGACATATTGGCTGTCAGTCCAAAGATCGACCTCACAGGCGCGCTTGAGGGCATTCAGCGCTTCGATCGCCGCCTGCAATTCCATCCGGTTGTTGGTGGTCTCGGCCTCTCCACCGCACAATTCCTTTTCATGCTCACCAAAGGTCAGCAAAGCCCCCCAGCCGCCCGGCCCCGGATTTCCCGAACAGGCTCCGTCTGTATAGATCGTGACTGTGCTCATTTTAACGTCCTTGCTTCACTCTTGGCGGCTTCATCTTAAGGTTTCGCGTCCTCGCGCTAATCGCGCTGCGGGCGACATGGTCAGGATTTCGCGTCCTCGCGCCATAGGCGCTGCGGGCGTCGAGGGCATGGCCCCGGATTTCCCGAACAGGCTCCGTCGGTATAGATCGTGACTGTGCTCATTTTAACGTCATTGGCTTGATCTCAACGACCCTATCGCGAGAAGCGAATCTCAATTGGTTCAGTTTATCTAGCCAGAGGTTGGGCAGGTTTCAAGCCACGCGCCATTGGAGCCTGTCATTCTGACTGGACCTTTTTACACTTGCCGTGTAGAGCTTCTGCCATATTCATAGCAGGCAGAATGATCATGAGCGAAATCGACACAGACGCCCTCGCGGAAGCCTATAATCGTGGGCTGGAGTTGGAAAAGGCGGGGCAGAAGGCCGAAGCGGCAGAGGCCTATCGGCAAGCCCTGACCATAGACCCGGATGATCATGCAGGCGCCTCAGTTCGACTGGCAGCAATGGGGTTGGGGCCACAGCCCGACAAGGCACCGGTTGCCTATGTCGCCACCCTGTTCGATCAGCATGCGGCGGCATTTGAGAAAATCCTCGTTGATGATCTGGGTTATGCTGTGCCGATGATGGTGCGCGAGATGATCGTCCAATATCAACCGGAGCGCCGTTTTACCCGGATGCTTGATCTGGGCTGCGGCACCGGGCTGACCGGCATTGCGATGGCCGAGAAGGTCGACAACATGATCGGCGTCGACATTTCAACCGGCATGCTGGACGAAGCCTATGACAAGGACGTCTATGACGATCTCTATGCAGGCGACGTGGTCGAGTTTTTGCGCGACATTGAAGATGACGGCACCGGCGAGGAAGGTGGCTGGGACCTGATCGTGTCGACTGATGTGCTGCCTTATCTGGGCGAGCTGGACGAGAAATTCCATCATGTTGGGCGCTGTCTCGATACCAAGGGCCTGTTTGCCTTCTCGTCAGAAACTCTGCCGGAAGACGAGTTTGGTGACGCCTCCTATAAGGTAGGACGCCTTCAGCGCTTTGCCCATTCGGAACGCTATGTCCGGGCCTTGCTTGATGCGAATGGCATGGATGTGAAGCATTTCCAGATGATCATTGTCCGCACCGATGAGGGCAAGCCGATCTATGGCCATCTGGTGCTGGCGGAAAAACGGGCCTAATCATTGGGTTGAACAGATCAGGCGCTGCGATAGCCCTGCTCGAGTTCGATCAACTTTTGCTTACGCCAGAGGCCACCACCATAGCCAGTGAGGCTGCCGTCGGCGCCGAGGATCCGGTGGCAAGGCACGACGATGGCAATCTGGTTGGCTCCGTTGGCGCGGGCGACGGCCCGCACTGCGCCGGGTTTTCCCAAAGAGGCCGCCAGCGCCCCATAGGTTCGGGTGTCGCCAGCAGGGATTTGTCTCAAGGCATCCCAGACCGCACGGGTGAAAGGCGTGCCGTGATAGGCAAGTGGTGTGCTGAAATGAGCCGCCTTGCCGCTGAAATAGGCCTCCAATTCCTGCGCGATGCGTTCGGTGGGAGCGGTGCTGCCAAAGCCGAGACTTCCCTTCGTGGCCTTGAATAGCGCCCTTAGCTCGGTCGGCAGAGCCTTGCGGCCGACAAATTCCAGCAAATGCAAATGGGACGCGTCACTGACGGCGATCATCGCCCCCAGCGGCGTGTCGATCCAGTCGGCTTTCAGCATGGCGTTCGCTTTGAAGTCTGACGGCTTTAGCCCAATCAGCCGGGCAAAAGCCTGTCGGAAGGCAGAGGCCGACTCAAATCCCGCAGCCTGTTGTGCATCGATCACCCGGTCGCCATCGGACAGGGCTTGAAAACTGTCGCGCAGACGGGAGATGCGGGCCATTTCCAGAAAGGTCATGCCGAAGCGGCGCTTGAATGTGCGGCGAACGGTGGAAGGATCCAGCCCCAGGCGGGCAATGTCGCCTTCGCGCCAGAGGCGACTGGTGTCGGCCTGAAGGGCAATGAGCAATTGATCAATGAGCGGATCCGGATCCCCACCTGCACTAAGAGGATGGCACCGTTTGCAGGGGCGAAAGCCTTCCTGCAGGCAAGTCGAAACGCTCTCATGGAAACTGCAATTTTCGCGCTTTGGTTTGCGTGCCGGGCAGGTCAGGCGACAGAAAATGCCTGTCGAGCGGACCGCAACAAAGATGCGTCCGTCAAAGGCGGGATCACGGTCCAGCAGAGCCTGATAGAGGCTGTCATCGGTGGGGCGTTCATACAACATAGTGTCTCTATAGCCGAAATCGCGGCTGGCTGCGGTCGAAAAACGGGCAGCTATTGGGGAAATGTGTGTTTGCGCCCCCGCAGCAACCGGCCCAGCTGGCCGCAATACCCCCAAGAAGCGCGGCTTTATCGCCTTTTGCTGCTTGACTTTGTCCTCCTCGCCACGCACCTTGTCGGGACAGGATTGTTGTCGCAATTCTGGTTCCGTCTTTCCCCTTTCGTGAGGGTTTGGGCGGGAAATAAAGGTCAGCGGGAGAGCGCTTTTGGCGCGGATATCGCACCGCCCAGACGCCGCCGAAGGAGCAACCGCCTCGGAAACTCTCAGGCACAAGGGACCGCCCGACCAGCGACACTCTGGAAAGCAGTCATGAGCCCGGTTCGGGTTCTGGGCTCACCGAAGGAAGCAACCATGCCTCCCGCTTGCGGGCCATGGGAAATCTCTCAGGTTCTGGGACAGAGGAGGCACCGATGCAAAAGCTGTTCGCGATAGTGCGAAAGGCCAATGCACCCGTGCAACCCCGAGCGCTGCCAAATGCGCGCGCCAGACTATGAGGTGAGAGATGGCCGACTTGTCCGCTGCCAAGAAGACACCCCTTTACGATTTGCATGTCGAGCTGGGCGGAACGCTTGTCGATTTTGCTGGCTATGCCCTGCCCGTTCGCTATCCGGCGGGCATCATGACCGAACATTTGCATTGCCGCGAACAGGCGTCCCTGTTCGACGTCTCCCATATGGGGCAGGCTCTGCTGATTGGCCCGGACCATGAAACCACCGCTCGGGCGCTCGAAGCCCTGACCCCGTCTGCTTTCACCAAACTTGGCCTTGGGCGGATGCGCTATAGTGTACTGCTGAATGAGGACGGCGGCATCATAGATGATTTCATCGTCACCCGGCCTGAAGATCCCGCCCTCGACGGCACCTTGATGTTGGTGGTCAATGGTGCTTGCAAAGAGGGCGATTATGCCCATCTGGAAGCCAAACTGCCGCAAGATGTTACCCTCACGCCATTGCCGAACAAGGCTCTGATTGCCATTCAGGGGCCAAAGGCCGTTGATGCACTGGCCCGCCATTCCACCAAGGCTGACGCACTCACCTTCATGTCTCACACAACCGATGTCATTGATGGCATTGAGGTAGTGATTTCGCGCTGTGGCTATACAGGTGAAGACGGGTTCGAGCTGTCCTGCGATGAAGCCGACGCCGAGCGTCTTGCTCGCCTGCTGCTCAATGAGCCAGAGGTGGAAGTGGCCGGTCTTGGTGCCCGCGACAGCCTTCGTCTGGAGAGCGGGCTTTGCCTTTATGGTCATGACCTCGATACCAACACCGATCCGGCGGAAGCTGATCTTAGCTGGGCCATTCAGAAGCGCCGCCGCGAGGAAGGGGGCTTCCCCGGTGAAGCACGCATTCTCAAGGGCCTCTCTGAAGGCCCATCGCGCATTCGCGTTGGTTTGTCGATCCTTGGCAAGGCCCCTGCTCGCGAAGGCGCAGAGATTCTCGACATGGATGGCAATGCAATCGGTGTGGTGACATCCGGCGGCTTTGCCCCGAGCCTGCAGCAGCCAATCGCCATGGGCTATGTCACCCCGGCCTTTGCGCAGGCAGGTTGCAAGGTTCAGCTGCAGGTGCGCAAGCGTCTGCTTGAAGCGGAAGTGGCCGCCATGCCGTTTGTTCCACAGCGCTATGTTCGCAAACCATAAATTACCCCATCCAACACCTTTTATCGGGGATGCGGCATCCATCCCCAGACAGTTTGAAGATCCAAGAGGGACCTGATCAATGAGCACCTATTATTCCGAAGACCATGAATGGATTTCCGTTGAAGGCGACATCGCCACCATCGGGATCACCGATTATGCCCAGAGCCAGCTTGGTGATGTGGTGTTTGTTGAGTTGCCAGAGGTGGGCGCCAGCATGAGCCAGGGCGATGAAGCCGCTGTTGTCGAAAGCGTCAAGGCAGCCTCAGAAGTCTATGCCCCGATCGATGGCGAAGTTACCGAAGTGAATGAAGGGTTGGAAGAGGACCCCTCCAAGGTCAACAGCGACGCTGAAGGCGACGCATGGTTCCTCAAGATGAAGGTGGGCGATGCCGGGCAGCTCGAAGGCCTGATGGATGCCGACGCCTACAAGGCCTTTGTTGCCGAACAAGAATAGGCTTACACTTCAGATAAACCATGAAAAAGGCCATTCCGGGTGATCGGAAAGGCCTTTTTCTTTGTCTTTATGCGACTTGCCGTGCCGTCAGGCGATGCAGCGAATCTGAGCGCGTGGCTCGCTGAGGCGCTGATGTCTAAGCCGCGAGAACATTTTGAGCTTGTTCACCGGCCGACCGAACAGATAGCCTTGCCCGATGGTGCAATTCTGATCTCTCAGGAATGCCAGTTGTTCCTCGGTCTCGATGCCTTCTGCAACGACCTTGAGACCCATGCCATGGGCAAGATTGATGACGCCGAGCACCAGTTTGCAATTCTCACCCCCCTGCTCGATGCCAGAAATGAAGCTGCGATCGATTTTCAGGATGTTGAGCGGCAGGCTGTTGAGATAGCCAAGATTGGAATATCCAGTGCCGAAGTCATCCATTGCCAGCGAAATGCCCCGATCGGCCAGTGTTGAAAGCATCCGGGCGGCGGCCTTGGTGTCCTGCACATCAGCGCTTTCGGTGATTTCCAGCGTCAGATAGTTGGGGTCAAAGCCGCACTGATCCAGATGAGACAGAATCTCGTTTGGCAGATTGGGATTGTTGAGCTGCAGCGGTGACAGATTGACCGACAGATCGATCCTGTGACCAGCCTGATGCCACTGAACCGCGTCGTCACAGGCCTGACGGATGATCCAGTCGGACAGATCATCAATGATGCCCGCTTCTTCGGCGATCTCGATAAATTCCATCGGTGGAATATGGCCGCGTTCGGGATGGAACCAACGCACCAACGCTTCGGCTCCCGTGATCTGCCATTCATGATGCTCGATGGCATGGCTCGATTGTTCGGCCAGATTGACCTGCGGCTGGTAGTAAACTTCAAGACCGCCATCTTCGTGCAGCATCGCCCGCCGCAAATCGGCTTCGAGCTGCATGCGATGCTGAATGGCAACACCCATATCGCGCTCATAGAAACGATAGGTCGCCCGGCCATTATTCTTGGCAGCGTAAAGCGCCAGATCCGCATCGCGCATCAAGTCGTCGGATGAGCCCGACAAGCTGGGAAAGCTGGAAATCCCAATCGAGGTGGAAATGCGCACTTCCAGATCGCCGAAGGTGAAGACCGCGGAAAGCGCATCGATAACCTTGAGCGACAGGGCAGCGGCCTGTTTGGTGCTCGACTTGGTCAGAATGGCAAACTCATCACCACCCAGTCGCGCCACAATGTCATCTGTCGAAGCAAAGATCCGCAGAAGCCGCGCCG
The DNA here is from genome assembly GCF_003324485.1 of Cohaesibacter intestini. Taxonomy (NCBI): domain Bacteria; kingdom Pseudomonadati; phylum Pseudomonadota; class Alphaproteobacteria; order Hyphomicrobiales; family Cohaesibacteraceae; genus Cohaesibacter; species Cohaesibacter intestini. Next base: position 68,988 of record NZ_QODK01000003.1, on the reverse strand, counting down.
CCGCCTTTTTCAGCAACCGATCCCCCATCGGGTGGCCGTAGGTATCGTTGACATTCTTGAACTTGTCGAGATCCAGCAGCAACAGGTGGAATCCTTGCCCATCCTCGTCAGCATCGCGCATATATTGGCACATTTTCTGATTGAGAAAGGCGCGATTGGCCAGTCCGGTGAGCGGGTCATGTTCTGCGAGAAACCGCACCCGCGCCTCTCGCGTTCGGGTTTTGCGTTCTTCACGCCGGGCGCGATAGGCCTCCGCACCGAACAGGGAAAGCAGAAGCCCGGCCCCGAGTGCGGAAGTGGTCAGCAGATTGTCCATCGACATCAGCACGGTTTCAAGGCGACCTTGCAACTCGACGGCCCGAAGCCTTTTGAGGTGGCTGATTTTCGCGGCGGCATTGTTGATGATTGCCCCATAGGGATCAAGTCGCTTGCTAATGATTGCCTGCTTGTCGAGGTCCCCCGGTTCGAGATTCTGAACATAGGGCTCGATCTGGCGCATGGTGCGCTTGAGACCATTCAGGATTGGCTCGAGATTCCGCACCTGTTCATCTTCCAGACCGACGGTTGCCGAGTTGATTTGGAACACACGGCTCCAGAAAATGTCAAACGCCACCAGAACGTCGTCATGGCTGGTCCGGTTGCCACCAGACGCCGTCTCATGCCCGGACATCCGAACATAGGAATATAAGCGATCACGAAATCTGCGGTAGTCCAGTTCAAGTCGAACCCCTTCGTCCTGACCTGAAATCAAACGGTGGCTTTCTCCGATCTCCGCGCGCAACTTGTCGACTTTCTTGAATTGTGAGAATTCAAGCGCCAACAGAATGACGACAGAGACCATGTAGATAAAAGCGAGAACTTTAAGGTGCGTCTTCATCGGACCACCATTCTGGAAAGCTGCCAGACAAGCCGCATGCCGGAATCATGAGTCCGCAACTCCTCGTACTGGTCATAGGGATAGATGAGACGGGTTGGACCACGGGTGCGCACAGACAGTTGCTTGCCATCATTCTCCATCGCCAGAATCACATCATATTTGTCAAAGTCGTCGCGCGGGATCGTCATCCGGTAATTGTCGAGTGCAATGGCTTCGATTTCCGTGCCCTTGGCACCAACATAGGCCAGCAGGTCTCGCATCAACACACCACGCCAGATGGACGACTTGGTCGACGCATAGCTGCGGGTATTGAGTTCATGCATCCCGATCTGCTGTAGCATTTCGCGATCGAGGCGCACCTCGCCTTTGCCATTGTGGTGGGAAAGCTTGCCGGAAATGGTCAGAATGACCTTACCCTTTGGTTCGGGCAACATGCGCGCAGACGCATCGTCCACGCACAAGGCCGTTGCCGCGATGCCTATCAACATCAAGAAAGAAAGAAGTGCGCCGTGTCGCGCGCAGCAAGACCCTCTTTTGATCATATTTGCTTCCCCATAAGACTGGAACTGCCCCCCAGATCGTCCACGGGCCAGATGATCAAACTTGCATTCACAAATCGTAAAGTTTGAAATGCACAATCTCTTTTTGGTCAGTCCTGCATGGGATTTGATACGGTATGGTTAAGGATGCCTTATCGACACGGCCTCAAACCAACAGACCTCGCACCCAAAGCAAAAGAAAAGGGCGCTCCCGCCGGAATAGCGGAACCGCCCATGCATGGGACACAGGTCATATGCACAAAGGCCCAAGACAGGACCCGATCACCCGGATTACTCGTCGTGCCAGTTTTTAAGGGCTTCAATCGTGGCGGGCAGGTCCGCCAGACGGCGCACAACGGTTTGCGCACCCGCATCCATCAGATGCTCCCCATGGCCGGGATAGGTATGGCCGCCGCCAATGAAACCGATCACCCGCATACCGGCACTGACACCTGCCTGTGTGCCGTGAAAACTGTCTTCAATAACGATGCAATCCTTCGGATCGACATCCAGAATGGTTGCCGCATGAAGGAAGACATTCGGGTCAGGCTTGGGGGCCTTGGTGCCCACTTCAATGGATGAATAGACATAGGGGCGGAAGCGATCCCACAGATCGGTGCGCCGCATGTTGGTTTCCAGATCTTCCGAAGAGCTGTTGGAACAGATGCAACGGGCATAGTCGAGCTGGTCGAGCATCTCGTGCGCACCGGCAAGTGCCTCGACCTTCTCAATCTTGAGCATGGCCCGATCCTCGACCCGTTGAACGATATCGTGGGGGATGCCGCGCTCGAACTCCTCTTCAAGCTTGGGAATGATTTCCTCATGGCGCATGCCCGCATAACTGCTGGAAAAATCCTCGATTGTCATTTCCATCTCTTCTTCGGCCAACACTTCAACGGTGGCCTGTGCCCAGAGATATTCAGAGTCGACGAGCGTTCCGTCGAAATCAAAGAGTACCAGCATTCAACAAGTTCCTTGCAGTCGGATAGGCGGGATCTGCGGCCAATGGGTCTGGCAGCGCCACAGACATGGACCTTACGAGGGCGAAGGTCAATGGCTGGCCCATCACTTATGCCTACAGTTTTTTACTCAGATTCCGGTTCGGCCCGAGGGGGCGTTGCGCGCACGGTGCGGACCAACCAGACCCCGAAGACCAGCACCAGCACGCCTGCCAGTCCGAACCAGGTCAGAGCATATTGCAAATGGGAGTTGGTGAAGGTGATCCGGGTTTCGCCCCCTTGCGGCAAGCCATTGACGCCCTGCCCCTTGGTCAGATCAATCCAATAAGGCGCGGTTTTTTCTGGTGGCAAATTGAGATAGGCGGCCATTTCGGCGACCTGCCGGACGATCCAGACATTCTTGACCTTGTCAGCATCCGGGCTGTTCCAGTTTTTCGGCTCATCAAAGCGCATCAGGCCGGTCAAGGTCTGCTCGCCGGTCACCAGCGTGTCCGGTCGGCTCTGAGGCTCCTTCATCGCATCGGGCACAAAGCCGCGATTGACGATGACGTCCCAGCCTTCGTTGGTTTTGAACGGCGTCAGAATGAGATAGCCCGGCCCGGCATAGGGGCCGCCCTGCGGCTTGCCAAGGGCAAACCAGACATGGACTTCGCGGCTGTGATCATAATGGCCAGTGACAGTGACCGGCAGATAGACATGGCTGTCGCGGGCGACGCTCGGCCAACTGCTCGGCCCCGGTGCGGGGATCGGCTGGCTGGCAACGCGGCTGTCGACATCGGCGATCAGCTGCTCTTTCCATGCCAATCTCTGCACCTGCCAATTGCCCAAGGACAAAAGAATGGCCAGCGCGGCCAAGGCGCAGAGGCAAAAAATCCAAAAGGACGGTCTATTGATGGATTTGGCCACGCATCTCTCCTCGGGTCGTGCTAAACAAGCTCACAAAATTCTGCCATAGGACAAGAGCCTGCAATGAAACTCAAGACCGACAGCTATGCTTTTCGCTTTTTTGCCCTGAACCTTTTTTTCCCTCTGGGTGTTCATCTGCTGGTTGGGCTGATCGGACTGTTCGGGCCTGATTTGCGTCAGCTCTGGGTGGCTCTGCCGGTGATCATGATGATCAACAGCCTCAATCTCACCTATGCCTTTTACTGCCGGGCCTGGCAGAGAACCGGACTGCTGGTGATTGTCGGCTTCAACATCATTTCGCTGTTCGCGATGGGGGCATTGAGCTTCCTGACTTCATTGTTCGGCTGGGTGCATATTGTGCCAGCCTTTGTCAGCCTGCTGTTTCAGCCCTGATCTTTGTGGCTCTGCCCTTCCCGCTGCCCCTGCTCGGCCTTGGTCAGATATTGCTGGCCAATCAATGCGCCCTTCAACCAATAAAGGAATGAGAGGCAAAGGATCACCGTGAGCGGTCCCCAGATGGCGACCAGTAGCCAAAGGGGTGGTTCATAGGTGAATTCGGTATAAAGCACGCCGCCGGTGGCAAGAAAGCCGACAATCATGATCACGAACACGGCCGGCCCGTCGCCACTGTCTGCGAAGCCGTAGTCCAGACCACAATGGTCGCAATGATCGGCGACCTGCAAGAAGCCATCATAGAGCCTGCCCTCGCCACAACGGGGGCAGCGGCCACGCAAGGCCGTTTTCCAAAGACTGCCAGTTTGCTCTGCCATCTGCTGATCCTTCCCGCTCCAGCCCCGTTTGTTTTTCCGGGCCAGTTTGTTTTTCCGGCCCAGTTTGTTTTTGCCATCAAACCATCTGCTATCAAACAAAAAAGGGTGACCGACGGCCACCCTTGAATTTTTCCATCCGATTGGATCAGTGGTGGGCGATCACACCACCTGCATTGCCCCACAGATAGATGGAGACGAACAGGAACAGCCAGACCACATCCACAAAGTGCCAATACCAGGCAGCTGCTTCAAAACCGAAATGCTTGTCGGTGGTGAAGTGACCCTTCAGCGCCCGCACCAAGCACACAATCAGGAAGATCGTCCCGATAAAGACGTGGAAGCCGTGAAAGCCAGTGGCCATGAAGAAGGTCGCGCCATAGATGCTTTCCTTGAAGGCGAATGGAGCAACAGCATATTCGTAGACCTGCACTGCGGTGAACACTGCGCCCAACAGGACGGTCAGAATCAGGCCCCATTTCAGGCCTTCACGATCATTCTCGAGCAATGCGTGATGCGCCCATGTGACCGTGGTGCCTGAGGTCAACAGAAGCAGGGTGTTGAACAAAGGCAGGTGCCATGGATCGATCACTTCAATGCCCGCAGGAGGCCAGACGCCACCGGTATATTCTGCACGCAGATATTGCTGGGTTTCCCCGGCAAACAGGCTCGCATCGAAGAAGGCCCAGAACCAGGCAACAAAGAACATCACCTCAGAGGCGATGAACATGATCATGCCATAGCGCAAATGCAGCTGAACCACCGGGGTATGGTGACCCTGATGGGATTCCTTGATCACATCGCCCCACCAGCCAATCATGGTGTAGAGAACACCACATACACCGACGAGAAACAGCCAAATCGGCAGAATTTCGTGCATATAGGTGATTGCGCCGATGGCCATCACAAAGGCCGAAATCGAGCCGATGAAAGGCCACGGGCTAGGATCGATAATGTGATAGTCGTGGTTTTTGGTATGAGCCTCAGCCATGTTTGGGTCCTCCCAAGCTCCTGATGTCAATTGGGCGCGCAGCGCCGCATTGTCTGATATTTATCCGCCCGTCTTCACCTCGGGCCGTGCGCGATCCTTGGCGAACGCGGCCGTTTCTTTCTCATCTGGAAAGAAGGTGTAGGACAGGGTGATGGTTTTTATTGATTTCATTTGCGGGTCATTATCGATGTCAGGATCGACAAAGAACACCACAGGCATGTCGACAGTGCCGCCTGCTGCCACCGTCTGTTCAGTGAAGCAGAAGCATTCCAGTTTGTTGAAATAGATGCCGGCGGCAGCGGGGGTAACATTGAAGGTCGAAGTGCCTGCGGTTGGCACGCTGGCATGATTGACCACCTGATAGGCGATCTGCGCGGTCTCGCCGACATTCAGTGTCACGGGTTTATCGAGGGGTTTGAAATCCCAATTCAGGCCGCCCGCCACGTTGGCGTCAAAACGAACCGTGATCTTGCGGTCGATCACCCCGTCAGCCTCGACTTCAGCGGTCTGGGTGGTGCCGCCATATCCGGTTACCTGACAGAAAATCCGGTAAAGCGGTACGGAGGCATAGGCCATGCCGATCATGCAGCCAACAAAAATGACGAGACCATAGGCGAGACGCTTGTTGGCCTTGTCCGGGTTTGTTTGGCCCGGATCTGCTTGTTTCGTCTCTTTTGTCTGTTCGCTCATTCGTGTTACCGCTGATCTTGCTTGTTACCGTCGATCTTGTTTATGGGATGTTTCCTGACCTCAAGGCGCCCAGCTACATCGGGCGGTTCAGCACCTCAGCGCCCATTTTGACCAGCGTGATGGAGTAGAACAGCACCACAAGCGCGCCCAGACTCAGGGCAATTGCAAGGGAACGCTTGTTGCGGCGTTTCTTCTGATCTTCGGTCAGATGGATTGTTTCAACGATCTCGGTCATGTCAGATCTCCTTATCGGGATGAATGTCTCGCTGTCGCGCTAGAGCAGCGCAGGCAGCATGGACAGTCCCAGCAAATGCTCAGCCAGCAAGGTGGCGTAGAGCGCAAACAAATACAGGATGGAGAAGGCGAACATCTGGCCAGCGGACTTGCGCGCCAGCGCCCCTTCCCGGTTGCGATAAACCCGCAAGGCAGCCACGAGGAACAAGGCCCCGAGCACGCCCGACAGGATGGCATAGGTCAGGCCGGCAAAGCCTAGAGCGGCAGGCACCATGCCAAGCGGTGCCACCACCAGCGAATAAAGCAGGATCTGCGAGCGGGTCACCGCTTCGCCTGCCACCACTGGCAGCATCGGCACGCCAGCATTCTTGTAATCGTCATTCTTGATCAGCGCCAAGGCCCAGAAATGGGGCGGCGTCCACATGAAGATGATCAGGAACAGAGTGATGGATTCCAGCGTCACTGACCCCGTGACCGCGGCCCAGCCGATCATCGGAGGGAAAGCACCAGCTGCACCACCAATCACGATATTCTGCGGTGTGGAGCGCTTCAGCCACATGGTATAGACAACGGCATAGAAAAAGATGGTGAAGGCCAGCAGGCCCGCCGCCAGCCAGTTGACCAGCAGACCGAGCATCAGGGTCGAGGCGACAGACAGGGTCAGGCCAAAGCTCAGCGCTTCGCCCGGCGTGATGCGGCCAGCGGGGATCGGGCGATTGGCGGTGCGCTTCATGATGCGGTCGATATCGGCATCATACCACATGTTAAGCGCGCCAGAGGCACCGCCGCCAATGGCAATGCAGGCAATGGCAATGAAAGCTTCGAGCGGATGGAGATGGCCCGGCGCGATGGCCAGCCCGACAAAGGCCGTGAAGACCACCAGAGACATGACGCGCGGTTTCAACAGCGCGATATAATCGCGCACTTCCGCTCCACCGAAATCGGCGCGCGCAAGGTCAGTTGCCCCAAGGGCTGCGGTGTCATTGGTCTGGTCAACAATGGTCATGGTCTTCAAACTCCCTTGAATAGAACCCCGACTGGTGTGCCGTTGGACCGCGTGATCCGGGCATATTGTTTCGGGATTCGGAGGGACCGCCAGTGGCGATCCCTGATCGTATCGAGCCAGTTGAACAAGCGGCTCTTACTTGATGCGTGGCAACTCTTCCCACTGGTGGAATGGCGGTGGCGAAGACAGCTGCCATTCAAGGGTGTCTGCCCCTTCACCCCATGGGTTGTCTGCGGCTTTGCGCTTTTTGGCGAAAGCTTCGAAGACACCGAACAGGAAGAAGGCAACGGCTACCATGGTGATGTAGTAGCCATAGGACGAGATGGCGTTCCAACCGGCATAAGCATCCGGATAGTCGACATACCGGCGCGGCATACCCTGCAGGCCAAGGAAGTGCTGTGGCATGAAGATCAGGTTGACGCCGATAAACATGATCCAGAAATGCAGCTTGCCATAGAGCTCGTTATACATGTAGCCGAACATTTTCGGGAACCAGTAGTACCAGGCCGCAAAGATCGCGAAGACGGCACCGAGCGAGAGCACATAATGGAAGTGGGCAACCACATAGTAGGTGTCGTGCAATGCGCGGTCGAGGCCCGCATTGGCCAGCTGTACACCCGTTACACCACCGATGGTGAACAGGAAGATGAAGCCGACAGCCCAGAGCATTGGCGTTGAGAAGGTGATGGAGCCGCCCCACATGGTGGCAATCCAGGAGAAGATCTTCACCCCTGTCGGAACCGCAATCACCATCGTGGCAAACAGGAAGTAGGCCTGCGTGTCGACATCAAGACCAACCGTGTACATGTGGTGGGCCCAGACGATGAAGCCGACGACGCCGATAGCAACCATGGCATAGGCCATGCCGAGATAGCCAAAGATTGGCTTCTTGGAGAAGGTGGACACGATGTGAGAGACCACGCCGAAGCCCGGCAAGATCAGGATGTACACTTCCGGATGGCCGAAGAACCAGAACAGATGCTGATAGAGGATCGGATCACCGCCACCGGCCGGATTGAAGAAGCTGGTGCCGAAGTTACGGTCGGTCAGCAGCATGGTGATGGCACCGGCAAAGACTGGCAGCGAGAGCAGCAGCAGGAAGGCGGTTACCAGCACCGACCAAGCGAACAGCGGCATCTTGTGCAGGGTCATGCCCGGCGCACGCATGTTGAAGATGGTGGTGATGAAGTTGATCGCCCCAAGAATGGAAGAGGCACCGGAGACGTGCAGCGACAGAATGGCGAAATCCATGGCTGGGCCGGGATGACCGCCAGGTCCCGCGCTGGAAAGTGGCGGGTAGGCTGTCCAACCGCCACCAAAGCCGGTGGAGCCCGATGGGCCTTCCACGAACAGCGAGATGATCAGCAGCAGGAAAGACGGTGGCAGCAGCCAGAAGGAGATGTTGTTCATGCGCGGAAATGCCATGTCAGGCGCCCCGATCATGATTGGCACAAACCAGTTACCGAAACCGCCAATCAGCGCAGGCATCACCATGAAGAAGATCATGATCAGACCATGACCGGTGGTGAAGACGTTGAACATATGCGGATTGGAGAAATATTGCAGGCCCGGTTCCTGCAATTCGAGACGAATGCCACCAGACAGAGCCCCGCCGATCAGACCTGCCATGATGGCAAAGATCAGATACATGGTGCCGATATCTTTGTGGTTGGTCGAGTAAACCCAGCGCCGCCAGCCGGTTGGCGTGTGGTGCGCTTCATGGGCAGCCGTTGAGGACATGGTCTTTGCTCCCTTAGCTTCCAGCGCTTACTGCGCGGCGAGTTTCAGATTGGATTGGGTGGAGAGCGATGCCCGAAGCGTCTTGTTGGCTTCTTCAACATCGTCAGCGGCGGCAGCCAACCAGGCGTCATATTGTTCCTGGGAGACAACGCGCACAGCCAGTGGCATGAAAGCGTGGTCCTTGCCGCACAGTTCCGAACACTGGCCGTAATAGATGCCTTCCCGGTCGGCTTTGAACCAGGATTCGTTCAAGCGCCCCGGCACGGCGTCCATTTTCACACCGAACGCAGGCATGGCGTAGGAATGGATCACATCAGCGGAGGTGATCTGAAGGCGAACGATCTTGCCGACTGGCACGACCATCTCATTGTCGACGGCCAGAAGGCGCGGCTCGCTGGTGCCTTTTTCGGCACGCTCCTCGTCATTGAGCATGATCGAGTCGAAGGAAACAGCCTCGCTGTCCGGATATTCATAGCCCCAGTACCACTGGTAACCGGTTACCTTGACGGTGAGGTCGGCGGCCGGAATTTCCATCTGCTTATACAGCAGGCGGAAGGATGGGACTGCCAGTACCAGCAGGATCAGGATCGGCACCACGGTCCAGACCACTTCGATCAAGGTGTGATGCGAAGTCTTGGACGGGGTCGGATTGGCCTTGGTATTGAAGCGCAGCAGGACGATGGCCAACAAAGCTGCCACAAAGACGACAATCACGCCGATGATCCAGAATGTAAAATTGCCGAACCAGTGGATGTCGTCCATCACGGTGGACGCAGACTCTTGCAGATTGATGCCCCATGGGGTCGGCTGAGCCGCCTGGGCACGGTTGCTGCCGAACTGCAATGCAGCAACCAGCGCCATGATGGCAGCCATTGCATTCAGACCGATTTTTTGGCCAAGCTGGCATGCCATCTTGTTGGCCTTGGTAAGACGTTTGGCGATCAACACGTCCTTGATCCTCCCTTTTGCTTCGCTTTGGTCACTGCGAAGATCTTGCGATCCCGACATAGACCCGCACTTTCATGGGCAGGTCCGGTCAAGTCTTGCGTTAGTGTTCTGCGTCGGGTGACTGAAGCAACCGCTTGGTGTTTTCCAGATCCAGCTCAGCCGATATCCGGTTTCCGGTCTTTGTTCGGACCACCCTATTGATCCAGATCAAATTATATCTATAGAGGCACATGCGACCGTCTGTCGCAACCTCTAGAGATAGGAAATTAGTGCGACAACATGACACACTTCCCAATGATCATTAATGAATTCCACGAACTTCCTATCCGGGTTTTCCCCTATTTGTGAACCTAAATTATCATTATCCCCAATGTTTTCTTGCCATAATTGGGGGTTAGAGAGGCGGCTCCACGCAAAATTGCAGCATCGCTTTGACGAATCAGGCAATTAGTCTGATACAGCTGTTTCACGGCCCATCGTTGGGCAAAACTTCATGGTGCGTTCCCTATGAGATCCAAGCGCGAGCCTTTTCTAACCTCGATCAAGCAGGTGCTCCGGGCACCGTTTGGCCTGTCGATGGCCCTTGTAACCTGTCTGGCGGCAATTGCCGCTTCCGGTCTGTCGGTCGGTCCGGCTGAGGCACAGGGGGCTGTGCGCTCGGTTCATGGTGATTGGGAAATCCGCTGCGACACCCCTCCGGGTGCCCCTTCCGAGCAATGTGCCTTGATGCAATATGTGACCGCATCGGATCGCGACAATGTCGGTCTGACGGTGATCGTATTGAAAACCGCTGACAAATCAGCACGGATCCTGCGGGTTCTCACCCCTCTGGGCGTATTGCTGCCGCATGGTTTGGGCCTGAAGGTGGACGCAACCGATGTGGGCCGCGCGGGCTTCGTTCGTTGTCTGCCGCAGGGCTGCATCGCTGAGGTCATCATGGATGACAAGCTGGTTTCCCTGCTCGGACAGGGCAAGACAGCCACCTTCATTGTTTTCCAGACCCCGGAAGAAGGCATCGGAATCCCGATTGACCTGAATGGCTTTCAGGCCGGGTTCAGCCAGTTGAAATGATATTCAAAGCTGTTTGACGCATCACTTTAAGAGGCCTCCCTGTGAGGCCTTTTTCATTTGACCATGGGAGGAACCGTCATGAAAGAGGATCAAAGGGAACGTCTTTCAGGGACATGTCTGTGCGGAGCAGTTGCCTTTGGCGTCAGCGGGACGATTGCAGGCTTTTATCTCTGCCACTGCCATCGATGCCAGAAGGCCAGTGGCTCAGCCCACGGCGCCAATCTTTTCATCAAGGATGGAGCCGTTGATTGGCTTTCGGGTCAGGAGCATGTGAAAAGCTATCAGCTGCCGGACAGCAACAATGCGCGCAGTTTCTGTTCTTGCTGTGGATCCCCTCTACCGCATTTCCACGAGGCGATCGGGCAGTGGCAGATACCTGCAGGCAGCCTCGACACCCCGATCACGCGCGCTCCCGATGCACAGATCTTTGTTGCGTCGCGCCCAGACTGGAGCGAGAAACGCGACACGGTTCGTTGTTTTGATGCTTTGCCGGAATAAGGCCTGCCCTGCGTCGGCTTGGCCGCGGGCCTAATGCAGCAAAGGGCCGTCTTTGGGCATGCCGCCGGGCGAACAGGTGCCACAAGAGGATCGAGCGGTCTGTGCTTCCATCGAGCGCTTGAGTGCCGCCAACTCGGCCTTGGTCCAGTTCTGATCTAGCGCTGACAGGCCGTTGGGACGATGCCCCATCAGGGTGGTGATCTTTTCGGCTTCCTGCTGGGAGGGAAAGGCCCCGAAGGCGGGCAACATGGTGCCGTCGTCCCGCATGGCGTGAATGGAAAAGATTTCTTCGTCTCTTGCCCAAGCCGGTTTACGCAGCTCGATGATCGAAATATCGGCGAATGGCACCCGTTCCTCATGGCGCCTCAGCAGCCAGTCCCGCGAGGTCTGAACCAGTTGTTGGCAGACCAGATCAAGGCGGGTTTCGCGTGCTTCGCCAATCAGTGACGAGACAATGAACAAGCCGCCTCCGACAGCCCCGGCCACACCGATCAGGCCAAAGGGGATCAACAACCAGCTGAAATGGTTCCATTGCGGGGCAATCAGCAGGGAATAGGGCAGAAGCCAAAGAACAAGGCCGAACAAACCGACCATGACACGCACCGGCAGCGGGAAATGATTGCGAAAGAGGAATGGATCATCCTTGGCTTTGGTGCCGGTGCCACAACTGCTCATCGCTTCAGTCCCTTTGCCTGTCTGCTTCCGTCTCGACCCGCTCCAAAGGCGCAGGCAGAGCGGCTTGATAAAGATAGGGGAACGTCCTCCCCTCCTCTATATCGTGCCAAGGCCGCACGAGACAAGAGCGGGCATGATCACGCCATGTTGATCATACCCTCTTGATGATATCGGGCTTGCCGCTTTGCTCAGATCCCGATGCCATAATCGGCGGACGACCGGATCGAGCGATGGAAGCGCAGCTTCTTGAGATATTCCAGCGGATCCTTCGGCACAACCAGAGCACCTTCCGGTACGGTCAGCCAGTCATAAAGCCGGGTCAGCAGAAAACGCAGAGCCGCACCACGGGCGAGCAGCGGAATTGCCTTATGCTCCGCCTCGGTCAGGGGGCGCACCGACTGGTAGCCTTTCAAAAGGGCTCGGGTCTTGGTGACATTGAACATGTCGTCAGGCTCGAAGCACCAAGCATTGATGCAAATGGCCAGATCATAGGCCAGCAGATCATTGCAGGCAAAATAGAAGTCGATCAGGCCTGAGAGCTGATTGCGCAGGAAGAACACATTGTCCGGGAACAGATCCGCATGGATCACGCCCTTGGGCAGATCGGTCGGCCAGTTGGCTTCAAAGAAGTCGAGCTCTGCAGCGATTTCGGCCTTCAGCCCGGCTTCCACCGAGTCGGCGCGGTCGGCACACATGGCAAAAAGCGGACGCCAGCCGGAAACCGACAGGGCATTTTCGCGGGTCAATTCAAAATCGGCCGCTGCCGCATGCATGTTGGCGATCGCGACACCCAGCTGTTCGCAGTGATCGACATTGGGGCGACGCACCCACATGCCATCAAGGAAGGTGACCATGGCTGCAGGGCGCCCGGCCAGATGGCCAAGGCTCTTGCCCTGTCGGTTGCGCAAAGGTGTCGGGCAATTGATGCCATGCTCGGACAGATGCTCCTTCAACCCCAGAAAGAAAGGCAGATCATTGGGATTGACCCGCTTTTCGTAGAGCGTAAGGATATAGCGACCGGTTTCGGTCTGAACGAGAAAGTTGGAATTTTCGACACCTTCGGCGATGCCCTTGTAGGAGGTCAGCGCGCCAATATCGTAGCTGTTAACGAAAGCATCGAGTTCTTCGTCGCTGACTTCAGTATAGACCGCCATGCGCAGTCCCTTTCTTTCTTCTTGTCTGTCTTGTTGTCTTGATCGTGTGCCTCGGTTCCAATGGCATGGTGGCCCGGTCAGTTGACCGCAACCGCCTTTGGTCCTTCTTCCAGCACACCGGCGGCAATGGCCGCTTCTCGCAACTCACGCGGGATATTGAAAATGATGTCTTCCTTGGCCGTGACGACAACATCGAGGGTCACATCATAGCGGGTGCGGAAGGCCTCAATCACCTCTTCAACCAGCACTTCCGGAGCGGAAGCACCCGCTGTGATGGCCACCGAAGAAATGGCCCCCAAACTGTCCCAGTCGATCTCGGAGGCCCGTTGCAAAAGGAGTGACTGGCGGCAGCCAGCCCGTTCGCCCACTTCGCGCAGGCGCTTGGAGTTTGAGCTGTTCGGTGCACCGACAACGATCATCACGTCGGCCTTCGGCGCAACGATCTTGACCGCTTCCTGCCGGTTGGTGGTGGCATAGCAGATATCATTCTTGTTCGGTCCCGTAATGGCGGGAAACCGATCCTTGAGAGCCGCGATGATGTCGGCGGTATCATCAACCGAAAGGGTGGTCTGGGTGATCCAGGCCAGATTGTTCGGGTCGCGCGGCTCGAAGGCGGCGACATCCTCGACGGTTTCGATCAGCTTGACGACGCCCTCTTCCAACTGACCCATGGTACCAATCACCTCCGGATGGCCTTCATGGCCGATGAGGATGATTTCATGGCCGCGCTTGTCATGCAGCATCGCTTCCTTATGTACCTTGGAGACCAGCGGGCAGGTGGCATCGAGATAGAAGAAATTCAGCTCGCGGGCATTTTCCGGCACGGATTTCGGCACCCCGTGAGCAGAGAAAATCACGGGCTGTTTGGTTGCCGGCACTTCGTCCAGTTCTTCGACAAAGACCGCACCCTTGGCCTTGAGGCTTTCGACGACGAATTTGTTATGGACAATCTCGTGGCGCACATAGACCGGCGCGCCATAGGTTGCCAAGGCCAACTCGACAATCTGGATCGCCCGATCCACCCCGGCACAGAATCCGCGCGGGGCACAGAGATAGATATCAAGTGGTGGCTTTGTCTCGGTCATTGCTGATTCCCTATTGCGCCCGGTTGGTTGACCCGCACGAGCTGGCTCTTTTCGGATGAGGCCGGATCGGAAACTGGCTCCGCAAACCTCGCTGATTTGACCCTTGAGGATAACAAGGGCATTGCGCCCCTTTCTGTCAAGTCAGCAACAAAGACAAATGGCGCTGACATGTGTCTAAAGCATCGCCTTTTGCCAGTTTTATGCTAAAAGAGTGGCCGAATTGGCAGCGTGACCTTGTCTATTTCCCTTCGCTGGGTCAAGAATGCGTCACGTGCCCTTGTCTGCATGGCTCCTGTTATGGAGTTCAGGGTTTTGAGTATAGAAAGAGTTGAGAATGCCGGTGTCCCTTTCCAAACTTCGCGCAATTGGTGCTGTCAGCGCCCTGGGTCTCCTGCTGGCGGGTTGTGCCAGTGGTGTGAGCCTGCCGACCTTTGGCAGCAAAGCCGAGAAAACATCATCGGCCAATGGCGTTGAGATGACGCAGGCCGAAGCGGCCAATGCGGGCGCAATTGTCGACGACACAACCCGGATGATGCTGAGCAATCCGAAAAAGTTTGCCGGCTATTGCCCCTCGGTGTCCATTCTGGGGGACACCAATGTGGTCCAACGGTTCGACAAGCGCGGTGTTGGCAGCAAAGACCAGAATCTGATCTATCAAGGCGTCATCAACCAGACGGCCCGCGAATGCGCCATGTTGGGCGCGGAAATGTTCATCAAGGTCGGCGTTGCCGGACGCGTTCTGGGCGGGCCGCGTTCAACCCAGAAAACCGTAGCCGAATTGCCGCTGCGCATTGTTGTGCGCCAGCAGGACAATATCCTTTATTCCAAGCTGCATAAGATCAAGGTGTCGCTGAACACGCCGGACCGTTCCGCTTTGTTTGCCAAGGTCGACAGCGGTATCGCCATCGTGACGCCGTCCGAGCGCAATGTGCAGGTCCTTGTCGGTTTTGACAGCCAATCAAAGTGATCGCCTTCTGCATGCATCAAAAAAGCCCGGTCCTTGCGGATTGGGCTTTTTTTTGTTGTGACGGAAAGACGCCGTTCAGTCCTTTTCGTGAATGCGCCGGATCAGATCGACGATCGCCACACGGTAAGGGGACGGTCCGTAGCTGATGCGGGCGATACCGAGTTTGGCCAGATCCTTGTTGGAGGCAATGCCCGGCCGTTTGAAGGCGTTGACCGGTAGAATCAGGTCGTTACACAACTCAGCCAGCAGGTCACTGTCGCGCAGCCAAGGCACGAAGAAACCATCAGCGCCAGCCTCGGTATAGGCAATGGCGCGCTCCTTGGTCTCACTCATCAGGTCCTTGTGCTTGTTGTCATCATGGGCATGCAGAAAGATATCGGAGCGGGCATTGATGAAGAAGGGCAACCCCAAAGCATCCGTTGCTTCGCGGATGGCGCGAATGCGTGCGGCCTGCTCCTCGATGGAATAGAGGTCTTCGGTGCCAATGATCTGGTCCTCAAAATTGCAGCCGATGGCTCCGGCAGCAACCAGACGCAAGACATTCTCCGCAACCCCTTCCGGGGTCTGAGCATAGGCCCCTTCAAAATCGATGGTCACTGGCAGATCGACGGTCGCGGTAATGCGCTCGACGATCGTCATGACCAGATCGAGCGGGATTTCCTCGCCATCACCATAGCCATGGGCAGCTGCAACTGATGCGCTCCCGGTTCCAACCGCTTTCTCGTCGCAATCGGAAATGGCCTTGGCGCCACCCGCATCCCAGATATTATACAGGACAAGGGGACGCCCCTTGACATGCAGGGAGTGGAAGACCTTGGCTTTCTCGATTTGCCGGTCGGTGACTTTAATCGTCATGGAGCTGGGTTCCTTGCTAGAAGATCTTAGCCGAAGGGTGCAGAGTCTTAAGACTAGCCCCCATCAAACATGCTTCCATGGTGCAAGGCAATTGCGATGGCTCAAATCTGACGCCAATTCTACAAATTTTTTTCGACAAAAGATGCATCAGCATGATTCCTGATGCAAATGGTTGCCGTAATTTTACTCAATCCCCACTGCTTTCTTGGCAGCGACGATTGCACTACGCAATTTTACAGCCATTTCTTCAGCATCTTCCATGGTCTCGAACATACCTGCGCGAACGAAGGCACGACCGTCAGGGGCGATGACTTCAATCATCCCCTCGCCTTCCAAAGCCCCTTCACCGGTGATGTTGCCCGGTTGGACTTCGAGGCCCTCAATGCGGATGAAGGGCACGACATAGGGACGCGAGCGTCCGAAAATGGTGCCGGACACCTGACGGATTTCGCATTTCTCGAAATCGTAGTCATATTGTTTCGACCATCCCATCAAGGCCTGCGAGATACCGGCCCAGCCCAATCCGAAACAGACAAAGCCACCAGCAAGGATCATGGCTTGCAACATGACGCTGACTTCAGAGCGGGGTCCGAAAATGGCCAGAAAGGCGCCAAACATCAAGGCAACGCCCAGCGCACCTTTTCGCGCCCGGACAAGAGGGGAAAGATGATTGCGGGTGGAAGTGACATGCGGGTTTGATTTTCTCATGGATGCGCAGCAGTCCTCAAAGATTCAGATATAGGACATAAAGGCTGAAAAGGCTCATCATAGTCAAGCTACAAAAGACGGCAAAGGAACCTAGATCTTTGGCCTGTCGGGCAAATTCCGCATATTCATTTGTCAGGTGATCCACAAGCACCTCAATGGCAGTATTCAGCGCTTCCAGAGCGATCGTGGTGAGAAACAGGAAGCTCAGAATGACAAACTGCAACGGACTGGCCCCGACAAGCGCATAAAGACCGAGAAGCCCAACAAAGAAGATAATCTCTGCCTGCGCCGCCGTTTCCTCCAGCAACCGCCTGAAGCCCGCAAAGGAATATTGCGCCGCCATGAAGGTGTGCTGGAGATGCCGCATGCCGATTTTGTCCTCTATCCTCGCTCCAGCCCCAGCCCATGAATGACCGAGTTGGGGCCTTGATCGTCTGACGCTGGCTGTAGCTGCGCCAAGGTGACCTTCCTTTCCCTGTTTTGTGTGACAGGGACATGACGAAAGGGCCGCCGATCAAGAGAGGTGCAATATTCCAAGGCTTAGGAACGGCCAAACAGGCGTTCAATATCGCCAAGCTTTAGTTCAACATAGGTGGGGCGGCCATGGTTGCACTGGCCCGAATGGGGGGTGGCTTCCATCTCCCTGAGCAGGGCGTCCATTTCCTCAGGACGCAATCGGCGACCGGAGCGAATTGACCCGTGGCAAGCCATGGTGGCGGCAACATGGAGGATCTTTTCTTCAATCCGGGTGGCCTTGTCCCATTCGGCCAGATCGTCGGCGATGTCACGCACGAGCGCTTCGATATTGGGTTTACCCAGAATGGCAGGGGTTTCGCGCACGGCGACCGCACCGGGGCCGAAGGCTTCGAGCGTCAGGCCGAGCTCGGTCAGTTGATCGCTGGCCTCTTCAAGGCGAGCGACGTCGTCTTCCTCCATTTCAACCACATGGGGGATCAGCAAACCCTGTCGGGCGATGGTCTTTTTGGCCAGTGAAGCCTTGAGCTTTTCATAGACAAGACGCTCATGGGCGGCATGCTGATCGACAATCACCAAGCCATCATCGGTCTGGGCGAGAATATAATTCTCGAAAATCTGGGCGCGTGGGGCCCCAAGCGGGCGGGCCAGTTGCTCATGGCTCGGTTCTGCCATGTTGGCGCGCGTGTCGGCGGATGGGCCAGCGACGTCAGCCATGCGTCCCTGCATGGGTGGGACATCCAATGCTGCGGGAACTCCGCCATCATGGCTATCCGCAAATGGTGAGAAACCCTGTTGTGGTTGCTCCGCCATGGCGGGCGCTGCCCCGGGTGTCGCCGCCTCACCCTGATCTTGGGTGGGACGGTAGACGCTTTGCCGCCAGTCCCAGTCCATCGGCGCTTGCGGTCGATCGGGTTGGGCTGGGCGGAAAGGGGCTGCAGAATTGTGACCCTGTGCCATCTGGGTGTCGCGCATGCCGTCCGGGCGCAAGGCCCCAAGGGTGTTGTCGCCGCCCGTAGTCGAGGAGCGATGGCCCGCTTCAAGCAAAGCCTGCCGGATGGCCCCGACCACCAGCCCGCGAATATGGCCCGCATCACGAAAGCGGACATCAGCCTTGGTGGGGTGAACATTGACGTCGACCTCGTGAGGGTCGAGATCGATGAACAGAACCGCGCATGGATGGCGACCACCGGCCAGAAAATCGGAATAGGCACCGCGCAGGGCCCCGAGCATCATCTTATCGCGCACCGGGCGTCCATTGACGAAGATGAATTGATGCAGGCTGTTGGCGCGGTTCAGCGTTGGCAGTCCAGCAAAGCCTGTCAGGCGCACCGTGTCGCGCAAGGCATCGATCTCCACTGCATTATCACGGAACGCCTTGCCCATCACCTGCCCCATACGCACCAGATGGGCGTCCGGGCCTTTGGCAGCCGGATAGTCAAGGCGCGAGCGGTCCGCGCCGGTGACCGTGAAGCGGATGGAAGGATTGGACAGCGCAATGCGTTTGACCACATCAGAGATGGCGGTGTTTTCCGCCCGGTCGGTCTTGAGAAATTTGAGCCGCGCAGGGGTGGTGAAAAACAGATCTTCGACATCGATCCGGGTGCCCGCAGTCAGTGCTGCCGGTTTGGGGTCTGTTTCCCGGCCCCCTTCCACCGAGATTTCCCAGGCATGGGGTTCGGTTGCGTGGCGTGACAGAATGGTCAGGCGGGCGATGGAGCCAATGGAAGGCAAGGCCTCGCCACGAAAGCCCAGATGACGGATATCCATCAGATCATCCGGATCGAGCTTGGAGGTGCAATGACGCTGGATCGCAAGGCCCAGATCGGCGCGGGTCATGCCCTTGCCATTGTCGATCACCCGAATGAGATTTTTGCCGCCGCCCTCCGTGATCACCTCAATCCGATCCGCGCCTGCGTCAATGGCATTTTCCACCAGCTCCTTGACGACGCTTGCGGGCCGTTCCACCACTTCGCCAGCGGCGATCTTGTTGATGGTGGCTTCATCCAGCTGCAGGATGCTTGAGACGGTCTCGGTCATGGATACGGGCTCTTTGCGGGGGCTGGTGGTCAAAGGGGACGCAAGGCTGACAAACAGAATCAGCACGGTGCATCCCATGAGAGCGCGAAGATGCCACAGGCCATCCCCGTAGCGCAATCGGGTCCGCTTTGCGTTGACATGTCAGGCGCGAGAAAGGAAGTCCAGTATCAATACAAGGCAGTCTTCGGGCGCTTCCTCAGCAACGAAATGCCCGGCGGTCACCGTGTGGCAAGTGAGATCACTTGCCCATTGGCTCCAGATGGCCCGTTGGCCATCTGCATCTGAGGTTTTGCTGGCCGGGCCAGAGATCACCATGGTCGGGCAGGCAATCTTTTTGCCCCTCTCCCGGTCGGTTTGGTCGATCTGCTGGTCGATCCCCCACCCGGCGCGGTAATCCTCGCAGACCCCATGAATATGGTCCGGAGTGGTGAAGGTTGCGCGATAATGGGCCATCGCATCGGCATCAAATGCCGAGAGATCACGATTCAAAGCCCAACTGGCGATGGTATGGTCGAGATACATGGCGGGATCGGCTGCAATCAGCCGTTCGGGCAGCGGATAGGGTTGGGCCAGAAACTGCCAATGATAGGCCGCCATACCGCGCGAAGCGTTCATGCCCTGCCACATATCAAGGGTCGGGATGATATCAAGACAGATGAGCCGGGTGACGCACTTTGGATGATCGAGGGCCATGCGATAGGCGACGCGCCCGCCCCGGTCATGGCCGATCACAGCAAAGGTCTCATGGCCCAGCCGGGCCATCAGCCCGACACACAAATCGGCCCAGTGACGCTTGGCATAGGCTTCGTGGCTTGGCTTTTCTTCGGGGGTGGCCATTGGCAGGCTGCTGTATCCATAGCCGGGCAGGTCAGGGATGATCAGCGTGAAATGATCAGCAAGGTCGGGGGCAATCCGATGCCAGCAAACATGATTTTGCGGATAGCCATGCAACAGCAACAAAGGCGGGCCATGGCCACCAGTGCGCAGGAAAAAGGTCTGGTCATCAATGGTGAGTGATGCACGCTCGAAACCGGGGAACATGTCGGGCAGAGCATCATACGTGTCACGTGAAGGCGAAGAAGCGGTGGTGGCAGGCGACTGGAGATTGCTCATGACTTGAGGGTCCGTTGGCAAGGAAAGGTGACAACCATCCTGCCAAGGGTGAGCCAAAGGCACAAGGGAGAGGCCCTTGGGCTTTAGCCAAAGAAGCGCCATTCCTTTTGTGCCTGCCATTTCATTTTCCAGCTCGGCAAACAGATGAGGCTGAGGCATTTCAGATAAAACAAAGCATTCATTGTCTCTCTCCTTGGAGAAAAAGGGTTACCCGGCAAGCAAGGCAATCATGAGGATCAAGGCTGCCAAAAGGCTTGAAAGACTGAGCCAGCCAATAAGCCGCGACAAAAGCCCTTGGGGTGGATGGTCTCTTCTTTTGGCCAGCAACTTCATCACTCGGTCCCCATGCCTGCCGGGTTCTCGGTTAAAACTGATAGCTGACGCCGAGCATCAGACGATGACTGCCGGCGGTGCTCTTGACGCTGGTGCCGCCGAAATTTTTGCGCATGTCGTTGACGCCATTGATCGAATAGTCAGCCCGCAGATGGACCGTGTCGGACAGGGCATATTCGACACCGGCCCCGAAATTGACCGACAAGTTGGTGGTGTCCTTCTTGGCACCGTTGGCACTCAGTTCGAAGTCGGCCAAACTCACGCCAGCGGACAGGTAAGGCATGAAGCGATCAATCGGCAGACCGACGCGTCCCTTCAGGCCTGCGGACCAGTTATTCCTGGCCCGAACAGTGCCCAAAGTGGCGTGGTTGAGGGTCTTTTTGTGGCCCAGATAGGTGAAGTCACCTTCAAGGCCGAGGACGGCGCGTGACATCTGCCAGTTGTAACCCGCATAGAGTCCGGCAGCAGTGCCGCCTCCAACATATTCCTTGGTGCCGGTTGCCTTGACTTCGCCAAAGAGGTGACCGCCACCGACCTGTGCGCCGACATACCCCCCTTCCCAACGAAGTTGAGGAGCTGGGCCTTGCGTGCTGTAGAGGCCGGGCATATCAGGGAAATCCGCGGACTGGGCGTGCATCGGCAAAAGAGATGCAACGAGACAACCGGCGGCAGCGGCAAGGGACAGAGAGGAAATGGTGTTCAAAGCCATGATTTCATTACGCTCTTATACTGAGCGCCCTTTCAGATGTATTTTCTAGTCAACTCGCGATAGAGACGGTCGGCACTGCCCACCAAGTTTCAAACGATCATAAATCACTGTTTATTTCTTATTTATTATCGTTTGACGATAATTTTTAAATCATATATGTTCATTCATAAGTCAAGTGGTTTTTTCAAAAAATCACTGTCCACTTTCCATTGGTCGCGCTAAAAGCGTGGCCGGTTCACAAAAATCTCCAAGCATTTCCGCAATTTCTCTGGCGAAAATGTTCAGGCACTCTTTGAGGGAAGACAGATATGGCGAAGCAATCGGGTGAACAGCATGTCCGGATTGGCCGCATCGCGCGGGTCAGTGGCATCATGAAATGGGTTCTGACGACCTTCATGGCGCTGGTTTTTCTGATTGGCATCCTGGTGCTGTTGCTGCTGCTCAATCCCGACTGGCTCGAAGCAGGCAATGAAGTGATCGACTTTGGCGATAGCGGACGCACCTATGGGGATGTGCCACAGCTTCAGCGCTGGACACTGGCTTTCTTCTATGATGCCTGTGTCGGGACGTTTCTGATGACGCTCTGGTATATGCGCAGCGTCTTTGCCCGGCTGCAAATCCTTGATTTCTTCTCCTCCAAGACCCTGTCAGCGATGGTCTGGTGTGGGATCTGGTTTGTCGTCTTCGGAGTGATGGATTTTCTGGAGGAACCCGTGGCCTCTGTGCTGACCACCCTTGATCTGCCTGAGGGCCAGCGACAGTTGGCGATTGAACTGGAGGGCGGCGAGATCTTCTTCATCATTTTCGGTGTGATGTTCATGACGCTGGGCTGGGTGATGCGCGAAGCGGCTCGCCTGCAGGAAGAAAACAACCAGTTCATTTGAGGCTTTGCCCCACTGTGCGATCATTGGAGAATACGAGGAATCATGTGACATGAATGGTGCAGACCCCGAATCCCGCCCCCGCTTGGTCCTTCCCGGCCACAAAGGGACAAAGACAAGGAGGGCAATGGCACGATGGCAATAATCGTCGAACTGGATGTGATGCTGGCCCGGCGCAAGATGAAGTCCAAGGCCCTGTCGGAGCTGATCGGCATTTCCGAACAGAATGTCTCGCTGTTGAAATCGGGCAAGGTGAAGGGGGTTCGCTTTGAAACCCTGAGCAAGATATGCGAAGTGCTCGAGTGTCAGCCCGGGGACATTCTCATCTATCAGCCAGATGAGGATGAGACCTGAGTGGCCCTTGCGATCAGATCGCTTCAATCACGGCGCTGGCGGAAGAAATCCCGCAACAAACGCGCTGATTGGGTTTCATTGATGCCGGAATAGACCTCCGGCGCGTGGTGGCAGATGGACTGGCTGAAATAGGCAGAACCGCTTTCGACCGCGCCACCCTTCACATCCTGTGCCCCATAATAAAGCCGCCGGATGCGGGCAAAGGAAATGGCCGCAGCACACATCGGGCAAGGCTCCAGCGTCACATAGAGATCGCAATCGGGCAGCCTTTGGGACTGGAAGTGGGTGCAGCCTTCCCGGATGACCAGAATTTCTGCATGGGCTGTGGGGTCATTCAGCGCGATGGTTCGGTTGCCAGCCTTGGCGATGACTTGCCCGTCATGAACCAGCACAGCACCGATGGGCACCTCGCCAAACAGAGCCGCCTGACGCGCCTCATCAAGCGCCAATTCCATGAAGCTTTTGCGCTGCGCCCGATCAACTTGATAACCATGCGGTCTGCACATTGCTGACCTTTCCACTTTCTTCTCGATTTTTCTTATGAACCTGTGGTAAAGGCTTTCGCCATGGAACGCAAATCTGCTCAAAAAGGACGCCGTTCTGCCGACGCGAGGTCGCCAGACGCATCCAAACATGCGCGCCGGGATGGCGCCCATCATTCATCAAAGTCCGGATCTTTCAAGAAAAAAGGGTCATGGACGAAGGACAAACCCAACGCCAAGCCTTCCGGCCGCGACCGCAAGGATGACGGCTGGTCTCCGAACGTCGATGCACGCCGTGAGACGCCGGATGAGCGCGCCTTGCGCCAGCCAGGTGATCGCAAGACCGAGCCCCGGACCGGAAACCGGTCGGAAGAGCGCCGGTTTGATGACCGCAAAGAGGGTCGTGGGTTCAGCAAAGGCCCCCGTTACGACAAAGGCTCCCGCGATGACCGGGGCCCACGCAGCGACAGAGGTTCGCGCGATGATCGGGGCCCACGCAATGACAAAGGCCGTGGCCGTCCGGATCGCCCGATCAAGGACCGTCCTTTCAAAGATCGCCCATTTAAAGATCGTCCAGCCGCCCAAGCCGACAAGCCCAAAGGCCCGGCCTACACACCACCGACCCGTGCTCTGGAAGAAGGCGAACGGATTGCCAAAATCATGGCACGTGCGGGCCTGTGCTCACGTCGTGACGCAGAAAACTGGATTAAGGCAGGCCGCGTGAGCGTCAATGGCAAGCTGCTTGACAGCCCGGCGATCAATATTCACCCCAAAGACAAGGTACTGGTCGATGGCGCACCGCTGCCGGTGCGAGAGCGGACCCGTTTGTGGATGTATCACAAGCCGCGTGGTCTGGTGACCACCACGTCCGACCCGGAAGGTCGGCCAACGGTGTTTGAAAAGCTGCCGGTGGGTTTGCCGCGCGTCATCACCATCGGGCGTCTGGACATCAACACCGAGGGCCTGTTGCTACTGACCAATGATGGCGGTTTGGCGCGGGTTCTGGAATTGCCGACCACCGGCTGGCTGCGTCGCTATCGCGTGCGGGCCTATGGCAAGGTCACGCAGGCCCAGCTTGATACGCTGGCCGAGGGTGTGGCTCTGGAAGGCGTGCTCTATGGCTCGATCGACGCGCAGATTGAACGCGAAGTCGGCGACAATGTCTGGATCACCGTTGCCCTGCGTGAAGGCAAGAACCGCGAAGTGAAGAAGGTTTTGGGGCATCTTGGCCTTGAAGTGAACCGTCTGATCCGCGTCTCCTATGGTCCTTTCCAGTTGCTCGACATGAAGGAAGGTTCGGCATCGGAAGTGAAGAGCCGTGTGCTGCGCGACCAGCTCGGTGAGCGTCTGGTGGAAGAATCCGGGGCCGATTTCGATGCGCCGATCATGACCGAAGTGCCCAAGCCAGAAGAAGTCAAGCCGGAGAAGAAGGATCGCAAATCGTCCGGTGGAACGCGTGCAGGCTTCATGTCGGCCAAGGAAGGGGCACGCGCCTTTTCCGACACCAAAGACGGCAAGCGCGGTGAGCGTGGGGATCGCCCTGATCGTGGCGACAGGGGTGACCGTCCTGACCGGGGTGATCGCGGAGAGCGCGGTGGTCGCGGCTTTGGCCGGGATCGCGATGATCGTGGTGATCGTGGTGATCGTCCGGAACGCCCAAGCTACAATGCCATTCCGTATGCCGAACGCAAGCCGTTTGACCCGGCAGCGCCACGCCGGACCAGCTTCACCTATCGTGAAGAAGGGGCCGATGGCAAAAAGCCGGTTGGCAAATCAGTCCGCAAGGTTGGTGGTCGTCCGCAAAAGACGGATCTGCTCGACCCGAATGCTCGCATCGAAAAGCGCAAGCCTGCCGCAAGAACAACAGGCAAGCCAACTGGCAAACCGGGTGGCAAACCAGCTGGCAAATTTGGCAACAAAGGTGGCCGTTCATTTGACAACCGCGATGGGGGCCGCGATGGGGGGCGCCCTTCGGGTGGACGCTCTTCTGGTGGTCGTCCGGGCGGTCGTGATGGCGGTCGTCCGTCTGGTGGTCGTCCGTCTGGCAAGTTTGGTGGCAAACCCGGCGGGCCGCGCGGACGCGACTAGCCCACACTGAAAGACCAAAAAGGGGCGACATCGCCCCTTTTTCCTTCTCTTCACAAACACAATCCCAGCCCTCCTTCTCAAGAGAAAGCCAAAGCATGCGCATTGT
This sequence comes from Cohaesibacter intestini, assembly GCF_003324485.1. Classification (NCBI taxonomy): domain Bacteria; kingdom Pseudomonadati; phylum Pseudomonadota; class Alphaproteobacteria; order Hyphomicrobiales; family Cohaesibacteraceae; genus Cohaesibacter; species Cohaesibacter intestini. The sequence continues at coordinate 43,738 of NZ_QODK01000003.1, read as the reverse complement.
TGGTGGCCGCCTCAAAGGCAAGACCCTCGCCAGTCCGAAAAGCCAGTCGATCCGCCCGACGACGGATCGGGTGCGGGAGACCCTGTTCAACATTCTGGCCCATTCCTATGATCATGCGGTGACGGATGCACGGGTGCTGGATCTGTTTGCCGGAACAGGAGCGCTTGGGTGTGAGGCTTTGTCACGCGGCGCAAAAGCCGCTTTGTTTGTCGAGGATGGCATCGAGGGGCGCGGCCTGATCCGCTCCAACATGGAGACGTTGGGTCTGAATGGTGTCGCCAAGATCTTTCGGCGTGACGCAACCAAACTTGGAGCGGCAGGCACAATCGAGCCATTCAATTTGGTCTTCATGGACCCGCCTTACCTAAAGGCTCTCGGCGAGCAAGCGCTGCAAAGTGCGGTTGATGGTGGCTGGCTGGTCCCCGACGCCCTGATTGTCTGGGAAGAGGATGCCAAGGCAGAATTGGCGATCCCGCAGGACTTTGAAAGCCTTGATCAACGCAACTATGGCGACACCCAACTGGTCTTCTTGCGGTATCTTGGTCAGGAGTAGGCCTTCAAAACAACGAAATCCCCTCCTTGGTGCGATCAGTGGGACGATGGCACCACAGCGTTAAGTGACGTGCTGTCAACCGACCAGTTCAAAGGACCCTGATGAGGAGCAGAGCTGCCCCCTGTATGGAGACATCGACGCCATAACCGCGGCCGCCCGCTCGAACTGGTCATGAAGCGGCAAAAAAATGTCCATCATCTCGTGATCATCAAGAAATACCGCCAGACCAGACACTTGTCCGATTTTATCCCTAGCAGGTGGCGGCTTTGGTGGTGTTTGTACCCTGACAAATCACCGCTTTGCAGATTGCCACCATGACGCGGTACAGGCCAGCTACGCAGCTCTACGACGAAAGTGGTTTGTACGCCTTTGCAAATTCCCTTTTCGCTTGATCCCTATCAAAGCAGGGGTCCGAAGCGATAGGCCATAGTTTATTCAGAAGCCCCGCCTGCGGCTTCGAGGATCCAATCAAAATTGAGCGACAGACAAGCTCGGGACGATCCGTCTGCAGGCCAATCAAGTCCGGCTCCCCATTCACCGGACACATTTGGGAGAGGAGGCCAAAAATGGCCATCAAAGAAATCATCTGCCTTCTGGACATCGAAACCGATCTGACAACTGCTCCGGTGCAGATTGCAAGTGAGCTAGCCAACAAACTCGATGCCCATCTGACCGGCGTTTCCCCGCTGATCGAGCCCGTCGTTCCTGCCCTGATGGTGCAGCCGGTGCCAGATCAGTTCATTTCCGATGCCCGTAACCGGGCTCAGGAAAAGGCTCACTCAGCCCTGGAACGCTTCAGCGAGTATGGCGAACGGTCAGCCAACGCCTTCGAAACACGGCTGATGGATCTGACGCCTGGCGGTTTGGACACTTTCGTCAATCATACCCGCATGTGCGATCTCTTGGTGGTGGGTCAGGACAATCCGGACCGGCCCGAGCCTCTGCGCGCCGAACTGATTGAAGCGGCTCTGTTTGATTCCGGCCGACCAATCCTGATCGTGCCTTATGTCGGAACGGAGCATTTCTCCGCCAAGAAGGTCATGGTTGCCTGGGATGGCTCCAAAACAGCAGCCCGCGCCATCCATGCGGCCATGCCGATCCTTGAAATGGCCGATGAAGTGCTGGTTGTGATGGTGGAAGCCCAGAAGCTGCATCTTCCGGGTGATCCGGGCGCCGATCTTGCCGTGTATCTGTCTCGTCATGGGGTCAAGGTCAGCGTCGAGAAAATTCCGGCACCGGCCTCCGGGGTTTCTGATGCACTGCTCAACTATATCTCCGACAACCAGATTGATCTGGCTGTGATGGGTGGATATGGCCACAGCCGTGTGCGTGAATTCATTCTGGGCGGTGCCACGCGTGGCATGCTGCAATCGATGACCGTGCCTTGCATCATGGCGCACTGATATCACCGGAGTGTTCCTCATGCCCCTGCCCCATGTGAGCTCGGAAACCTGCATGACAGGTGATGCATGAAGGACGAGAGATTGAGGCCGAAGCCGTTGGTGGCTTCGGCCTTTTTTGTACCCAGCCCGGGATCAAGTGAGCACAAAGACAGCTTTAAGACAGGATAGCGCCGTAAGTCTCCCTATCACCGAAAGTGGTCCTCGCCACGGACGACCATTTGTGGGAGGCTGACCGCGCAACAAGGCCCAATTCTATCAACCACTTCCGGTGAGCTTTGGCATTGAAGTTTGATGACCTTCTATTCCTGATGACCCGACGGATGAACGACCAGACACTGGACAGGACCTCGTAGAAACCATGAGCAGCTATAATCTCGACGTGTTTTTCAGACCTCGCAATGTCACAGTGATTGGCGCCTCCGCACGGGAAGGCAGCATTGGCAATGCGATTGTACGCAATCTTCTTGCGGGCAAGTTCAAAGACAAGCTGACGCTGGTCAATCCCAAAGGTGGCCAGATCGATGGGCATGACGTTCTCTCCTCCCTTGAGGAACTGGAGGGAAAGCCCGATCTGGCGGTGGTGGCGGTCGCAGCCCAGTCGGTTGTCGATGTCATCGAAACGTTGGGCAAGAAAGGCTGTCGCGGCGCGATCATCATCACGACAGAATCGAGCGGTGCCGATCGATCAATCGCCAAACATGTTGCCCAAATTGCTGCGGGCTATGGCATGCGGGTTGTCGGGCCGAACTGCGTGGGCATTTTAGCGCCAAGGACTGGGCTGAATGCCTCCTTCTGCCATTTGCCGGGACTGCAGGGTGATCTGGCCATGATTTCCCAGTCCGGCGCCATTGTCACGTCGGTGGTCGATTGGGCAACCCGCAAACAGATCGGGTTTTCCGGCGTTGTATCACTGGGAGAAAAATCCGACGTCGATTTTGGTGACTTGATGGATCACTTTGCCATGGATCCTTTCACCCGCGCCATTCTGCTCTATGTGGAATCCATTCAGGATGCTAGAAAATTCATGTCGTCGGCCAGGGCCGCTGCCCGCGCCAAGCCGGTGGTGGTGATGAAATCCGGGCGGCACACTGAAGGGGTCTCCGCAACAGCCTGGCGCAACAATCGTTTGCCAAGTGAGGATGCCGTCTATCAGGCGGCCTTCGATCGGGCGGGGCTATTGCGGGTGCATGATCTGGATGAGTTTTTCGATGCGGTCGAAACTCTCACCCATGTGCGCAAGCTGCGCGGGGCGAACCTAACCATCATCTGCAACGGCACTGGCCTGACGGCATTGGCTGCGGACGACCTGGTCGATCAGGCCGGATCGCTCACCGAACTGGATGATGCGGTGATTGCCCAGCTTGATGCGGTGTTGCCGACGAAATGGTCGCGGTCCAATCCAATCAACATTCTGGGGACCGCCGGGCCGGACGCCTATCGTCAAAGCCTCGAAATCCTGATGGAGGACAGGAACAGCCACGCTATCCTGATCATGCATTGCCCGACGGCACTGAATGATCCGGTCGCAATGGCGCAAGCCGTCATCGATCTGTTGGCTGAACGCAAGAAAAACGGCAAGCGGCGGCTGCCGGTCTTTACCTGTTGGCTGGGCGGCGGGGACAAGGTCTGGACCATGTTCGAAGAGGCCGACATCCCCCATTATGCCACCCCGGCTGATGCCATGCGGGGCTATTCCTATGTGATTAAATATATGCAGGCGCAGGATCAGTTGATGCGAATGCCGCCTGCTTTTGACGACAGCAAACCTGACCTTGAGGTTGCCCGCAAGGTGATTGGCGGCGCGCTGGCCCGCGGTGAAGAACGGTTGACGGCGGTGGAAGTGTCTGCCCTTCTTGAAGCCTATGATCTGCCGATTGCCGCCGCGATCCCTGCTGCGAATGCACAAGAAGCCCAGCAATTGTCTATCCCGCTGATTGCCCGCCATGGGGCGGTGGTGGTCAAGATTGACAGCCCGGATGTGAGGTACAAATCCGACATTGGCGGAGTGGTGCTCAACCTCGTGACACCGGAAGCCGTGGGCGAGGCAACCACTGCTGTGATGGATCGGGCACGGGCTGCCTATCCGGACGGTCGCATTCATGGCGTCACACTGCATCCCATGATCCGGCGGCCTCACGCGGTTGAGCTGACTGCAGGCATGCATGTGGATGCAATTTTCGGCCCGGTTATGGTGTTTGGCCGTGGTGGCACTGCTGTCGAGGTGATCCGCGACAAGGCGCTGGAGTTGCCGCCGCTGGACATGTTGACGGCGAAGAGAATGATCGGGAAAACCCGGGTGAGCCGTCGTCTGGCAGGCTATCGCGACACCCCTCCGTGCGATCGGGAACAGCTGGCTTCGATCCTCGTCAAACTGAGCAGGATGGTGGCTGATTTGCCCCAAATCACCGCCCTCGATCTCAATCCCCTGCTGGCGGATAGCAATGGCTATGTGATCACCGATGCCAGTGTTCATGTGGCACCTTCCAGCATCGGCATTCATCCGCACAAGCGCTTTGCGGTCAAACCTTATCCCAAGGAATGGGAGCAGGTGAACAAGTTGAAGGATGGGCGTTCTGCCCTTATCCGGCCGATGCGGCCGGAAGATGAAAGCCTGTTTCCGGATTTCTTCGATCATGTCACCGATGATGACCTGCGCTTGCGATTTTTCACCGCAGCCCGGTCGATCAATCATGCTTTCATTGCCCGCCTGACGCAAATCGACTATGCCCGCTCGATGGCCTTTATCGCCCTTGATCAGGAGACTGGCGACATGCTCGGCTCGGTTCGACTGATGGGGGACGCGGATCACAACAGGGGTGAATATGCGGTGATGGTCCGCTCTGACCTCAAGGGTCTGGGACTGGGCTGGAAGCTGATGAAACTGATCCTGCTATATGCGGAGAAAGACGGCTTTAATCAGGTTGAGGGAGAGGTGCTGCGCACAAACCGCACCATGCGCGAAATGTGCGAGGCGCTCGGGTTCAAGACACGCATGGATCCGGATGACCCTGACCTCGTTCACATGGTATTTGATGTGCCCAATATCAGCGACAAGATCAACGCCTTGAAATGACAAGAAACGGCGCTTCGCACCAAGAAAAAGGGAGCATGGATTGCCCATACTCCCAATCTTTTTGAAACCGATCGCCGCATCGGCCTCAGTCCGTTCTCTCCAATTTGTCATGCCTTACGGTTTTGTCTGATCCGTTTCAGCATGACATCGGCCGGTGTAGGTGGGGACCTGAAAGGGTAATTAGACCGGCCTAATTAGAAAAGCTGTGAACTACCCTAGATTGCATTTCGCGATGACCCACGCATTGATCGTTCTCAAATCGCACAAAAAAACTTTGCGCTCAAAGCGTGTCAACGGTGACGACCTGAAAGGTGTATAAATCGCCGTCTTCATCCTTGATCGAGACATATTCTCCGGGCTTGAAGGCATGCAGACCAAAGCGATAACCTGCCTCGTCATCATCTTCCCCATCGATGTCATAGGTGAAGGCCCAGCTGCCTCCGGGGCGATGGATCAGATGACCATGTTCATCCTTTTCGCCCTGCCAGAAACGGCGCACCCGGCATTGTGTCCGGTGTTTTTTCCAAACCGCCGCATCGATATGGCCGTCCGCATCCAGTGGTGCAACAAACTCATAGCCATGCTGTGCACTGCCAGAAGGATATTCTGCGTTGCGAGCCAGATTAAGCCGAACTTTCTTCATGATTCCATCAGACATCGCGTCCTCCTTACTTTGTGCAATGGCTCTATATTGATGCATATCAAGCAATCTGACAAACAAAACCGCAGCAAGTTATTTCCACAGTAAATATTGTTTACTTCAGCGCTCCAAATTGCCGCACGATCTCGGGTTTTGTGCAGCCTACTCCCAATTGACTTAAAGCGCTGATTTCCAGACGGTTTTCGCAGGATATGGCGAGACATTTGATATTGGAATTGTCGCATATGGTCGGCTACTTACCTTGATTTCTATCAATGCGATTCCTTCTTCCAACCGCCAATGTTGAACCAACCTTTGTTGTGGGCACCCCTTCGTTGCGTTTGAGACCCACCTCGATATTGATACCCCTTTTCGGACATAATTGGATGGCCCCTCTCATATCCCCAATTGAGGCTCAAAAGCCGCAAGATGGCAAACAGGACGATCGCGTGCATCACGGCGGTCGCTCGTCTGTGGCCGCCCTGCCGCTGGTGGGGGATGTGGGTCTGCTGGCCTTTCTGGATGATGTCAAAAGCCATACCATGACCAAGACGGTCGAGCGGGTTGACGCTGCCGACTGTGTGCTGTTCCTGACCGACAGGCATTGTTACAAGCTGCGGCGCGAAATGCCCTTGGAGCAAACCCACCGTCTGAGCCTTGTGCAACGCCGTGAGCGCGCCCTTGAAGAGATCAAGTTGGGCAAGAGCTTTGCACCAGATCTGTATTTGGGTCTTGTGCCGGTCCGCCTGAGAGAGGACGGCCCCTATATCGATCATGCTGCGGCCGAGGATGGCAGCAATCGTAGCGTGCGGATGGCCGGGACCAATACGGATCCGGTGATCGAATGGCTTATCAAGATGCGTCGCTACGACGTTTCCAAGAGCCTGAGTAAAAGTGTCGAGATTTATCGCCCGAACTTCACCGAATGCCATAAGCTCGCCGATTTGATCGCAAAAAGCCCTGAAGCCGCCCAAAGTGTGAACTATCAGAAGGCCGACGTCTGGCAGCAACATCTGGCGCAGATGCTGGCACGTTTCTCGCCGGTGGTTCGGCAAATGGAGCAGAAGACCAAGAAACAGACACTCCGTGCCTGCCTGAATCGTGCACTCTATCGGCTGGGTGCCTTGCAACCTCATCTTGAGGACCGCAGCAAGGGTGGTTTGTTCGTCGAGATTCACGGCAATGTCGGTCTTGAGAATGTGGTTCAAACCCCCAAGGGCTTACGGTTGGTCAATCCTGCGGTCGGTCAGATCGAGTCAAGCAGTCAGGCATGGTTTGGCGATCCGCTCTATGACCTTGCTTCGCTGGTCGCTGAAATGCGGGCGCGTGGGCTTAACCGTCAGGCTAACTGGGTCTTTTCCCACTATTGCAACAATCTGCTCGACAGCCATGCGGTGGATGGCTTGCAGGCGATGGATCTCTATCTGTTTGTCAGCGCATTTGAAAAGGCCCGCCAGCTGTCCGAGCTGCTATCCGTGCGTTCTTCCGGCAATAGTGAAGAGGAGGAGCAATTCCGCGGCTATATGCAGACGGCTCGCGACAGTCTGGTTCAGGATGAAGCCAAGTTGCTTGTGCTTGGAGGCAGTACACAGGCCAACCGGTCGCATCTGGCGCGTCTGTTGGCGCCAATCATCGGTCGGATGCCCGGCGCGGCTTACATGTCTGCCTATCAGGAACTGTTGTCGCTGTATGATGTTCGCCATGAAAGCGATCTGCCCCCATCGGCGCATCGCCGGTCAGTCTGGCATCTGGTCTATCGGCGACTGGCAACCAAGGCCCAAATGGCGCTGGAGGCTGGCTATTCGGTCATTCTGTCGGGTGCGTTCGACAGCCCGAGCAGCCGTCAAAATCTGACCCTGTTGCAGCAGGAAGTCGGCCCGTCAATCCAGTTGCAGGCCTTTCATTTGTTTGACCCGGTGGGAGAACAGAAAGCCAGTGGACATGGTGAGCGGGTGCAGCCCTTTATCCGCGATCTGGAGCACCACAGCCGCGCCGTTGCAGGCAAGCCCCCGTTTGAGGACAGCCTCTCGCGAGACAGCAATCTGATCCTTGGCAGCGCCGGGGAAAAGCTCGATTGGACCAACTGGGTTGAACTGGACGCCTCCCGATCAGTCAGTATGCTGGTCGATCAGGTGCTCGGTCATATCAATCCGGTTTGGGTGCCAAGCACCGAGGGCACCTTGCATTGATCCTCGCCTGAAATGGGGCCAATGCCGTTACAGCCAAAGGGTGACGGCATTGGATGCGCAGGCCTTCGGTCAAGCCCGGCATCAGGCAGCGGGCTGCCGCTCACGATCGATCTTGGCTTGAATCCTGCGGAAGCGACACTGGACCAGAGTGCCAAGGCCTTCCTGACTGGAAATCGAGATTTCGCCACCAACAGCATCGACCAGACGCGCCACCAGCATTAAGGGCAGTACCTGCCCCAGACCGATGGAATCGAGCGCATGTTCTTCCTTGAATGGCTCTAAAATTGCGCGAATTTGCCGTGGCGACAGGGCTGAACCGGTATCAAGGCATTCCAGAACGATGCCATGCCCGTGGCCTTGCTCTCGCAGTTCGATGCGCACCGGTTGGGCGTCCTTGCTGTTCAGGCGATTGAGCGCCGCCTCGACCATCAGATATAGAATACGATTGAAGGCATTGTGATCACCGGCCGCAAAGAGACCGGAAGGCCCCGGACTGTCAATCTGGATCGGGCTGTTGCGGATCTCGGCACAAGCGGTGAGATAGGTGGATTGCTCTTGCAGCATCTCGGCCAGATCGCATTCATGATCGCGAGAGAAGAAGCCGCGGGCCCTGGCGTCAGTGAGATCGCGCATCAACTCAATGCGGTGCGCGCAACGGGCAATGCCATCCGCAGCGGTGATGACAATGGTCTCGATTTCCTGCAAATTCGCCTGAAGCTGCAAATGCCGAGCAAATTGCTCCAGATCGCGCATCACCGGTTCCATCAGAATTTCGAGCGCCTGAGACAGCCACGCCTGAAACTGGGCCCCTCCCAACTGAGAGTTCCGCCCTTTCAGGGTGTTTTCCAGCAGCAACAGAATATCTTCGGCCTTGACCCGCAGGGTGTCCTCAGCCAGACGGATGCTGGTGGTCATCAGTGCGGCCTGTTTGGAATCGGTGCTGGTGGCCTGAATACGGTCCGTTGCCCGATGGGTTTCCGTCCGCAGCTTGACAACCACGTCGCTGAAGCTGGAGGACAATTGGGTCAGATGGACGGTGTTGCTGTCTGGTGTTCCATATTGCTTGCCGGTCGAGACGAGCAATTGCGAGACGAGAAAATCGAGCTCGCTTTGCAGTCCGAAGTGAGCACGGGACAGACCAAGGGCCTCGGTTTCTTCGCTGACCCGCAGATTGGTCACCATTGTCATGATCTGGGCTGCGACATAGGTCAATGCGAAGGACCAAGCAGCAATGACGGCGATGCCCAACAGCTGCACCATCAATTGGTCAATCGAGGAAAGGCCACCGCCCTGCCATAAGGCGGGCGCGAGCAAACCACCAATAAGACCGCCCGACAGGAAAGAAGCGATCAGATCGCCGGGGTCATCAAGTTCGATGGTCACCAGAACATGACGCAAACCGATGCAAACTGTACCGGCAAACAGACCGGTGAGCGCCGCATTGGCATTGGTGCTGTGTTGAGCAAAAGCAACCAGAGCCACCGCTCCTGCCAGCGAGGCTGCCAAAAGATCGATGGCCGACCCTATGCCCGATTGGGGCCGGATGAGCAGCAGACAGATGGAAGCAATGGCAGCAAAGCTGGCACCGAGCAACACCTTGAACATCAACGAAGGCATAGCTCCGATGGTTTCAACCTGACCGGCACTGAGCAGAGCCAGCCCAAAAATCATCAGAATGACGCCAATTGCCTGATAGGTGGGGCTGTGACCGCGGGGTCGGTCTGATTGCAACGGAAAGCGGTTGTGCCGTGGGCCGATCGTACTGCTGGCGGCAAGCGCGACAAAGCCTGCAGACACAAAGATGACAACAGAGCCGCCATGATCGATGAAGCCCTGCGCTGCGAGCCATCCGGGCTCCCCTGCCCCAGATGCCCACGCCCAGTGGGCAACGATCGGCACGACACAAATCGCAACAAACACCGACAGGATGGTCCCACCAACAAAACTGCCGCGCTCAACCATGGCTGCTGTGACGAGAATGGGCGGGATCGAAAACAGATAGACGGTGCGCAGATCTTCAGCGCCATTGAACAGTTCCATCTGATCGAGCAACAGGAAGCCGGACCCGACGAAGCCGAGATAGCTTTCGCCTTCAAACAGGCCATACCCGAACATCCAGAAGCAGACCAGCGACAAGCAGAAGGCCGTCATGATGCGGGTCACGGTGTCGAGTTCGTTACGGCTTTTCACACGGCCAGACAGCAGCAACAGTACCCCCATCGGGAGACCAAGGCCAGCAATCGTCATCAGCAATTGCGCAAGTTCCAGCATTTCAAACCCGTTTCGTTGACGCCTGCTGCCATTTGAGACCTGTTTCGATGTCAGGCTTTTGCGCAGGTAAAGTCAGGACGCCTTGATATTGGCGCACCCAATCAAATCTCAGCATAGGGGAAATATGGTTAACCACTGGCTAATTGGCCCGGAAATGGCGCATGACATCAAGGCAACCCGGCCTCGATATCAGGCTTTCGCGATGGCAGGTCAGGGCGTGATGGGTCGCCCCTCATCGTCTGCAAGGCCAACCAGCAGATGAGCACCATCCGCAGCAACGCGCATCAGGCCGAAGCGGGCCTCTTGATAGAGTGAGGCATGGCCTTCCTGAAAGAAGAAAGACGTTGGGGTCAATTTGAGCCTCTGAGGCTTAGCAAGGCGACGATGCTGGACGGACAGGAGCTGTTCGCCGTCACCCAGAGCTTCACCATGATGCAGGCGCTTGAAGGTCGCCTGCTTGTTCTGAGCCAACGCCAGCACAAGGGCTGTCACTTGAGTGTCGGCGCTCTCTTCCCCGACCTCAGCATTCAATGTCTTGTTCGCCTCTTCGATCAGTTTATAGCGCAGGCGCATATAGTCGCCCTGCATCAGCGAGCGCGGATCGACAAGGGCAAGTTCGATCAGGATCAGATCGCCATTGCGGCGCAGATCCTCTTTGAGGAAGATGGAAAGATTGAAGAATATGAGGATCGGCAACAGGATCAGTGGAATGGCAAAGTTACGCATGGTGCTTGTCTCCTTGCTGTTCCTCTGACGAGGGAGGAGGACTTGACAAGTCAGCGGGCTTCCGTGCCCAGCCGCGCCACTGAATATAGCCGGCAGCGGCCAGTAGCAGGAGCCCCGAAGCGACGAGGATGGCCGATTTTTCCAGCAGCGTCAGATTGAGCGCATAATAAAAGCGGGCGCCAAAGCCGAGCGCGAAGAGAAAGCCCAATATCGAATGCGCTGGACGGTGCGTCGCATATCCAAGCACCAAGAGCCCGAGAGCCAGCAGGATTCCGGGATCGGACAATGCCCCCAGAAGAAGCCCCCCGATGATAGTCAGCACAAGGGGATGATCGAGCGTGATGGGGCCGGATTGCACCCAACGTCCCCGACCCGCCCAAACGATCAGCGCGATCAGTGCCACGGTCATCAGAATCTGGGTTGGCGAGGTGTAGAAGAAGGCATTGAAGCTGAGGCCCGAAGCAGGGCTGACAGCATCTGGCAGGACGAAGGCGGCCCAATCAACAAAGGTTGCGACGATACCCACTCCGATACAGAGCGACACCAGCAATGCATCATAGAGCGAGGTGAGATGCCGACGCCAGGCGCTCCAGCGCAGGAAGGCTCCAAGCGCCAACAGATGAAGCAGAATAAGACCGGAGAAAGACATCACCCCGGATGTGTCCAACCCATCACTGACCATGGCAGCCCAAAGGGCGACCAGAAAGGCCATGGCCGCCAGAAAACGCTCCAGCGACGATGGGAAGAAACCAAAACTCAGGATGCCGACCAGCCCAAGGGCTGCAACGATCGGCCAGATCCAGCCGATATTGAGCAAGGGTTCAAAATATTGCACCAACCCGGCGACCAAGGCCAGCTTGCCCGCCTGTAACAAGGTGAGCGCCAGTTGGAGGGCGAAGTCTTGCGCAAGACCGGTCTTTACGATCCCAAGGCGATATAGCAGCATGGCGGCAATCATCAGACCGACACCATTCATGGCGAGACTGATGGGTTGGCTGCTGAAGAGGCCAAACAGATAGAGCAGATAGGCGACCAGAAAACCGGCAATGATCGCACCGATGCCGGTTAGAGCGCGCAAATAGAGCGGCGTTTCCTCTCGCTGCTGGCCATGCAGCAGAAAAAGGCCATCCAGGATGGTGCGTTTTTGCTCTGTCGACACAAGGGCATGGCTTTGATCGATATGGGTCAGCCATTGACGGGCATCCCTGCCTTTGGTCGTCCATTGGAACAGATCAGACATTGGCCCCTCCTTCCCGGTCGCCGGCTTTGGCCAGCAGGCCACGCAAGTAACCCGCAGACAAGGCAAAGACGCCGATGGCGACAAGAGCGGTGAGGAAGGTGATGCCGAGGCTCGACATATCCAGAGCATCGAGCAGATTGGCAAAGAGCAGCACAGCCAGCAGGCAACCCAGCAACAGGATCATGGCCAGCGCCGGGATGTCCGGCACCGCCAGCCGATAATTCACAAACAAGGCGCCAATCACGATGGAAGCGATTATTGCGGCGGCCAGCAGCAACATGCTGTCAGCTGGATCGGAATAGCCCTCATAAAGGAAGGGGAAACTCGATACCAGTATCGCGGCCAGCAGCAGCCAGCGGGTCCAGAGCGGGGCAAGCCAGTGGGTTGGTTTGCCCCGGGTCAGCGCTTCACGCACGGTGAGCAGGCCCAGATTCAATGCAGCCATCAGCATGGCCAGCATGTCTTGCTTGTGGCTGCCTGCATCGATGGTCTGGTCCCACCAGAGGGACAGAGCAAGATTGACCAGCACAAACCAAACCAGCCAGTGAAATGGCGAGCGGCTGAGGATTGTCCATGGGGTAATGGCAACAGCCCAGATGGCAAACAATGTCCAGGCGTCCGCGCCACTTTGATAGATCTGGCCGAACGCTGCCATGAAGACCCCGACCAGAACCGATGCGGTGATCAGCAGCAACTGGCCGACGATCCGGCCTGTGCCGAACCACCAGGCACCAAGGGCGGCAGTCAGCAAGGCTGCCTGAATGAGGCCAAGTTTTGCCAGATGAGGCAGGCTCGCCCAATTGAAGGCAAAGAAGAAGAGGATACCAGTCAGGACCAAGGCGGCGCCAAAAGCCAACAGCAAACGGACGACCCACTGGGCCCACATATGGGGTGGATGAAGCCATTCAAGGCTGGCGCGGCGCAGATCCGCATCGATGGAGCCCTTTGCTGCCAGCGCATCGAGCATGGAGCGGTCAATCACGATATCTGACAGATCGACGGCTTCTGCCTGTTGCGGCTTTTTCTGCCTCTGCATCTTAGAAGATCCCCACCTCTTGCGGCCCTTTCGAGCCGGTCTTGCCTTGTCGCATCCCGAGCCGTTTGACAGGATCCTTCCCACGAGCCTTGCATGCAGACATGAAAGCGGAGGAGTGAGGCGCAAATTGGGCCAGCCTGACATTTAGGCCGGAGCAACAGACCGCAGACGCTCGGTGATCCAGATGATGACCAGATTGAGGGCTCCGCAACACATGAAACTGGCCGCCAAGGTGATGATGGTGCCATCATAGAAAAGCCCCAACAAGGAGGCCAAGAGCATGGCAATGATGGTGGAGACGGAGCCAACAACCGCCGACCCCATGCCAGCGACATGGCCAACCTCTTCCATCGCCAATGCGTTCATATTGCCAAATAGCAGGCCCATGCAGAAGAAAAGCGGGCTGAACAGCAACATGAACAACCACAATGGCGGCACAAAACCATTGGGTGCCGAGACCAGCAGAGCCAAGGCCGTCAGGCCCACCATCACCGACAATGCCGTTCTGGCCAGAAAGCGCATGCCAAACCGCATCACCAGCTTGGAGTTGGAGAAGGAGGCCACCCCAATCGACAGGGCCAAGGCAGCGAAGAAATAGGGGAACAGGTCCCCCACATGGTAGGTATTCTGAAACAGATCCTGCGACGTGCTCAGATAGAGCAAAAACGGCCCCATGACGATACCTGTAGCGATCATATAGCCAACACAGCTGGGAGTCGTCAGGACGATCTTTATCCCTTGCCAGATGGTGGATGGGGTCAGCTTGCGGCGTTTTGAGGGCAACAGCGTTTCCTTCTGCCGGACCATCAGCCATAGACCACTGATGACACACAGGATCATGAAACAGAAGAAAATCGATCGCCAGCCTGCCAGCTGGGCAACGGTTTGGCCCATGATCGGGGCAATAACCGGCACAAAGATGAAAACACCCATGACAAAGGACATCACGCGCGCCATGGTCCGACCGGCATAAAGGTCCCGCACAAGCGCTATCAGGACAATGCGCGGCCCGGCGGCACCGAGACCTTGCAAAAAACGGCCCAGCAGCAATTGATCAAAGCTGACGGAGGCCCAACTGATGACGCTGCCAACAAAGAATAGGGTCAGACCAATATAGATGCTCTTCTTGCGCCCAATCTGATCGGAGATGGGACCATAGATCATCTGTCCAATTGCAAGACCGGCAAACAGGAATGTGATGACCTTCTGTAATTGTTGCGGCGCGGTCTCTCCCATTTCCGGTCCGAGAATCTTCAATGCGGGCAAAATACCATCAATGCTGAGCGCCACCAGAGACATCAACAGCGCCATCAGAACGATGAATTCTCCAAAGGCCAAGTTCGGCTCAACAGCCTTCGATGAAGGAATCTGGCCATGCTCGGACAAGTCATCCACCGAATTTGTGGCTTTGTTCTGCATTCAAGTCTCCTGACGGATGAAGATCGGGCATTGGAACATTTGTTGCCGATCAAAAGGACATTTCTTGCTAGCAGGTCGGAGCTGGCTTTGCATCCCTTTTCTTGGCCCCAGTCTCATGGACAACGGCACGCAAGATCGATGATCAGGATTTTGGACAACAACAACCATAGGTTATAAATGGTCAAATGGGATCGCAATTTCGGCACAAAATTATTACAAACTGCAGTTGCAACGATTTAACATGAGATAAATTTACAGTTAGCATTCTTACTTACGTTATAGACACCAATATTCATTACACCCTAAAATTACATCAGAAATACTACGTAAATCAACAGATCATTCAACCAATTCGGATTGTAACACAACAACCCGTCATTTCAGACCATATCCTCAACAATGAATTACAATCCAAACGGCTGAATTTCTCGTTTCACGGACATATTGGCATTTATATTGTCAGAATTATCAAGCAACAATCCACTATTAACTTAGACATAAAGCCCCCTCTACTGAAAGTTAGGATGCGCTTACGACTTTGTTAACGAAAATCGATAAGTCTGACGACGGACAATCATCGGTTGACTCCCCCTATCCGGAAGAAGCCATCGCTCGGTGATATGCAACGGAGATTGCAAACATGCTCTCATCGCTCTTTTCCTTTTTGCCTGCATCCTTCCGAGGCTTGACGGCTAAAATTTACTTCATTGTTTTTCTTGCAATCATCGGCATCGGTGTTCTGACCCTTCAATCGGTCATTTTTAGCCGCATTGATCTTGAAGACTCGAAAACGCGTGAGCTCAAGCATCTGGTCGAAGCCGCCATGTCTACGATCGAAGCGCAATATGCTGATATGCAGGCAGGCAAAATTTCCGAAGCCGACGCGAAAGTGGCTGTCACGGATGCGCTGGCCATATTGAAATACAACAAAGGCGACTATTTCTGGATCAATGATACCAAGCATCGCATGGTCATGCATGGGGGCGATAGATCGGCCGTCGGCAAAGACTACAGCAACACGACCGATCCAAATGGCCTGTATCTGTTCCGCGCGTTTGTCAAAACCGGCAAGCAGCCCGATGGCGGACTGGTTGAGTATATGTGGCCTCGCCCTGGCGATAAAGATCCCCAGCCGAAAATGGCTTATGTCTCCTATTTCGAGCCATGGGACTGGATCGTCGGCACGGGCACTTACATTGACGATCTCAATGCAACCTATTGGTCCAACCTGCGCAGCCTGTTTACCAGCACGCTGGTCATCTTCTTGGTGATTGCGCTGGCATCCACCCTGCTCGCAATGTCCATCACCCGTCCGGTGGCAAAAATCGTCGAGACCATGCTGATGCTGTCGAAGGGCAGTTTCTCCATGGACATTCCCTATACCGAGCGCGGTGACGAAATTGGGTCCATGAGCAAGGCCCTTCTGGTGTTCCGTGACAATGGCCGCGAGCGGGCGCAACTGCGCGCCCAGCAGGAAGCACAGAAGAAAGAGGCCGAGGCCAAGCAGCGCCAGATGCTGCTCGATATGGCCGACCAGTTTGACCAACAGGTGGGTGCCATCGTTGACAGTGTCCAGACCGCGGTTGCCCAGCTGGGTGACGAAACCAAGCTGCTGGCCACCCGCTCTCATGAAAACAGCTCACGGGTCAACTCAATCTCCTCTGCTATGGAGGAATCAAGCGTCAGCGTCGAGACCGTGGCGTGTGCATCGGAAGAAATGACGGCCTCGATTGTCGAGATTGCCAATCAGGTATCCGATTCCAGCAATGTTGCCTGCTCGGCGGTCGAAGAAGTCAAGAAAGCGACCGAAGTGGTCTCGACCTTGTCCGATGCGTCGCAGGCGATTGGCCGAATTGTCGGCCTTATTCAGGATATCGCAGAACAGACAAACCTTTTGGCGCTCAATGCCACGATCGAAGCGGCACGCGCTGGCGAAGCAGGCAAAGGCTTTGCTGTGGTGGCCTCTGAAGTGAAGGAACTGGCAGCACAGACAGGCAAGGCGACGGAGGAAATTTCTGGCCAGATCAACTCTATCCAGAGCAATATTGCCAACGCTGTGGATGCCATCGGGCTGGTCGAGAAAACCATTGACCGGATGACTGCCATTGCAGGCACCATTGCAGCGGCCGTCGAGGAGCAAGGCACTGCGTCGGGCGAAATTTCCCAGAATATCGCCATGGCTGCCGCAGGCAGTCGTGAGGTTTCGGACAATGCGGACGCGCTGAACAATCTGGCCAATGAAAACGGCCAGTCGGCAGCCATGATGTCTGAAAATGCCGATGGTTTGTGCAAGGAGATGAATGTTCTTGTTGCCCAGATTGAGACTTTCCTGAACACCATTCGGGAACAGAACCAAGACGACAGAAGTGACAAGGCAGCCTGATCCGGTCCTTTCAAGTCTCATCAGTCAAAAGCGCAATCATTTGAGGTGATTGCGCTTTTTTGTTGCATCTAGACAAGCTTTACTCTCGATTGGTGTGTGAACAAGTGGGTTTGTCCATTCAGTTGCTTTATCCATATTTCAATACTTTTCGGGCATTCTCACCTTCAATGGAGGCAACAAGGCTGTGAATTGGCGAGATATGACAGCCCTTTGGTTTGCCTGACGGGATGCAAATAGCATGACGAGACGGGTGGTTACCGTCACGTTCCGGGGTTGAATGATGAAAACACTGAGATCGATCGGTCGAGATCGCTGGACCAGCATCGGGCCTGTAGCAGCCATGATATCAAGTGCCGGTCTGCTGGTCGCCGCTCTGTTTCAAACGGATCGTCTCATTGCCATCCTTTTGACCGGAACGGCCGCTGGCCTGTTGCTTGCAACCATTGTCGGTCTTGTTGCGTTGGCGCGTCACAACCACACCCATGTTATGTCCCGTTTTGAGGTTATGTTCAGAGAACAGGACAAGGCGCGCAAGCTTGTCAAGAAACTGACCTCCCATAAGCTCTGTATCGATTCCCATGCCATCGTGTCGATGACCGACGCCAAGGGCCGGATTACCTATGTCAACGACAAGTTCTGCGAGATTTCGCAATATAGCGAAGCGGAACTGCTGGGGCGCAATCATCGCATCCTGAATTCTGGCTACCACGATGACAGCTTTTTCCAGAAGATGTATGAGACGGTTCATAGAGGTGAAGTCTGGTCAGGCACCGTGCGCAACAGGGCCAAAGACGGCAGCTTTTATTGGGTGGAGACCACGGTCGCGCCTGTTTTGAATGAAAAGGGCGAACTGGAAGAACTGATTTCCGTGCGCACGGAAATTACGTCGATCAAGGAAAAGAAAGACGAACTTGCGAAGTCCAACCATCTGCTGCAGTCGATCTTTGACAATTTCCCGGGCGCCATTTCGGTCTATGACAAGG
This sequence comes from Cohaesibacter intestini, assembly GCF_003324485.1. Lineage (NCBI taxonomy): Bacteria > Pseudomonadati > Pseudomonadota > Alphaproteobacteria > Hyphomicrobiales > Cohaesibacteraceae > Cohaesibacter > Cohaesibacter intestini. The sequence goes on along the minus strand of NZ_QODK01000003.1, from coordinate 25,822 downwards.
ATCTCAAACTGACCTTGTCCAATGCAGCCTTCCACGAGTTGTTGTCCGTCCCTGCGGATACATTTCCCATTGGCACCAGCCTTGAAGATGTCTTGCGCTACAATGCCCAGAATGATCTGTGCGGCATCAAGATGACCTCGGAGCAGATCGATGCTAGGATCAAAGAGCATCTCGATCAGGCCCGTGCCCACTTGCCCTATGTCTTCACTTGCGAAGGCAAGAGCGAGCAGGTTCTGGAGGTCAAGGGCTGGCCCCTGAGGGACAAGGGCCTTTTGTTGACCCACATTGACGTAACCGAACGTCACGCGATGATCCGCAATCTGAAGGCCAAGCATGAAGAAGCGCAGCAGACCGCGCAAAAACTGCAGGTCGCCCAGCGCATCCAGGCCAGCACGCATGAGCAACTGCTCAATTCCATCAACTCGATGCATAATGGTTTGGCGATATGGGATTCCCAAGGCTATTTGCAGCTCGCCAACAGGGCGTTTCGCGAGTTTCATGCCCCGATTGCCGATCAAATCCTGCCTGGCATGGCCTTTGAAACCTTCATGCGGCTGAGTTGTGAAAAAGGCTTGCTCGTCTTTGACAAAAAGAGTTCAAACGACGCTCCTGATCTCGATCACTGGATCAAGCGGCTTGTCGATGAGCATCTCACACAGGACCATATGGAAAGCAATCTCACTCTGCGCCCCGGCACCAAAGTGGTGCTGCAGAAGAAACGTGTTTCCAACGGCAATATCATCACGACGATGATCGATGTCACCGCCCAGCGGGCGCGTGAGGAAGAGCTGAAGCGCACACGGGATGCACTTGAGCATATCGCCTATTTCGACTCATTGACCACCCTGCCGAACCGGGCCCACGGGCAACAGGATCTTGAAGCCTTGCTGCGCAAAGGGGATCAGAACACCAAGTTTGCCATTGTCCAGATCGATCTGGACAAATTCAAGCGCGTCAATGACACAATGGGTCACGCGGCGGGGGACCATTTGCTCAAGGTTACCGGATCACGCTTGTCGTTCCTGTCTTCTAAAGTACCGGCGTTCCGTCCCTATCGCTGGGGCGGCGACGAATTTGTGGCCATCGTTCTTCTGGATGACGACTTCGATCTTGAAGGGCTTTGTCAGGAGATGACCGACCTTGTAGCCGTCCCGGTTCCCTATGAAGACACGACATTGTGGCCGACGACCAGTTTGGGCATCGCGACCTATCCAGATGATGCCACAGATCTGGAATCGCTGATGATCTATGCCGATCTGGCCCTGTACAAGACCAAGCGGATGGGACGCGACGGCTATCAGTTCTTTTCTGCGGAAATGAAGGAAAAGGTCGACAGCGACAATCGCATTGAGCTCGGTGTGCGCTCGGCGTTGGAAATGGATCAGTTCGAACTCTATTTCCAACCACAGATCAGTGCCCTTGATGAGAGCATTGTCGGAATCGAAGCCCTTGTACGCTGGAACCATCCAGAGCGAGGCCAGTTGCCTCCGGGGCTTTTCATGCAGGTGGTGGAAAGCCACGGTCTCGCCGCTGCGCTGGGCCGAACAGTGTTCGACAAGGCCATGATGGCCGCCAAGAAATGGATGGACGAAGGCCTGTCCTTCGGGCGGCTCGCGATCAACTTGTCTCCGGGCCACATCCAGAAGGCGACACTGGTTGACGATTTCTGCGATAGCCTTAACAAATATGACGTCAATCCGGATCTGCTGGCTGTCGAACTGCTCGAAAGCGTCTGGCTGGATGATTCCGAAGGCAATATTGAAGAAATCTTCCATCGCCTGTCAGCGGCGGGCGTGCATGTGGAACTTGATGATTTCGGGACGGGCTATGCTTCCCTTACCCATCTGTCCAGCTTGCCGATTGACGGGATCAAGATCGATCGCTCCTTGATCAGTGCCATTCCTCATGGCGACAAGCAACGCGCCATCCTTGAGTTGGTGATGTCGATGACAAAATTGATGCAGCTTCGGGTGGTGTGCGAAGGGGTCGAGACCGTTCAGCAGCTGGAGGCGGTCTCAAAGATTGCCAACTGCTCCATTCAGGGTTATCTGGTTTCCCGTCCCCTGAGCTTTGATCAAATGACATCCTGGATGCGTGACCAGCGCAATATTGGTTCGCTGAAACCACGCGAACCGCGGGTTCAACAGATCTCCCCTCCTCCGTTGGCGGTCAATGCACGGGCGGGATTTGATCCGGCTATATAACCGGATCAAAACTCTTCTTGGTAGCGGGTTCCGACTCGCTATCGTCCCCAACGGTCTCATCCGATAGAACCTCTGCTGCAGCCTCCGGGGAATCGGCCTCGTCCTCTGACGTCTCACCGCCTTCCCAGTCATCGGGCACGACCACATACCGGTCCTCTTCCGATGGCAGTTCCGGCGCCACGACGGCACCCACAGAGGCCGATGTTGCAGCCATGTCGAAGTCTTCCTTCTGATCGTCGCCCACAGCATCCTTGCGCAGGATTCGCTGCCAAAGATAAAAGGCGAGAAAGGCCAACAGGCAGCCGGGGAAGAGGAAGAGCGCATCCGGGCTCAAATTCTGCATCAAAAGTGCGGTCAGGAATGGGCCCAGAGACGAGCCTGCCCCAAATGCAACAAGCAACCCTGCGGCCATACGCAGATAGCCGTTTTCGCTGGCATGGTCATAGCCGTGGGCGGCGGCCAGCGAATAAGCCGGCTGGGTCACTGCGCCGATCAAGGCACCAACCATCAGGAAGACGATGAAATCGACATCCTCAAGCAAGGTGATGCCGATGGAACTGATAACGCCGACAATGCTGATCATCAACAAGACCAGACGACGGTCGACGCGATCAGAAAAACGCCCCAGAGGCCACTGGCTCAACATCCCGCCAAGGCCAAGCATGGCCGCAAATACCGGGGCCTGCGTCAGGGGATCATACCCCTTGTCGATGGCATATAGAGGGGCGAAGGTCAAATGCGAGCCTGCCACCATGCCGATGATGAAGGCCGAAATGATTGCGGCTTGCGAGGTTCGGAACACCTTGCCCAATTCGAGCTTGACGATGGCAATCGGGGCTGGTTGGGCCGCCTTGGTCATGGCAACGGGCATCACGGCCACGGAAATGATGATCGAGGCCACCACGAACAGCAAAAAACCGCTTGGTGGTGTCAGGGTTGCCATCAACTGACCGGACGTGAATGCAGCATAGTTGACCACAATATAGATCGACATGATCAGGCCACGATTGGAATTATCGGCGAACTCATTCAACCAGCTTTCGATGATCAGATAGAGTCCGGAAATGCAGAAGCCGGTGATGAAGCGAAACAGGATCCAGGCCTCGGCATCTTCCACCAAAGGGTGCAGCAGAGCTGCCGCTGACATCGAGGACACCATGACAGCAAAGCCACGGATATGGCCGGCACGCACCACCACATGCGGAGTGATGATGGCGCCCATGACGAAACCAAGAAAGTAGGCCGAGGCACCCAGACCGATCATCAACTCGCCAAAATCCAAAATACGCGAGGCAAGCGGAATGATCGTGCTTTGTAGCCCGTGGCCAATCAACAGCAAGGCAACAGAAAATAACAGAGACGCGACCGGAGCAATCATCTTGGTCATGGCACTCACCCATTCTCGAAATCGATTCCATCAGACCGGATCTGTCCGGCAATCTGGTGGCTGGCATAGATTCTAATCACCATGTTGATGACAATTTGTCCATCAACATGGCGGACATTTTCTTCACGGCAAATCGCCGATGCTATCTGGTACGCTTCAAAGCGTGACCTTGGCGCATGATCTTCGTTTCTTGTCGCGGCTCTTCAGCATCGATTACACCTCTCAAGTCATCACCAATGCCTTTCATGTGCATTTCCCTTGCCATAGGTGCTGATAGGAACAATCACACGCGCGTCCATCCGGCTTTGGGCTCGCTGAACGTTTGAGTGATCGCAAAACTGCGGAGGAAATGCGTCGACAAGAAGGTAAGATAGCGACCCGATATAACGGTGAGACGGAGCAAAGGGACGACAGCCCCTCGTAACGCTTTTGCTAGCGGAAATGCAAGGCCGCTATCACCGCTATTCAGCAAAAAATTCGACACAAAAAGAAACACCGGACTTACGGGAGCCCGGTGTTGTGTATCATTGTCGCGATTATGTTCACATTCGAAGGCAACACCTACGAAAAAGAAAGAAACAAACTGGTTATTCAAAGTAACAGGTTATGTCTAATAATATGGCTTGTGGTTGCATGATTGGCATCCCCCCAATGGGTGATGACAGGACTAATAATAGACATTTCTTTTCATAATTATGCATAGCTTGCGAACAACAAATGCAAAAATGAGATCAACATGGACATTTTTGCAGCATACTGACGACTTTGGAGACATATTATTGCGTAAAAGCAAAAGTATGCCTCTCTGGCAACTATACCGCAGCCAGGAGCGACACTATCGCACAGGGTCCACTGCCGACCGGTTATTCCTATCGGTTTTTCCCATCGGTTTTTACGGCGCAGGAGGCCATGGCCGGATCTTGTCGGCTTCATTCCAACTGGTGACCCAGTCGGGGATGGCAAGTTGCCAGTCCGGTGCGCCAATCGCCGTGCGAACCTCAGCGGTTGGAATGGAGCGACCCCGAGCGGTGATACAGGTGCGCAACAAAACCGACGACGTCGGCTCCCCTGCCACCCACATGCTTTGGGCAATATAGAACCAGCGCTCATCCATGCCGACAACCTGACTGCGCATAGTCACCTTGTCGAGCAGCCGCACCCGTTTGCGATAGCGCACGGAACTACCCGCAACCGCAAGGCCCCACTTTTGCCGTTTGAGCACATCCATCAGGCCACAGCGGATGGAAAGATCAAAACGCCCCAGATCATAGAGCGTCAAAACGCGGCCATTGTTCATTTCCATGAACATGTCGAGGTCCCACGGGCGGCAGCGGAAAGAAATTTCACTCACAGCGTCGAAGGCCAGAGATTGTTTTTTCTGACCGCGTTTGGCTTCGAGGATGGCAAGCAGCAACCGGCTGACGGGATACATGGCAAGGCCTTGAGAGATTGGGTGCGCGGGATGGGGGGCGACCCTTCCCTTTACGCAAAGGTTATTTCGCACTTGGTTGTAGCCGATTTTGTAGCACCGGGCAAGGGGAGCAGGCGGGCTGACCTGAGACTATGAAGACGGGCCAACAGTCTGTAAGATCGCCGCCATTGAAGACGACAGGGAGACTGGAATCAATGTGTGGACGCTTCACGTTGCAAAAATCATGGTCTGAAATCCACCAGATGTATAATCTGGTTCGGCCTGAAGACGTGAACCGCAATGTCCCTGCCCGCTTCAATATTGCACCGACACAAGATATCCTGTTCGTCGCCAATCTGGCCCATGAGCATCTTTTGCTGGAGGGGCGCTGGTGGCTGGTGCCTCACTGGGCCAAAGAGGTGCAGAGTCGCTACCCCACCTTCAATGCCCGATCGGAGGAGGTGATGAACAAGCCCTCCTTCCGCGATGCCTTCAAACGCGGCAGATGCCTTATTCCGGCCGATGGCTATTATGAATGGACCACCAATCCGCAAGATAAGAAGAAAGACCCGCATCTGCTGCATTTGCCCGATTTCGAACCTTTTTCCTTTGCCGGACTGTTTGCCTTAAATGAGCGACTGGACCTGCTCAGTTGCACAATTCTGACGGCTCCTGCAGTGCCCGAAATCAAATCCATCCATCCAAGGATGCCAGTGATCCTCAAGCAAGAGGCCTATGAGGCCTGGCTTGATCCTTTCCGGTCCGTGGAGGAGGCTCAAGCCACCTTGTCCGAGCATCGCGACAGCGAATTGATCCATTATCGGGTCGACCGGGCCGTGGGCAACAGCAAGGCCGAGGGTGAACAGCTGATCGAGCCGGTGCATGCCCAGACCTCCCTTTTCTGACGGGTTATCAGATTCTCTTCCCTTTTTCGGCAGGCTCTTTGCCCCTTTCGCCCGACTCCATCCCCCTCACAATGGGCAAAGAGGATTGAATCATAGCGCGGAACAGCGTAGGAAACGGACAATCTGACCCGCCTTTGGGGCGGACTGTCCTGCCAAAGATCAAAGAGACCTGATGTGACCTCTTCTCCTTCCGATCAACAGAAAACCTTTGTTCAGACCGTCAAGGGTCCGGACATGAATCGCAGCCGCACCATAACCCTGTCTCTGGTTGTTCCCGTTTTCAACGAAGAGGACGGCATTGCCCCTTTTCTCGAAGCGGTGCTCCCGATCGTCGAGGCCACGGGTCAGGCATGCGAGATCCTCTTCATCAATGATGGCAGTCGCGACAACACCCTGATGGCGCTACGGGCAGCGAGCGCCAAGGATGGACGGGTCAAGGTGATTGATCTGTCGCGCAATTTCGGCAAGGAAGCGGCCCTGTCGGCGGGGCTTGATTTCGCCAGCGGCGACGTGATGATCCCGATGGATGTGGATTTGCAGGATCCGCCCGAGCTGATCCCGGATTTCATTGCCAAATGGCGCGAGGGCTTTGATGTGGTCAATGGGGTCCGGGTTGACCGGTCGCAGGACACGACGGTGAAGCGCAACAGTGCGGGCCTGTTCTATTGGCTGTTCAACAAGCTCTCCCCAACCCATCTGCCGAACAATGTGGGCGATTATCGCCTGCTCGACAGGCAGGTGGTCGAGGCCATCAAGGTGATGCCGGAGCGCAACCGGTTCCTCAAGGGCATTTTTGCCTGGGTCGGTTTTCGTACGACAGAGATCCCTTTTGCCCGACCGGAACGCACGGTCGGGACTACAAGCTGGAATTACTGGAAGCTCTGGAATTTTGCGCTGGACGGGATGCTCGGCTATTCGACGGTGCCTCTGCGGGTCTGGACCTATACCGGATTTGTGCTGGCCCTTATCTCCTTCCTTTATGGCGCCTTCATCATTGCCAAAACCCTGCTGTTCGGTGCTGATGTTCCCGGTTACCCTTCGCTGGTCACCATCGTACTGTTCTTGAGCGGAGTGCAGATGATTTCTCTGGGCGTGATCGGAGAATATGTCAGCCGGATCTTCATCGAAGTGAAAGAGCGCCCGCTTTATCTGGTGCGTGAGGTAATCGCCACCCTTGACCATCAGGACGGATCCAAGTGACCTTCTCGCGCATTTCCGCCAAAGAGTTGCTCACCCTGATGCGGTTCGGCATTGTCGGGATTGGTGCCACCCTTGTCCATATGGGGGTGGCTGCGTCGCTGGTCCATTTCAATATTGCCCCTGTCTTTGTCGCCAATCTCGTCGCCTACTTAACCGCTTTCCTGTTCGCCTTCACGGGTCATTTCGTCTGGACTTTCCAGAGAGGCGCACCGCTGAAACAGGCGATATGGCGCTATTTCGTCATTTCCGCCAGCGCCTTTGGCGTGAACAATCTGGTGCTGCTGAGCCTTGTAGAGAGCGGGCTGGTGAGCAAGGTGGCCAGTGTCGTGATTGCCGCGGCCATTGTTCCGGCCATCTCCTATGTTGCAAGCCGCCTTTGGGGCTTCAAGGACACTTCGGAGCCAGACGCGCAGCCCGCGCAACCAACCGCCCCCCTTTTTGACAAGAGTGAAGATACTGCAGATGCAGCAGACCTTGCCCCAGTCAACAGCGGCCTGCATGACCGGGTGATGAAGCATCCCTCTGTCTGCTTCTGGACGTTCATGGCGCTTCATCTGGTGATCTGGACCTTGGTGCCGACGCTGTTCTACCGCAATCTGCCGCTGGATGTGATCGAATTGGTGACATGGGGCCATGAATGGCAGCTTGGATACTTCAAGCATCCGCCCCTGCCCTCTTGGCTTTTGGAAGGGGCGACCATGCTGTTTGGCAGCAGCGCATGGCCTGCCTATTTGCTCAGCCAGCTGTCAATGATCATCGCTTTCTGGGCCATCTGGCGCTTGGGGCGGGCGGTTCTGGGTGCACAAGCCGCCTTGCTGTCTGTGTTCCTGACATCGCTGATTTACTTCTATAATTTCCCAACGCCGGAATTCAATCACAATGTCTTGCAGGTGCCTGTCTGGGCTCTGATGGCGCTTTGTGGTTGGTATGCGCTCAAACACGACAAGCTGTGGCAGTGGCTGGCACTGGGGCTGCTGACGGGTTTCGCGGTCTATATCAAATATTCCATGGCAATCCTCGTGGTGGCCTTGCTGCTGTTCCTGCTGGTTGAGCCAAGTGCCCGGCAACGGCTCAAAAGCTGGGGATTGTGGTTGGCCGCCCTGTTGGCCCTGTTGGTGGCCGCGCCGCATCTTTATTGGTTGATCGACAGCGATTTTCAGTCCCTGTCCTATATGTCGGCCCGTTCGGCACCACTTGAAGGCATCGTGGCTCGTTTGCTTGGATCACTTGGCTTCATCGGGATACAGATTGGCCATCACGGCGCGTTGCTGCTGGTCCTTGCCATCGGCGGCGGCTTGCTACCATTCTGGCGCAAGGGGATTAGCGCCGGCGTCTTCTTCCCCTTTGCGGCAACGCTCGAGCGGCGCTACCTGATCTGGATTGCTCTGGTGCCGATTGCGCTGACGATCCTTTTGTCCGTGGTCAATGGCAGTGAAATGCGGCCAATGTGGGCGGCTCCGATGTTTTCCTTCTCGGCGCTGGCGCTGCTGGGCAGCCTCAAAACAGCCTATTTCAGGGAACGGTTTCGCTTCATGGCAATCGGCTGGGCGGGGGTCTATTTCGGCACCCTCATCGTGATTGCCTCGATGGGTTTGTTTGGCTCATACGTCATCAAGAAACCCCTGCGGGTGGATTGGCCGGGTGCACAGATCGCCAGTCACTTTGCCAGCCTGTGGCAGAGCCAGCAAAATCAGCCCCTGGCCTATGTCGGCGGCGATGCCTGGATCGGAGGCAATGTTTCCTTCTATGCCGCGACACGTCCGTCTCTGGTGCATCTGGAGGACTGGGGTAAGAGTCCATGGGCAGAGCCTGCACAGGTGCGTTGCAAAGGGGTGATGATCCTGTGGCAACAGAAGGACGGCGATGAGCCGCACCTGCCAGAGGCTTATGCGTTTGACCCGCAACGGATCGCCGCTTCCGGTATCCAACTTTTTCAATGGAAGGTCAAGGACAAGCCATTCCGCATCGGCTGGGCCATGGTGCCGCCAGACCCGAGTGCTTGCCAATAGGTTATCAGAAAACAGAAAAGGGCGACCTGATGGCCGCCCGTCTTTGGGTAAGCGTCGTTGAGGCCCTTATGGTCAGGCCGCGTCGCGTTTGCTCTTCTCGATGAGATCCAGCGCCAGCTTGTCCAGCCGATCGACGACTTTCTTGCTTGAAATATCAAGCTCTCTCAACGCCTCAAGCATTTTGGCATCGTTGCCGGAGGCATGGGCCTCAAGGGCACGCTTGGCGCTGTCATGCACCTCTTTGTGTGGTTCGACCAAATCCCTGAAGGACTGCAGCTCTCTCACGGCCGGGTCCGTGATCTTGTCATACCACTGACCAAGACGGCAATTGTGATGATCAGGCACCTCGTGGGTGGACCAGTTGTCATCTCCGGTACAGGTATTCAGAACCCGTCGCTTGAACAGGATATGTTCAATCTTGGCGACGTAGCAAAGCGAAGCTGCATTGTCTTCCTCGAACATGTCACGGGCGCTGTTGGAGAAATAGTCCGTGCTTTCGGACAGGGACTTGGCAACCATCGACACCATATCATCATTGTCCGTCGCAATGTCTGCGATCTTGCCGATACTGGCGGCCACTTCGGCGCTGGCATCTTTCTGACCGGACAGGATATGGGAGATTTCCAGCATGTTGCCGGACACCGAACCGATCTGGCCGGATACCCGTTCCATCAGGTCCGAGGTTTCGTTGATCGCAGCTTCGCCATCCAGCACCGCATTGGTCGAGGCTTCCATGGTTTTCTGGATGTTGGCCATGCCCTCGCGCAGCTGCGCCACCTTCTGAATGATGTCTTCGGTGGATCGCGATGTTTGGTTGGCCAGACCCTTGACCTCAGCGGCCACAACAGCAAAGCCCTTGCCAGCTTCGCCGGCGCGTGCCGCTTCGATGGTGGCATTGAGCGCCAGCAGGTTGGTCTGGGCGGCAATATTCTCGATCACCGCAATGATTTGATCAATCTGCTCGGAAGCGGTTGCCAGCTCGTCGACGCGGCGGGACGTCTCATCCACCGAGTTGGCAATGTGGGACATCGTGCTGGACATTTTCCGCACCGTATCCTGACCATTGATCACATTGGAGTTGGTTTCATTGGCTTCTGAGCTGACCCCGTCCGTGTTACGCGACAATTCTTCTACCGAAGAAACCATTTCGGTCGCGGCAGCGGAAATGGTCTGGCTGTTGCGGGCCACATCCTCGGAGTTTTTGCGCAGCAGGGCAACCTGCAACATGATATCGTTGATCTCGGCAATCGAGTGGGACATCTTACCCAGATTGGAAAGATTGGCTTCACGCAGCTCTTTGGTGGCCATGTCCACCGAGGCCCGCTCGTAACCTGAGATCGAAGCACTCATATCGGCAAAGGCACGATAGAGCAGATTGGCCAGCACACCGTCCAGTTCCTTGCTGCGGAAACTGTATTTCTTGGTGACACTTGGAATCATCTTCATCAGGGCGCGACCATAGGCGGCGACATACCATTCCGTCGGCAGGCCGATGCGCTGGTGGATCGCACCTGTTTTGGAGGCCCGCGCTTCGGATTCTTCATCAAATGGCTGAGAGAAGAGCCGCTCCCAGTGGGTTTGCTGACGCCCTTTGAGATTGCTGATCCCGCTTGGGCTGTCTGGCAACAATTCTGCAATGCAGCTCTTGCCGAGAGCCGTGTAAAATTCGGTCAAAACATCCGGCAAATCCTTGGTTACATTTTTGTCCAGAGCGTTTGTCTTCAGATTTTGTGGTATTCCGCTTTCGAGGAAGTCTAGTGCTTCCTTGCAATTCTGCTGGTTCATAGGGCCCCCGGTAAATTGGCTCACGCAATACTGTCCAAAATCCCGAAATAAAGCTAACAATGCGTTTACGGCTGACAAAATATCTAGAGTAATTTTCCATAAAGCACTGCAACCAATAGGTGTTTTCTCAACTACTCCGTGAAACACAAAGTAACAAGCGTACGTTTCACAAGACCAGTTCCAACATATCAGGAAATAGTACCGACCCGCTCGATTGTCTTTTCTGGCCATCGGCATGGCAGTCGGACAAGCGCGAAAAAGAACAGGGCGGTTGCCGATGACAACCGCCCTTTCCTTTGTCAGATCTGGCCGGACCGCATGCCGGGATATGCGCTCTAGTCGAAGACGATCACCTCAAAGAAGCCCCAAATCACCAGCACCAGCAAGATGACGCTGACGACGATGAGGAACATGCCAAGCACTTTCGACCAGAAAGTCATGCGCTTGGATGGCGCCTCAACGATATATTTGTCGAGTTCGCCAGAAGCGACGAGGCGATCATATTCCACGGTGCGTTCATGCTTGAATTCTTCAAGCGGCATGGTGCCCGTCCAGATCACGATATCCTGCGGGATCTTGTCCGGTCGCCAGTGGCAGTTGAAATAGTGCACGGTAAAGAGGAAGACGGCCGCCAGGAAGGCCTCTTCGCCATGAACGATCGTGGCGATGTTGAAGACCCAACCGGGCAGGTAGGCGGCGGTGATATTGTGGAACCACAGCATCGCACCGGAAATGCCGATGATGAACATCCCCCAGAATGGAGCCCAGTAATCAAACTTCTCCCAATAGGTCCAATGATCGAAGACCGGGCGTGGCCCCTTGCCGAAGAACCATTTGCCCATGGCCCAGATGTCTTTCGCATCCTGCCAGCGTGGCAACAGGGAGTAAGGCCCGAACCACTTGAAGTCCTTCTTGATGAAGAGCACGTTGATGAAGGCATAGAAGATATGGCCAAAGAAGACGATGGCAAAGGCCGTCGCACAGACGCGATGGATGATGCCAGCCACCTTGACCCCGCCAAGCAGCTTGATCATGTAAGGCGCCCAGGCACTTTCGGCATAGAGCAGCGTCGTGCCGGTCATCACCATCATAATGACGGCGACCGCCAGAATGCCATGAGCCCAAATTTCCCAGCGTTTGAAACGACGCACATGCTTGCCCGCCAGCGGGTCTTTTTCTTTTGGCTCGGGGCGCGGCACCTCAACCAGTTGATCGCCATTGACCAGCAGGCGTTTTTTGACCTCTTTCTTGTCTTTCCATTCGCGATAGAACCAAAGGGCGGAATGAAGCCAGAAGAGGAAGAAAACCTTGACCAGCAGGAAAATCATGAATTTCTGAGCGATCCACATATAGGGATATTTCTCGAAATCATGGGTGTTGCCATGGGCATGGAACGAGGCAAAGCCGTCCGGTGCATCTTCATGGCACTGCTTGCAGGTCTTCAGCTTGTTGTCCGGATGGACCTTGGAGCGCACATCACTGACAGCGCGAACAGTGTGGGACTCGTGACAGTCGAAGCATTTCGCCGTCTGGGTTTCGCCAAGGCTGACCACCTGCCCATGATAGGTGTGACGGTAGCTCATATAGGCGTCGTCGTGGCAGGAGCCACAATTCTGGGTGATCAGCAATTTGGCCGGATCTTTTTCCGCATCTGATATCTGGTGGGCGGTGTGACAGTCCGCACAAACAGCTGCGTCCTTGTTGCCGAACCGCATCACGGCAACCCCATGCACGGAGTCGGTAAACTGGCTCAACTGCTTGTCGTGGCAACGGCCGCAGACATTCGGCGTGGTCAGGCGATAGGTCTCGCCTTCCTTGCTTTCCATCGGATAGACATAATGCGCGGTGTGGCAATCGATGCAGGTGGCATTGGGTTTGGACGGATCCGATTTGTTGGGCGCTGCATGGATCGATGCCATGTAGAAGTCGATCTGCTTGACCACATTGGCAATGGTATCGCCGTCGATGCCCTGTTCCTTGGCCTTGATGGCGGCTTGGGTCTTTTCATGCACGTCAGTGTGACAAGTGACGCAATCGACCGCACGGTCCAGCTCCTTGCGATGCGGCAAGGCCTTGATATCCGTGTGACAGCTGACACAGAGCTGCTCACCATGGGCACTTGAATGGAAGGCTTCTGCGTTGAGGGACAATTGCCTCTTTTCGGTCGCACCATCCGCACCGGTCGGCACGGCGAAGCCCGCGACCCCGTGACAGCTGGTGCATTTGGCATTTGGCGTGTCCTTGTCAACCGCGATCGGTTCAAGCCCCTGAATGGGTTGCGATACCGCGCCATTCGTCGCGCTTTTTTGTGCATCGGCCCCGGATTGGGCGAGCGCGTCAGGCACCATGATGCCAAGGGCACCCAGCAACAGAAGGGATCCGATCACGATCTGGTGGCCGGTGCGCGCAAGCGATCGAAGCGTGGCATACATGAAACTGGTCCTTCTCTTGGCGAGCGTTTCAGGTGCGGTCAAAAAGAGCAAATATTTGGTCAGGCGCACGATGGCAAAGAAGGAGATGGCGACCGTTCACGCCGTCATCTCCCTGAATGGCGGAAGGCAGAGACTGCCTCCCGCAGGGACCTATTTCTTGTCGCCATAGCCTTTCTTGGCATTGAACTCCTTCATGAACTGCTTGCGCATTTCAGCATGAGCCTTCTTGCCAGGGGCGGTCTTGCCGACGAACCACATATGTTCCGGACGATCGAGCACTTCAGCGATGAATTTCTCGATTTCCTCGACCTCAGCGGTTTTGCCGTGTTTCTTGCCTTCTTCAAGCAGTTCGCGGGCTTCCGGAATCAATTCCATATAGAAGCGTTCGGCCACTTCGAAGAAACCATGCCACTGGACATAGTCCGGTGCCTGCATTGCTGCGCCATGGCGGACGCGGCGGCCCTCATGGTGCCAGAGATAGAACCAGGTCCATTCGATTTTCTCGTCGAACGCGGTCTTGGTTCTCAGGCCTGCATCGAGAAGCATTTTCATGAGCGTGTTGCCGGGTTTGGCAAACTTGTCATTGTAGGTATGAACGACAGAATCAAACTGCTCATACCAGTTCTCGACCCAGCTGACCTGATGGCAAGAGGTGCAGACAGACTTCATGTCCTTGCGGCGATCAATCCAGCTCTTGACGTCCTTGCCCATTTTCTTGGCTTTTTCGTCAATTTTCGCGGATATGGCCGGACGCAAAGTCCAGGAAATGCGGTCCCCGATGTCATGGGTGATCGGCAGATCCTTGGTGGCGGACATGTGACAGGTGGCGCAGGTTGGGGCTGCACTATAGTCCTCGCCCGGAATCCACTTGGAAGAATTCAGATTCATCTTGTCGACATTGCCGTAGAAGGCGATGCCATGCTTGGATTCTTCGTAGATTTCCTTCTGAGGATGATCCGGTCCCAGATGACATTTGCCGCAAGCCTCAGGCCGACGGGCCTGTTCCTGGCTGAAGCTGTGACGCTGGTGACAAGCAACGCAAGCCCCCTTGGTGCCATCCGGATTCAAACGGCCGATCCCGCTGTTTGGCCAGGTTGCCGGGTCCAGTTTGCCATCAGGCAGAACCTTGACCGGAGAGCCGTGACATTGCCAGCAGCCCTGAACGGCAGCGGCAGATTCACCGCGAATGGCCATGTTGCCATGGATAGAGCCTTCAACCACTTCGGCAAGGAAGTTGTCGAGGGATCCGATGATCAGGCCACCGGTCGCATGGTGCGACTTGTCAAACTCCTCAACCTCGCGCGCGTGGCAGGTCGAGCAGTCTTTGGGAGACACGATGGTGGAGATCAGGAAGTCCTTGTGGCGCACAGCATCTGCATCGCCCGGTTCGGCTTTGTGACATTCATAGCAACCAACATTGGCGCCATAATGCTTGGATTCACCCCACTGTTGGTAAAGAGCGGGATTTTCCTTCATGTGACAGGAAACGCAAACAGCGCTTTCCTTGGAGAGCACTTCGAAAGTCGGCGTTGGACGAGGAGCTGGCTCCTCCGCCTTCATTTCGCTTTTGCCCACGGCCGCGGTGGCCGCGGACTTGTTGTCCTGGGCATAGCCCGAGGTGACAGCAAACAGAAGTGACACGGAAACAGCAATCCCCGCCATCTTCAACCCGCTGCAGCCTACACGGAACCAACTCATTGGCATCGTATGGTCCTTCCCCGTTTATCGCCTGCGCGCCTCAGGAAAAGGGCCCGCAAAACGATGCGATCGTCCCCAAATTCACCTTTTGATTGGTCAGGAAAATGCGAAAAGGGAACATTACAGCAGTGTAATGTTAGGGGAGTGGGCGGTACGACTCTTGATATATGTTAAGTCGCGCTGCCCTTTATTGCAGCAATTCAAAATAGGTAAAATACGTACTTGTTTCAAAAAATGCCAACTTATTGTGCAACTGTCACTTTCTCAGCTACAATATTTTTGGACATTATCGACTGTTGCAGATGGCCGTTATGAAACAATTTCCCATATGTTTCGCGCACTTGTTGATAAGTGGGGCAAGCGGCATCGATGGGTCGAATGGTCAAACCGGGTGCGTGATCCCTCAGTCCTTGTCAATCAGCTTTTGCAATGCGCGCAGCTCGTCTATCACCGCGTGATTCTGCTGAATGTCGACCCCATGCTCGCGCAGGCGCTTGAAGGCTCGAGAGAGGCTCTCAGGCTTGATGCCCAGACGCCCTGCAATCAGGGCCTTGTCATAGGGTAGCTGCACCATGCAGCTGCCTACGCGGGAAGATGTCTGGTCAAGCAGGAACTCGGCCACCCGCTGCACGCCGGTTTGGGCCTTCAACTGCTCGATCTGTTGAATCAGCATATGCAAGTGCTGGGAGGTGGAGGCCAGCATGGCCAAACCCATTTCGGGATTTTTCTTGATTGTGGCGATCAAGCGCGCGGATTCCAGTCGCAACAACCGGCAATCCGTCACCGTCTCACCCGTCGCAGGAAATTCCCCCCCGGTAAAGGCTGCCGCTTCAGCGAAGCTCTGGCCGCGGGTGAACACACCGATCACGGCTTCTTCGCCATTGGGATTGATGCGGAAAATCTTGACCCAGCCTTCCAGCACCACATAGAAGCAATCAGCTGGTTCATTCTGGACAAACAGAGTCTTGCCACGGGCATATTGGCGTGGCCGCGCGGACAGAAGCAACTCATCCAGCGTTTCCTCGGCCAGGCTCCGAAAGATTGGAGCAAGACGAAGCGTACCGATTTCATCCGGTGTCAATGAGGTGGTTAGCACGCATCTGCTCCATTGTCTTCGTGTCAGTTTTCGACACTGTACCGGCTTTTTCACGTTGTTCAACCGTCAACCGCTCAGCGATCCACTTTGCCTTTGTCTGACCTTGTGGGACAACGCCTCTCCCGCCCGTGGCAGCAACGTTTCGGTCATCCCGACGGGCGGATAGGTGATGGCATCCAGCGCGCATGAATCATCATGCGGCACGGTGCTTTGGTGACTAGCTGTGGTGACTAGCTGTGGTAACAAATGGAGGATATCCGGGACCGCTGATTACAGACCGTCAAAGGCCCCTTGCAGATAGGGCTCGAACTTCTTCCAGTCTTGCGAGCTGCCCTGATAGACCTGCTGACGTACCTGCTCAACCGAAGCGGTTTTCACCGCCCGCTTGTTTTGATGCGGCGACAGGCAGGCATCCTGCCAGCCCAGATCAAGATAATTGATGAGTTTACGGGTCTCAGCGTCCTGTTCGACGGTCAGGCGTTCATAATCCAGATCATAGATGCGCCCCGGAAACAGTGCGTGCCAGAACAGCATCAGCTCACGATAGAGCCTGTAATAGTCGGCAACCGATTTCAGGTCATGACTATAGCCCAAAAATGGCCCCTGAAAATTGATCTTGAAGTTCGACCAGCAGGTGGCGGCTGGATCGCGCATGGTGTGAATGATTTTGGCTTCAGGCAAGGCACTGCAGATCAGTCCAAGCTGGAGGAAGTTCTGCGGCAGTTTGTCGGCCACGAATGGTCTGCTGGCCGCGACCTTGGCGAGATCGGTCAAATAGGCCTTGCGGAAACGCTCAAGTGCCAGCTTGTCTGGGCGCTGTTGGCCAAGGCTCAGTTTGCGGCCATGACGTCCCAGCAAGCGCAGTTCACCGCCGCCATGGACATCGGAGTGGCTCGAAATAATCTGCTCTACCAGAGACGTGCCCGAGCGCGGCATGCCAAGAATGAAAATAGGCGTAGACTTGGCCTTCCTTTTCGGCGCTTTGAGGGCGGCAGCTTTGATGGCAGGTGCAGCCTTCCTGATCACCGTGAAAAGCATCTGATCCGTTTCAAAGCGGTAACCAAGGGATTTTTGTCGCAAGCGCCCCGCAGCCTTGTAGTGATCCAGCGCCTCCTTCAACTGGCCGGTATCTTCCTTCATCTTCGCCATGGCATGGTGCAAGTGGCAGGTTTGCGCATCGTCCAGACCGCCCTTTTTCAACAAGGCAGCAACCTGAGCAATCTGCCCATCAATTTCGTCATACTGGATCATCTGACTTAAATATTGATGGGCCAAAGCATCGCGCGGCTCAATCGCAATGGCCGTCCGGTAAGCCTCGATCGCTTCTTTGCGCCGAGCGCCCTGTTTCTGCAATATGGTGCCCAGATTGGTATAGGCCTGATGAAAGTCGGCCTTCAGTGCGATGGCGGTCCGCAAAGATTGCTCTGCCTTGATCAGCTTGCCCTCTTCTTCATATAGAACAGACAGGGCAAAATGGTCGTCGGCCCGATCGGGTTCTATCAAAATGGCTTTGCTGAAGGCACTTTCAGCCTTTTTCAGTGATCCCATCCGCATTGCGGCCTTGGCCAACAGGCGCCACAATTCGGCAGAATGCGGAAACTGCCGGGTCAGCATCTCCAGCTTCTGGATTGCCGCCGGATAGTTTTGCGCGTCGAGTAGGCTTTTGACCTGCATGACAAGCGCCGGGGATGGCTGACTTACACTGGAGTGAATGGTGGCTCTCACTTTTTCAGCGCCTTCCAAAGCTTGTTGATTGCCGGGAAGCTCTCTTAGGATCTTTACGTATTTCTCGAGAGACGCGAGGAGATCTCCTTTTATCAAGCAGACCCCTGCACTCTTCAGATTGTGGTCGATAATCGTTTTATTCATTCGAATGCCAGCATCCCTGAAAATTCGGTTTCCAATCAGAAATAACGAGCAGCATCGACGGCGCGATCTAGTTAACCTTTTGAAGAAAATTGTTTTTTGTGTCTTCTTGATCAAATCGTCGCGATGAACCGAAACAGAAAGCTCGTAGTCCGATGAAAGTCGCAACCTTCCGCTTCGCATTCTGGTTTGGGGCCAAGGCGGCGCTGCTTATTAAGCCCAGATGTGCGAAAGGTATGTGTCGTTCGCGTTGTCTTAAATAAGGACGCTATAGCGGTATCAACAAGATACGGAAATGCGCATGCACTGCGCATAGATATTACCTATCGGAATGTTGACTGTGTGTGAGATTAACATATCTGTAACTTGTAAGGTCGCAACTCTGAGAAAGGGCATGCATGGAAAATTGGGTCGAGATCCAAACAGCCTATCAAGTGGCGAAATTGGGCACAGTCAGTGCTGCGGCTCAAGCTTTGGGAGTGCACAGGGTAACCGTCAACCGCCATGTTGAAACCCTTGAATCAAGGCTCGGCACCAAGCTTTTCATGCGTCATGGACGTGGTTATGTCCTGACAGAGCAGGGAAAGGACTTTTTATCAGTTGTCAGCCGTGCCGATGACCTGTTGAACGATTTCGCCGGACGGGCGCGCATGCAGAATGCAGAATTGTCCGGAGAACTGATCCTGACCACGACTCCCGCCTTGTCGCACATGCTGATGCGCCCCATCGTTTCCTTCCGTGCGCAGCATCCCGGTGTCAGAATCACCGTGCTCAATCAGTATGATTTGCTCAAGCTGGAATATGGCGAGGCCCATATTGCCCTTCATGTGGACATGGTCAAGCCAGACAACCCGGACTATGTCGTCAGCCTGTTCAAGAATGCCCAGCTTGGCCTGCATGCCCATGACAGCTATATCCAGCGTATGGGCATGCCTGAAAGCGTGGAGGACTTCAAACACCACGATTTCATCCGCAATCTCGAACGCTTTGCAGACAATGAGTTTCATCGCTGGCTGGATGAAAATGTACCCGCAGACCGGTTCGTGGTGCATTGCGAGCATCCAAGGATTGCACTCGAAGCGGTGACAGCTGGCGTCGGGATCGGCTTTCTTCCCAATTATTTCGCCAAGAATAGCGGCCAAATACAGCGCATCAAGGCGGTGCAGCGCAGCTGGGACTTGCCGGTCTGGCTGGTCACCCATGTCGATTTGCATCGCACCGAGAAGGTACAGTCCATGCTGCGAGTGATACGCGAAGAGTATGACGGCTTTCTGGGCTTTGGGTCCCCAGACTCTTCCCACAGAATGGAAGATGTATAGTCATTCGCACAGCGCTCGTGCAGGCTTGTTTTGAAGCGGGGCTTGAGAAAAGGCTTTTGCCTTTTTGGTCATGCCCCCGTCACGCCGATGCTGACAGCCAACGGCCCAGTTGCCCGCGCTCTGACGCATGCCCTGAGTCAGAAGATTCAAACCGAGCAGCAAAACCCACCTGAGTGAAATTGATAGTTGGAGGCGGCCGCTTGGTGACGTGGATCACGTCAGATACAGCCCACCTTCACGGGTCCAGATATAACTGGAAGCCAGCCTGTTCTGCTTGGGGGATCTGATGGTCAAGGGTCTGGTCGGCGGTTGATATGCGAGCACAAAGGGCAGTGGTCATGGCAGTCTCAAGTTGCCCTCAGGGGTGACGACCGCATAGAATCATGTCCAGAATTCCATATCAATCCATAGGGACACACTTTTCTGGGTACTAGAGAATGACTGTTGAGGTATGGGCTAAGGGATATGGTGAGGCGCGGACGGAAGCTGAGGTTGGCAACGCCAACGCGAATGAAGTTTGCAGCCGATGGAAGTTGAGGGCCGCAAGTATGGGGCAAGGGGGACACAGAGCATTCAGCTCTACGTATACTGACTCGCAAATTTTTCTGGAAAACGAAACCTTACATAGATAACGAAATGGGTCAAACTGGCGTCAGTTTTCAGTAACAACAAAGACACTTTTGGTTTAGCACTATGTTGATGGCACATTTTGTTCTCCGTGGTTAGCGGTTTCACGGCCGACTTCGACTAGTCTTTTTCCAATGAGCCCTTGGCGCTAACCTCTATTTTATCCCTCTGACAAAGTTGTATATATCTTCAGTCACTGGCTTGCGCTGTGCGTGACATAGCTGCGATTTAACGTTGTGTTTCAGCCGAGCAGTGCCAAAAATAAAGGGGCGTTAGAATGACAAGCAAGCCGACGGCCTCAATTTCAAAGATTAAGTTCTCAGGTGAGCAAGAGTTCACATTTCATCCAAATGACAAGATCATCCTGGTTGGCCCTAACAACAGTGGGAAATCACAGTCTCTGAGGGAAATGCTGGCTCTGACCCAAAATCCTGACGGTCAACGGCCCATAGTCGTCAGTGAAGTGGAAATCCAGAAGGCAGGTACGGCGGCAAATTTGACTGCATTCCTGGAAGAGAACGGAGAATTAGTTGGAGGTCACTACCGATACAAAGACTGGCATTTGAACGCGGATTACGTCAAGTTTTGGAGCAATGAAGGATTGATAAACGGATTGGCTCCAGGATTCATCAAGAACATCGATGCGAATAACCGCTTGAAAATCTGCGCGCAACAAAGCAGCATCTCACCTGGACAACAAAAATCCAAGCCGCAACACGTTCTCTACGACGATGAAGCGTTGATGAGCAAAATTTCCGAACTGTTCCGCAAAGCCTTCGGAAAGGACCTGATGTTCGACTTCCGAGGTGGCAGTGTTCTGCCGATCCATGTTGGCGATTTGCCAGACGGAGAATTGGCCGACCGAGTAGGCGACGCCTATGTAGCCGCAGTTCGATCAAATCCTCTCTTGGACCAGCAGGGCGATGGAATGAAAAGCTACGCTGGAATTTTATTCGAAGCTGTCGTGTCAGATTTGAGCATTACCCTTCTCGATGAACCAGAAGCCTTCCTTCACCCGCCGCAAATGCGCCGCCTCGGAGAAACACTGGCGTCAGAGGTCAGTGGCCAACTAATTGTCGCTACTCACAGTAGCGATATCATGCGTGGTTTTTTGGAGGGGACAAAGGGTGAAGTCCGTGTTCTACGTATTCGGCGTGAAGGAGATGCCAACTTCGTCTCAGAAGCCGCTCCACAGGTGATCCAGGAGCTATGGTCGCAACCGGAGCTCAGATATTCAAATGCGCTTGAGGGTGTTTTCCATGAGGAAACCATCATCTGCGAAGACGACAGCGACTGCCGCCTGTTCAATGCGATCGCGGACCATCTTGCCTCGAAGGACAGCAACCCATGGAAGGATACAGCATATGTCCCTACAGGCGGCAAGCACGGGATTAGGAAAGTCGCGGAAGTTCTCCGGAAAATTGGGGTTCCGATCAAAGCCGTCTTCGATATCGATTTCCTTAACGACAAGTCTTTGGTCAAGGAGACAGTCTTGGCGTTTGGCGGCTCGTGGGATGAATTCGATGACCTCTGGGAGCGTGTCGATAAAGCTGTCAAGGGTGGGAGGGGAAACAAGTCGATTGATCAGATCAAAAAGGAAATGATCTCGAAAATTGAGGGTTGGACAGACGGTAAACCGCCGAGAAGCGATATTATCGAAGCAATGAAGCAAACCTCAGCCTGGAACCAGGTCAAGAGCTTCGGGGTGGATGGAATTCCCGCTGGCAACGCGCAGAGCGATTACGACACTTTAAAACAGAGGCTTGAAAACATTGGGATCTACTTGGTTCCTGTGGGAGAAGTTGAGAACTTCTGTCGCAGCCTTGGTTCGCACGGCCCAAAGTTTGTAAACAAGCTGCTTACCACGGTGCCGTTTGACGATCCCAAACTTGATGGGCTCCGATCTTTCGTTGAGCTGGTGCACAAAGGTTCCCACGCACCCCTGCAAGAAGCGGTCAAGGAGGAAGGCGGTTCACACGGCGAAGCCATGGAAACAGTGCCCCAGGCGATGGATGTATGACTTAACCTAGGGTTTATAAGATAAATCAGTGCTATCCTGGGGTTTGTAAAGGCCAGAGCTTTGAATGCCTGTACGGTAGAGTTCGTCAGTTGCTGACTGCAATGCGGTTATGATCTCCTTTCCGCCCGAAGAAGCTATCGAGATACAGTTTGGGAGAGGGGCTTTCGCCAGTTCAAAACGTGGTACGAAAACGTGGTACGAATCGATTGTTGCGAATAATCTAATATACTATATATTTCAATAATTTACGATGGTATCTAGGGGTGGGGTATCCATCGCGCCGGGGTCACCATTTCACCCCTCCCCCAACTCCTGCCACATCAACCGCATAGCCTCACGCGTTCTCTTCCTTGGGTCGTGGCGGCGGTTGTAGACCTTCTTGGCGAGACGCCTGAAAAGTGGCCCATGAGGGTATCCCAGACGATTTCATCGATCCCTGCATCCTCACAGGCAGACGAGAAGCGTCGGCGGATCGAGTGGACATCGAACTCTTCCTGATCGGGGAAGTTCTCACGCCGTAGCTTGTTCAGCGCCTTGCCGCAATTGTGGTCGCACTTGTTGTCTGGTCCTGCTGGCTCCATCCGGGGAAAGGATAGTATTTCTTGGCCTCTTCAATGCCCAACTGGACAGGATCGACCTTCAGCATCACCTCGCGGTAGATCTCAGCAAGCTTGGCTGTCTTACGCCTGTTTGCTTCCCTGAGAACCGTTGTGCCCAGACCTCTGACAATCTCGCGCTTATCGAGAAGCCTGCGCAAATGATGAGGCACATAGAAGACGACGGCCCAGCCGCCACCGACTCGTTGACGCAGATTCTTCCTGATGCTCATCTCGGACTTATTCGCTCTCATGGATGTACGCATAGCCCTACATCACGACGAATAACAGCCCGAATTTCTACAAGAATTTCAAATATAAAGGGAAAATGGTGCCCGGAGGCGGATTCGAACTAGCCAACCAACCCTTTGAGATCACTTGATTTCTGCGATTCCTCAAAAGAAACTGGTACAAAAATTGGTACAAAGCAGTTCAGTCATATGCCCAAATTCCGCCAGCTTCCGCCCTACGTATCTGTAACGAAAACAGGTATATACCGATACCGTCGAACAGTTCCAGAACCGTTGCGCAAACACGTTGGAAAGAGGGAGATCAAGGAGAGCTTAGGCAAAGACTACACCACCATGCTCAAAAAGGCCGCTGAGTTGGAGGGACTGGTTACGACCCTGTTCTCCCAAAAGC
Organism: Cohaesibacter intestini; assembly: GCF_003324485.1. Taxonomy (NCBI): domain Bacteria; kingdom Pseudomonadati; phylum Pseudomonadota; class Alphaproteobacteria; order Hyphomicrobiales; family Cohaesibacteraceae; genus Cohaesibacter; species Cohaesibacter intestini. Next base: position 2,625 of record NZ_QODK01000003.1, on the reverse strand, counting down.
CAAACGAGGGAGGCAATCACCAAGCGATCATCCTTAATAAGATGAAAGAATATGGACTTCGCGCTCAAACCGTCGCCGCTGTGGCAATGGGTGTAGACGTGAAGAACAAGGAAGAGATGGGTGCCACTAACGCGCTTGGCGCTCTCATTGACGATTTAGCAAATGAGCCAGCGGAACCGTTGGTCCCCGAAGAGTTGATTAGAGGTCTTTCAGAAGGGCAAATCCCAGTCACACTTGAGAGCGCGTTGGATGACTACCAAGCAAGACGCATTAAAGCCAATCCCAGAAGGGAGAAGGTAACCGTCACAACCATTGAACGTCACAAAACAGTTTTGCGTGAAGCGTTGGGAAAGGCCATGGTCAACGACAAGATGCTCACTCGCCTGCGTCGCATTGATGCAAGAGCAGTTCGCGATCATATGTTCAATGCGGGGCTTGCTCCATCATCTGTCCGCCGTCGCCTGAACGATATCAGTGCTGCTGTGAATGAAGCCATTCGCGAATATGACCTCGAGATGATCAACCCGTTTCACAAACTCGAAGTGCCGAACTCTCAACATAGGCGAGACCAACGCCTTCCATTGGACAATGACGATATGAAGCTACTGGCTCCTATCATGGATACCGATGACGATCTGGGTTTGATATGGCAAACCATGAGAGACACGGGTGCACGATTGGGTGAGATCGTCGGCCTAAGGTGCCGTGATCTCGATGTCGCCAACAATTTCATTGCGATCCGTTCCTATGGGGATAGAGGTTTAAAAACTTCGGGAAGTGAGCGAGATGTCCCAATTCCTGAAGATCTTACGGTTGGTCTCCAAAAACTGAAGGGTAATCACCCAGATGAACCACTGTTCCCACGATATGACCGAGTACGCGGGGAAGACTCCTGTTCTCAAACGCTGATGAAGCGGCTGAGAAAGGTCATCAAAGACGACAAAAAGGCGGTCGACAGCCTTCGCCACCGATTTAAGGACCTACTGCGAGACACAGACTGCCCCGAAACCCTTGCAAGGGAAATCATGGGGCATTCAGATCAATCCAGCGCTGCCAACTATGGTCGAGGCTCAGCTTTGAAGAGAAAGCGGAAAGCGATGGAGAAGACTTGGGTACGGCAAGAGATCTAAATTGGCACTCATGGACTGGAAACTGACATCCGTCATAGCAACAGCACTTAGATCCGCTCAGGCGAAGTTGCCGTTCGAAACGCCTAAGTACTGTTGCAGGCACCTATGTCCTGATCGAGCATTATGTGGTTGTGCACCGTTCGGATAGATCATTTATTGCATCTGGTCGAAGTGGTCCTTGGCAGAAGGACCGCAAGCTAAGTCATCTGAAAAGAGTGGAATTTCTACAGCAGCTTACGTGAGATTTAGCCAAATCGATCGCACAGAGAGCATGGCACCGCGTGTAAATATTGTATACAACCGCGCAAATTGCAACTAATAGGGGATTTTTTGTTGAATACCAATTGAAGTCAAGAAATCAGCTATGTAAGCTCTACTTTTGAGATTATGACAAGCCAGATTAAACTTTTGAGGATTTTATGATGGACCAATCCTCACTATTTTTGGTTTCCCAAAGTTGAAGTGAAGATGAAGATAGATAGTTTCCTCAGAGAATTAACTCCCAAATTGGACATTTTGAAATGAAGCATAGAGCAATTGACCTTTCTTCCGAAGTTCGAAGGGCGCAATTGCCTGACGGGTTAAGTGGCTTTCTGTTTCCTATGTATGAAGCGATCTGGAACGCTATGCACTCAATCGAAGATCGTTTCGAGAGTGACTTGGAAGAACACGGACGGCTTGAGGTTACATTTGACGCGCAGATGCGTGAAGTTTCCGTGGTGGACAACGGAAATGGTTTTGACAAGACTAATTTGGCTGCATTTCTGACTCCCCTCACTGGCAATAAATACGAACGTGGTGGCAAAGGGTTTGGGCGCTTCATGGCGTTCAAGGTCTTCAGTCGCGTGTTCTATTCCACGGGGCAAGAGCAAGCCAGCGGCGTAATGACGAAAGGCTGCTATAGGTATGATCCTTTCTCAGATGAAGACAACCTAATAACCGTTTCTGAGGCTGATGGCGCTGGGGAGCATAGATATGATACCGGCGTAACTGTTCTTATGCGTTCCCCTAAAGCGGACTTCGAAGACTACTTCTTGCTCGAAGGTAAGGAGCGCCAATACAATCACACGGCTGAAGATATTGTCTCCGCTGTGTTGAATCATTTTCTCATTGAGTTCATCCAGCGCAAAATACCAAAACACTTTGTGCTAACAATCGAAGGGGTCAAGTTTAACCTTTATCAGTATTTCCACGATTCTTTGTCAGTCGGCGGCAAATGCACTGAAGAGATACTTATAGGGTCAGAGACTATAGAGTTCTCGTTTGACTATTTTCATGTGGGTGAAGAACATGCAAAGAAGCACCGCCTGTATTTCTACGCCAATAACCGGGCGGCCAGTGAACTTGAGAACATATCTTCCGGTCTAACCCGTCTTATGCATGAAGGTCGGGAATTTGGCTGGCGAATGTAGTGTAAATGGTTGATTTGTTGTAGGATTTGGTTGCTTACACCTATCCATTCCATCTCGCACACACAGCCACATTCGCCATGACC